>NZ_CP128606.1:0-600000 GCF_051132405.1 Tabrizicola sp. M-4
ATGACGAACGAGACTTGGGGTTTGGTCCGCGAGGAACTGATCAAGAGGGTTGGCCGCAACAACTACGTCACCTGGATCGAGCCGCTTAAGTTTTCCGACCTCAAACAGGGCGTCGCCCGCTTTGAGGTACCCACCTCCTTTTTCGGTGACTGGGTCTCCCGCAACTTCGCCGACCACATCCGCGCTCAGTTGAACACGGCGGGCGCGCAGGTGGATCGCGTGGAATTCGCCGTGGGCGCCGCCCGTCCGGCCTCTGCCGCCGCCGCTCCGGTCACGCGCGCCCCGGCCCGTGCCAAACCCGCCGCCATCAGCGCCCGCCCCGCCGAGGCCGAGGAAATGCCCGGCGCCCCGCTCGATTCGCGCTTCACCTTCGACAGCTTCGTCGTGGGCAAGCCCAACGAACTCGCCCATGCCGCCGCCCGCCGCGTCGCCGAAGGCGGCCCCGTCACCTTCAACCCGCTCTTCCTTTATGGCGGTGTCGGCCTTGGTAAGACGCACCTGATGCATGCCATCGCGCATGAATTGCAGACCCGCCAGCCGCATCTGCGCGTGCTCTACCTCTCGGCCGAACAGTTCATGTACCGCTTCGTGCAGGCGCTGCGCGAACGCCAGATCATGGATTTCAAGGAACTTTTCCGCTCCGTCGACGTCCTGATGGTCGATGACGTGCAGTTCATCGCGGGCAAGGACAGCACGCAGGAGGAATTCTTCCACACCTTCAACGCGCTGGTGGACCAGAACAAGCAGATCGTCATCTCCGCCGACCGCGCGCCGGGCGAGATCAAGGATCTCGAAGACCGCATCAAGTCCCGCCTGCAATGCGGGTTGGTGGTCGATCTTCATCCGACCGATTATGAACTCCGCCTTGGCATCCTGCAACAGAAGGTCGAGCTTTACCGCAGCCAGTACAAGGGCCTCGTCCTTGCCGATGGCGTGCTGGAATTCCTCGCCCATCGCATCACCACCAATGTCCGCGTGCTCGAAGGCGCGCTGACCCGCCTCTTCGCCTTTGCCTCCCTCGTGGGGCGCGAAATCACGCTGGAACTCGCGCAGGACTGCCTTGCCGACATCCTCCGCGCCTCCGACCGCAAACTCACGATCGAGGAAATCCAGCGCAAGGTGGCGGAACATTACAACATCCGCCTGTCCGACATGATCGGACCGAAACGCGTCCGCACCATCGCGCGCCCGCGCCAGATCGCCATGTATCTGGCCAAACAGTTGACCCCGCGGTCCCTGCCCGAAATCGGCCGCCGCTTCGGCGGGCGTGATCACACCACCATCATGCATGGCGTGCGCAAGATCGAAGAGCTGATGTCCACCGACAGCCAGCTCGCCGACGACCTGCAACTGCTGCGCCGCCTGCTCCAAGGCTGACGGCGCAACGCCCGTGTTGCCCGCCTCAGGCGGGCAGCGCCGCCTTCTGCGCCCGCCGCCGCGCCGCCCAGCCCATCAGGCCCAGCGCCGAAACCAGCAAGGGCAGCGTGCCACCAATCGGCACGACCGAGATTTGCAGCGCGACCTCTTTAGAGAAGGACGAGCGCGCCTCCTTGAAGCCTTCTCCCTCTATCGCGATGGGACCAAACGGCCCCTGAACGAGTTCTGCACCGAGATAGGTGTTATACCAGCTGACAACCGACAAAACGGCAGAACCCGTCGAGTTGAAGATCCAAGAAAAATTGAATGTCTCGTTCGGATCAATGTTCGTTCCAGAAAAACCGAACGAGGCCGCTTCTCCCGGACGAGTCGAGTCGGTGACCGTTAGACGCAGGATGTAAAAGTCATAGGTATCCAAGATCTCGGTCGGGCTATCGGGCGTATAAGTGAAGGTATAGGGCACGCCCGCCTGCAATGGCATCGGCGGCCCACTGATCGTTGCGGCCTGAACCTGCGACGCCAGCAGCGCCGTCGCAGCAAAGGCCATGATGTATCTGAACATGAAAAATCCCCCAAGTCTCAGTCTGGGGCCAGTTTCCCTGATCTTGCCGCCCTACATCAACCTGAATTAACGAAAATTGACATAATCCAACCTCAATTTTGCCACATTCCAACCAACGTCAGGACCACAGACTGTAACGCCCTTGGCCTTGATCGCCCTTCGGTTGCAGGCTTACGCAAAAGCGCATGGATGATATCCGCCGCAAACTGCAAACGGCACTCCCGGATGCCCGGCCCTCGGTTGCGTTAACAGGTGTTAACCGACCGTTCGCTGCGTGCTGACAGTTTGCGGTACGGTTTGCCGCACGGCCATCGGTACGCCCCGCAATCGGCTCAGACACCCTGCCGCTTCACGCTCGCCGTGACGTAGTTGCACGAAAGATCCCGCGCCGACAGCGACCATGACCAGCTTACAGGGTTGAAAACCATGCCCTTTCTGTCCACCGGCTCCAGCCCCGCCTTGCGGATCAGGTCATAGAGTTCGTCCGGAGTGATGAATTTCGCCCAATCATGCGTTCCCTTGGGTAACCACCGCATCACATACTCCGCCCCGATGATCGCCATGACAAAGCTCTTGGGGTTACGGTTCAACGTGGAACAGATCATCAACCCGTTGTCTTTCAACAGAATCTGGCACGCGGTCAGATAGGCCTGCGGGTCCGCCACATGCTCCACCACCTCCATGTTCAACACGATGTCGAACCGCTCCCCCGCCTCGGCCAAAGCCTCTGCCGTGGTGTGGCGATAATCGATCTCCAGCCCCGATTGCGCCGCATGCACCTGTGCCACAGGAATGTTCCGCGCCGCCGCATCCGCCCCCACGACCGTCGCCCCCAGCCGCGCCATGGGTTCTGACAACAACCCCCCGCCGCAGCCGATATCCAGCAATCTCAATCCCTTGAAGGGTTGCGCCTGCGTCAGATCCCGGTCGAACTCCGCCGCGATCTGCGCCGTGATGTAGTCCAGCCGACAGGGGTTCAGCATATGCAGCGGCTTGAACTTTCCGTTCGGGTCCCACCATTCCGCGGCCATCGCCTCGAATTTCGCCACCTCGGCGGGGTCTACCGTGGTCGTCACCATCTGCCGTCCTCTTCTTTAACTTTGGCGCAAGGATTTTAGGCGTTATATAGGGCGTCGATGGACCAGAGATCAGGCCAAAAGCGCGCAGTCGAATTTCTCTACCCGCCGATCGATCCTTTCGATCAGCGGATCATCGACATGCGCGACGGCCACCGCATCTATGTCGAACAATGCGGCAATCCCGACGGCATCCCCGTCGTGGTGCTGCATGGCGGTCCCGGCGGCGGCTGCAGCCCCGCCATGCGCCGATACTTCGACCCGTCCGCCTTCCGCGTGATCCTCTTCGATCAACGCGGCTGTGGCCGCTCGCGGCCCCATGCCAGCGTGATCCAGAACACGACATGGCACCTCGTCAACGATATCGAGGTGATCCGCAAGGAACTCGGCATCTCGCGCTGGATCTGTTTCGGCGGCAGTTGGGGCGCCACCCTCGCCCTCATCTATGCCATCACCCATCCCGACCGCGTGGCCCATCTCGTCCTGCGCGGCGTCTTCCTGATGACGCGGGCCGAACTCGACTGGTTCTATGGTGGCGGGGCAGGGGCCTTCTTCCCCGAACTCTGGTCACGTTTCGTAAACGTCATCCCGCATGACGAGCGCGACGACCTGATCGCCGCCTATCACCGCCGCCTCTTTTCCGGCAACGTGATGGAAGAAACGCGCTTTGGCCGCATCTGGGCCAACTGGGAAAACGCGCTCGCCTCCATCCTCAATGACGGCCCGCTGGGCGAGAGCCCGGCTGAATATGCCCGCGCCTTCGCCCGACTTGAAAACCACTATTTCCACAATGGCGGCTTTCTTGAAGAAGACGGCTGGATCCTGCGCGAAAGGGCTAGGATCCGGCACATCCCCGCCACCATCATCCAAGGCCGTTACGACATGATCTGTCCGCCCGTTTCCGCGTGGAAACTGGCGCAAGGCTGGGATGCCTGCGAAATCCGCCTGATCCCCTTCGCCGGTCACGCCCTCTCCGAACCCGGCATAAGCGAGGGGCTGGTCCGCGCGATGGACGCGCTCCGCCGCCCCTGACCGCAAACCCCTTGCAGACTCGCCCCCCGGCGCGTATATGCCCTTGCAACAGCGGTGTCGGGGTCCAAACCCGGCCCCACCGAACCTGACACGCGGGCCGCTGAGCCCGCTTTTTTGTTTCCATCGGAACCCGAATGACCGACTTGATCGCCAAGACCGCCATCGACCGCCGCCTCGCGGCCATCGTCGGCCCCGTCATCGAGGGGCTGGGGTTCGAATTGGTCCGCATCCGGCTGATGGGTGGCAAGACGCGCATCCTCCAAATCATGGCCGACCGCCCCGAAGGCGGGATCGAGGTCGACGACTGCGCCGCGATCTCCACCGCCGTCTCCGCCGTTCTGGATGTGGAAGACCCGATCGAAGAGAACTACGTCCTCGAAGTGTCTTCCCCCGGCATCGACCGCCCGCTGACGCGGTTGAAGGATTTCGACATGTGGGTGGATTACGAAGCCCGCATCGAAACCACCGAACTCATCGACGGCCGCCGTCGCTTCAAGGGCACGCTGCAAGGCATCGAAGGCGACGAGGTGCTGATCGAAATCGAAGAAGGCGGCGAACCCCTGACCATCGGCCTGAAATTCGATTGGCTGTCGGATGCCAAGCTGATCCTGACCGATGACCTGATCGCCGAAATGCTGCGCCAGCGCAAAGCCTCCGGCGTGATCGACGAATCGCAATTCACCGACATCGAAGAATTCGAAGGCGAGGACGAGGGCGACACCGCCCCCGACGCGCCCGAGACGAAACACTGATACCGGGAGTCCCTCATGGCTATCACCTCCGCGAACCAGCTCGAACTCCTGCAAACGGCCGAGGCCGTGGCACGGGAAAAGATGATCGACCCCGATCTGGTGATCCAGGCGATGGAGGAATCGCTCGCCCGTGCGGCCAAGTCCCGCTATGGCAGCGACCTCGACATCCGGGTGAAGATCGACCGCAAGACGGGCCGCGCCACCTTCGCCCGCATCCGCACCGTCGTGGAAGATGAGGCCGTGGAAAACCACCACGCCCAACTCACCGTGAAACAGGCCAAGGCCTACAAGCCCGATCCCCAGATCGGCGACGAGATCATCGACGAGGTTCCCCCGGTGGACCTTGGCCGCATCGCCGCCCAATCGGCCAAGCAGGTCATCCTGCAAAAGGTCCGCGAGGCCGAGCGGGATCGTCAGTACGAGGAATTCAAGGACCGCAAGGGTTCCATCATCAACGGTGTCGTCAAGCGCGAGGAATACGGCAACATCATCGTCGACATCGGCCGCGGCGAAGGCATCCTGCGCCGCAACGAAAAGATCGGCCGCGAAGCCTATCGCCCCAACGACCGCATCCGCTGCTACATCAAGGATGTGCGGCGTGAGGCGCGGGGTCCGCAGGTCTTCCTGTCGCGCACCGACCCGATGTTCATGGCCGAACTCTTCAAGATGGAAGTGCCGGAAATCTACGACGGCATCATCGAGATCAAGGCCGTCGCCCGCGATCCGGGCTCGCGCGCCAAGATCGCCGTCATCTCCTATGACAACTCGATCGATCCGGTCGGCGCCTGCGTCGGCATGCGCGGTTCGCGCGTGCAGGCCGTGGTCAATGAGCTTCAGGGCGAAAAGATCGACATCATTCCGTGGAATCAGGATCAGGCCACGTTCCTCGTGAACGCCCTTCAGCCTGCCGAAGTGTCCAAGGTCGTCATCGACGAAGAGGCCGGCAAGATCGAGGTGGTCGTCCCCGACGAACAGCTTTCGCTCGCCATCGGTCGTCGTGGCCAGAACGTCCGTCTGGCGTCGCAACTGACGGCCCTCGACATCGACATCATGACCGAGGCCGAGGAATCGCAGCGCCGTCAGGCCGAATTCGCGGAACGCACCAAGCTGTTCATGGACACGCTTGATGTCGACGAGATGATGGCGCAACTCCTCGTCTCCGAAGGCTTCACCAATCTGGAAGAAGTCGCCTATGTGGACGTGGACGAACTCCTCTCCATCGACGGCTTCGACGAAGACACCGCTGCCGAGCTTCAGGCCCGCGCCCGCGACTTCCTCGAAGAACAGAACCGCAAGGCTCTGGAAGCCGCCCGCGCGATGGGCGTCGAGGACAGCCTGATCGAATTCGAAGGGCTCACCCCCCAGATGGTCGAGGCTCTGGCCAAGGACGGCATCAAGACGCTGGAAGACTTCGCCACCTGCGCCGACTGGGAACTCGCCGGCGGCTGGACGACCGAGAATGGCCAGCGCAAGAAGGACGAGGGCGTCCTCGAGAAATTCGAGATGTCGCTGGAGGAAGCGCAGCACCTTATCATGACCGCACGTGTCATGCTGGGCTGGGTCGACCCGACCGAGTTGGAAACGGCCTCCGAAGAGGCCGAAGAAGACGAGGAGGCCGAGGCCTGATCTCAGGCCTCGGGATTCGCACCCATGACGCGGGGTGGCCGGGAAAAGGATCAGGACGGACCGGAACGCAAATGCATCGTTTCGGGGGAAAGCCAGCCGAAGGCCGGCCTGATCCGTTTCGTCGTGGGCCCCGATGCGATGGTGGTGCCCGACATCCTCGGTCGCCTGCCGGGCCGTGGCATCTATGTCGCGGCGGAACGGGCGGCCATTGACAAGGCGGCGGCAAAGGGTCTTTTCTCCCGCGCCGCACGTCAGCCGGTAAAGGCCCCCGAAGGCCTCTCCGATCTGATCGAGGCGCAGCTCCTGCGCCGGGTGATCGACTTCGTGTCGATGGCCCGCAAGGCGGGCGAGGCCGTCACCGGCTACGAGAAGGTGAAGGAATGGCTGGTCAAGGGTCAGGCTTCGGTCCTGATCCAGGCCAGCGACGGGTCGGAACGCGGCAAGACCAAGCTGCATCCACCGGAAGGCGAAAACAGCTTCATCGGCTGTCTTTCCTCGGGGGAATTGGGTTTGGCTTTCGGGCGCGAACGTGCCATACACGCCGCGCTTGCGGCTGGTGGACTCGAACGACGTGTTGTAGAGGAAGCGGCAAGGCTCGCAGGTTTGCGCGGGCATATCGGCGGTCCATCCGCCGCAGAGGAAACGAAGACGGCATGAGCGATACTGACGGCAAGAAACCCCTCGGCTTGGGTGGCGGCGCGCGTGGACCCGGACAGGTGAAGCAAAGCTTCAGCCATGGCCGCACCAAAAGCGTGGCCGTGGAGGTCAAGCGCAAGCGCGTGGTGGTTCCGACGAAACCCGGTGCCGCGGGTGCTGGTGCGACGACCGGCAGCCCGCATCTGGGCGATCCGTCCAAACGCCCGGCAGGCATCTCGGATGCCGAGATGGAACGCCGTCTGGCGGCCCTGAAGGCTGCAAAGGCCCGCGAACAGGAAGACGCCGCCCGCCGCGCCGAGGAAGAGCGCGCGCGTGAGGAAGATCGTCAGCGCCGCCGCGAAGAGATCGAGGCCAAGGAACGCGAGGATCGCGAACGGGAAGCCGCGCTCAAGGCCAAGGCTGAGGAAGAGGAACGCGCCGCCCGCGCAGCGGAAGAGGCGCGCATCGCCGCCGCCGCCGCCCGCAAGGCCGAAATCCTTGGCACCCGCCCGAAATCCGCCGCCGCACCCGAAGCGCCCGCCGCGAAGGCGGCGCCCGCCGCGCCCGCTGCTGCCGAAGAGGGTGGCCGCACTGCCGGTGCCGCCGCCCGCGCTCCCCTTGCCCCGCGCAAGGCCGAACGCGAACGCGACGAACGCGCCACCGACCGCGACCGCGGCAAGGTGAAGGGCGACGAAGGCCGCCGCGCAGGGAAGCTGACGCTGTCCGACGCCATCTCCGATGAAGGCGGCCGTCAGCGCTCTCTCGCAGCGATGAAGCGCAAGCAGGAGAAGGCCCGCCAGAAGGCGATGGGCTTCGGCCAGAAGGCCGAAAAGCAGGTGCGCGACGTGCAGCTGCCGGAAACCATCGTCGTTTCCGAACTGGCGAACCGCATGGCCGAACGGGCTGCGGATGTGGTCAAGGCGCTCATGAAGATGGGCATGATGGTCACGATGAACCAGACCATCGACGCCGACACCGCCGAACTGGTGATCGAGGAATTCGGCCACAAGGCCGTGCGCGTGTCCGACTCGGACGTGGAACAGGCCATCGAAACCGTGGCCGACCGCGACGAGGATCTGCAACCGCGTCCCCCGATCGTCACGATCATGGGCCATGTCGACCACGGCAAGACCTCGCTTCTGGACGCGATCCGCAAGGCGAACGTCGTCGCTGGCGAAGCCGGCGGCATCACCCAGCACATCGGTGCCTATCAGGTGAAGACGCCGAATGGCTCGCTCGTGTCCTTCCTCGACACGCCCGGCCACGCGGCATTCACCTCCATGCGCGCACGGGGCGCGCAGGTGACGGACATCGTCATTCTGGTGGTTGCCGCGGATGACGCAGTGATGCCCCAGACGATCGAGGCGATCAACCACGCCAAGGCCGCCAAGGTCCCGATGATCGTCGCTATCAACAAATGCGACAAGCCCGACGCCAACCCGCAGAAGGTCCGTACTGACCTCCTGCAGCACGAGGTCGTGGTGGAACAGATGTCCGGCGAAGTGCAGGATGTCGAGGTTTCGGCCAAGACCGGCAAGGGTCTGGACAACCTGCTGGAGGCCATCGCGCTTCAGGCGGAAATCCTTGAACTCAAGGCCAACCCGAACCGCGCCGCCTCCGGTGCCGTGATCGAAGCCAAGCTCGACGTAGGCCGTGGCCCGGTTGCAACCGTTCTCGTGCAGAACGGCACGCTGAAGCGCGGCGACATCTTTGTCGTGGGTGAAAAGTGGGGCAAGGTCCGCGCTCTCATCAACGACAAGGGCGAAACGGTCACCGAAGCCGGTCCTTCGGTTCCGGTCGAAGTGCTGGGCCTGAACGGCACGCCCGAAGCCGGTGACGTGCTGAACGTTGTCGAAACCGAAGCGCAGGCGCGCGAGATCGCGGATTACCGCGAGAAAGCCGCCAAGGACAAACGCGCCGCCGCCGGTGCCGCCACGACCCTCGAACAGCTCATGGCCAAGGCCAAGGCGGATCAGGACGTTTCGGAACTGCCGGTTCTGGTCAAGGCCGACGTGCAAGGCTCTGCCGAAGCCATCGTCCAAGCGCTGGAAAAGGTTGGCAACGAAGAGGTCCGCGTCCGCGTCCTCCACTACGGCGTCGGTGCCATCACCGATTCCGACGTGGGTCTGGCCGAGGCGTCGAAAGCCCCGATCATCGGCTTCAACGTCCGCGCCAATGCGACTGCCCGCAGTTCTGCCCAGCAAAAGGGCGTAGAGATCCGCTATTACTCGATCATCTACGACCTGATCGACGACATCAAACAGGCCGCCTCCGGCCTGCTCAAGGCCGAAGTACGCGAGAACTTCATCGGCTATGCAAAGATCCAGGAAGTCTTCCGCATCACCGGCGTCGGCAACGTCGCAGGCTGCCTTGTCACCGAAGGCGTCGCCCGCCGCTCTGCCGGCGTCCGCCTGCTGCGCGACAACGTGGTCATCCACGAAGGCACGCTCAAGACGCTCAAGCGCTTCAAGGACGAGGTCAAGGAAGTGCAGTCCGGTCAGGAATGCGGCATGGCCTTCGAACGCTACGAGGACATCCGCGCGGGCGATGTCATCGAAATCTTCGAACGCGAGGAAGTCCAGCGCACGCTGGCCTGATCCTGCGCGTGAAACGCAAAAAGAAAAGCCGGGCAGACTGCCCGGCTTTTTCCTTTCGCCCGACCGGCGGCTATTGTGCGTGCAGGTCCCGCGATACCTGCGCCTGCGCAACAGGGTTGCCGACAAAAGTCTTCTCATCCACGCGGACAATCAGTTTGCCATCAGCAAGCTGCCTCACAACGATCCCCTGCACTGACACACAACTCCCGATCGTTATCGTCCGCAGCATTGCGTCTCTCCCCAGAAACAATGCTTAAAGACTAATTCTTTTTGTTCACGAAACCAGCACAAAAGTAACGAAAATGTATAAACCTTGGTCTTATCCGCATCTTTCTTAAAGCCAGTCCCGCAGGATGGGTATCAGGGGGATGTCAGCGGGCGGCATCGGATAGTCCTTCAGGTTCTGCGCCCGCACCCAGGCCAGTTTCTGCCCCTCGCGCCCGGAAACGATTCCCTCCCATTTCCGGCAGGCAAAAAGCGGCATCAGTAGGTGGAACCCCTCATAGCTGTGGCTGGCAAAGGTCAGCGGGGCCAGACAACTCGCCCATGTATCGATGCCCAGCTCTTCCTTCAGCTCGCGGATCAACGCGGCCTCGGGCGTTTCGCCGGGTTCCACCTTGCCGCCCGGAAACTCCCACAGCCCCGCCAACGACTTCCCCTCGGGCCGCTGCGCCAGCAGAACCCGCCCTTCGACGTCGATCAGCGCGACCGCCGAAACAAGGACGATCTTCACGACCGGTAATCCGCGTTGATCTCCACATAGCGGTTGGTCAGATCGCAGGTCCAGACCGACCGCTTGCCCTTGCCCAGCCCCAGATCGACGCCGATCACCAGATCCTCGCCCAGCATATAGGCCGCGCCATCCTCTTCCCGATAGGCCGGGTTGCGCCAGCCCTTCTCGGCCACAAGGATATCGCCAAAGCGGATGGTCAGCCGGTCCCGGTCCGCCTCGGCACCCGACTTACCCACGGCGGCGACGATCCGGCCCCAGTTGGGGTCCTGCCCGGCAATCGCCGTCTTGACCAAAGGCGAATTGGCGACCGCAAAGGCAACCCGTGCTGCATCCGCATCGTCCTTGGCCCCGGTCACCCGGACCTCCACGAACTTCGTGGCCCCTTCGCCATCGCGGATCACTTGATGGGCAAGGTTCATCATCACACCCCGAAGCGCCGCTTCGAAGGCCTTCGCCACGGTCCCCTTCACCTCTGCCGCCGTCGATTGTCCCGTCGCGGCTACCAACAGCGTGTCCGAGGTCGACGTGTCGCTGTCGACGGTGATGGAGTTGAAGGTCGCATCCACGTTGCGCAATAGCATCTTCTGCAGGTTCGCCGCCGAAATCTTCGCATCGGTGAAGATATAGACCAGCATCGTCGCCATATCCGGCGCGATCATCCCCGAACCCTTGGCGATCCCCGCAATATGAATCTCGCCCCCCTCGCCCTGCACCGTCGCTGCCGCGCCCTTGGGGAAAGTGTCCGTGGTCATCATCGCATGGGCCGCCATCTCGATGGCATCCTCGCGCAGTTCGGCGACCAGATCAGGGATCTTCGACGTGATCTTCTCAAAGGGCAGCGGTTCCCCGATCACCCCGGTCGATGACGAAAACACCCGGCTCGCCGGAATGCCCAGCGCCTCTGCCACCCCCCCGGTCACCGTCGCCACGGCCTCATCCCCCACCTTTCCGGTAAAGGCATTCGAATTGCCGGAATTCACGATGATCGCCGCCCCGGCCCCCGCAGGCACCTTCATCGCCAGCTTCGCCTGACAGTCGCGCACACAGCCCGACCGTGTGGAAGACCGCGTGAACACCCCTGCCACCGCGCTATCCGGCGCCAGCCGCACCAGCATAACATCCTTGCGGTTCTGATAGCGCACCCCGGCCTCGACCGCCGCGAACTCCACCCCCGCAATCACTGGCAATTGCGGAAAACCCCCCTTCGGCGCCAAGGGCGACACCATCTTCGCCTTCTTCGCCGGGGCAGCGGAAACAGCCGCCGCCCCGATCTCTCCGCCCATCACACGGGCCTTCAGCTTCTTGATCTTCTTCTTCAGCGCCTTGGCTTCGGATTTCCAATCAGTCTTCGGCATCGGCCCGTCCCCCGGTTACTTGTCCAGCAGAGTTGCATCCCGGATCAGCGCCGGGTCAAGCCCCTCGCCGGGGCGGGTGATCTCTGCCGCGGCCGTCAACTCGGCCAACTTGGCTTCTACTGCCGTCTGTTCGATCTGCGCGGCCAACTCGTCGCGCACCTCGTCGATGGTCGGCTTGGCCGCATCGCGCACCTCGTTCACCTTGATCAGGTGGAAACCGAAATCGCTCTGCACCGGGCCCACCACGGAACCGGGCGTCGCCGCGACCACGGCATCCTCGAAGGGCTTCACCATCATGCCCAGACCGAACCAGCCCAGATCGCCACCATTCACCGCAGAACCGGTATCGGTGGAATTGGCCTTCGCCACCTCACCGAAATCCGCGCCGCCCTCGATCTCGGCCTTCAACGCAGCCGCCTTCTCTTCGCTGTCCACCAGAATGTGCTGCGCCGAATACTCCTTCGATGCCGGGGCGTTGGCGTATTTCTCGTCATAGGCCGCCTGCAGCGCCTCATCCGTCACCGCGGCCGCGACGACCTCTTGCAATGCCTTCCCGGCCAGATAGCTGCGGCGGTCGGTCTTCATCCACAATTCGTCCCGCTTCGACGTCTCCGCCGAAACCGCCTGCTCCAGCGCCGTCTGCTGCACGGCCTGATCGATCAGCCCCTTGAACAGCAGGTCATCCGGCAGCGCCTGATACTGCGCGGGCAGTTTCTCGCGCAGGATGATCAACTCGCCCAGCGTGATCTCGGTTCCGTTCACCACCGCCACGACCGTATCGGCGGTGGCCGCCTCGTCCTGCGCCAGTGCGGGCAGCGAAAGCGAACAGGCCAGCATCAGCCCCGCCCAGACCTTGGAATGTTTCGCCATCTCACCTTCTCCTGATCGTGCCGCTGCCCTCAGCGACGTTGACTATACCCGGCCGGTCCCTTATTTCGCGGGGGTCGCGTGCGACGGGGCCGCCGGGCCACTTGGCTCTTCTATGGAAGGCGTTGGGGGCGGGCAAGGCCACAGCCTCACACGATGATGTCAGGTAGGCGGAGAAAACATGCTGGGTCTGGGAACGCTTGCGCGGAAGGTCTTCGGAACCCCGAACGACCGCAAGGTAAAGTCGGTTCGCCCGCTGGTCGCAAAGATCAACGCGCTAGAGCCCGAATTCGCCGCCCTCAGCGACGAAGGCCTGCGGGCCAAGACGGCCGAATTCCAGAAACGCGTGCAAGAAGGCGGCGAAAGCCTTGACGCAATCCTGCCCGAAGCTTTCGCGAACTGCCGCGAAGGCGCCCGCCGTGCGCTGGGCCTGCGCGCTTTCGACGTGCAGTTGAAGGGCGGCATCTTCCTGCATCAGGGCAACATCTCGGAAATGAAGACGGGCGAGGGCAAAACCCTCATGGCCACCTTCCCCGCCTACCTCAACGCCCTTACCGGGCGCGGCGTGCATGTCGTCACCGTCAACGACTATCTGGCCAAGCGCGACGCCGAATGGATGGGCAAGGTCTACACCACCCTCGGCCTGACCTGCGGCGTGGTCTATCCCTATCAGCCCGATGCTGAAAAGCGCGCGGCCTATCGCTGCGATATCACCTATGCCACGAACAACGAACTCGGCTTCGACTACCTTCGCGACAACATGAAGATGTCGATCGAAGACATGGCCCAGCGTGGCCATTACTTCGCCATCGTGGACGAGGTCGACAGTATCCTTATCGACGAGGCGCGCACGCCCCTCATCATCTCCGGCCCCTCGCAGGATCGTAGCGACCTCTATCAGCGCGTCGATGCCCTGATCCCCGATCTGCGGGAAGAGGATTTCAAGATCGACGAAAAGACACGCTCGGTCACCTATACCGAAGACGGCAACGAACATATCGAACAGCTTCTGCAGGCGGCGGGCCTCCTGCCCGAGGGGCAATCGCTCTATGATCCCGAAAGCACGACGCTGGTTCACCACGTCACGCAGGCGCTGAAGGCGCACAAACTCTTCCACCGCGATCAGCAATACATCGTCCGCGACGGTGAAGTGATGCTGATCGACGAATTCACCGGCCGAATGATGCGTGGCCGCCGCCTGTCCGAAGGCCTCCATCAGGCGATCGAGGCGAAGGAACGCGTCAACATCCAGCCGGAGAACGTCACGCTCGCCTCCGTGACCTTCCAGAACTACTTCCGCCTTTATGAAAAGCTGGCCGGCATGACCGGTACCGCCCAGACAGAGGCCGAGGAATTCATGGAAATCTACCGTCTCGGCGTGGTCGAGGTTCCGACGAACCGCCCCGTCGCGCGGGTCGACGAACATGATCAGGTCTATCGCACCGCCAAGGAAAAATACGAAGGCATCGTCCGCACGATCAAGGAGGCCAACGCCAAAGGGCAACCGATCCTCGTCGGCACGACCTCTATCGAGAAGTCCGAACTCCTGTCGAACATGCTCAAGGCGGCGGGTGTCACGCACAACGTCCTGAACGCCCGCCACCACGAACAAGAGGCGAAGATCGTCGCCGAGGCGGGCCGCTTCGGCGCTGTGACTATCGCCACCAACATGGCCGGTCGCGGCACCGATATCCAGCTTGGCGGCAATGTCGAGATGAAGGTGATGGAGGCCATCGCCGCCGACCCTCACCTCCACCCCGACGAGGTCCGCGCCCGGATCGAGGCCGAACATGCCGAGGAAAAGGCAAAGGTCATCGCGGCCGGCGGCCTCTTCGTCCTTGGCACCGAACGCCACGAATCTCGCCGCATCGACAATCAGTTGCGCGGCCGTTCCGGCCGTCAGGGTGATCCGGGCCGTTCCTCCTTCTTCCTGTCGCTCGACGACGACCTGATGCGGATCTTCGGCTCCGACCGACTGGATTCCGTCCTGTCCAAATTGGGCATGAAGGAAGGTGAGGCGATCGTTCACCCTTGGGTCAACAAGTCGCTGGAACGCGCGCAGGCCAAGGTCGAAGGCCGCAACTTCGACATCCGCAAGCAACTCCTGAAATTTGACGACGTGATGAATGACCAGCGCAAGGTCATCTTTGGCCAGCGTCTGGAAATCATGCAGGCCGAGGATATCGGCGAAATCGCCGATGACATGCGCCACGAAGTCATCGAGGACCTCGTCGATTTCTACATGCCGCCCAAGACCTATGCCGACCAATGGGACGCCCCCGGTCTGGAACAGGCGGTGAAAGAGAAACTGAACCTCGACCTGCCCGTTGCCGCATGGGCCGCCGAGGAAGGTGTCGATCAGGAAACGCTCCGCGAACGCCTGACCGAGAAGTCGGATGCCGCCATCGCAGAAAAGACCGCAGCCTTCGGCGCGGAAACGATGCGCAACATTGAAAAGCAGGTCCTGCTTCAGGCCATCGACGGCAAGTGGCGCGAACACCTGCTGAAACTGGAACACCTGCGTTCCGTCGTCGGCTTCCGCGGCTATGCCCAGCGCGATCCGCTCTCGGAATACAAGACCGAGGCATTCACCCTGTTCGAGTCGATGCTGAACTCGCTTCGTCAGGACGTGACGCAGAAACTCGCTCTCATCCGCCCGATCACGAAGGAAGAGCAAGAGGCGATGATGCAGCAGCTTCTTGCCCAGCAGCGCGCCGTGCAGGCCGCTGAGGCCGAAAAGACCGCTGCGGCACAGGTTGCCGTGCCGGTTGCGGCCGCTGTCGGCGCAGGTGCCATGGCCGCGCGCCCCGGCTTCGATCCGCAGGATCGTGCGACCTGGGGCAACCCGTCGCGCAACGATGCCTGCCCCTGCGGTTCGGGCGAACGGTTCAAGCATTGCCACGGCGCAAACGACTGATCGGGCAACCGTTTCCGTTCTTGCCACAATCCTGCCCTTTGCAAGACGCCTTTCCCTGTCATGGGGAAAGGCGTTGCAGTGTGTAGGAGTCGGTCGATGAATCGCCATCGCAGTCTGATGACGGCAGGGGCAACCCTTCTGATCGCGCTCGGGGCCGGGCAATACATGGCCTCCGGCACGGCGCAGTCCACCACCGCCATGACCCCAGTCCCCTCCGTCTCCACAAGCCCTGCCCTGCGTCTCGCGGCGGCCACGCCCCTTGGCGGCTACGACCATCGCCAGATCCCGCATGGCGACCTCGTTCCCGCCGCAGCAACGCCGGAACAGAACTGGTCGCAACCCGCCACGATGCAGACAGGAAGCGGAACAGAAGGCTGCGCCGCCAGTCTGGATGTCTTCACCGGGACCGACGCCACCCTCTCGGTCACACTCACCGCGCCCTGCGCGGCCAACCAGACCCTCGTCCTTCGGCACGCAGGGCTTGCGGTCACCTACCGCACCACTGCAAGCGGTGCCTTCTTCGCGGATATCCCCGCCCTCGACGCGCTGGGGCAGGTGGCCGTACGGCTTGAGGATGGGCAGGAAATCTCCGCGGCCTCTCCCGTGCCCGACATCGCGACGATCAACCGCCTCGTCGTGCAAGGCATGGGCGACGACCGCTTCTCCCTGCAGACCGAGCAGCCCCGCCTCATCCTAGGAGAGGCCACCGGTCCCGTCCCCTTGCTGGCCGAGGTCGCAACCTGGCCCGAGGGTGAGGCGCCTCCGGTCGGGATTGAGGCCGCAGTCACCGAAACCACCTGCGGGCGCGAACTCCTGGGCGAGGTCATCCTCAGCGAGACCGGCCGGATCACCCGCAGCGACCTGACGCTCGCTATGCCCGAATGCGATGGGGTGGATGGTTTTGTGGCCTTGAATAATCCGCTTCCGGACATGAAACTCGCCGCAACAGAATAGTGGCCGGGCAGGGTTAATGCGGGTGGTGTTGCGCGGCGCGGCGATCTTCGTCGCGCTTTTCATGGGCGGTTCGGCTGCGGCGCAGGACGTTACCCTGACGGCACGGGATGGCGGCCTGTCGCTGACGGGCACCCTGCAGGGCTGGGATGGCGAATTCTACCGCATCGAAACCGAATACGGCCCCCTGACGGTGGATGGTCAGGGCGTCATCTGTGATGGCCCCGGTTGCCCCGACCTGACCGCGCCACGCATCCCCGTTCGGATCGTAGGAGAGGCGGCGCCGGGGCACAGCTTGCTCCCCCGACTCTTCGCCGCTTTCGCTACCTCTCGGGGTCTTGACCATGCGATCGGCGAGGACGGCATCGCCCGGCTGACAGACCCAACAACCGAACAGGTCCTCGCAGAGTTCAGCTTCCAACCCCTGCCCGCAGCCGAGGCCCGCGCTGCCCTCCTTTCCGGGCGTGCCGAACTGATCCTGTCCACCACCACCGAGCCTGACCTTGGCGAACGCCCCCTCGCGCTGGATGCCCTCGTTCCGGTCGTGGCCCCCGACAATCCCGTTGCACAGATATCCTCTGCCGATCTTGCCCGCGTTCTGGCCGGAGAAGTCACCAACTGGGCCGATGTGGGCGGGCCCGATATGCCGCTCGTCCTGCATGGCCTGCCTGCGGAGGATGGTCTGCAACAGGCCCTTGCCGCCCGTCTCGGCCGTGACATCGCCGCGACGGAGCGGCATCCCGACCTTGCCACCCTTGCCGCAGCCGTCGCCCGTGATCCATGGGCCATCGCCGTCACCGGGCGCGCCGTCGCCGGAACGGCGCGCCCCATCACCCTGACCGACAGTTGCGGTTTCCCGCTCCTGCCTACGGCCCTTGCCGTCAAGGCCGAGGATTACCCGCTTTCCCTGCCCTATCACCTGCTGACACCCCGCCGCCGCCTTCCCCTCATGGCGCGCGAATTTCTGGAGTTTCTCTCTCTTCCCGCCGCGCAGGCGGTCATCGCGGCGCAGGGCTATGTCGACCGTGGCACGGTGCGGCAGCCGATGACGGCAGATGGCCTGCGCCTGATCAACGCCATACAAGGGGCGGGCGAGGAAACGACGCTGGCCGATCTGAAGCGCCTCGTCGACGTGATGGATGGCGCGGATCGCCTCTCCTTCACGTTCCGGTTCGAGGATGGGTCCAGCACCCTTGATGCAAGTTCGCGGGGAAATATCGCCGATCTTGCGCGCTTACTTCTGGCAGGCTCCTTCCGGGGCGAAAGCCTGTTCCTTGCCGGCTTCTCCGATGGGTCCGGCGCGGCAAGTGCCAACCTCGACCTGTCGCAGACGCGGGCGGAAACCGTTCTTTCCGCCCTGCGTCAGGCGGCACCCGATCTTGCTGAAGACAGGTTTCCGCAGGTTATCGCCTTCGGCGAGGCCCTGCCCATGGCCTGCGATGAAACCGCCGCAGGCCGTCGCCTGAACCGCCGGGTAGAGCTTTGGCTGCGGCCTGATTTCCTCAGATCAGACGCTCTGACCGAAGACTGACCTCGCGATCCTTGCCGATGATCAGATGATCATGCAGCGTAATGCCCAGCACGGCACAGGCCCGCGCGACCTGACGCGTCATGTCGATATCCGCCGCCGAAGGTGTCGGGTCCCCCGACGGGTGGTTGTGTACAAGGATCACGGCCGATGATCCCAGTTCCAGCGCCCGCTTCACGACCTCACGCGGGTAAACGGGGACATGGTCCACGGTGCCCTTTGCCTGTTCCTCATCCGCGATCAGGACGTTCTTCCGATCCAGGAACAGGATACGGAAATGCTCCTGCTCGGCATGGGACATGACCGTGTGACAGTAGTCCAGCAGGGCGGTCCACGAGGACAGGACGGGTCGCTGCATGACCTTGGATCGCGCCATCCTCTGCGCCACGACTTCAAGCAGTTTGAGTTCCGCCACCACGGCCTCGCCCACCCCATGCTCCTGCAAGAGGCGTGATGCGGGGGCGGATACGACGCGCGCCAGATCACCGAACCGGTCCAGCAACCGCCGCGCCAAGGGCTTTACATCCTGCCGCGGGATGGCGCGGAACAGGATCAGTTCCAGCAGTTCATAATCCGCCACCCCCTGCCCGCCAGTTTCCATGAACCTGTCACGCAGTCGCTTGCGATGGTCGGCGATATAGCTGGGCAACCGTCCGGTGACCGGTGCGGTCATCACGGCCTCATCCTCATCCCCTTGGGGGAAGAGCGGAAGGGTCGCCTCGGAGAAGTGTCGCATCTGTTTCATGCGCACATCTTCACGCCAAAGGATGAACAGCCCCTTAATGAAAAAGGCCGCCCGAATAGGGCGACCCTTCAACAATCCGTCAGGGTAGGGATCAGCTCTTCATCCCGTCCCAGAACCCTTTCACCTTGGAAAAGAAGCTTTTCCCTTCCGGGTTGTTCTCTTCGCTCAGCTTCTCGAACTCCATCAGCAACTCGCGTTGACGCCCGGTCAGGTTCACGGGCGTCTCGACGGCCAGTTCAAGCACCATGTCGCCGATCCCGGCACCCCGCAACGCGGGCATCCCCTTGGACCGCAGGCGCATCTGCTTGCCCGTCTGGGCTCCGGCGGGAACCTTCACCCGGCTTCTGCCCCCATCGATCGTCGGCACCTCGACCTCGCCACCCAAGGCAGCTGTCGTGATGCTGATCGGGATACGGCAGTAAAGGTTGACCCCATCGCGCTGGAAGATCGGATGTTCGCGCACCTCGATGAAGATATAGAGATCGCCCGAAGGCCCGCCGCGCAACCCTGCTTCACCCTCGCCTGCAAGCCGGATGCGGGTGCCTGTCTCCACCCCGGCCGGGATGTTGACGGAAAGCGACCGTTCCTTTTCGATCCGGCCCGCGCCACCGCAGGACCGGCAGGGGTTCTTCACGATCTGGCCCATGCCGTTGCAGGTGGGGCAGGTGCGTTCCACGGTGAAAAAGCCCTGCTGGGCGCGTACCTTGCCCATGCCCGAACAGGTCGGGCAGGTTACGGGTTCCGCACCGCCTTCTGCCCCGGTGCCTCGACAGGTGTCGCAGGAAACGGAGCTCGGGACGTTGATCGTCTTCTGAACGCCTTGATAGGCCTCTTCCAGAGAAACGCGAAGGTTGTAGCGCAGATCCGATCCGCGCTGCGCCCGGCTGCGCCCACCGCCGCCCCGGCCACCCATGAAATCGCCGAACAGGTCTTCGAACACGTCGGAGAACGCACTGGCGAAATCGGCATTGCCGCCGCCAAAACCCTGCGCGCCTCGGCCACCGCCGCCCATGCCGCCTTCGAATGCCTGATGACCGAAACGATCGTAGGCTGCCTTCTTGTCGGCATCCTTAAGAACGTCATAGGCCTCGTTCACTTCCTTGAACTGCGCCTCGGCATTCGGATTGTCGGCATTGCGGTCGGGATGAAGCTCCTTCGCCTTCTGGCGATAGGCCTTCTTCAATTCCTCCGCCGAAGCACCGCGCGCGACACCGAGGACTTCATAGTAATCACGTTTTGCCATCCGGGACAAAACCCCCTCTTTGAACCGGGTGGGGGCGGTTCGTTACCGAACCGCCCCCTCTTCCGATCCGCGCGGTGTCACTTCCGCTTGTTTTCGCCAAGATCCTCGAAGTCGGCATCGACGATGTCGTCATCCACCGGCCGCGGCGCATCCTCGTCCTTACCTTCGCCTTCCGATTGGCTGGCCTTGTAGATCGCCTCGCCCAGCTTCATCGCGGCTTCGGTCAGGTTCTGGATCGCGCCCTTGATCTTGCCCGCGTCTTCACCCTTCAGCGCCTCTTCCAAGGGCGTCATGGCGAATTCGATGGCTTCCACCGTGGACGGATCGACCTTGTCCCCATGCTCCGACAGCGACTTCTTCGTCGAATGCAGCAGGCTTTCGCCCTGGTTCTTGGTTTCGACCAGCTCCTTGCGGGCCTTGTCCGCCTCGGCATTCGCCTCGGCATCCTTGATCATCTTCTCGATGTCGTCGTCCGAGAGGCCACCCGACGCCTGAATGGTGATCTGCTGCGACTTGCCTGTGCCCTTGTCCTTCGCCGAAACGGACACGATGCCGTTCGCGTCGATATCGAAGGTCACCTCGATCTGCGGCATGCCGCGCGGCGCGGGCGGGATGTTTTCCAGATTGAACTGGCCAAGCATCTTGTTGTCCGCCGCCATCTCGCGCTCGCCCTGGAACACGCGGATGGTCACCGCGTTCTGGTTGTCCTCGGCGGTCGAGAAGATCTGGCTCTTCTTCGTCGGGATGGTCGTGTTGCGGTCGATCAGGCGGGTAAAGACCCCCCCCAGCGTCTCGATGCCAAGGCTCAGCGGCGTCACGTCGAGAAGGACCACGTCCTTCACGTCACCCTGCAGAACGCCCGCCTGAATGGCGGCACCTGCAGCCACGACTTCATCCGGGTTCACGCCCTTGTGGGGTTCCTTCCCGAAGAACTTCGTGACCTCTTCGATGACCTTGGGCATCCGCGTCATGCCGCCGACCAGAACCACCTCGTCGATATCCGACGTGGACAGGCCCGCATCCTTCAGCGCGGCAGCGCAGGGCTTCATCGACTTCTTGATCAGGTCGTCGACAAGGCTTTCCAGCTTCGCCCGCGTCAGCTTCACCAGGAGGTGCAGCGGCTGCCCCGTGTTCTTGTCCATCGAAATGAACGGCTGATTGATTTCTGTCTGCTGCGACGACGAAAGCTCGATCTTCGCTTTCTCCGCCGCTTCCTTCAGACGCTGAAGCGCCATCTTGTCCAGCGTCAGGTCGACGCCATGTTCCTTTTTGAACTCGTCGGCCAGATAGCTGACGATGCGCATATCGAAGTCTTCACCGCCAAGGAAGGTGTCGCCGTTGGTGGACTTCACCTCGAACAGGCCGTCGTCGATTTCAAGGATCGTGATGTCGAAGGTGCCGCCGCCAAGGTCATAGACCGCGATGGTGCGGGTTTCCTTCTTGTCCAGACCATAGGCCAGCGCGGCGGCGGTCGGTTCGTTGATGATCCGCAGCACTTCCAGACCGGCGATCTTGCCCGCGTCCTTCGTTGCCTGACGCTGGGCGTCGTTGAAATAGGCCGGAACCGTGATGACGGCCTGTGTCACCGTCTCGCCCAGATAGGACTCGGCGGTTTCCTTCATCTTCTGCAGGATGAAGGCAGAAATCTGCGACGGCGAATACTTCTCGCCCCGCACTTCGACCCATGCGTCGCCGTTGCCGCCATTCACCACCTTGTAGGGGATGTTCTTCTGATCCTTCGTCACCGCCGGATCGTCATGGCGGCGGCCGATCAGGCGCTTCACGGCAAAGACGGTATTCGCCGCATTGGTGACGGCCTGCCGTTTCGCCGGCTGGCCCACCAGACGCTCGGTCTCGGTGAAGGCGACGATGGAGGGCGTCGTGCGCGCGCCTTCCGAATTCTCGATGATGCGGGGCTGCGAACCATCCATGATGGCAACGCAAGAGTTGGTCGTCCCGAGGTCAATCCCGATGACTTTGGCCATGATATGCTACCTCTTCTTTCGGCGATGTTTTGGGGTTGGACCCTTGCAAGGCATCCAGCCCCGATCCCAAGTGCATCCGGGGCAGGCGGCCCGCCCGTAACCCGGCTTGAGGCCTATATAAGAGGGGCGCAGGGGGGCTGCAAGCACTCCACCATATTGAATTTGAGGCCAATCCGAATGACCGTCCCGCCCCCTCAGCCCATCGAAATCCGTGGTTTCCGGTATTTTCCGGGCCTCGTCGCACCTGCCGCGCAAGAAGCGTTGTTGGCCGATCTGCGGTAGGTCGTGCAGGCGGCTCCGCTCTTCGATCCGGTCACGCCCGGCGGACGTCGGATGAGCGTGCGGATGACCGCCGCGGGACGGCTGGGCTGGATCACGGATAGGGGCGGCTACCGCTATGAACCGCGCCATCCCTCCGGCGCGCCATGGCCCGCGATCCCGCCCGCCATCCTGTCGCTTTGGCATGGCGTTACCGGTCTTCCCCGCGAACCCGATTGCTGCCTTGTGAACTATTACGGCGAAGGCGCGAAAATGGGCCTGCATCAGGACAAGGACGAAGGCGATTTCTCCTTCCCCGTCCTTTCCATCAGCCTCGGTGATGATGCCCTTTTCCGCCTTGGTGGCACCCAGCGCACCGATCCGACGGAAAGCCTGTGGCTGCGCTCTGGCGATGTGCTGGAAATGGGCGGTACGGCGCGTCTCGCGTGGCACGGAATCGACAGGCTGCGCTACCGTTCTTCCCGACTGTTGCCCGGTGGGGGGCGCATCAACCTGACCCTCCGCGTCGTCACCACCGAATGACCCTTAGGGCCGCCTGCGGCGGATTACTTGCCCATGGTCCAGCTCAACGAAACCCGTTTGCTGGTGTAATACTCGCCGATCAGCCCGATCGTCAGGCAGGCCAGCATGACATAGATCGGATAGTCGATGCTCGAATACCGGGGCTCATAGTTCAGGAAGATGAACCCCCGACCCTGATCGATGGT
This sequence comes from Tabrizicola sp. M-4, assembly GCF_051132405.1. GTDB lineage: Bacteria > Pseudomonadota > Alphaproteobacteria > Rhodobacterales > Rhodobacteraceae > Paragemmobacter. Next base: position 22,969 of record NZ_CP128606.1, read on the forward strand.
GTGGAACAGCGGGTTCCAGTCGAAAAAGGCCAGCACCGCCGTCGGCATCGCATTTGCCACGAACATCTTGCCCGAAGCGATCATGTTGATCCGGGTGTAGATCATCGCGACGATGGAAAAGAACCGGGGCTGCCACGGCGACGCGGCGCGCAGCATCATGCCAATGGCAATCCCGCTTCCCCATGTCAGCAGAAGCATCGACATCATCCCGACTGGGTCGTCGATCGTCAGAGGGGACATCACGGCATGATAGATGTACAGGATGATCGCTGCGGAAAACACCTGCAGGTAAAGTGTGCCCAAGGCTGCCGAGGCAACCGCGATCAGTGTGTTCATCGGCGCATGCTTCATCATGGCCGAGGTCGGACCGTCGGCCCTGAGAACCGCGTTCATCGTCTTGACATGCGTCATGTACATGAACACGCCAGACATGAGGAACAGCACATAGTCCCCGCGGATCGCGTGCGGTCGGGCTCCCGCGAAGGTGAACATCAGGTAGAAACCCGCCACCATCAGCGCAGACTGCACCAGATTGAGGACAAGCCCGATCACTGCGCTCGTATGGGTCTTGCGCACATTGTGAACCGCGCCGTGGAACACCAGTTCCAGCATGCCGAACGCTGTCCGCGCCCTTGATCGCTTGACCTCTGCCCGCAGCCGCACGCCTGTGTTCCTCGCACTCTGGTCCGAAAACCGACATCCGGCCGGACCTGCCGGGAAATCTTGCCCTTGTTCTATCAACGGATGATAAGCGGGCCATGTAAACAGTTCAACAGCGGGCACCCTTTCCCGCACCGATCCGAGGTCACCGATGCAATTCGCCACCCTTATCCCCGTCATCCGCCGCCTCGCACTGGAGGCCGGGGATAAAATCCTCGAAATCTACGAAAGCCCCGATTTCGAGGTGAAGGCGAAATCCGACGCCTCGCCGGTGACCGAGGCCGACGAGGCGGCGGATGCGCTTATCTCCGCAGGCCTGCGCGCGGCTTTCCCCGATCTTCCCCTGATCACCGAAGAACAGGCCGACAGCCACGCCCTTTCCGCCCGCACCTTCCTCATTGTCGATCCGCTGGATGGCACCAAGGAATTCGTGCAGCGCCGTGGCGATTTCACCGTGAACATCGCCTATGTCGAGGACGGTGTTCCCCTGCGCGGCGTGGTCTATGCCCCCGCGAAGAACCGTCTCTTCTACACCCTGGCCGATGGCAGCGCGGTCGAAGAGATCGGCCCCTTCGACAAGGATCGCATCGGCGAGACACGGGCGATCCGCGTCTCAAGCCCGGATAACACGGCCCTCATGGTCGTCGCCTCCAAATCCCACCGCGATCAGGCGACAGATGACTACATCAACAAGTATTCCGTGGCGGATTCCAAAAGCGCAGGGTCCAGCCTGAAGTTCTGCCTTGTCGCCACCGGCGAGGCCGACCTCTACCCCCGACTTGGTCGCACGATGGAATGGGACACGGCGGCGGGTGACGCCGTCCTGCGCGGGGCGGGCGGGCAGGTCGTCCGCTTCGACACCCACGAACCGCTGACCTATGGCAAGCCCGGCTGGGACAACCCCTTCTTCATAGCCTTCGCCCCCGGCGTGCAGCTCCAGAAATGATGCTCACACGCACCCTTCCCATCGTCTTGGCGCTTCTCGCCACGCAAGCCCATGCCGATTTCGTCGAAACCACATGGGTCGTTGCGGATTTCACCGGAGAAGCTTGGTTCGTTGATCCCGAGTCATTGCAAGGCGCCACCCAGTATTTCGAGGGCGGGTTTTCCGAAGGTGCCTTCTACGCCTGCGATTTCGCGGGACAGTCGATGTCCTACACCACCTACGCACCCGAAGAATTCTTCGCCAACCCGGAATTCGCGGCCTTCGCGACGCTCGATGATCCGCGCTTCGCGCAAGCTTCCGAAATCTTCGTCCATCGCATCACCTGCGAAGGCGATGGTGACCCCGTTGCCCGCCGCATCCTTTATCCCTTCGTCACGACAGATGGGCGCGACGCCGCCTTCCTGCCCTTCGAAGGGGGCATCTTCACGCTGGAGCCTGCTGAATGACCGTCCTCATCGCAATTCCTGCCCGTTACGCCTCCACCCGCTATCCCGGCAAACCACTGGTGGAACTCAACGGCCCCGACGGGCGCAAGACGCTCATCCGCCGTTCGTGGGAGGCAGCGATGGCGGTCAAGGGCGCCGACCGCGTGGTCGTCGCCACCGATGACGATCGCATCGCCGACCATGCGCTCTCCTTCGGGGCCGAGGTGGTGATGACCTCCTCCGACTGCCAGAACGGCACCGAACGCTGCGCCGAGGTGGTGGCGCAACTGCCGGGCTTCGACATCGTGGTGAACCTTCAGGGCGACGCCCCCCTCACGCCCGCATGGTTCGTCGAAGACCTTGTTGCCGGATTGCGTTCCAATCCACAGGCCGAAGTCGCGACCCCTGTCCTGCGCTGCGAAGGCGCGATGCTGGCCAAACTTTTGGAAGATCGCCGTCACGGCCGCGTCGGCGGCACCACCGCCGTCTTCGGTGCCGGGGGTCGGGCGCTCTACTTCTCGAAGGAAGTCATCCCCTATACCGGTCAAGTCTATGCCGATGGCGAAGCCACGCCCGTGTTCCACCATGTCGGCGTCTACGCCTATCGCCCCGCCGCCCTTGCGGCTTATCCGGGCTGGGAAATGGGGCCTCTGGAACGTCTGGAGGGCCTCGAACAGCTTCGCTTCCTTGAAAACGGCAGGTCCGTTCTCTGCGTCGAGGTCAACGCCCGTGGGCGCCAATTCTGGGAACTGAACAACCCCACGGATGTCCCTGTGATCGAGGCGATGATGGCCGCGATGGGCTGATCCATGCCGGTCCCGCAAAACTGACCACGCGGCGCTTGCGGTCGATCTCTTCCCGCATTAGCCCGGTTTCCGTTGTTTCCGTATTCAGGAAAACGCTGTTATTCTGCCGTGATCCTGCCGCATGTGCTAATCATGGTAGCCGGACGAGTGATAGGGTCGAATCCCCGCCGGTCGGGGGCAGAATTGGGTGTAGAAGATGAAAGCCAAAAAGGTCACGAAGGCAGTATTCCCCGTGGCAGGACTCGGGACGCGCTTCCTGCCGGCCACGAAGTCGATCCCGAAAGAGATCATGACGCTGGTCGACCGACCGCTGATCCAATACGCCATCGATGAGGCCCGCGCCGCCGGGATCAAGGAGTTCATCTTCGTGACGTCGCGCGGAAAATCCGCGCTGGAAGATTACTTCGACCACGCGCCCGAACTGGAAAGTGCGCTGCGCAAGGGTGGCAAGGAGGACCTTCTCGAGGTTCTCAAGGAAACCAACATGGATTCGGGCGCCATTGCCTATATCCGCCAGAACCGCCCGATGGGCCTTGGCCACGCCGTCTGGTGCGCGCGCCGCCTGATCGGCAATGAACCCTTCGCCGTCCTTCTGCCCGATGACGTGATCGCCGCCGAAACCCCCTGCCTTCAGCAGATGGTGGAGGCCTATGAGAAAACGGGCGGCAACATGGTCGCCGCGATGGAAGTCGCGCCGGAAAAGACGAAATCCTACGGCGTCCTCGACATCGAGGATGACATGGGCTCCATCGTCAAGGCCAAGGGCATGGTCGAAAAGCCCCCGCTGGGCACCGCACCGTCGAACCTTGCCGTGATCGGGCGCTACATCCTTTCGCCGCAGGTCCTGACCAACCTCAACAAGGTCAAGCAGGGCGCGGGTGGCGAAATCCAGTTGACCGATGCCATCGCCCAGGAAGTGGGTGCGGGTGGCGTCTATGGTTACCGCTTCCGGGGTCAGCGCTATGACTGCGGCTCCAAGGCGGGCTTCCTGCAGGCGACCGTCGCCTTCGGCCTCTCGCGCCCCGATCTGCGCGACGAATTCTCGGCCTATCTGAACGACATGATCGCCCTGCAACGGGCCGCGCAATAACGCCGGTCCGGGCAGGGTGACCCCCGGTCCCTCCGATCTCTGGTCCGCCTATCGCCTGCGCTGGAAACGGCGCAGGCTTTTGGCACGCGCCCTTTCGCGACGGCACGAGCTGACGGCACGCAGCGACCGCACGGCCGCCATCCGCAAGGACGACATCCTCGCCTTTTCCACCATCAGGAACGAGGCCGTCCGCCTGCCATGGTTCCTTGATCACCACCGCCGCCTTGGCGTGGCGCATTTCCTGATTGTCGACAATGACAGCGACGATGGTTCGGCCGACTATCTGGCCCTGCAGCCCGACGTGTCGCTCTGGTCCACCCGCGCCTCCTACAAGGCGTCACGCTTCGGGGTGGACTGGTTGACATGGCTGCAGATGCGGCATGGTCACGGCCATTGGTGCCTGACGGTGGATGCCGATGAACTGCTGATCTATCCCTATTGGGACAGCCGCGATCTTCCGGCCCTCACCCATTGGCTGGATCGCGAGGGGCGGCCGATGCTGGGCGCGATGATGCTGGACCTCTATCCGAAGGGCCCGGTCGGTGATCACCCCTATCGCGCAGGGGATGATCCCCTTGAAACCCTGCAATGGTTTGACGCCGCGAATTACGGCATCCGCATCCAGCAGCCGATGGGCAATCTCTGGATTCAAGGCGGCCCCCGTGCCCGCGCATTTTTCGCCGAAGAACCGCGCCGCGCCCCCACGCTGAACAAGGTTCCGCTGGTGAAATGGCACTGGCGATACGCCTATGTGAACTCCACGCACTCCCTGCTGCCGCCCCGCCTGAACCGCATCTACGACACAACGGGGGCCGAGGCACCTTCGGGCCTCCTGCTGCACACCAAATTCCTCGACACAGTGGTGGACCGCGCACGCGTCGAACAGGCGCGGGGCGAGCATTTCTCGAATTCCCGGCAATATGACCGCTATTACGAGGCGCTGACCGAAAATCCCGACCTCTGGTCGACGGCCTCCCGCCGCCTCACCACATGGCGCGCGCTTGAATCGCTCGGCCTCATGTCGCGCGGGGGGTGGATTTGACCGGTCGGATTTTCGGGACTTCGCGCCGGGTTGTTAAACGCTTGTCCAGCAAATGTTTACTTGCCCTGCGACAGATACTAATCTTTCACGCAACAGGGGATATGCTGGCTGCGGCGCATCACCCACAAGTGCCGGGGCAATTCAGTTGGGCGTAACACGGTCATGGCAGTGACCGTCGGTGTCGGGAGCAGGCGGAGCAGGTGGGGATTGTCGGGGCATATCGGCTGAGGCTGCGCCGCAGGAGCCTGCACCTGCGTGCCGCCCTCATGCGTGGGCAGATGAGGACCGTGGTCAACCGCACGGGCGCCATCCGCAGCGACTCCATCCTTCTGCTGTCCACCCTGCGCAACGAACGCATCCGCCTGCCTTATTTCCTGCGCTACTACCGCGACCTCGGCGTGAACCACTTCCTCATCGTCGATAACGGCTCCGATGACGGATCGCGCGAATACCTGCAGCAGCAACCCGACGTCTCCCTCTGGACGACGGAAGCCAGCTATCGCGCCTCCCGCTTCGGGATGGACTGGATCACCGCGCTGCAGCGCAAGTATTGCCACGGCCATTGGACACTCGTCGTCGATCCCGACGAATTCCTCGTCTACCCCTTCTGCGAAACGCGCCCCCTCCGCGCATTAACCGACTGGCTGGATACCTCTGGAATCCGGTCCTTCTCGGCCATGATCCTCGACATGTATCCCAAGGGTCCGATGGACGCGCAGCCCTACCGCGAAGGGCAGGACCCGTTCGAGATCGCGCAATGGTTCGACAGCGCGAATTATTCCGTCAAGCGCAACCCCGGCAATGGCAACCTCTGGATTCAGGGTGGCCCCCGCGCGCGGGTCTTCTTCAATGACGATCCGAAGGCTGCGCCCGCGCTGAACAAGATCCCGTTGGTGAAATGGAACCGCGCCTACGCCTATCTCAGCTCGACGCACATGCTCCTGCCGCGCGGGCTGAACCTCGTCTATGATGAATGGGGGGGCGAAAAGGCCTCCGGTTGCCTGCTGCACGCCAAATTCCTCGACACCTTCGCCGCCAAGGCCGAAGAGGAACTCAGGCGTGGCCAGCACTATGCCAACAGCGCCGAATACCGCGCCTATCGCGATGGGATGAAAGCCCATCCCGATCTCTGGTGCAAATGGTCGGAAAAATACATCAACTGGCGCCAGTTGGAGATTCTGGGCCTCATGTCCAAGGGGAACTGGGCATGAACCAGCCAGCCCCGAACGGAACGCTCGGCTTCGTCATGCTGTGCCACACTGCGCTGCACCGTGCGGCGGATACCGCGCGTCACTGGGCGGAACGCGGCTGCCCGGTGGTGATCCATGTCGACAAGCGCGTTCAGAACTGGAGCGTTGAAAAACTGCAGGCCGATCTTGCCGACTTGACCAATGTCCGCTTCTCCGAACGCTTTTCCTGCGAATGGGGCACATGGGGCATCGTGGCCGCCACGCAGTCCGCGGCCGAGGTGATGCTGGCCGATTTCCCCTCGGTCCGGCATGTCTATCTGGCCTCCGGCTCCTGCCTGCCCTTGCGGCCTGTCTCGGAACTCATCGCCTATCTGGATCAACGCCCACGCACCGATTTCATCGAATCCGTCACCACCGAAGAGGTGGGCTGGACGATCGGTGGTTTGAACATGGAACGCTTCACCCTGCGCTTCCCCTTCTCGTGGCGCAAACAGCGCTGGCTGTTCGACCGTTACGTCAAATTGCAGCGCGCGGTGGGCTTCAAACGTACGGTTCCGAACGGGATAGTCCCACATCTGGGCAGTCAGTGGTGGTGCCTCACCCGCCAGACGCTTTCCGCCATCCTCGAAGGCCCCGAACGCCCGGTCTACGACCGCTATTTCCGGCGCGTCTGGATCCCCGACGAAAGCTATTTCCAGACGCTCGTGCGTCAGGTCTCGGCCAATGTCGAAAGCCGCTCGCTGACGCTGTCCAAGTTCGACTATCAGGGCAAGCCGCACATCTTCTACGACGATCACCTGCAACTCCTGCGGCGATCCGACTGTTTCGTCGCGCGCAAGATCTGGCCCAATGCCAACAAGCTCTATTCCACCTTCCTCTCCGACGATGCCGAAGGGCAGGCCGGCGGCGAACCGAACCCCGGCAAGATCGACAGGCTGTTCTCCAAGGCGGTCGAACGGCGGGTCAAGGGGCGGCCCGGCCTCTACATGCAAAGCCGCTTTCCGAACGAGAATTGGGAGAATGGCCGCACCGCCGCCCCCTATTCCGTCCTGCAAGGCTTCTCCGACGTCTTCGAAAGCTTCGAGGGCTGGCTGGGCAAGGTCACCGGCAGCCGCGTGCATGGCCACCTCTTTGCCCCCGACAGGGTGGAATTCGCGGGCGGCGAGGCGGTCTTCAACGGCGCGATTTCCGACAGTGCGGCGCTGCGCGACTACAACCCCAAATCCTTCCTCGCCAACCTGATCTGGGCCACGCGGGGCGAACGCCAGTGCTTCCAATTCGGCCCCGCCGACAATCAGGAACTCAACTGGTTCATGACGCTGGACAGCAACGCCCAGATATCAGTGATATCAGGTGCTTGGGCCATCCCTCTCTTCAAGTCGAACCGCAACTTCGCCGACATCCGCCGCGAAGCCGCGCGCCTGCAGAAGATCGAACTTGAACAGCTTTCCGTCCTGCGCCACGGCGCGGCCAAGGCCCGCATCCGCATCTGGACTCTTTCGGAATTCATCGAAAACCCGATGGAACCCCTTCAAACCATCGTCGACGAGATCAGTCCCCGCTCCCTGCGCCGCCTGACCGAAGCCCCGCGCATGACCGACCTTGCCGGTTTCGGCCAGTTCCTGCAGAACCTGCGCAATCAGGGGATGCAGCCCGTCCTGATGGGCGATTTCCCCGCATCCGACGACCTTCGCCCCTCGGAATCCCGCCGTGGCCGCCCTTACCTAGTGAAGTGATCCCGTGACCAGTGCCTTCGACAGTTTCGTTATGTTCGCCGAAATGCGGACAGGGTCCAATTTTCTGGAAGCCAACCTTAACGCCATCCCCGGCGTCACCTGCCACGGCGAGGCGTTCAACCCCGTTTTCATCGGCAAGAAGGACCAGACCGAATTCCTCGGCGTCACCCTTGCCGAACGCGAATCCGATCCCGCCCTCCTGCTGCGCCGCATGCGGGAACGCACGCCCGGCCTGTCCGGTTTCCGCTATTTCCACGACCACGATCCCCGCATCTTCGATCTGGTGATGGACGATCCGCGCTGCGCCAAGATCATCCTCACGCGCAACCCCGTGGAAAGCTATGTCAGCCTCCTCATCGCGCGGGCCACCGGGCAGTGGAAACTGACCAACCCCAAGAACCTGAAACAGGCCAAGGCCCGCTTCGACGCCGCCGAATTTCAGGACCATCTGGATGAGGTGCAGCAGTTCCAGATGCGCCTCCTGCGCGCCTTGCAGGCGCGGGGACAGACGGCCTTCTACATCGATTACGAGGATATCCCCGATCTGGCGGTCCTGAACGGCCTTGCCGCCTTCCTCGGCGTCGAGGGGCGGCTAGAGCAGGTGGACAACTCCCTCACCGTGCAGAACCCGGAACCCCTGTCGGAAAAGGTCACCAATCCCGCCGCGATGGAGCAGGCCCTTTCGCGGCTGGACAGGTTCAACCTGTCGCGCACCCCGAATTTCGAACCCCGGCGCAACGCCTCCATCCCCGGCTATGCCGCCGCGAAATCCGCGCCCCTTCTCTTCATGCCGATCAAGGGCGCACCCATCACCCCCGTGCTGGACTGGATGTCCACCCTTGGCGGGTTGGAGCGCGACTTCACCCACAAGACCCTGCGCCAGTGGAAGCGCGGCCATCCCGGCCATCGCAGTTTCACCATCCTGCGCCATCCGCTGGATCGCGCCCATCGCGCCTTCCGCGCGCTGGAGGAGGGCGGCCTGCAACCCGAACAGCGCAACGTGCTGGCCCGCGTGCATGGCGTCCACCTGCCCCGTCCCGGAGACGCCTTCGCCGATACCGATGCCCGGCGCGGGGCCTTCCTCGCCTTCCTCCGCTTCCTGAAACGCAACCTCTCCGGTCAGACGGGTTTCCGCACCGATGCCGGATGGGCCAGCCAATCGGCCACGTTGCAGGGCTTTGCCCTGTTCCAACCACCTGACCTCGTCCTTCGCGAAGAAACGCTGACCGAAGGACTGGCCTTCCTTTGCGGCGAATTGGGCCTTCTCGCGCCCGACCTGCGGCCTGCACGCGATGAAGCGGATGCGATGCTGGATGCCATCCGCGATGCCGAACTCGAAGAGGCCGCCCGCGACGCCTATCAGCGCGACTATCTCGCCTTCGGGTTCTTTCCGCGCCGCTGATCCTGCGTCATGCCGCCTGCGTGGACCGCGCTTCCGTCAGGATCGCATAGATCTTCGACGGATCGCTGTTCGCCCGCAGCTTCGACACGACCGCCTGATCCCGCATCGTCCGGCTGACCAAGGCCAATGCCTTCAGGTGGTCCACCCCTGAATCCTTCGGCGCGAACAGCCCGAAGATCAGATCCACGGGCTGCCGATCCACGCTGTCGTAATCCAACGGCTTCTCCAGACGGATGAACACGCCCCGGATCTGCGTCAGGTCCTCCAGACGGGCATGGGGCAGGGCAATGCCATGCCCCACGCCCGTCGGCCCAAGACTTTCCCGCTCCTGCAGCCCGTCAATCGCCGTCGCACCGCTCATGCCATAGGCTTGGGCGGCAAGCTCTCCCAGTTCCTGGAAGAGCCGCTTCTTGCTGGTCAACTGACCGACGACCCGAACGGCCCCCGGAATCAAGAGTTTGGAAAGATCCATGAACTGCCGTCGTTCCTGTGCCGCGCGCAGGCGGTCGTCATTTGCTGTTGCGCGGATCGATCCAGCCGATGTTCCCGTCTTCCCGACGGTACACGACATTCACGCCGCCATGTCCTTCATTGCGGAACACGAGCATCTTCTGACCCGCCAGCTCCAGCTGCATGACCGCCTCGCCGACGGTGATCGAAGGTATCTTCGTCTCCATCTCGGCAATCACGATCGGTTGCGCCAGATCCGAGTGGTCGTCTTCCTCGGGCTCCTCAGTTGGCGCGAGGATATAGGACGAGCCTTCGGCGAATTCAACAGGGGCAATCCGGGCGCTGTGGTGGTTGCGCAGGCGGCGTTTGTAGCGGCGCAACTGCTTGTCCATCTTCTCGCGGCAAGACTCGAAAGCCGCATAGATTTCGGAGGCATGGCCTTTTGCCTGCGCTGTCAGGCCGGTGGAAAGGTGGATCGTCGCTTCACAGACGAATTCATGCGCCGCGCGGGAAAAGATCACCACGGCATCGGTGGGCCGCTGGGCGTACTTCTCGACGACTTCGCCAAGTTCCGCCTTCACATGCGTGGTAAGCGCCTCTCCAATGTCGATCTGTTTGCCGCTGATCTGGTAACGCATGATGCTTCCTCCGCGTTGGTTCGATCCATCCGCCCCGGAATTGGCGACGGATGAACCCTCCTGAATCTGACTTGGGGCTGGCGGTCCGTTTCCGCAAGGATCACCGCCGTCACGGGGGCGGTATCAGCAGCACGGGACATGGCGAATTGCGCACGCATCACAGGCATTTGGCATCCGCCAACGCCCCCTTGTCAACCGAGTCTTTGGGCTGGGTGCAGATCGCGCCGGCAAAGACCCCGCGCGGGTTCCGGCCCCGGCAGGGATCAGCCGATCCGGAAGTTCTGCCCCAGATAGACGCGACGCACCGTCTCGTCGCGCACCACCTCGTCGGTGGTGCCGCTCATCAGCACCTTGCCGTCATGCAGGATATAGGCGCGGTCCACGATCTCCAGCGTCTCGCGCACATTGTGGTCGGTGATCAGGACGCCGATCCCCCGCCGCTTCAAATCCTGGACAAGATGTCGGATTTCGCCCACCGCGATGGGGTCCACCCCTGCAAATGGCTCGTCCAGAAGCAGGTATTTCGGGTCCGCCGCAAGACAGCGCGCAATCTCCACCCGCCGCCGCTCCCCACCCGAAAGCGCAAGCGCGGGCGCCCGCCGCAGATGGGTGATCGAGAATTCCGACAGCAGTTCTTCCAGACGTTCCCGCCGCTTGTGGCGGTCGGAATGGGTGATCTCCAGCACGGCAAGGATGTTGTCCTCCACCGAAAGGCCCCGGAAGATGGAAACCTCCTGCGGCAGATAGCCGATCCCCAACCGCGCGCGGCGATACATGGGCAGCGTGGTCACGTCGCGCCCGTCGATCAGAACCTCGCCGCCCTCGGGCGTAACAAGCCCAGCGATGGCATAGAAACAGGTCGTCTTGCCCGAACCGTTGGGGCCAAGCAGCGCCACCACCTCGCCCCGGTTCAGATGCATGGAGACATCCCGGATCACGGGCCGCTTCTTATAGCTTTTCCGCAGGCTGCGAATGGCCAGCCCGGCCGATCCGTTGGTCACGGTCAGGTCGGGCGCAGGGCTCACGGGTTGGCCTTTCCGGGCACGAAGGTCGTCTGCACGCGCCCCTCCATGCTGCCCGTCCCCGCATCCAGATTGTAAACCAGCCGGTTGCCCGAAATCGTGGTCTGCCCCTGCGTCAGCAGGACATCCCCCGTCATCACCACCTCACCCGAGGCGATTGTATATTCCGCCGCATCCGCCTCTGCCGCATCCGTCGGGCTGGAAAACAGCACCCTCCCCTCGAACAGCACCTTTGCGATGCCCTTTCCATCCGGCAGATACTCGATCCGCGCCGAACCGGCCGAAATCCTCATCTCTCCCTGCACGACGACGACATTCCCCTCAAAGGTGGCAAGGCCCGTCGCCTGATCCACCGAAAGGCTGTCCGCCGTCACCTCCACGGGCAGCGACGTGTCCTGCTGCAACCCTGTCAGGTTGATCGCCGTCTGCGCAAGGCCGGTTCCGGCGGTCGCAGTCAGCAGCGCCAGCGTCAGGAAAAAGGCCCGAATGGCCGCGGTCATGTCATCCTCAAATCTGGCGCTCAGGGTGCCGGTTGATATACCAGCTTAACGTCGCCATTGAAAACCAGAACGTAATCCTTGCTGCCAGCCCCCGACTGCGTCAATCGCATCGACTGCGCGGTGATCCGCCCGCCCGGCCCCTCGGCCATCACCGGTTCGGGTGACTGGATGTCGGTTTCATCCAGACGCGCCGTCATCCGATCCGACAGCACGCTGTATCCCGAACTGTGGTCAAGCCGGACCGCGCCCTGAAAGGCGATCTCCTTTCGGTCCGGTGCCATCTGCGCGCTGTCGGCGACAAGATCCGTCCGCGCTCCGTCAGGCGTCGTCAGATGAACGCGCACGCTCGCGGCCTGCGCGCCTTGATCTCCCTCCTGTCCCGGCCGCGCCTCATCCGCCGTCACCTCCAGCGCCGCGCCATCAGTGGTCGTTCCCGCATAGGCGGGCAGCGTGATCCGCGGTTCCTTCAGGCGTTCCGCGACATCCACCTCGGCATAGGGCAGCGCGTCGTCGGGATTGATCCGGTTCGACACCAGAAACAGCGTGGACAGCAGCGCCAGCGCCGCAAGAGGCAGCACGACCTTCAGCCATGCCACCAGTGTCGACCAGCCATCCCCTGCCGCCCGCCGGGCCATCACGCCAACCCGGCGCGCAGGCAATCGTGGATATGCAAAAGGCCGATCGCCGTCTGGCTCCCCTCCGGATCGACGACGAAGAGGCAGGTGATCTTGCGCTCATTCATGATCCGCACCGCCTTTTCCGCCAGCGCCTCCGGCCCGATGGTCCGTGGCGCAGCCGTCATCACATCCCCCGCCGACAGGTCCAGAAGCCCGGCCATGTGCCGCCGCAGGTCCCCGTCGGTGATGATGCCCTGAAGATAGCCCTCGCCATCCGTCACGCCAACCACGCCGAAGCCCCGCGCCGACATGATCAGCAGCGCCTCGCTCATCGGGGCGTCATGGTTGATCAACGGCGCATCCGCATGCATCAGGTCGCGCACCCGTGCCAACCGCGCGCCCAGCTTGCCGCCGGGATGGAACACGCGGAACTGGTCCGGGGTAAAGGCCCGATGCTCCATCAGCGCAATCGCCAGCGCATCGCCCAAGGCCAGCGTCATCGTGGTCGACGTGGTAGGAACGATCCCCGTCTCGCAGGCTTCCGGCGCGGCAGGCAGCACCAGCGCCACATCCGATTGCCGCAGCAGCGTGGAATCCGCCCGCCCCGCCACCCCGATCAACGGTATGCCGAACCGCCGCGTATGCGCGATGATGTCGGCCAGTTCCGGCGTCTCACCGCTGTTCGAAAGGACCAGCGCCACGTCACCCTTCATCACCATGCCAAGGTCGCCATGGCTCGCCTCGGCAGGATGCACGAATTGCGCGGGCGTTCCCGTTGATGCCAGCGTCGCCGCGATCTTGCGCGCGACATGGCCGGACTTGCCCATCCCCGACACGATCACCCGCCCCTCGGCCTGCAGGATCATCTCCACCGCCGAGGTGAAGGCCCCGTCCAGCCCATCGGCCAGCATTCCCAGCGCCTCCGCCTCGCGGCGGATCACGCGCTGCGCGGTGCCCAGAAAATCAGTGGTGGAAGAGGTCATTCGGCTCTTCCCATCCCAAAAGGTCCAATTCCGCACGGGTTGGTAGGAAATCGAAGCAACGCTGCGCCAGATCCATCCGCCCTTCGCGCTGCAGCCGCACCTCCAGCGCCTCTTTCAGCGCATGCAGATACAGCACATCCGACGCCGCATATTCCTTCTGCGCCTCGGTCAGAACCTCCGCGCCCCAGTCGCTGGTCTGCTGCTGCTTGGAGACATCCACCCCCACGAGTTCCAGCAGCAGGTACTTCAACCCATGCCGGTCCGTGAAGGTCCGGATCAGTTTCGACGCGATCTTCGTGCACCAGACGGGCGCGGTCGTCACCCCGAAGGCCTGCTTCATCGCGGCGATGTCGAACCGCCCGAAATGGAACAGCTTCAGCGTGGCAGGGTCGGTCAGCAGCCGTTCAAGGTTCGGGGCCGAGGTCTGCCCCCGCGCGATCTGCACCAGATGCGCATCCCCATTCCCGTCCGAAAGCTGGACAAGGCACAGCCGATCCCGCCGCGGGTCAAGCCCCATCGTCTCGGTGTCGATGGCGACGACCGGGCCAAGGGTCAACCCATCGGGCAGGTCGTTCTGATGCAGGAAAATGGCCAAGGTCCGCGTCCTTTCGGCAATGTCTGGGGCTGCATTACCGACGCCCCGCATGGGGGTCAACGGAAACGGGCCGGAATGGCAAAAGGGCGCAGGTTCCCCCGCGCCCCTTGGCAAGATCGACATGGTGCCCAGAAGAGGACTCGAACCTCCACGCCTTGCAGCGCTGGTACCTGAAACCAGTGCGTCTACCAATTCCGCCATCTGGGCCCAAGTCGATGTGCCGCGATGTAAAGAAGCGAAAAGGGAGTGTCAACGGCCCCGCCGAAGAATCTTCTCCCCGCACCTCACCCCAGATAGGCCGCCAGCGCAGGGGGCGGCGCGGCGAACAACTCCGCCGTCGGCACAGGTGCCGCCGCCCGTCCCTCAGCCACAAGGATCGTCAGATCGGCAAAGCGCCGCGCGTCCTGCGGGTCATGCGTCACCATCAGGACGGTCGCCCCTGCAGCCTCGGCCACCTCGGCGACCAAGGCCAGCATGTCGGCCTTCAGCGCAGGCCCCAGCGCCGCGAACGGCTCGTCCAGCAACAGCAGCGGCCGCGCCCGCAGCAAGGCCCGCGCCAGCGCCGCCCGCCCCTGCTGCCCGCCCGACAACTGCCCCGGCTTCCGCCCGCCCAAGCCTGCAAGCCCCGTCCGCTCCAGCGCCTCGCCGATCCGCGTCCGCATCGGCGCGGTGATCCGCCCATCCGGCGCCAGCCCCAGCGCAAGGTTCCGCTCGACCGTCAGATGCGGGAACAGGTTCTGATCCTGAAACAGGATCGTCACGGGCCGCTTGCCCGGCGGCAGCGCATCCATGGCCTGCCCCTGCCACAAAATGCGCCCCGCCTTCGGCACGACGAATCCAGCAATCGCATTCAACAGCGTCGATTTCCCCGCCCCCGATGGCCCCAGCACCGCGCAGCGCGCGCCTGCCGGAAGGCTCCAGTCGGCCGTCAGCCGGAACCCCGGTTCTTCCAGCACGATCCCGTCAAGCTGCAGCATGTCGCCCAATCCCATCGCACAGCGCGAAGATCCCGAAGGACAAACCCATCAGGATCAGAGAGGCCGCCGCCGCCGCCTCCATCCGATAGCTGCCCATCAATCCATGAATGAACAGGGGCAGGGTCGCATTCCCCTCGGCCGCGAACAGGGTGATCACACCCAGATCCCCCATCGACAGCGCCGCCGCGATCCCTGCTCCAAATCCCAAAGGTCGCGCCAGACCCGGCAGCACGATCCAGCGCAACCACGCCAACCGCGTCATCCCCAACGCCTCCGCAAGACGGTCCTGCCCCTGATGCAGCGCCCGCGCCTCGGGCAGCAGCAGGCGATAGGCATAAGGCAGCGCCAGCGTCGCATTCACCGCCACCGTTATTGGCAGCGCCATGGCAGAAGGACTCGCCAAACCCCGCAAGGCCAGAAACAACCCCGTCCCGATCACGAGGGAGGAGGCCGCCAGTGGCAGCGTCGCCGCCAGATCGAACAGCCGATGCCCCGGCGCCCGCCGCGCCGCCGCCAAGGCCAGCGTCAGCGCCGCCCCCATCGTCAGCAGCATGGAGACAAGCGCCACAAGAACCGACCGCAGGATCGCCCCACCCATTCCAGACGGCAGGTCATCCATCCCCGCCAGCCCCCTCGCCACCAGCACCGCCAGCGGCAGGATCAGAAACGCCGCCGCCATCCCGATTGTAAGCCAATCCAGCCCCATCCGCCACCCGCGCGGTGCGGCCATCTCGATCCGCCGCCCAAGGCCCGTGCCGAACCCCGCATCCCGCATCACCGCCCAGCCCGCAACCAACGCCGCAAGGCACAGCAGGAATTGCAGCGCCGCCAGCGTCGCCGCCCGCTCCGGCGCAAAGTCAAAGCGCAGCGCCTGATAGATCGCCAATTCCACCGTCGTCGCCCCCGGCCCTCCGCCCAGCGTCAGCGCCACGGCAAAACTGGCAAGGCAGATGGTGAAGACGGTCAGCACCGCCCCCGGCAGCGTCGCCCGCAGCATCGGCCATTCCAGATGCCGGAACTGCGCCCCCGGCGTCAGGCCAAGCGATTGCGCCAGCCGGAACCGCTCCGCCGGGATCGCCTGCCACCCCATCAGCAGCATCCGCGTTGCCAGCGGCAGGTTCAGGAAGACATGCGCCAGCACCACGCCATGCAGCCCATAGATTGAAACTGGCGACACCCCGATCAGGCCAAGCCCGTCATTCACGATCCCCGCCCTCCCGAACACCGCCAGAAGGCCCAGCACCGCCACGATCACCGGCAAGAGGAAGGGTGCCCCCATCAGCGTGATCAGAAACCCCCGCCCCGGAAACCGCCGCCGCGCCAAGGCGCGCGCGACCGGCACCGCAAGCAGTCCTGAAAGGATCGCCGAAAGCGCCGCCTGCAACAGGGTGAACCGCACCGCTGCCCAATCGGCAGGCCCCGGCATCACCGCGCCCGCGTTCAGGGCGACCGCCCCCGCAGTGCCCAGCGTCATCGCCGCAATCAGGGCGGCGGCCAGCGCCGCCCCGAAAGCCGGCCTCAGCGCGACAGCGCGGCTTGCCATTCTGCCAGCGCCGCATCCCGCACCGCCGCCGCCTCATCCGAAGACAGCAGCAGCGATGTGCCCGGCTGGATCAGCGTCTCGAACCCCGCCGGAAGCCCCGCCGCAGGCGTCACCGCCGGATACATCCAGTTCGTCGTCGGGATCACCGATTGGAAGGCCTCGCTTCCCATGAAGGCAAGGAAGGCATCGGCCAGTTCCGGCTGATCCGTCGCCGCCAGTTTCCCGGCCACCTCCACCTGCAGATAATGCCCCTCGGCAAAGGGCGCGGCGGCCTTGCTGTCATCCTCCTCGGCAATCAGGTGATAGGCGGGCGAGGTGGTATAGGACAGCACCATGTCCGCCTCCCCCTCAAGGAACAGCCCATAGGCTTCGGACCAGCCGGGTGTCACCGTCACGATATTGTCGGCCAACCCCTCCCAGATCTCTGCCGCCCGGTCGCCATGGGCCGCCTTCACCCACATCAGAAGACCAAGGCCGGGGGTCGAGGAGCGCGGGTCCTGAATGATGATCTTGACCTCCGATGCCGCCAGTTCCTCAAAGGATTTCGGCGGTTCCGGCAACTTGGCCTTGTCATGCACGAAGGCGAACCAGCCCCAGTCATAGGGCAGGAACAGCGGGTCGGCGAAGGCCACCGGCAGCGTGTTCTCCCATGTCTGCCCATGCGGCGCGAAAAGGCCCGTCGCGCTGGCCGCCGCCGTCAGGTTGGTATCCAGCCCCAGCACCACATCGGCCTCCGACGCCGCGCCTTCCATCTGGATGCGCGACAGAAGCGCCGCGCCGTCGCCCGCCGCCACGAATTGCAGGTCGCAGCCGCAGCCCTCCTCGAAGGCCTTCTCCACCGCCGGGCCGGGGCCCCATTCGGCGGTGAAACTGTCATAGGTCAGCACGGTCAGCACGGGCTTGTCCTGCGCCACCACAGGGGTGGCCAAGGTCGCAAGTCCCAGCGCAACGAATGAAGCACGCATTTCTCTTCCTCCATGTGCGACGGGTGGTCGGGGATGGAGGTAGACTTCCATGCACCTTCCCTCCGCCGGTATGATCCGGTTCAGGTTCAACGGGTCCGCTTTCGCATCTCAGCCTGTCGTCAGGCACCCCGAGGTGAGGCGGAAGATATGGCCTTCCTCGCCGCGCGCAAGGGGAAATCGCCGCACACCGGGGGGACAGCCGTCCCCCCGGACCCCCCCCACCTCCCCCAAACCCCTTTGCGCCCTTCCCCCGATTGCCCTATGGACGTTCCGGCAATTCGGAGCGCGCGATGTCCCTCAACACCTTCGGCCATATCTTTCGTGTGACGACCTGGGGCGAAAGCCACGGCCCCGCGCTGGGCTGCACGGTGGACGGCGTCCCGCCCGGCATCCCGCTGACCGAAGCCGACATCCAGCCATGGATGGACAAGCGCAAACCGGGCCAGAACAAGTTCACCACCCAGCGCAAGGAACCCGACGAGGTCCGCATCCTCTCCGGCGTGTTCGACGGCCTCACCACCGGCACCGCGCTGCAACTGATGATCGAGAATACCGACCAGCGGTCCAAGGATTACGGCGACATCGCCCAATCCTTCCGCCCCGGCCATGCCGACATCACCTATCACCAGAAGTATGGCATCCGGGACTATCGCGGCGGTGGCCGTTCCTCGGCGCGCGAGACGGCGGCGCGGGTTGCAGCAGGGGCCGTGGCGCGGGCCGCGCTCGCCCGCCTTGCGCCCGATCTGCGCATCACGGGCTACATGGTCCAGATGGGCAGCCATGGCATCGACCGGTCGCGCTTCGACGCTGGCCAGATCGACCAGAACCCCTTCTGGTGCCCCGATCCCGTCGCCGCCACCGAATGGGCCGCCTATCTCGATGACCTGCGCCTGTCGCACAATTCCGTCGGCGCGGTGATCGAGGTTGCCGCCGAAGGCGTCCCCCCCGGCCTCGGCGCGCCGCTCTATGGCAAGCTCGACAGCGATCTCGCCGCCGCCATGATGTCGATCAACGCGGTCAAGGGCGTGGAGATCGGCGATGGCATGGCCGCCGCCACACTGACCGGGGTCGAAAATGCGGACGAAATCCGCATGGGCCCGAACGGCCCCGAGTTCCTTTCGAACCATGCGGGCGGCATCCTTGGCGGCATTTCCACCGGCCAGCCGGTCATCTGCCGCTTTGCCGTGAAACCCACCTCATCGATCCTCACCCCCCGGCGCACCATCAACACGCGCGGGGAAGAGATCGACCTCATCACCAAGGGCCGCCACGACCCCTGCGTCGGCATCCGCGCCGTTCCTGTGGGCGAGGCGATGATGGCCTGCGTCCTGCTGGACCACCTCCTGCTCGACCGCGCCCAGACGGGCGGCGAACGTGGCCGGATCGGCTGATCCTCAGATCAGCCAAGCCCGCGCATAGGGGGGCAGGGCGATATTGCCGTGATGCACCTCGACCGGGGCATCCGACAGGGCATCATGCATCGCTCCCACGCCCTGCGCCCGCACCCATGCCTCCGGCAGATGCACCCATGATTCCGAGAAGTTGAAAAGGCACAGCACCACACCCGTTGGGGCCTCCCTCCGGAAGGCAAAGACCTGCGGCGCATCACAGGCCACGATCCGCACCGGAACCCCGCCGTGCAGCGCAGGCACCGCCCGCCGCCGCGCCAGCACATGCCGCACGCCCCGCCAGACCCGCGCTGAAGGCCCGTCACCCTCGTGCCGCCCCTCGGCCAGTGCCCAATCCATCCGGGGCCGATGCAGCCAGCGGCTGTCATGCGCGTGTTCCGGCACGTCGCGATAGCTGTAATCGTTCAGCAAGGCCAACTCGTCACCCATATAGATCAACGGGATGCCCCCGAAGGCCGCGATCATCGCATGGCCCATCAGGATGCGCTGCACCGCCAGATCAACCCCCGCCGCATCCCCCTCGGCCAGCGCACGCTCCAACCCGGCGAGCGAGGCGAAACTGCCCGATATCCGCTTGTCCCCCGTCGCCGGGTTCTCCTGAAACAGCGCCCCCCGCGCGAAACTGCCGGGAAAGGTGCCGTCATAGAAATCCGACAGAAACGCCCGATGGGCGGGGCCGGAAAGATGCAGCACTGCCGCATCCTCATCCGTCACCGCCCAGCCGATATCGTCATGGCAGCGGATATAGGTGGCATAGGTCGCATTCGTCAGCCGGTCGGGGAAATGCGTCCCCATCACATGCGTCATCAACCGCGTGTCCCGCGTCGCCAAGGCCGACCAGAACTGCACCATCAGGCTGTTGTGATAGGCGAGGTTGCCTTCCTTCCCGTCATGCTTCCCGCGCCCCAGATAGGGCAGCATCTCCGCGGGCGCGACGATGGCCTCCTCCAGATGCAGCACGGCGGGGCAGGCGATGCGGCACACCGCCCGCAGGGCCTGAAGCAGCATATGCACCTCGGGTTCCGACTGACAGCGGGTGCCCATCCGCTTCCACATGAAGGCCACGGCATCCAGCCGCAGCACATCCACGCCGCGATTGGCGAGGAAGAGCATGATCTCCGCGATCTCCAGAAAGACCTGCGGATTGGCCCAGTTCAGATCCCACTGATGTTCGTTGAAGGTGGTCCAGACCCATTTCCCGAAATCGGGATAATGGGTGAAATTCCCGGGCGCATTGTCGGGAAACACCTCGACCAGCGTTTCCTCATAGCGCTTTGGAAGGTCGGGCGTGTCGAACATCAGGTAGTAATCCTGATACTTCGCATCCCCCTTCACCGCCTTCTTCGCCCAGACATGTTCTTTGGCGGTATGGTTCAGCACAAGGTCGATGCAGACCGAGATGCCGCGCTTGCGCAACTCCTCCGTCACCGCCTCGAATTCCGTCATCGTGCCATAGGCGGGGTTGATGGCGCGGTAATCCATCACCGAATAACCGCCATCGCTGTCGCCGGGGCGCGGCTTCAGACAGGGCATGAAATGGACATAGGTGATGCCCAGCTCTTCAAGATAATCCAGCTTTTCCAGAACCTTGGACAGCGTCCCCGCAAAGCGGTCGATGTAGAAGACATAGCCCGCCATATCGCTGCGCTGAAACCAGTCCGGTTCCAGATCGCGCTTCAGGTCCAACCGTTTCAGATCGGGCGCGCGGTCCTTCCAAGCCTTCCGCATGGCCTTCAGCAGGGCCTCGCGGAATGCACCATACTCCGCCCGATGGCCGTAAAGCGCCTCCAGCATCGGCCACAGGTCCGGCGCGCTGCGCGCAAGACGCAGGTCAAAGATGTCGTCATCCGCAACGGACGGCGTGCGCGCCATGATCGTCCTCCCCCCATGACCGCGCGCAGACTAGGCAATCCAAAGCGGTTTGGAAAGGGCCAATCAACCCTGAACGATCAACCGCGTCTCGTGCCGGATGCGGTTCGCGATCCACAACAGGTCTTCCCGCGCAAAGGCCACGCAGCCAGCCGTCCCGCGCCGGGGCCTGCGCCAGGTGTGGACAAAGATGGCCGACCCCCGCCCCGGTTCGGCATGGGGCCAGTTCCAGTCGGTCAACAGGATCAGGTCATACATCGGATCGGGCCGCGTCAGCCGCTCATGCGACCATGCATGCGGCGCGCGGACCATCAGGTTGTAATCCGGGTCGCGGCAGTCATCCGACCACAGGTCCGATGGGCCGAAGGGCAGCGCCCAATCCGGCAATTCCGCCGCCGACAGCCGGTCCGGCCGATACAGCATCCCCACGAACCGATGCACGCCCGCAGGCGTGGCCCCGTCCCCCTCGCGCTTCTCGCGCGCGGGCACGATCCCGCCCCGCCCCACCGAACAAGGAAACCGCCGCCCCAAGAAACGTGCGCCCCAGCGCGTCACCACCAGATCAGTCGGTTTCACAGCAGATGCCCGGATTTGGCGGCCTTGGTCGCCAGATAGCCCGCATTCTGCGCCGTCAGCCCCACCTTCAGCGGCACCCGCTCGGCCACGGCGATCCCGCAGGCTTCCATCATCGCCATCTTCTTCGGATTGTTCGTCAGA
Organism: Tabrizicola sp. M-4; assembly: GCF_051132405.1. Taxonomy (GTDB): domain Bacteria; phylum Pseudomonadota; class Alphaproteobacteria; order Rhodobacterales; family Rhodobacteraceae; genus Paragemmobacter. The sequence goes on from NZ_CP128606.1 coordinate 44,551, forward strand.
AGGCGCACCGCCGAAAATCCCATCTTCCGCAGGATGCCCGCACCAATGCGGAAATCCCGCTCGTCATCCTCGAACCCAAGGCGATGGTTCGCCTCCACCGTGTCGAACCCCTGATCCTGCAGGGAATAGGCGCGCATCTTGTTCGCCAGCCCGATCCCCCGCCCCTCCTGATTGAGGTATAGCAGAACCCCCGCTCCCTCCTCGCCCATCTGGGCCAGCGCCGCCCGCAACTGCGGCCCGCAATCGCATTTCAGGCTGCCCAGCACATCGCCCGTGAAACAGGCCGAATGCAGCCGCGCCAGAACCGGCTGGCTGCGCTCGGGTTTGCCGATCTCAATCGCGTAATGCTCCTCGCCGCCATCCTCGGGCCGGAAGATATGCACCCGCCCCGCCTGCGCCGCCTGCATCGGCAGTCGCGCATTCACCACCGGATGCAGCGGCGACATCCGCGCCAGTTCCGGCACGATCTCGGATAGGGGCAGCAGCGTCAGCGCGTTCTCCTCGGCCAGCGCCAGCCCATGCGCCACCGGCACCAGCAAAGCCGCAGGCAGAAGATGCGCCGATTTCACCAATTGCAGCGCCGCGCGATGCAAATCCGATGACCCGTCCCGCAAAGCCCGCAGCGGCCCCTTCAGCGGCACGCGCAGGTCATCCGCCGGATCGGCCAGCGCGCGCAGCCACTCCACCCCCATGCCTTCGGGCACCAGAACCCGCGCGATATCCCCGTCATAGGCAGGGGTCTTCAACGTCTCCGCCCGCCGTGCCGTTAGTGCCAGTTCCGGCTGCCCAAGCGCCCGCAGCGCGGCCAGCCGCTCCGGCTCCAACGCCTCCACCGCCACCACCAGCATGGCGCGGCCATCGCCCGTCATCACCACGGGAACACCCATGCGCAGATCGCCACGCCCCCGCGACAGGCGCTCGACGACGGTGGGGGAAAGGGAAGGGCGGCTTGCTGTCATGATAACCTCTGCCGCCCTATCTAGGCCGATGCGCAGAAAATTGAAACATTCCGCCAGACTGTGACACGACCGCGTGAGTCCGCCGCAGCAATTCTTGTCGCAACCGCGACCGGGGCGCATGTGAAGGCCAACGGACAGCAACGGAGGCTCCCGATGGGCACCCTGAGAAAGATCCTTCTCGTCGACGATGACGATGACCTGCGCGAAGCGCTCAGCGAACAGCTCGTGATGACCGAGGATTTCGACGTGTTCGAGGCCCGCACCGGCGCCGAAGGCATGGAAAAGGCCAAGCTCGGCCATTACGACCTCGTCATCCTCGACGTGGGCCTGCCCGATACCGACGGCCGCGAACTCTGCCGCCGGATGCGCAAGGGCGGGGTCAAATGCCCCATCCTCATGCTGACCGGGCATGATTCGGATGCCGACACCATCCTCGGCCTCGACTCTGGCGCCAACGACTACGTCACCAAGCCATTCAAGTTCCCAGTGTTGCTCGCGCGCATCAGGGCGCAACTGCGCCAGCACGAACAATCCGAAGACGCGATCTTCCAGCTTGGCCCCTACACCTTCAAGCCCGCGCAGAAGATGCTGGTCGACGAAAAGGAAAAGAAGATCCGCCTGACGGAAAAGGAAACCAATATCCTGAAGTTCCTCTACCGCGCACAACAAGGGGTTGTGGCCCGCGACGTGCTTCTGCATGAGGTCTGGGGGTATAACGCCGGGGTCACCACCCACACGCTGGAAACCCACATCTACCGCCTGCGCCAGAAGATCGAACCCGATCCCTCCAATGCCCGCCTGCTGGTCACCGAAAGCGGCGGTTACAGATTGGTGGCCTGACGATCTTATTGTCGCCTGATTCACTACCTATATACGCTTTCGTGCGATGGTGATCGCACCCAAGGTTCCCCTTGCCGTGTCGGGGTTATGGCACGGCATCCTCCCTGTTGGACTTGGCCGGGCCTCGCGCCCGGCCTTTTTTTCTTCCGCCCCGCCGCCCCACCTGCCCTGTTTCCACATAGGAAACGATGCCCCCGGAATGTTGACTTACGTCAAAGAAACATCTGCCGTTCCAGATTACATCTACTGTACCTCCCTGTTGGACTGCGGCCCGGGCATCCCTGCTCGGGCCTTTCTTTTTCCCCCTGCCCGGCCCGATACTTCAGTATAGCCACGCGCCATCTCCCCGATTGGCACGATTCGTGTATGACCGATGCGCCGCAAATGTCTTGCGGTGTTCATTGTGGAGCATTCCATGCGTTTCGGTCTCGCGTCCGTCCTTGCGGCGCTCGTTGCTACCCCCGCCCTTGCCGAAGACCTCGTCTTCACCCTCGTCAACGACAGTTCCCACACCATCGTCGAGATGAACGTCTCCCCGGTTGATGAAGAACTCTGGGGCGAGAACATCCTCACCGTCGATGCCGTCGAACCCGGCATGTCGGGCGATGTCACCATCGCCGACGGCCTCGACGTCTGCGAATACGACCTGCGTTTCGTCACCGATGAAGGTGTCGAGGCCAGCAAGACCCAGAACCTCTGCGAGATCAACACCTTCACGGTGAACGATTGATCCGCCTCCGGGCTTGAGCGTCGGGACGGTCGGCCCTAGGGTCTGCCGTCCCTGATGCCGGAGCCCGCAATGCCTTTCACCCTCGCCACCTGGAACATCAACTCCGTCCGCCTGCGCGAGGGTCTGGTCGCCCGCCTCCTGTCCGAAGAGGCCCCCGATATCCTCTGCCTACAGGAATGCAAAAGCCCGGTGGAAAAGATCCCGGTCGAGGCGTTCCAAGCTCTCGGCTACACCCACATGGTCGCCCGTGGGCAAAAGGGTTACAACGGTGTTGCCATCCTGTCGAAACTCCCCCTGCAGGATGCCGGGTCGGTGGATTTCGCGGGCCTCGGCCATGCCCGCCATGTCGCGGCGCGGCTGGATAACGGGGTGGTGATCCACAACTGCTATGTCCCCGCAGGCGGCGATATCCCCGACCGCGACGAGAATGAGAAATTCGGCCAGAAACTCGATTTCCTCACCCATATGCGCGACCATTTCCACGGTGACCGCCCCGCGAAATCCATCCTCGTGGGCGATCTGAACATCGCCCCCCGCGAAGATGACGTCTGGTCGCACAAGCAACTCCTGAAGATCGTCAGTCACACCCCGATCGAGGTGGAACACCTCGCCCAGACACAGGATGCGGGCGCTTGGGTCGATGTCACCCGGCAGGACATCCCTTCTGGCCTCCTCTATTCATGGTGGTCCTACCGCGCCGCCGACTGGGACGCTGCCGACAAGGGCCGCAGGCTCGATCACGTCTGGGCCACCCCCGACATCGCCACCGCCGCCCATGGCAGCCGCATCCTGCGGCCCTGCCGGGGATGGGAACAGCCCTCGGACCACGTCCCCGTCTTCGCCACCTTCGACCTTTGATCCCCTTTCGCGTGGCGACCAATCTGCTAATCCATGCCCCGCAACGGCAAGACGGAGCCGGACAATGCTGACCTTCCTCATGCTGCGCGACACGCGCCCGCGCCCCCGGTTCTACCGGGTCGAGGTCAGCTACAACCTCTTCGGCGAATATTCCGTGTTGCGCGAATGGGGCCAGAGGGGAAAGCGGGGGCAGGCCCTGCTCGTCTGGTTCTCCAACCTGCGCGAGGCCTGCCTTGCCGCCGAACGCTGGCGCAAAAGGGCAGGGCGGCGCGGTTACCGCCCCATGGAAGGATAGACGATGACGCATCTCTGGGTCCGCGCCGAACAGCGCCCTAACGAAGAACGCGTGGGCCTCACGCCCGAAGGCGCCGCCGTACTGGTCAAGGCTGGCATCCGCGTGACTGTCGAGGAAAGCTCGGTCCGCGCCATCCCGATCGACGGCTACAAGGCCGCAGGGTGTGAGATCGCGGCCGAGAACCTCTGGCCCCGCGCCCCGCAGGACGCCATCATCTTCGGCCTGAAGGAACTGCCCGAAGACGGCACCCCGCTCACCCATCGCCACATCATGTTCGGCCATGCCTACAAGGGGCAGCCCGCAGGCCGCGAACTCCTGAAACGGTTCAAGGCGGGCGGCGGCACGCTCTACGATCTTGAATACCTCGTCGACGAATCCGGCCGCCGCGTCGCGGCCTTCGGCTATTGGGCGGGCTTTGCAGGCGCCGCCGTTTCGCTAAAATGCTGGGCCGCGCAGCAACGGGGCGGCATCGCAGGCCCCGTCGCCAAATATCCCGGCAAGGCCGCGCTCATCGCCGATCTGGAAAGCGAACTCGCAGGCCTCCCCCGCCCCCGCGCCATCGTCATCGGCGCGCTGGGCCGCGTCGGCACTGGCGCGTCGGACCTTTGCACCCAGATGGGCGTCGCCGTCACCAAATGGGACATCGCCGAAACCGCGAGCGGCGGGCCGTTCCCGGAGGTGCTGGAGCATGAGATATTCCTCAACTGCATCCTCGCTCGCCCCGGCTGCCCCGTCTTCGTGCCCGCCAGCGCCAAGACCGACCCGCGCAAGCTGACCGTCATCGGCGACATCGCCTGCGATCCGACCTCGGACTTCTCGCCGATCAAGGTCTATGACCGCGCCACCGACTGGGACGCCCCCGCCCTGCGCGTGGCCCACAACCCGCCGCTCGACGTGACGGCCATCGACAACCTTCCCTCCCTCTTGCCCGTCGAAAGCAGCGAGGATTACGCCGCCCAACTCCTGCCCAGCCTGCGCACGTTGACCGACCTGTCATCGGGCGTCTGGGGGCGGGCAAAGGCTGAATACGACCGACATATCGCCGGGCTGTGACGTTCCGGGAACAAATTCCGCTCTCGGAATTTGCAAGAATCTTCGAAGATTTCTGTGGGGCAGGGCCCCACGCAGGAGGATGAAGACATGACGATCCATTGGTGCGGCACCGGCCTTTCCTCGGTTCCCGGCTTGCGGCGGCTGATCGAAGGGGGACACAAGGTTGCGGTCTGGAACCGCACCGTCGAAAAGGCGCGCGAGGCCGTGGGCGACCTCACGCAGGACATCCGCCCCTACAGCCTCGACGCGCTGGCCGCCGCGCTGCAACCGGGCGACGTGGCCATTTCCATGCTCCCCGCCGACCAACATGTCGGCATCGCCAAGGTCTGTCTGGAAAAGGGCGCGCATTTCGTCTCCTCCTCCTACATCGCGCCGGAAATGCGCGCGCTGGATGAGGCCTTCCGCGCCAAGGGCCTGTGTTCGGTGAACGAAGTGGGCCTCGATCCCGGCATCGACCACCTCATGGCGCATGACCTCGTCGCCCGCTACCGCGCGTCCACGGCCTATGATCCGAAGAACACGCTCTCCTTCACCTCCTATTGCGGCGGCGTGCCCAAGATCCCGAACCCCTTCCGCTACAAATTCTCGTGGTCCCCGCTCGGCGTCCTCAAGGCGCTCCGCTCTCCCTCCCGCTCCCTTCGGAACTTCTCCGAACTGCGCGTCAACCGACCGTGGAACGCGATCACCGCCTATGACGCACCGCTGCCCACCCCTGAAAGCTTCGAGGTCTACCCGAACCGCGACAGCTATCCCTTCATGCAGGACTACCGCTTCGATCCCGACTGGCAGGTGAAGGACTTCGTCCGCGGCACCATCCGCCTGAACGGCTGGTCCGAGGCATGGGCCCCCGTATTCCGTGAAATCGAAACGCTGGAAGGCCCCGCAGGCGATGCCCGCCTTGCCGAAATGGCGGCGCAATTCTGGGCCGAGAATTCCTATGACGAAGGCGAACCCGACCGCGTGGTCCTCTTCGTCTCGCTCAAGGCCGAACGGGATGGCAAGACCGTCTGGCACGAGGAATGGGCGATGGATGCATGGGGCGACGCGCGCGGCACCGCCATGGCGCGGCTGGTCTCCATGCCCGTCTCCTTCGCTGTCGAATCGGTGCTGGCCCGCGAAATCCCGGCAGGCGTCCATGCCGCGCCGCATGATCCCAAACTCATCGACAAATGGATGGGGCAGGTGCGGGCGCTGGCGCAATATCTGGAACGTGTCGATCACCTTGCGTGACCGGCACCCCGCGCTTGTGACGTGACAGCACCCCCGCCGCGCGGCTAGACTGCGGCCCAAGGTCCGGGATCAACAGCCGGACCACAACACCCGCATGGGCAGCAGGATACGGGCGAGGCATGGGCGTCATCACCGGTGACAGACCGACCATTGCGCTGGGCACGCGCCTTGCCGTCTGGCGCGCGGGCCTTGCCCGCACGGCCACCGCCTTCCGGTCGCAGCCCGAACCCCGCTCCATCGGCCTCTTCGCCCGTGGGCGGCAACTCGTGGCCGGAAACTTCCTCTTCGCGGGCAAACTGGTGCAGGCGCCCGCCACCGCGATCTGGGACGTCGCCGCCCCCGACAGCGGCTTTTCCGCCGAAACGCAGGGCTTCGTCTGGCTGGACGACCTCGCCGCCTTCGGCGACAGCGCCGCCCGCAAACGCGCGCAGGACTGGACCTATCTCTGGATCGACCGCTTCGGTCATGGCCACGGCCCCGGCTGGACGCCCGACCTCATCGGTCGCCGCCTCATCCGCTGGGTCAACCACGCCGTCCTCCTCCTGCAAGGGCAGGACAAGGCCCGCAGCGACGCCTATTTCCGCAGCCTCACCACCCAGACGCATTTCCTCGCCCGCCGATGGATGCGCGCCGCCCCCGGCCTCCCCCGGTTCGAGGCGCTCACCGGCCTCATCGTCGCGGCCCTTGCGCTGGAGGGGAAGGCGGGTCTGGTCAAAGGTGCCATCACCGCCCTTGCCCGCGATTGCCGGCGCGAGGTGGATGCCGGGGGCGGCATCCCCACCCGCAACCCCGAAGACCTGCTCGAAGTCTTCACCCTGCTGAACTGGGCGGTTCAGGCCCTGTCCGAACAGGACCGCGCGCCGCCCAAGGAACTCACCGACGCCATCGCCCGCATCGCCCCCACCCTGCGCGCCCTGCGCCATGCCGACGGGGGTCTTGCCCGCTTCCACGGCGGCGGGCGCGGCATCGAGGGGCGGCTCGATTCCGCCCTCGCCGCCTCCGGCATCCGGGCCGCTCCCTCCGCCTCCCTTCCCGCCATGGGCTATGTCCGCCTCTCTTCGGGCCGGACCAGCGTCATCGTCGATGCCGCCCCGCCCCCCGATGCCCGCGCCGGGGGCGAGGCGCATGCCTCCACCCTCGCCTTCGAACTCACCTCCGGGCGTCGTCCCCTCATCGTCTCCTGCGGTTCCGGCCGCCCCTTCGGCGAGGATTGGCAACTCGCCGGTCGCGCCACCGCCTCCCATTCCACCCTTTCGCTCGACGGCTCCTCCTCCTCCCGCCTCGGCAAGGGCGGGCCCGATTTCGCCACCCGCGCCCCCGTCACCGCCCTCCAGATCGCGCAGGACAGCGGCGGTCACCACCTCTCCGCCGCCCATGGCGGATGGCAGGGCAGCCATGGCCTCACCCATTCTCGCATCCTCACGCTCGATGCCCATGGCCGCCGCCTCACCGGCACCGACCTGCTCGAGGCGCGCAGCCCCTACGATCTGAAACGCCTCTCGGCCATCTTCGCGCAGGCCCCCGAAGGCATCGGCTTCGCCATCCGCTTCCACCTTCACCCCGATGTCGATGCCACGCTCGACATGGGCGGCAATGCCGTCTCCATGGCGCTCAAATCCGGCGAGATCTGGGTTTTCCGCCACGATGGCATCGGCAAACTGTCGCTTGATGCATCGGTCTATCTGGAAAAAGGGCGTTTGCAGCCCCGCGCCACGCGTCAGATCGTCCTTTCCGCGCAAGCAGGCGCCTTTGAAACCCGGATCGGCTGGACCTTGGCCAAGGCACAGGATACTCCCCTCGCCATCCGCGATCTGGACCGCGAGGAATTGCCGGTTCCGGTCTGACCGTATCCGTTACCCGGGGGGTGCCGCCCATGACCAACCTCGTTCCCATCGGCCGCGCGCTGATTTCCGTCTCCGACAAATCCGGCCTGCTCGATCTCGCCCGCGCCCTCGCCGCGCGGGGGGTGGAACTCATCTCCACCGGCGGCACTTCCGGCATGCTGCGCACGGCGGGCCTTCCCGTCCGCGACGTCTCGGACGTGACGGGCTTCCCCGAGATGATGGATGGCCGGGTCAAGACGCTGCACCCCAATGTCCACGGCGCGCTTCTGGCGCTGCGCGATGATGACGAACACCTCCTCGCTATGGCCGCGCATGGCATCGAACCCATCGACCTCCTCATCGTGAACCTCTACCCGTTCGAGGAGACGGTCGCCAAAGGCGCCGACCACGCCACCTGCATCGAGAATATCGACATCGGCGGTCCCGCCATGATCCGCGCGGCCTCCAAGAACCACAAATTCGTCACCGTGCTGACGGACCCCGCCGACTACCAGCCGCTGCTCGATCAACTCGCCGCCCATGACGGGGCCACCACCATGGCCTTCCGTCAGAAGATGGCGCTCACCGCCTATTCCCGCACCGCCGCCTATGATGCCGCCGTGTCCAACTGGCTGGCTGGCCAGATCGGCGAAACCGCGCCCCGCTATCGTTCCTTCGCGGGCAAACTGGCCCAGACCCTGCGCTATGGCGAAAACCCGCACCAATCGGCGGCCTTCTACACCGATGGCTCCCGCCGCGAAGGTGTGGCGACCGCGCGGCAGTGGCAGGGCAAGGAACTCTCCTACAACAACATCAACGACACCGACGCCGCCTTCGAACTGGTGGCCGAATTCGCGGGCGACCAACCCGCCTGCGCCATCATCAAACACGCCAATCCCTGCGGCGTCGCCACGGGCGCGACACTGGCCGAGGCCTACGCCCGCGCCTATGACTGCGACCGCACCTCCGCTTTCGGCGGCATCGTCGCCCTGAACCAGCCGCTCGACGCCGCCACGGCGGAAAAGATCACCGAAATCTTCACCGAAGTCGTGATCGCCCCCGGCGCGTCCGACGAGGCCCGCGCCATCTTCGCCGCGAAAAAGAACCTCCGCCTCCTCACCACCGCAGGCCTGCCCGATGCCAAGGCGAAAGGCACTGCCTTCAAACAGGTCGCGGGCGGCTTTCTCGTGCAGGACCGCGACGCAGGCATCCTGCATCCCGCCGACCTCAAGGTCGTCACCAAACGCGCGCCGACCGATGCCGAACTGGCCGACCTCCTGTTTGCGTGGAAAGTGGCGAAACACGTCAAATCCAACGCCATCATCTATGTCCGCGATGGTGCCACCGTCGGCGTCGGTGCAGGCCAGATGTCGCGCATCGATTCAACCCGCATCGCCGCCCGCAAATCGCAGGACATGGCCGAGGCGCTGGGCCTCCCCGCGCCCCTCACCAAGGGCTCCGTCGTCGCCTCCGACGCCTTCTTCCCCTTCTCCGACGGTCTTCTCGCCGCGGCCGAGGCCGGGGCAACCGCCATCATCCAGCCCGGCGGCTCAATGCGCGACGACGAGGTGATCGCCGCCGCCGATGCCGCGGGCCTCGCCATGGTCTTCACCGGCATGCGCCACTTCCGCCACTGACAAGGGGTTGCCCATGCGCATCGCAGCAATCACCGCCACCATCATCTTCGTGCTGGATCAGGTCACCAAACTGGCCATCGTCCACGGCCTGAACCTGATCGAACGCGGCGTGATAGAGGTGCTGCCCCCCTACCTGACCTTCCGCATGGCATGGAACCGGGGCATCAATTTCGGCCTCTTCGCGAATGACGCCGATTTCATGCGCTGGATTCTCATCGCCGTGGCACTCGCCATCTCGGCATGGGTCTGGCTCTGGATCCGGCGCGAAGAACCGGGCCGCTGGTCGCAGATTTCCGCAGGCCTTCTCGTCGGCGGGGCGCTCGGCAACGTGATCGACCGCATCGCCTACGGGGCCGTGGCCGATTTCCTGAACGTGTCCTGCTGCGGCATCGAAAATCCCTACGCCTTCAACGTGGCCGATATCTCCATCTTCGCGGGCGCCATCGGCCTGATCCTCTTCACCGGCGGAAATCCGAAGACCCCGGCAAAGCCGTCCACCCGCAAGGGAAAGACCCCGTGACGTCCGGCGCGACATGCGCTAAGACGGGGCAAGACGGATGACGGAGGCAGGCATGCAGGCACAACGGCGTTTCCCCGCCATCGCAGCGGCGATGGTGCTGACGCTTGCGGCATGCGGCAACGGCGACAAGGTGCCTTCGCTGATGAACATCCGCTCGGCGACGGCAGGCCCCGATGAATTCGGGATCATCCCGCCCAAGCCGCTCGAAATGCCCGAAGACATCGCGGCGCTGCCCGAACCCACACCGGGCGGCCCGAACCGCACCGACCGCGACCCGCAGGCCGAGGCCGTCGCCGCCCTTGGCGGCAATCTCGGCCCGCGCGACGGTGTCAACACCGCCCATGCCGGGCTTTACTCCTATGCGGCCCGCTATGGCGTGACCGCAGGTATCCGCGAAACGCTCGCCGCCGAAGACCTCGAATATCGCCGCCAGAACGACGGCCGCCTTCTGGAACGGCTCTTCAACGTGAACGTCTACTTCAAGGCCTATGAGGCGCAGTCGCTCGACCAGCAGGCCGAACTCTGGCGCTGGCGGCGTGCCGGCGTTGCCACCCCCTCCGCCCCGCCCCCGAAAGAGGGCGAAACCCAGTAACAACCGCGTAGGGTCGGGTTGCACCCGGCCCGTCCGCGGCGCACCTTCCCCGCCAAAGGCCGCGCATCCGCGCCGCCCATCCGGAGGACAGGATGCTTCGCTTCCCGGCACTCGCTTTTACGACCCTGCTCATCGCCGCCCCGCCCCTTCACGCGGCGGATGACCTGACATCCTTCACCCTCGACAACGGCCTGAAGGTGGTGGTGATCGAGGATCACCGCGCGCCCGTCGTCGTCCAGATGGTCTGGTATCGCGTCGGTGCGGCCGACGAACCCGAAGGCAAATCCGGTATCGCCCATTTCCTCGAACACCTCATGTTCAAGGGCACCGACGAGGTCGGCCCCGGCGAATTCTCCGCCATCGTCGAGGCACAGGGCGGAAGCGACAACGCCTTCACCAGTTGGGATTACACCGCCTATTTCCAGCGCGTCGCCGCCGACCGCCTCGACCTGATGATGAAGCTCGAGGCAGATCGCATGACCGACCTGCAAATGGCCGAGAACGAGGTCCTCACCGAACGCGACGTCATCCTCGAAGAACGCAATCAACGCACCGATTCCAACCCTGGTGCGCTTCTGGGCGAACAGATGCGCGCCGCGCAATTCCTCAACCACCCCTACGGCCTGCCGATCATCGGCTGGCGGCACGAAATGGAAGGCCTGACCAAACAGGACGCGCTCGACTTCTACCGCCTCCACTACGCCCCGAACAACGCCATCCTCGTCGTTGCGGGCGATGTGACACCCGATCAGGTCCGCACGCTGGCCGAGAAATATTACGGCCCGATCCCCGCCGTGCCTGAAATCGGGCCGCGCAACCGCGTCTCCGAACCGCCGCAACTGGCCGAGCGCCGCATAAAGCTGGCCGATCCCCGCGTCTCCGAACCCTATGTCTCGCGCAGCTACATCGCCCCCGAACGCGATCCCGGCGATCAGGAAAAGGCCGCCGCCCTCGCCATCCTTGCCGAACTCCTCGGCGGCAGCGGCACCACCTCCGTCCTCGCCCGCGCCCTGCAATTCGATCAGCAAAAGGCGGTCTACGCTTCCGCCTTCTATGACGGCACCTCGCTGGATGACACGACCTTCAACCTCGTCGTCGTCCCCACCCCCGACACCACGCTGGAAGAGGCCGAGGCCGCGATGGATGCCGCCATCGCCGATTTCATCGCCAAAGGCCCCGATCCCGAGGCCTTCGCCCGCATCAAGACCCAGATCCGCGCCGCCGACATCTATGCCCGCGACGATTCCGACAGCCGCGCCCGCCGCTATGGCGAGGCCCTCGCCACGGGCCTGACGATCGAGGATGTGCAGGCTTGGCCCGACATACTCGACGCCGTCACGCCCGAAGACGTGGTGCAGGCCGCCAAGGATGTGCTTGACCGCCGCCACGCCGTCACCGGCTATCTCCTGCGCGAGGAACCCGCCCAATGACCTTTCTCCGCCTGATCCCGGCAGCTTTCGGCCTCCTCCTCCTCGCCCTGCCGGCCCGCGCCGCTGTCGATATCCAGACCGTCACCTCCCCCGGCGGCATCACCGCTTGGCTGGTGCAAGAGGATGACATTCCCTTCACTGCCCTCGAAATCCGTTTCCGTGGCGGCTCCAGCCTCGATCCCGCAGGCAAGGAAGGCGCGGTCAACCTGATGACCGCCCTCATCGAGGAAGGTGCGGGCGACATGGACGCGCAGGCCTTCGCCGCCGCCCGCGACAGCCTCGCCGCCTCCTTCCGCTTCTCCTCCGACATCGACACCATCGCCATCTCGGCCCAGTTCCTGACCGAGAACCGCGATCAGGCCATCGACCTGCTGCATCAGGCGCTGATCTCCCCCCGTTTCGATCCCGATGCCATCGAACGCGTCCGCGCGCAGGTCCTCGCTGGCCTCCGGGCCGACGAGAAAGACCCGTCCTCCATCGCTGCCCACATCTTCGACGGGCAGGCCTTCCCCGGTCACCCCTATGCCAATGACGGCGGCGGCACGCTGGACACCGTCCCCGCCCTCACCCGCGACGACCTCCTTGCCGCGCACAAGGCCGCGCTAGCCCGCGACCGCCTCTATGTCGCTGCCGCAGGCGACATCACGCCTCAGGCGCTGGGTGCCCTCCTCGACAAACTCTTCGCAGACCTCCCCGCCACCGGCCCGGCCCTGCCGGACCGCGTTACCCCCGCCATCACGGGTGGCATCACCGTTCAGGAATTCCCCGGCCCGCAATCCACCCTCCGCTTCGGCCATGCCGGGATCAAGCGTGACGATCCCGACTTCTTCGCCGCCACCATCCTGAACGAAGTCCTCGGCGGCGGCCGCTTCTCCGCCCGCCTGATGACCGAAGTCCGCGAAAAGCGTGGCCTCACCTATGGCATCGGCACCTCCCTCGTGGGCTATGACCGCTCCGAACTCGTCCTTGGCCAGACCGCCGTCGCCAATGAACGCGTGGGCGAGGCGGTGCAGGTCATCCGCGACGAATGGGCAAGGATCGCCCGCGACGGCATCACCGAAGAGGAACTCGCCGCCACCAAGACCTATCTCACCGGCGCCTATCCGCTGCGCTTCGATGGCAACGGCCCCCTCGCGACGATCATGGTCAACATGCAACTCATCGGCCTGCCGCCCGACTACCCCAAGACCCGCAACGAAAAGGTAGAGGCGGTCACCATGGAAGACGTCAAACGCGTCGCGGCCAGCCTCTTCAAACCCGAAGACCTGCGCTTCGTCATCGTGGGCCAACCACAGGGGGTTACCCCCAGCGAATAAGGGCGCGGGCCACAGAATCTGTGGCCCCTTCCCCGTCAGCCTGCTAAATATGGGTGCATGAACGCACCCAGCCCCAAAATATCCGGCCCCCAAGGCCGCCCCGTGATCCGCCAACTCGACGAGTCGGCGGTCAACCGCATCGCGGCGGGCGAGGTGGTCGAACGCCCCGCCTCGGCGGTCAAGGAACTGGTCGAAAACGCGCTCGATGCCGGGGCGTCGCGCATCTCCATCGACGTGGCCGATGGCGGCAAGACCCTGATCCGCATCACCGACGACGGCTGCGGCATGACGGGCGACGACCTCCCCCTCGCCCTCTCGCGCCATGCCACGTCCAAGATCGACGGCTCCGATCTCCTCAACATCCACAGCTTCGGCTTCCGGGGCGAGGCGCTGCCCAGCCTCGGCGCGGTGGGCCGCCTGACCATCACCTCCCGCGCCGCAGGCCATGAGGCCGCGACGATCACCGTCGCGGGTGGCCGCATGGCCCCGGTCAAACCCGCTGCCCTCACGCGCGGCACCGTCGTGGAACTGCGCGACCTCTTCTTCGCCACACCCGCGCGCCTGAAATTCCTCCGCTCCGACCGCGCCGAACTGCAGGCCATCACCGAGGTGGTCAAACGCCTCGCCATGGCCGAACCCACCGTCGGTTTCACCCTGCGCGATGCGACGGGCGGGGGCGAAGGCCGCACTCTCTTCCGCGCCGATCCCACCGGGGGTGATTTCTTCGACGCCCTCCACGCCCGCCTCGCCTCGGTCCTCGGGGCGGAATTCATCGAAAACGCCCTGCGCATCGATGCCGAACGCGATGGCCTGCACCTTACGGGCTTCGCTGCGCTTCCCACCTATTCGCGCGGGTCCGCCGTGCAGCAATTCGTCTTCGTCAACGGTCGCCCGGTTCTGGACCGCATGCTCCTTGGCGCCCTGCGCGTCGCCTATTTCGATTTCCTCAGCCGCGACCGCCACCCCGCCGCCGTCCTCAACCTGATCGTCGATCCCGAACGCGTGGACGTCAACGTCCACCCCGCCAAGGCCGAGGTCCGCTTCCGCGAACCCGACGCCGCGCGCTCCCTCATCATCACCGCGTTGCGCAGCGCCCTCTCCGGCGCAGGCCACCGCGCCAGCAGCACCGTGGCCGATGCCACCCTCGCCGCCTTCCGCCCCGAATCCCACCCCGAACCGGCCCCCGCCCCGCGCATCTACCAGATGGACCGCCCCTCGCAGCCCAGCCTGTCGCGCGCCTTCGCCTTTCAGGCCCCGCTCCCGCAACCCGGTTTCGCCGAGGCCCCCTCCGCCCGCGCCGAACCCCCCGCGCCCGACCGCGAAGACACGAACCGCCCGCTGGGGGCGGCCCGCGTCCAGGTCCACGAAAACTACATCATCGCGCAAACCGACACGGGCCTCGTCATCGTCGATCAGCACGCCGCCCATGAACGCCTCGTCTACGAACGCCTGAAACGCCAGATGGCCGAAACCGGCATCGCGGCGCAGGCGCTCCTTATCCCTGAAATCGTTGAACTTTCCCCCACGGATGCCAGCCGTCTCCTCGATCATGCAACCGCGCTCTCGCGCCTTGGCCTGACCATCGAACCCTTCGGCGGCACCGCCGTCGCCGTCCGCGAAACCCCCGCCATCCTCGGCCCCGTCAACGCGGCGAATCTCCTGCGCGACATCCTCGACGAACTCGCCGATCAGGGCGACAGCCTCCTCGTGCAGGCCAAAGTGGAGGCCGTCCTCTCTCGCATGGCCTGCCACGGCTCCATCCGCTCCGGCCGCCAGATGCGCGCCGAAGAGATGAACGCCCTCCTGCGCGAGATGGAGGCAACGCCCCATTCCGGCCAGTGCAACCACGGCCGTCCCACCTATGTCGAACTCAAGCTGTCCGATATCGAACGGCTCTTCGGAAGACGATGATGAACATCCTCGGCACCCCCTACGCCTGGAACGACCCGGCGATCCTCGTCGCGGGCGGCATCCTACTGGCGCTCGTCCTCATCCTCCTCCTCACCCTGCGCGCCGCCGCCCGCTCCGCCCGCATGGCCGATCCGATCCTGCGGCAGATGGAATGGATGACCCACCGTGTCCAATCCCTGTCCGAAGGGCAGGAACGCCTCTCGGGCGGTCTGCACCACGTATCCGAGGCCGCCGCGATCAGCCAATCCTCCATGCTCAAGCTCATGGAACAGCGCCTCGCCGATGTGCAGCGCCAGATGACCGAGGCGCTGCACGGCACCTCCACCCGCACCGCCCGCAGCCTTGGCGAACTCCAGCAGCGGCTGGAAACCATCGACCGCGCGCAGGCCAATATCGAAAAACTCTCCGGCAACGTCCTCTCGCTTCAGGATATCCTCTCGAACAAGCAGACTCGCGGCGCTTTCGGGGAAATCCAGCTCACCGACATCGTGCAAAAGGCCCTCCCCTCCGACAGCTTCACGCTTCAGGCGACGCTGTCCAACGGCCGCCGCGCCGATTGCCTCGTCCACCTGCCCAAACCGCCAGGCCCCATCGTCATCGACGCCAAATTCCCGCTGGAGGCCTACGAGGCCCTCCGCCGCGCCGAAACGCCCCAGCAACTGGTCGAGGCGCAGCGCCTCCTCCGCACCGCCGTGCGCGCCCATATCAAGGCGATCTCCGAAAAATACATCCTCGAAGGCGAAACCGCCGACGGCGCGCTGATGTTCCTGCCGTCCGAGGCGGTCTATGCCGAACTCCACGCCAATTTCCCCGAAATCGTCCGCGAAGGCTTCGCCGCCAAGGTCTGGATCGTCTCGCCCACCACCTGCATGGCCACGCTGAACACCATGCGCGCCGTGCTGAAGGACGCGCGCATGCGTGAACAGGCGGGCGCGATCCGCAAGGAACTCGCCCTGCTCTATTCCGATGTGGAACGCCTTGGCACGCGCGTCGAAAACCTCGATCGCCATTTCGGTCAGGCGCAGCGTGATATCGATGAAATCAAGATCTCCACCGAAAAGGCCACCAAACGCGCCCGCCGCCTCGACAATTTCGATTTCGAGGAATTGGGAACCCCCGGCACCCCCCTGATCGGCCCGCAGGCGGCGGAATGATCCACCTCACCCCGGCCCATTACACCCGCCAGCCATGGAAGAATGGCAAGGGAACCACCACGGAATTGTTCCGAATCGAACAAGATGGTTCCATCCGGTGCCGTCTTTCCATGGCAACCGTCGCGGAAGACGGCCCTTTCTCCCTTTTCCCCGGCATCGAACGCAACCTGACCGTCCTCACCGGGCCGGGCTTCCACCTCTCCGGCCCCGGCCTCGCGCTCGATTGCCTGCCGCTGCGCCCCGTGGCCTTTCCGGGCGATATCCCCGTCACCGCCTCCGGCACCGACGCAGGCCCCTCTGACGATTTCAACGTGATGACGGCGCGCGCCCTGCCGCGCCCCGATGTCCGCATCCTCTCCGGCGCGGCCACGCTCCCGCCCGGCGACCTGCTGGCCATCTTCGCACTCGGCCCCGTTGGCCTTGCCGGGGCCAGCCTCGCCCCCCACGATCTCCTGCTGACACAGGGCGCCGTCACGCTCGCCTCAGGCACCGCCCTCGCGATCCGCCTTCACGGCCTGACGCTCTGATCCAGACGGCGCAGACGCAGGAACTCCACGCGACCGCCCTCCACCCGATATATCAAGGCAAAGGGCAGGAACGGCACCCGGAACGCCCGCAATCCCGAAGGCGCGGGCAGGGGCAGGCCGATTTCCGGGTTCCGCTTGATCGCCGCCAGCGCCTCGAACAGATGCATCTGTCCCACGCGCGCCTCGGAAGGCAGCGTCCGCCTGTAATGATCCCTCAGCGCGGCCAGATCGTTCCGGGCAGAGATCAGGAAACGCGCCTCCATCGCCGCGGCTATCCGCGCGCGGGCGGCGGCAGGGGTGGCGGCAACTCACCCGAGGTGAACCACGATCCCACCCATTCCTCGACCATGTCGCCAGACACGAACTCGCCGGCATCGGCCTCGGCCAGACGGTCGCGCAACAGGGAAATCTCCCCTGCATCCAGTTCCGCAAGAATGTCGGCAGATTGCTTCAGCATCAAGGACCACCCGAAACTGGACAACACAGGTGTCAACTTAACTCAACAGATGATTCGTCCAAATGCCGAATCCACGATTCGGAATTTTCGTTCTGCCCGTCAGATCCGCAGGAAAGGTTGCGCCAGCCGCGGGATGATCGCGTTGAACTTCAACGGCGCGTCGGTCGCGGCAAGGCAGATGCAAACCTCGCCCTCTTCCGCCACCGGCGTATGCTGCATCGCCTCGTCGGCGATCTCGATATCGCCGGGTCCGAACCTGTCCGTCTCGTCGCGGAAGGCCCCCTGCAGCACCAGCGTCAATTCCAGCCCGCGATGTCCGTGGTCCGGCACAGCCTGCCCGCCCGGAATGTACAGCAACCGGGCCGAGGCATCGCGCCCCGTCGGCAGGATCGCCTGCCGCACACCCTTGCCCAGATTGCGCCATTTCACCTTGTTCAGCCCGCCACCGACATAATCCGCCAGCGGCGCCGGAAAGATCCCCGCCCGCTTCAGCGGCCGCCGTGCCGTCGCCTGCGACAGCCCGCTGATCCTGTCCATGCAGGCGGCAAGGCTGTCATCCGACATCGCCGCCACATCTTCCGTCTCCAGCACCGCACCGCCGACCGCCTCGTAAGAGGCAAGCCGCGCGCGGCAGTCGTCGCACAGCGATACATGGGTCGCCACGACCAGATTGAAGGCCTCGGGCAGGTCGCCTGCCGCGTATGCCATCAGAAGCTGGTCCGTAAGGTGGTGCCTGATGCTCATTCCGTCGTCTCGCCTTCAACTCATCTGCTGGCGCAATCGCTCCAGCGCCAATCTGATGCGCGACTTGATCGTTCCAAGGGGCAATCCCGTTTCCGCGGCAATCTCGCTATGCGAGAGGTCCCCGTAAAAGGCCCGTTCGATCAAGGCGCGCTGTTTCTCGGGCAGTTGGGCCAGCGCACTGCCCAACCGTTCAGTATCCTGCTGCGCCTCCATGACCTCGGCCTGATCGGGTTCAGGCTCCGGCCCCCAGGGCAGTTCTTCCGGCTCGGGCCTCCGCGCCTTGCGCAGCGCGTCGATCCGCCGGTTGCGGGCGATGGTGAAGACCCAGGTCGCCACCGAAGCCCGCGCCGGATCGAAGAGATGTGCCTTCTGCCACAGCGTCGCCATGACATCCTGCGCACATTCCTCGGCCAGCGTGGCATCCGCGCCCGACTTCATCAGGAAGGCCTTCACCCGTGGGGCAAAGTGCCTGAACAGCGCCGCAAACGCCGCCCGGTCCTGATGGTCGCGCACCCGCTGCACAAGCACGGCCCAATCCGTATCCACCTGATCCGCCTGCACGGCGCGGCCATCCTTTCGCGGACTAACCTTCTGTTCCTGCGCAGCATATTGCTGCGCGGACGATGGCGCATCCGTTTTTTCGGCCTGACGTGCATCGAACATCATGGGCCTGTTACGCCCGATGCTGTCCGTTGGATCACAGAGCGGGAAATGTTTCGCGAAATCTGGATGTCAAGTTTCAACTGTCCAAAAAAAATTACACGTTGATCCAATCGCTTCCGGCCTCCGTAGAAACAACAAAGACCAACAGGAGTACCCCCCTTCATGCCGTTCGAGACCCTTGGTTCCGTTCCCCGTCGTATCGCTGTCATCGGGGGGGGCATCTCCGGCATGGCCGCCGCGCATCTGCTGGCCGATGACAATGCGGTGGTCCTCTTCGAATCCGAAAAACGCCTCGGCGGCCACGCCCGCACGTTGATCGCGGGCAAGCGCGGCGATCAACCCGTCGATACCGGCTTCATCGTCTTCAACAAGGTGAACTACCCCAACCTCTTGGGAATGTTCGACAAACTCGACGTTCCTTACGTCGAAAGCAGCATGTCCTTCGGCGCTTCCCTCGACGGTGGGCGCATCGAATACGGCCTCGCCTCCATCGACACCGTCTTCGCCCAGCGCAAGAACCTCGTCTCGCCGCGCTTCCTCGGCATGCTGACCGACATCCTGCGCTTCAACAAGCACGCCCCGCAGGTCGTCCGCCCCGATATGACGATCCGCGACCTTCTGGAAACCCTCGGCACCGGCGACTGGTTCCGCGACTATTACATCACCCCCTTCTCCGGCGCGATCTGGTCCACCCCCACCATGGGCATCCTCGATTTCCCCGCCCATGCCCTTGTGCGCTTCTTCGAAAACCACGCCCTGATGGGGTATGAGGGGCAGCACCAGTGGTACACGGTCAAGGGCGGCTCCATCGAATATGTCCGCCGCCTGCAGGCCTCCCTCACCACCCGCGGCGTCGACATCCGCCTCGGCGCCCCCGTCGCGGCGGTCAAACGCGAGGCGGGCGGCATCCTCATCCGCTGCCATGGCGGCGAATGGGAAATGTTCGATGACGTGGTCTTCGCCACCCATTCCGACATCACCCTCTCCCTTCTGGCCGACCCCACGCCCGCCGAACGCGCGGCCCTCTCCGCCATCCGCTATCAACCGAACGAGGCCATCCTGCACCGCGATCCCTCGGTCATGCCGAAAAGCCGCAAATGCTGGGCCTCATGGGCCTATGTCGAACCCAAGGGCGGCGCGCAGGGCAAGATCGACCTCAGCTATTGGATGAACTCGCTCCAGCCCATCCCGCAGGATGACCCGATCTTCGTCACCCTCAATTCCAACGGCGGCATCGACGACAGGCTGATCGACGATGTCACCACCTTCCATCACCCCGTCTATGATCTCGCCGCGCTCGAGGCGCAGGGAAAAATCCGCGCCATGAATGGCACGCTCAACACGTGGTACGCAGGCGCATGGATGCGCTCCGGCTTCCACGAGGACGGCTTCGCCTCGGCGGTCGACGTGGTGGAGGCGATGCGCTCCGGCGCAAGGGAAAGGCAGCTTGTCGCATGACCGACGTCGACCTGATCCGGGGCGAAACCTTCCACGGTCGCAAGGGGGCCATCGCCAACAGCTTCCGCTATTCGGTGGATTACGTCCTCCTGAACCCCGACCGCGCGCGCGGTCCCTCGCTCTTCTCCCGCAACCGCCGCAACCTTACGGCGGTGCATGATGCCGATTACGGCGGTGCCCCCGGCAAGGGGCGCGGGACGGCATGGGTGCGCGAGGTCCTCGCCGCCCACGATCTGCCGGGCGCCGATGAGATCCTCCTCCTCGGCCAGCCCCGCGTCCTCGGCCATGTCTTCAACCCCGTCAGCTTCTGGCTCTGCCACGACCATCTCGGCAACCTGCGCACGGTGATCGCCGAAGTCTCCAACACCTATGGCGACCGCCATTCCTACCTCTGCTTCCGCGACGATCACGGGCCGATCACCCGGACCGACACGATCACCGCGCGCAAGATCTTCCACGTCTCGCCCTTCCAGCCGCTCGAAGGCGGCTACGCCTTCCGCTTCGACATCCGCCCCGACCGCATCGGCGTCTGGATCGACTACACCTCGCAGGATGGCGGGCTCTACACCAACCTCATCGGCCCCCGCGTGCCGCTCACAAACCGCGAAATCCTGAAGGCCTCGCTGCGCCGCCCCCTCGGCTCGCGCCGCGTGCTGGCGCTGATCCACTGGCAGGCGCTGAAACTGGCGCTCAAGGGCGTCAAGTTCCGCAACCGCCCCACGCCCCCCCCGCAGGAAGTCACCCGATGACCACCGCCCTGCCTGCAATCGCGCCTCGGGCAGGGCTGGCCGGATGGAGCCTCTTCGCCGCGCTCATCGCGATGGCGGGGCTGCCCATCTACATCCACGCCCCGAAATTCTACGTCGACAGTTACGGCGTCTCGCTCGCGGCCCTTGGCGGCACGCTTGCCCTCCTGCGCCTTTTCGATGTGGTGCAGGACCCCGTCCTCGGCTGGCTGGCCGAACTGGGCCGCGCCCGCCGCGGCCTCTGGGTCGCGCTGGCCGCCGCCGTCATGGCCCTGTCGATGCTGGGCCTCTTCGCCGTTGCGCCTCCCGTCGCCCCGCTTCTGTGGTTCGCCATCACCCTGACGGGCCTCTTTTCCGCCTTCTCCTTCCTCACCATCGCCTTCTATGCCGAAGGCGTGGCCAAGGCCGCCTCCCTGGGCCCCCAAGGCCATCTCCGCCTCGCTGGCTGGCGCGAGGGTGGCTCGCTCGCAGGCATCTGCGTCGCGGCGGTCGCCCCCGTGGCGCTGGCATCGCTGACCGATGCGCCCTTCGCCGCCTTCGCCGCGCTCTTCATCCTGCTTGCTATCGCGGCCACGCTGGCCATGCGCGGCCAATGGTCGGGGCAGGGGGCCGGGTTCCAGAACCCGCTCGCCGCCTTCCGCCCCGCGCTGTCCGATGCGCTCGCCCGCCGCCTGCTGCTGATCGCGCTCTTGAACGCCGCCCCCTCGGCGGTCACCTCCACACTCTTCCTCTTCTTCGTCGAAAGCCGCCTGTCCGCCCCCGGCACGGAAGGCCCGCTTCTCCTCCTCTTCTTCCTCGCCGCAGCCCTCTCCACCCCGCTCTGGTCCCGCGCCGCGCAGAAACACAGGGCAAAACGCGTGCTGCTCTCGGCCATGGCGCTCGGCATCGCCTCCTTCATCTGGGCGGCCACTCTGGGTGCGGGCGATGTCGCGGCCTTCGCGGTGATCTGCGCCGTCTCCGGCGCGGCGCTCGGGGCCGATCTCGTCCTTCTCCCCGCGCTCTTCGCCCGCCGCCTCGGCCAACTCGGCCAAGGCGGAGAGGCGGCAGCCTTCGGCCTCTGGTCCTTCGTCTCGAAACTCTCGCTCGCCCTCGCGGCGGCGACCCTCCTGCCCGCACTTCAGGCGGCAGGCTTCACCCCCGGCGCGGAAAACGCGCCTTCTGCCCTTTTCACCCTATCTGTCCTGTATGCGCTGGTGCCCTGCGCCCTCAAGGTGCTGTCCATCGCGCTTCTGGCCGCCACCAAAATCCCGGAGGTCTGACATGACACCCTTCTTCTCGCTCGTCCTCGGCGTCCTCATCACCCTCGTTCTCGTCGCGATGAAATCGCGCTTCGTGGGCTTCCGCACGCAGCGCCCCGCCGATCTGGCCGATCGCGGCCCGCGCTTCGACCTGCGCACCCACCTCTCCGGCCCCATCCTCTGCGAAGGCGTGATCTACGGCCCCACCGGCCGCGTCACCTCCCGCTTCACCGCCGAGATGGAGGGGGTGTGGGACGGCAATACCGGCGTCCTCAAGGAACGCTTCCGCTACGACTCCGGCCGAATGCAGGATCGCGAATGGCGCCTCTTCCTTTCCAACGACGGCACGATCCGCGCCGAAGCCGATGATGTGGTCGGCCCCGGCCAAGGCCGCGCCGAAGGCCCCGGCGTCCTCCTCAACTACCGCATCAAGCTGGACGAAGAGGCGGGCGGCCACGTCCTCAACGTGACCGACTGGATGTATCTGATGGAAAACGGCACGATCATGAACCGCAGCCAGTTCACCAAATTCGGCATCACCGTCGCCGAACTCGTGGCCACCATGCGCCGGGTCCCGGCATGAGAGAGTTCCGCGGCAAACGCTACTGGCTCGTCGGCGCCTCCGAAGGTCTGGGCCTCGCCCTCGCCCAACGCCTCAGCCGCGCGGGGGCCGAGGTCATCCTCTCCGCCCGCTCCCCAGAAAAACTGGCCGAGGCCGTGGCCCTCATGCCCGGTCGCGCCACGCCCATCCCCTGCGACGTGGCCTCCACCCAATCCGTGCGCGCGGCGGCGGAGCAGGCGGGCCCCCTCGACGGCGTGGTCTTCCTCGCTGGGGTCTACTGGCCGATGAAGGCGCAGGACTGGGACGCCGACGCGGTCGAGGCGATGTGCGACATCAACCTCACCGGCTGCGCCCGCGTCATGGGCGCGGTGATCCCCGGCATGGTGGAACGCCGCAGCGGCCATGTCGTGATAACGGGCTCCCTGTCAGGCTTCCGCGGCCTGCCCGGTGCCATCGGCTATTGCGCCTCCAAGGCGGGCACGATGTCGCTGGCGGAATCGATGTATTGCGACCTGCGCGGCACGGGGGTCGAGGTGCAGCTCTGCAACCCCGGCTTCATCAAGACGCGCCTCACCGACAAGAACGATTTCAACATGCCCCAGATCATGGAACCGGGGCAGGCGGCGCAGATCATGTTCGAACATATGAACACCGATCACTTCTCGAACAGTTTCCCGGTTCCCTTCGCATGGGTCTTCCGCCTGTCGCAATTCCTGCCGGATTGGGCCTATTACCGCCTCTTCGCGCCGAAGTAACGTTTCCTGCGTCAGGAAACGCCCAACCGCACCATGAAGAACCCGTCCATCCCGCCGCGCGCGGCCCACAGATCGGGCCGCAGCCGCAACCCGCCGCCCTCCGTCCACCATGCCGGATCGACCCCCGGCACCTCCGCCCGCTCCACCCGCAATCCCGGATGCCGCTCCAGCGCGGCGGCCAATTGCCCTTCGCCCTCCTCGGGCAAAAGCGAGCAGGTGCAGAACACCACCCGCCCCCCCGGCCTCACCATCGCCAAGGCCCGGTCCAGCATCGCCGCCTGCAACTCCACCAAACCGGCCACCTCCGACCCGTCCTTCACGAAGGGCAGGTCGGGATGCCGCCGGATCGTCCCCGTCGCCGAACAGGGCGCATCCAGCAGCACCGCATCGAACCTCTCCCCCGGCTCCCAGACCAGCGCATCCGCCACCACAAGCTCCGCCTCAAGGCCGCAGCGCGCGAGGTTCTCGCGCACCCGCCCCATCCGCGCCTCGGACACATCCACCGAAACCACCCCCGCCCCGCTCGAGGCGATCTGCAACGTCTTCCCCCCGGGTGCGGAACACAGGTCCAGCACCCGCTCCCCCGCCACCGGTGCCAGCAGCCGCACGGCCAGCGCGGCGGCGGCATCCTGCACCCACCATCCCCCGGCCTCATATCCCGCCAGCGCCGAAACCTGCCCCTTCTCCTCCAGCCGCAGCGACCCCGTCGGCAGCACCTCGCCCTCCGGCACCACCGCCCCCGCCCGCAGCGTCAGGTCCAGCGGCGGCACCTCCGCCTGCACCGCCTCCATCGCCGACACGACCTCGCGCCCATAGGCATGCACAAGGGGTTGGCGCAGCCAGCGCGGCATCCGCTGCGGGGGCAGCCCTTCAAAGGGCTGATCCGGCACCTTGCGCAGCACGGCATTCACCAGCCCCGCCATATGCCCCGTCCGCTTGCCCCGCCGCACGATCTCCACCGCCGCATTCACCGCGCCATGCGCCGCACCGCCCATGGCGATCTCCACCACTGCAAGGCGCAGCGCATCCCGCACCATGCGCGGCGGCGCCTTGCGCAGATGCGGTTCCAGCACCCGGTCCGCCTGCTCCAGATGCCGCAGCACCGCCAAGGCCAGCCGCTGCGCCCGCGCCCTGTCCGAAGGCGGCAACCCCGCCAGGGGCCCCTGTGCATCGGCCACGACCTGCGCCATCAGCCGCCCTTCGCCCAGCACCGCGCCCAGCAATCCCACCGCCGCCGCCCGTGCCGCCAATCCCTCTGCCGCCATGCCGCCACCCTTGTTCCGCCGTTCCAAGGGCGTATATCAACGGCAAGGCACAAGGAACCCATCCCATGACCGACAGCCCGCGCCCTGATCTCCCGCCCGAAGCCCTCCGCGCCCTTGCCGAGGCCGAGGAACGCCGCAAGGCCGCCAAGGCCCAGATCCTGCCGCCGGAACTGGGCGGCCGCGACGGGCCGGAACCCGTGCGCTACGGCGATTGGGAAAAGAAGGGACTCGCCATCGACTTCTGACCGGCCCTGATTCTGACCGGCCCTGACCGGGGCCACGAATTTTCTGCGAAAATTCCCGCCCCGCCCCGCCCGGCATGTCCGGTTGCAAACCGGACCCCGATTTTTCGCAGAAAAATCGCCCCGCCCGTCGCCCGCCTCAGCGCAGCTTGAACGACGCGGAATCCCCCGCGCCCCGGTCGACGGTAAAGCGGATCTCCTCGCCCCCCTTCGCCTCGACCAATTGGCAATTCTTCGGGATCGGATAGCCCGACCAGTCCATCTCCCGGCAGAAATACCCGTCCTGCCATTCCCAAGTCCCGGTCACGTCCCAGCCCAGGGCCCTCCCCCGGATCTCGCCATCCTCCTCCACCTTCAGCGCGATGCCGAACAGGCCGAGGCGCAATTCCTTGCCCTCGACGGTCCTCAGGAAATCCGACTTGTCCGAAATCCGAGAGAAGGACTCCGCAAAGGCGGGCAGGGCGGTCAGCGATAGAAGGGCGGCAGACAGGACGGCGTGCAACATGGCGAAAGCTCCGAACGCGCAAAGCTAAGGTCATACGGCAGAGTCAGGATATCGGATGAATACCGCATCCTTTCATTACGTCAACGTCACGCCCACGTGACAGTTAGCAATCCGTCAAAGGCCCAGCACATCCATCATGTCATACTGCCCCGGCTTCGCGCCCTGCCCCCAGATCGCCGCCCGCAGCGCCCCGCGCGCAAAGATCGCGCGGTCGGTCGCCACATGGCGCAGGATCACCCGCTCGCCGTCGGCGGCAAAGATCACGTCATGCTCGCCCACGATATCCCCGCCCCGCACGGCGGCGAACCCGATGGCGCCCCGCTTGCGCGCCCCGGTGATCCCATGGCGGCCCGAGTCCATCGCCGCCTCCAGATCGACGCCGCGCCCCTCGGCCGCCGCCTGACCCAGCATCAGCGCCGTCCCCGACGGCGCATCCACCTTCATCCGGTGATGCGCCTCGACGATCTCCACATCCCAATCCTCGTCCAGCGCCGCCGCGATCTTCTGCGTCAACCGCACCAGCAGGTTCACCCCAAGGCTCATGTTCCCCGCCCGCACGATCACCGCATGGCGCGCGGCGGCATCGATCTTGGCCAGATGCGCCGCTTCCAGCCCCGTCGTGCCGATCACATGCACCGCCCGCGCCTGCGCCGCCAGCGCTGCGAATTCCACCGTCGCGGCAGGGGCGGTGAAATCGATCACCGCCTGCGCCTTCGCGAAAGCCTCCAGCGGATCATCCGTCACCACCACGCCGACCGCCGCGCCCCCCATGCATTCGCCGATGTCGCGCCCCACCCAGGCGTGGCCGCTGCGCTCCACACAGCCCACCAGCCGCGCCTTGTCCGACGCGCCGATCGTCCGCACCAGCATCTGGCCCATCCGGCCCGAAGCCCCCGTCACCACAATCCCCGGCAGATCGGCCATGCTGTCCTCCACGCGCTGTCCCGCCCCTTTAGCCGCTCCCCGCCCCCCGCGAAAGCCCGCCGTTGCGGGCGGGGCGCAAAGGGCCTATGTGGAACCCATGTCGAACAAGCGCTTCTCCTCGGGCAACGGCCCCTCGCAACGCCAACTCCGCGTGGGTGAACTCATCCGCCGCACGCTGTCTGACGTGCTGAACCGGGCGGAAATCCACGACCCCGACCTGAACCGCATGTCCATCACCGTGGGCGAGGTGTCCTGCTCCCCCGACCTCAAGGTCGCAACCGTCTATGTCATGCCCCTCATGGGCTCGGTCACCGTGGAAGAGGCCATCGCCGCCCTTGCCCGGAACAAGCACGAACTCCGCCGCCGCCTCGGGGCCGAGATGACGCTGAAATACGCCCCCGACCTGCGCTTCCGCCCCGATGAGACATTCGACCGGCTGGACGAAACCCGCCGCCTCTTCTCGGATGAGAAGGTGCAGCGCGACCTCGCCACCCCCGACGAGGAAGAATGACCCGCACGGGACGCGCTCCTGCGCGCGCAATCCTTAACACGCACTGCCATTAACCCTACCGCACCGCCCGCTGCGTGCTGACAGATTGCGGTACAGTGTCCGGCACGGAATCCGGTACAGCCGTTTTCCCGCAACTCCTTGATGGTAAACTGGTCTTTTTCCAGTCTCTACCGGTCGTGGAAGTAATCATGGATGGCCTGCGCCATCGCCTCGCTGATCCCGTCCACTGCCATCAAATCCGACAGCCCCGCCCGCGACACCGCCTTCGCGCTGCCGAAATGCGCCAGCAGCGCGCGCTTCCGCGTCGCCCCAACACCCGGAATGTCGTCCAAAGGCGTCGCCCCCACCGCCTTCGCCCGCTTCGCCCGATGCGCGCCATTGGCCCAGCGATGCGCCTCGTCGCGCAGGCGCTGCACGAAATACAGAACCGGATCATTGCGTTGCAGGGCAAAGGGCGGCTCTCCGGGGCGGTGGAACTCCTCCTTCCCGGCATCCCGGTCGATCCCCTTCGCCACGCCGATGTAAGGCACGTCATCCACCCCAAGCTCGGCCAGTATCTCCCCCACCGCCGAAACCTGCCCCGCGCCCCCGTCGATCAGCAGCAGGTCCGGCCAGGCATCGCTCTTCCGCTCCGGATCCTCCTTCAACAGCCGCTCGAAACGCCGGGTCAAGACTTCCTTCATCATGCCGAAGTCATCTCCGGCTTTCCCCGCCTCGCCCTTGATGTTGAACTTCCGGTACTGCCCCTTGATGAACCCCTCCGCCCCCGCGACGATCATCCCCCCCACGGCGTCAGAGCCTTGAATATGCGCGTTGTCATACACCTCGATCCGCCGTGGCGGCGCATCCAGATCGAAGGCCTCGGCCAGCCCGGCCAGCAGCTTGGACTGCGCCGCCCCTTCCGCCATCCGCCGCGCCAGCGATTCCTTCGCGTTGCGCGCGGCATTCTCCACCAATTCCGCCTTCTCGCCCCGCTGCGGCACGGCGATCTCCACCTTCCGCCCCGCGCGTTCCGCCAGCGCCGCCGACACCAGATCGTCGTTCTCCACCGGATGCGACAGCAGGATCAGGCGCGGCGGGTCCTTGTCGTCATAGAACTGGGTGACGAAGGCCTCCAGAATCTCGCTCTCCTCCGCCCCGGACCCCGTGCGCGGATAGAAATCCCGGTTCCCCCAACTCTGGTTCGCCCGGATGAAGAAGACCTGCACGCAGGCCTGCCCCCCCTCCAGATGCAGCGCGATCACATCCGCCTCGGCCACACCGCGCGGGTTGATCCCCTGCGACTGCTGCACCTGCGTCAACGCCCGGATCCGGTCGCGCAGCGCGGCGGCCCGCTCGAATTCCATCGCCTCCGCCGCTTCGGCCATCTGGCTGGCCAGTTGCGCCTGCACCTCGGTCGTCTTGCCCTCAAGAAACCGCTCGGCATCCGACACCTGCGCCGCATATTGCTCGGCCGTCACCCGCCCCACGCAAGGCGCGGAACAGCGCTTGATCTGGAACAGAAGGCAGGGCCGCGTCCGGCTCTCGAACATGCTGTCCGAACAGTTCCGCAACAGGAACACCTTCTGCAACTGGTTCAGCGTCCGGTTCACCGCCCCGGCACTGGCAAAGGGGCCGAAATAGCTCCCCTTCTCGCTCCGCTTGCCGCGATGCTTCTTGATCTGTGGAAAGGCATGTTCCTTCCCGATCAGGATGTTGGGAAACGACTTGTCGTCGCGCAAAAGCACATTGTAGCGCGGCTTCAACTGCTTGATCAGGTTCTGCTCCAGAAGCAGCGCCTCGGTCTCCGTCCGCGTGGTCAGGAACATCATCGACGCGGTCTCAGAGATCATCCGGGCGATCCGCCCCGAATGCTGCGGCGAGGGGCGGGCATAATTCGACACCCGCGCCTTCAGGTTCCGCGCCTTGCCCACATACAGGACCTCGGCCTTCGCGTTCAGCATCCTGTACACCCCGGGCGAGGAATCCAGAGTGCGCAGATAGCCGTGGATCACCTCGTGACCCACCGGCACGTCATCCTTTTCCGCCTCGTCCTGCATGCCTTCCGCCACCGGGTTTACACCTTATCTGGAACTCATCGATTCCCCGCCTTGGCTGCAACGGCCAAGGACCAAGGGCAAGAGCAAAGCTGTCCACGGATTTTGTGGATAACTCTGCGGGAAAGTTTTTGGCACCCCGGATTTTTCCTTGTTTTCCGCCGCTTTCCTCGAGTTGCACAAAAAATAGGCGCTTTTGCAAGCTATTGAAAACAAATGAAAGATTTTCATCCACATGGCAAATCCCTGAAAAACTTAGGGATTTTGTAACGTCTTGGTAACCAAACGGTCAGAAGTGGACAACTCTCCCGCGAGTGTCCGCCGCGCGCCTGTAAACCCTACTCGACACCCATCACATCGGGCGTCTGCCATGCCAGATGCTGGCCGCCGTCGACGGCGATCATCTGCCCCGTGACGGCAGGCGCATCGAGGAAAAATCCCAGCGCCGCGCAGATGTCCGCCGGGCTTGCGCCGCGCTGCAGCACCGTCGCGGCCCGCTGCCGCGCAAAGGCCTCCGCCGTCTGCCGCCCGCCCTGCAAGGTGGGCCCCGGCCCGATGGCATTGACCCGCACCCGTGGCGCAAGCCCCTGCGCGGCGGTCTGGGTCAGCGCCCAAAGCCCCGCCTTGGCGATGGTATAGCTGGCGAATTCCGGGGTCAGCTTCCACACCCGCTGATCCACCATGTTCACGACCAACCCCCGCGCCACGGGTTCGCCCCGCTCATCCCGCGCGGGCTCCGGCACCTGTGCCGCGAAGGCCTGCGTCAACACGAAAGGCGCGCGAAGGTTCGATTCGATATGCCGGTCCCAGCTTTCCCGCGTGGCACTGGCGAAATCGTCATGCTCGAAGATCGACGCATTGTTGACCAGCACCGTCAACGGCCCGTCCAGAGCCGCCGCCGCCCGCGCCACCAATCCCTGCACCTCCGCCTCGATCAGCACATCGGCAGGCAGCGCGACAGCCCGCCGCCCCATCGCGGTGATCTCCTCCACCACGCCCTCGGCCTCTTCCTTGCTGCCGGCGTAATGCACCGCCACGTCATAGCCCCGACCCGCCAGATAGAGCGCCATCGCCCGCCCCAGCCGCCGCCCGGCCCCCGTCACCAATGCCCGCATCTCAGCCCTTCCCGCAGTCACACCCACCCTTGCCGATGAGATAGCGCCCACAAGCCCGGCAGCGAGAGGGTTTCGCCAAGGCCGCCCGTTTCTTCACTGATCGCGAAATCGCCCCCGGAAACAGAGCCTTGCCGATCAGGCCGATCACCGCCATTGCGCCCAGAAACAGGATGAAGATCTTCAGAAGCACAGGATCACAGCCCGAACCGCGCCCAAAGCGCCCGTTCCTCGACCCCCTGCATCAGCCCGTCCGTCGCGGCCATACCCAGCCGCTGCAACAGCCCGCGCTTCTGGCCGAAAGGCACCAGCCGCACCTTCTCGCCATAGATCTCCATCAGCTTCGGCCGCAGATGCGCCACGCCATCCACAAGGCCCAAGGGCACCGCCTCCGCGCCCACCCAGACATCCGCGTTGAACAGATCCGCCGAAAGGTCCAGCCGCGCCCCGCGCCGCGCCTTCACATGCTCGATGAAAGCCGCATGGATAGGCTCCTGCAACTTGCGCAGCCGTTCCACATCCTCGGGCTTCTGCGGCAGGAAGGGGTCGGCGAAACTCTTGGACTTCCCCGCCGTCACCACCCGCCGCTCGATCCCCTGCCGCGCCATCAGTTCCGGGAACCCGAAAGAGGCAAAGATCACCCCGATCGACCCCACGATCGAAGACGGGTCCACCCAGATGTCATCCCCCGCGCAGGCCAGCCAATAGCCACCCGATGCCGCCACATCCTCCACAAAGGCATGGACGGGCACCTTCCTCTCCTCCGCCAGCCGCCGCACCCGCGCCGCGATCAGCGACGACTGCACCGCCGACCCGCCCGGTGAGTTGATCACCAGCGCCACCGCCGCAGGCTTGCCCCGCGCAAAGGCCCGTTCGATCAACGGCGCAACGGATTGGTCATTCAACCCCCGCGTCCCCACGCCAATCGCGCCCTGCAGGCGGATCACGGGAATAACGGCGGGTTTCGGCACAAAGGGGATGAAGCGTCTCATACCCCACAGCTAGGGGGTCAGGGCCTTGCGGACAAGGGACGAATGACGGCAGGCTGCCTCACATGATCGACAAGCTGGAAATGTTCATCGCCCTCGCCAACGAACGCCATTTCGGCCGCGCGGCCGAGGTCTGCGGCGTCACCCAACCCACCCTCTCCTCCGCGATCAAACAGCTGGAAGACCAACTCGGCGTCCAACTCGTCTTCCGCGGCTCGCGCTTTCAGGGCCTGACGCCGGAAGGCCAGCGCGTGCTGGACTGGGGCCGCCGCATCGTCGGCGACATGCGCGCGCTCAAGGATGAAATGCGCACCGTCCGCTCTGGCCTTTCGGGCAACCTGCGCATCGGCGTCATCCCCACCGCCCTGCCCATGGTCGCCCAACTCACCGGCCCCTTCACCGCAAAACATCCCA
Source organism: Tabrizicola sp. M-4 (assembly GCF_051132405.1). GTDB lineage: Bacteria > Pseudomonadota > Alphaproteobacteria > Rhodobacterales > Rhodobacteraceae > Paragemmobacter. The sequence goes on from NZ_CP128606.1 coordinate 76,047, forward strand.
ATGTCCGCGTCTCCATCCTCTCGCGCACCAGCACCGAGATTCTGACTGGCATCGAATCCCTCGATCTCGACGCAGGCATCACCTACCTCGACAACGAACCGCTGGGCCGCGTGGCCCAGGTCCCGCTTTACGCCGAATTCTACCGCCTGCTCTGCGCCCCCGGCACCGCCCTTGCCGACCGCGATCACGTCACTTGGTCCGAGGTTGCGGAACAACCCCTCTGCCTCCTGACCGGCGACATGCAGAACCGCCGCATCGTCAACCAGCATCTGGCCGAGGCCGGGGCGGCGGTCATCCCCCAGATCGAATCGAACTCCACCATCGCGCTGACCAGCCACGTCCTGACGGGCCGCTGGTCCTCCATCGTCCCGCGCCAACTGGCCCAGATGTTCACCGCGGGCGGCCAACTCCGCGCCATCCCCATCGTCGCGCCCGAGGTGGAACACCTCGTCGGCCTCATCACCGCGCGCCGCGACCCCCTGACGCCCGTCCTCGCCGCCCTGATCGCCGAGGCAGAGCGGTTCGCCAAGGCGACCAACCCCTCCATCTAGCCAACCCCGCCCCGGGCTCGACCCGGGGCCTCCCCCAAACCGATGCGCCGCGCTTGCCAGAGGTTCCAGGTCAGGCCCGGGACGGCGCTTGATAGTCCACATCTATCAAACAACGGGAATTCATTATTGAATCCTCTATCGACTCGTATATCCCGGTATACAGCTACCAAGGAAGGCCGCCGATGACGCAGACCAGCACCGAAATCGCCGCGCGGGTGGGGGAAATCCTCGACGCGCATCAGGGGATGGAGGGGCCGCTTCTGCCCATCCTCCACGCCATTCAGGCCGCCTACGGCTATGTCCCGCGCGACGCCCTCCCCGTCATCGCGAAACGCCTGAACCTGACCCGCGCCGAAGTGCATGGCGTCATGTCCTTCTACCACGACTTCCGCGAAGACCCCGCAGGCAAGCACGTCCTGAAACTCTGCCGCGCCGAGGCCTGTCAGGCCATGGGCAGCGACCGCATCGCGCAGCACGCCCAGAACCGCCTCGGCATCGAATGGCACGAAACCACCAAGGACGGCCGCATCACGCTGGAACCCGTCTTCTGCCTCGGCCTCTGCGCCTGCGCCCCCGCCGCGCTGGTGGATGGCAAGGTGGTCGGCCGCGTGGACGAAGCCCGCATCGACGCCATCATCGAAGGGGTCCGCTGATGAAGATCTACGTCCCCCGCGACGCCGCCGCCCGTGGCCTTGGCGCCGATGACGTCGCCGTTGCCATCGTGACCGAAGCCGCCAAGCATGGCGTGACCGTGGACCTCGTCCGCAACGGCTCGCGCGGTATGGTCTGGCTGGAACCGCTGGTGGAAGTTGCCACCGATGCGGGCCGCATGGCCTTCGGTCCCATGACCCCCGCCGATGTCCCCGCCCTGTTTGGCGATCTGGCCGCGCACCCCAAGGCGCTGGGCCAAACCGACGCCCTGCCGTGGATGGCCAAACAGACCCGCCTCACCTTCGCCCGTGTCGGCGTGATCGACCCGCTCTCGCTGGCCGACTACGAAGCGCATGGCGGCCTTGCGGGCCTCCGCCGCGCGCTCACCATGGACAGCGCTTCCATCGTGGCCGAGGTCACCGAAAGCGGCCTGCGTGGCCGTGGTGGCGCGGGCTTCCCCACCGGCATCAAGTGGAAAACGGTGGCCGAGGCGAAGGCCGACCGCAAATACATCGTCTGCAACGCCGACGAAGGCGACAGCGGCACCTTCGCTGACCGCATGCTGATGGAAGGCGACCCCTTCACCCTGATCGAAGGCATGGCCATCGCGGGCATCGGGACGGGCGCGACCAAGGGCTTCGTCTACCTCCGCTCCGAATACCCCGACGCGATCGAAGTGATGACCGCCGCCGTCGAAATCGCCCGCAAGGCAGGCGTCCTCGGCGCATCGGTCCTCGGCTCCGGCAAGGCCTTCGACATGGAAATCCGCACGGGTGCGGGCGCCTATGTCTGCGGCGAGGAAACGTCGCTCCTCAACTCCCTCGAAGGCAAACGCGGCATCGTCCGCGCCAAGCCTCCGCTGCCCGCGCTGCAAGGCTTCATGGGCAAGCCGACGGTCGTGAACAACGTGATCTCGCTGGCCACCGTCCCCGTGATCTTCGAACGCGGCGCGGCCTTCTACAAGGATTTCGGCCTTGGCCGTTCGCGCGGCACCATCCCGCTGCAGATCGCGGGCAACGTGAAACATGGCGGCCTGTTCGAAGTCGCCTTCGGCCTGACGCTGGGTGAAATCGTCGACGTGATCGGCGGCGGCACCGCCTCGGGCCGCCCCGTCAAGGCCGTGCAGGTCGGAGGCCCCCTAGGCGCCTACTTCCCCCGCAGCCTCTTCGACACCCCCTTCGGGTATGAGGAATTCGGCGCGAAGGAAGGCCTGATCGGCCACGCGGGCCTCGTCATCTTCGATGACTCCGCCGACATGCTGAAACAGGCGCGCTTCGCGATGGAATTCTGCGCCATCGAAAGCTGCGGCAAATGCACCCCCTGCCGCATCGGCGCGGTGCGCGGCGTGGAAACCGTGGACCGCATCGCCAAGGGCGACGCTGGCGCCATCCCGCTGCTGACTGACCTCTGCAACACGATGAAATCCGGCTCGCTCTGCGCGCTGGGCGGCTTCACCCCCTATCCGGTGATGTCCGCGCTGACCCACTTCCCCGACGACTTCGCCCCCGCGATGAAAGAGGCCGCCGAATGAAAGACTTCATCATCCCCGACCGCGACTTCGGCACTCCCGCCGCGAAATCGAAGACGATGGTCACACTCACCATCGACGGCTTCGATGTGACGGTCCCGGAAGGCACCTCGATCATGCGCGCCGCCGCCGAACTCGGGATCTCCGTCCCGAAACTCTGCGCGACCGACAGCCTCGACGCCTTCGGCTCCTGCCGCCTCTGCCTCGTCGAAATCGAAGGCCGCCCCGGCACCCCCGCCTCCTGCACCACGCCGGTCGCACCGGGCCTGAAAGTCCACACCCAGAATTCGAAGCTGAAACAGCTCCGCCGTGGCGTGATGGAGCTCTACATTTCGGACCACCCGCTGGACTGCCTGACCTGCGCCGCCAATGGCGACTGCGAATTGCAGGACATGGCGGGCGCGGTCGGCCTCCGCGACGTGCGCTACGAGAAGGGCGAAAACCACTTCGAGGTCCGCAACACGTCCGGTGAAGCGAACCCCAACTGGATCGCGAAAGACGACTCCAACCCCTACTTCACCTACGACCCGGCGAAATGCATCGTCTGCTCCCGCTGCGTCCGCGCGTGTGAGGAGGTGCAAGGCACCTTCGCCCTGACCATCGAAGGCCGCGGCTTCGACAGCCGCGTGTCGGCGGGCATGGCAGGCGACAACTTCCTGTCCTCCGACTGCGTCTCCTGCGGTGCCTGCGTGCAGGCCTGCCCGACCGGCACGCTGCACGAGAAGTCCGTCATCGACATCGGCACCCCCGACCGTTCCGTCATCACCACCTGCGCCTATTGCGGCGTCGGCTGCTCGTTCAAGGCGGAAATGCGCGGCGACGAACTGGTCCGCATGACCCCCTACAAGCACGGCAAGGCCAATCGCGGCCATTCCTGCGTCAAGGGCCGCTTCGCCTATGGCTACGCAAGCCACAAGGACCGCATCCTGTCGCCGATGATCCGCGACTCGATCAACGATCCGTGGAAAGAGGTGACCTGGGCCGAGGCGATGGAGTTTGCCTCGAACCGCATGAAAGGCATCATCGCCAAGCACGGGCGGCATTCGGTGGGCGTCATCACCTCCTCCCGCTGCACGAATGAGGAAGCCTATCTCGTCCAGAAACTGACCCGCGCGGTCTTCCGCAACAACAACACCGACACCTGCGCCCGCGTCTGCCATTCGCCCACCGGCTATGGCTTGGGTCAAACCTTCGGCACCTCGGCCGGCACGCAGGACTTCGACTCGGTCGAACAAACCGACGTCGTCATCCTGATCGGCGCGAACCCGACCGACGGCCACCCCGTCTTCGCCTCGCGCCTGAAAAAGCGCCTGCGCCAAGGCGCGAAGCTGATCGTGGTCGACCCCCGCCGCATCGACCTTGTCGACTCGGCCCACATCAAGGCTTCGCACCACCTGCAACTGACCCCCGGCACCAACGTCGCCGTAGTCACGGCCATCGCCCATACCATCGTCACCGAAGGCCTCTTCGACGAAGCCTTCATCCGTGAACGCTGCGACTGGGACGAATTCCAGGACTACGCCGAATTCGTCTCCGACCCCCGCCACTCGCCCGAAGCGACGCAACTCCTCACCGGCGTCCCGGCCGAGGAACTGCGCGCCGCCGCCCGCCTCTATGCACGCGGCGGCAATGGCTCCATCTACTACGGGCTGGGCGTTACGGAACACTCGCAGGGCTCTACCACCGTCATCGGCATCGCCAACCTCGCCATGCTGACGGGCAATATCGGCCGCCCGGGCGTGGGCGTGAACCCGCTGCGCGGCCAGAACAACGTGCAGGGCTCCTGCGACATGGGCTCCTTCCCGCACGAACTGCCGGGCTACCGCCACGTCAAGAACGACGCCGTCCGCGACGTCTTCGAATCCCTCTGGGGCGTGCAGATCGACAACGAACCCGGCCTGCGCATCCCCAACATGCTGGACGCCGCCGTCGAAGGCACCTTCAAGGGTCTCTACTGCCAGGGTGAGGACATCCTGCAATCCGACCCCGACACCAAACACGTCGCGGCGGGCCTTGCGGCGATGGATTGCGTGATCGTCCACGACCTCTTCCTGAACGAAACCGCGAACTACGCCCACGTCTTCTTCCCCGGCTCCTCCTTCCTCGAAAAGGACGGCACCTTCACCAACGCCGAACGCCGCATCAACCGCGTCCGCAAGGTGATGGCCCCGAAACAGGGCTACGCCGACTGGGAAGTCACCCAGATGTTCGCGCAGGCGATGGGCGCCGACTGGCACTACACCCACCCGTCCCAGATCATGGACGAAATCGCCATGCTGACCCCCTCCTTCGCGGGCGTCAGCTATGAAAAGCTGGAAACGATGGGCTCCGTCCAATGGCCCTGCAATGAAAAGGCGCCAGAAGGCACCCCGCTCATGCACATCGACGGCTTCGTCCGCGGCAAGGGCAAGTTCATCGTCACCGAATACGTGGCGACGGACGAAAAGACCGGCCCGCGCTTCCCGCTCCTGCTGACGACGGGACGCATCCTGTCGCAATACAACGTGGGCGCACAGACCCGCCGCACCGACAACGTGGTGTGGCATGACGAGGACGTGCTGGAAATCCACCCGCATGACGCCGAACTCCGCGGCGTGCGCGACGGGCAATTCGTGAAACTGGCCTCGCGGTCGGGCGAAACCTCGCTGCGGGCAAAGATCACGGACCGCGTCTCGCCCGGCGTGGTCTACACCACCTTCCACCACCCGACCACGCAGGCCAACGTCATAACCACCGACTTCTCGGACTGGGCGACCAACTGCCCGGAATACAAAGTGACGGCGGTCCAGGTCTCTCCCTCGAACGGCCCCACCGAATGGCAGGAGGACTACGCCGCGCAGGCCGCCAACTCCCGCCGCATTCTGGCGGCAGAGTGATGGAAACCGCCCGCCGCCTTCCCCGCCTGAGCTTCGGCTCGGGCGGCATCGAGCAGGGGTCCCGCCCCCTGCCCGAAGAGGTGGCGGTCGCCCTCTCCTTCAACGGGTCCACGCAGGCGGTGATGATGGCAACGCCCGCCGACCTGACGGACTTCGCCTATGGCTTCGCCCTGACCGAAGGCATCGCCACCGAAGACCAGATCGACAGTGTCGAGATCGTCCCCGCAGGCGACGGCATCGACGTTCAGGTCTGGCTGCATGACGATGCCGAAAAGCGCCTCGCCGCGCGCCGCCGCACCATGGCGGGGCCGGTGGGCTGCGGCCTCTGCGGCATCGACAGCATCGAACAGGCCATGCGCCCCGTCGCGCATATCCCTCCCTCGCCCTTCCGCATGTCGCCCGCGCAGGTGATGCGCGCCGTGGCATCCCTCACCGACCGCCAGCCCCTGCACGACTACACCCGCGCCGCCCATTGCGCAGCCTACTGGACGGCCGAAGGTCTGGTCGCCGCGCGCGAGGATGTTGGCCGCCACAACGCGCTGGACAAGCTGGTGGGCCACGTCACCCGCTCCCGCTATCCCCAAGGTGCGGTCGTGCTGACAAGCCGCGTCTCCATCGACATGGTGCAGAAGGTCTGCACCCTTGGCGCGCCGATCCTGATCGCCGTATCCGCCCCCACCGCCCATGCCGTCGATCTGGCGGACGAGGCGGGCCTGACCCTCATCGCCCTCGCCCGCCCTGACAGGTTCGAGGTTTTCACCCATTCCGACCGACTGACGGAGACTGCCCATGTCCGCTGATCCCCATGCCAAGCTGATCTACATGGCGAACCAGATTTCGAAGTTCTTCGAATCAAAACCCGATGCCGAGGGCATTGCGGGCATCGCCGCCCATATCAACGATTTCTGGGAACCCCGGATGCGCCGGCATTTCTTCGAGGTGGTCGATTCCGGTGGCGCGGGCCTGCGCCCGTTGGTCCTCGCCGCCGCAGCAAAGATCAAGCGTCCCGTTCCCGAAACCGCGTGAACCAAAAGGCGCGGCTGCGCCGCAAGCCTTTCCTGTCGCCTGCGCGCGTGCCGCGCTTCGGCTCCGTGGTCAGGGGACGTTCCGTCCCCTCTGTCGGCGCGGTTCCCGCGCCGCCATTCACCCCTTGAGGGTATTTGGCCCGGGACGAAGGGGCGAATCTTCCGTCCGGCCTGATGGTTAACGGTGTTCTGCAGCACCGTGCGTATGCACAGTTTGCGGTACGCTTTACGGCACCGGCCGCGGCACTGCCATTTCCCGTGCCTTCTGTTGATTAATCCTGCGTTCTCAGGGGTTTGACGGAATGTCGCGCGACAGGCGCATATAGGTGAACATCCCCGTCAGGAACCCCGCAAAGGCAAGAAAACCGGCGGTGACCATCTGGGTCTGATCCTGTATGTCGGCGGAAAGGGCCAGATAGCCGAAGGCCCAGAAACCCGACCAACTGATCACACAGATCAAGGCGATAAGCTGCTTCATCCCTGTCATCCCTCCTCCCAAAGGGCGGGCCGAAAGGGGTGAGTCACCGGCCCGTCTGCGACAGGTTAGCGCAGGTCAGGCGAATTTCATCATGTTTTTTGCATGTATCATTCCGAAGCGATTCCAAGCAGATAGCGCCCATAATCGTTCTTGCGGAAAGTCTCGGCCCGTTTCAGCAGGTCGTCGTGGGTGATGAATCCCGACCGCCATGCGATCTCGTCCGGGCTGCCAACCTGCAGTCCCTGCCTGTCGGTCAGGGTGCGGACGAAGTTCCCGGCGTCCAGCAAGGACCCGTGGGTACCCGTATCCAACCACGCAAATCCGCGCCCCATGCGTTCCACCCGAAGCGACCCCTCGGCGCGGTATTTCTCAAGCAGATCAACGATTTCCAACTCTCCCCTCGGCGAGGGGCGCACGCTTTCCGCCAGATCGGGCGCGCGGCCATCAAGGTAGTAGAGACCGGTCACGGCATAATTCGACGGCGGTTTTTCGGGCTTTTCGATGATCGCTCGCACCTGCCCATCAGGGGCGAAATCCACCACGCCGTAGCGTTCCGGATCGGCAACCCGATAGCCGAAAACGGTGCCTCCGGTTTCCTGCCCGTCGGCTGTGGCGAGCGTTTCTGGCAGGCCATGGCCGAAGAAGATGTTGTCGCCCAGAACCATCGCCGAAGGCGCGCCATTCAGGAAGTCGCGGGCGAGGATATAGGCCTGCGCCAGCCCGTCCGGCGAGGGTTGCACGATCCATGTGAAGGACAGGCCCCACTGGCTGCCATCACCCATAAGCCGTTGGAATTGCGACTGATCTTCCGGCGTGGTGATGATCGCGATCTCGCGGATGCCCCCCAACATGAGGACCGAGAGCGGGTAGTAGATCATCGGTTTGTCATAGAGCGGCAGAAGCTGCTTCGACACGCCCATCGTGATCGGCCAAAGCCGCGTGCCGGACCCGCCGGCGAGGATGATGCCCTTGCGTCTGGTCATGCGCGCAACTCCTGAAGGATGTCGGCAAGGCCCACGCGCCAGTCGGGGCGGGGGATGCCGAAGTCACCGGTAAAGGCCGAACAGTCCAGCCGGGAATTCTGCGGGCGCGCGGCCGGGGTCGGATAGGCGGAAGAGGGGATGTCCGCGATCGTGCAAGGCAGCCCTGCCATCTCCATGATGGTGCGGGCGAAGGCGGCCCATGTCGTGTCGGGTATTCCGGCGAAGTGATGGGTTCCACCCGTCGCTCCGTCGCGAATCGCGATTGCCGCCTTGATCAGCGCGTCGGCGATGTCGGCGGCGGGCGTTGGCGCGCCATGCTGATCCGCCACCACGTTCAGGGCGGCACGTTCCGCGCCAAGGCGCAGCATCGTCTTGACGAAGTTCTGGCCATGGGCCGAAACCACCCAACTCGTGCGCAGGATCAGGTGCCGCGCCCCGCTTTCGCGGATCGCAATCTCTCCGGCAAGCTTGCCGCGGCCATAGGCGTTCAGGGGTTGTGTTGGGTGATCCGGGGTGAAGGGTGCATCACCCTTGCCGTCGAAGACATAGTCGGTCGACACATGCAGGAACGGAATGCCCCTCGCCGCGCAGGCGCGGGCCATGGCAGCCGGGCTTTCGCCATTCACCAACCGCGCCGCCGCCTCTTCCGTTTCGGCCTTGTCGACGGCGGTCCATGCGGCAGCATTGATCACCGCATCGCAGGGATGGGCGGCAATCGCCTCGGCACAGCGGGCGGGTTGCACAAGATCGACGTCTTCGCGCCCAAGGAACGTTGCCGAAACCGTGGGTGGCATGTGCCGGGCGAGTTCACGCGCCACCTGCCCGGTGCGGCCGAATACCAGCAGCCTCAAGCTTTCACCCCCAGCCTTTGGCCAACACCCTGACGCGCCAGAAGCGGACGCCACCAAGCCTCGTTGTCCAGATACCAGCGGACGGTCCGGCGCAGCCCTTCCTCCAGCGTGACCGACGGCCGCCAGCCCAGTTCCTCGCGGATCCGCGTCGGATCGATGGCATAGCGCAGATCATGCCCCGGACGGTCGGTCACGAAAGTGATCAGCCGGTCATGTGGCGCACCCTGCGGATGCAATTCGTCCATAAGCGCGCAGATCATGCGGACCAGATCGATGTTCCTCGCCTCGTTCTCGCCGCCGATATTGTAACTGCGGCCCAGCGGGCCTTTTTCCAGCACCGTCAGCAGGGCATCGGCGTGATCTTCCACGAACAGCCAGTCGCGCACATTCTCGCCCGCGCCGTAGACGGGAATCGCCTTTCCCGCCAAAGCGTTCAGGATCACGACGGGGATCAGTTTTTCCGGGAAATGGAAGGGGCCGTAATTGTTTGAACAATTCGTCAGAACAACCGGCAGGCCATAGGTTTCGTGCCAAGCCCGTACCAGATGGTCCGATGCCGCCTTTGATGCCGAATAGGGGCTGCGGGGATCATAGGGTGTTTCCTCGGTGAACTTGCCCGTCGGGCCCAGCGAACCGAACACCTCGTCGGTCGAGATGTGGTGGAAACGGAAATCTTCTGGCTTGCCCTGTCGGGTCCAATAAGCGCGGGCTGCCTCCAGCAGGGTGAAGGTGCCGGTCACGTTGGTTTCGATGAAATCTCCCGGCCCGTCGATCGACCGGTCTACATGGCTTTCGGCGGCCAAATGCATCACAGCATCGGGTTCGTGCCGGGCTAGGATCGCCTCCATCGCCGCACGGTCGCGAATATCCGCTTTTTCAAAGGCATAGAGCGGCGAATTGCCGACTGATGCCACGTTATCCAGACAGGCCGCATAGGTCAGCGCATCGACATTCACCACCGAATGCCCCCGCGCGACCGCCAGACGCGCCACGGCCGAGCCGATGAAGCCCGCGCCGCCGGTGATCAGGATCTTCATTCCGCACTCTCCCAAACAAAGGGGCTTTGCCAATCGGCAAAGGCCGGCGCTGCCGCATCCTTGGCAGACAGAACCGGATCGCCGGACAGGCCCCAATCAACCCCGACGGAATCCCAGCGCACCGCGCCGTCATGGGCAGGGGCGTAGGTATCGGTGCATTTGTACTGCACCTCGCAATCCGGCGTAAGTGTGACGAAACCGTGCAGAAATCCTTTGGGAACCAGCAGTTGGCGGCCATTTTCGGCGCTCAGGTCCACGGCCACCCATTTCCCGTAGGTGGGCGATCCGCGCCGACCGTCCACCGCGACATCGCGGATCGTTCCCCGTGTGCAGCGGATCAGTTTGTCCTGAGCGCGGGGGGGCGACTGGTAATGCAGGCCGCGCAGCGTGCCCTGCTGGGCCGAAAAGGAATGGTTGTCCTGCACGAAGGCAAGGCCCAGCCCCGCGTCTGCCATGCGCTCGGCATTCCATGTTTCGGTGAACCAGCCCCGCGCATCGCCAAAGCGCTGCGGGGTCAGGATGACGACGCCGGGCAGGGCGGTCTGTTCGATCTGCATGAAAGGGTCCTGTGCTGCAAAGCGTTCAAAGAAGGGCGGTCACGGCCTGCGCGACGGCTGCACCAAGCTTTGCATGGGCCGCCTCGTCGAAATGCACGCCGTCGATGGGGCTTACCTCGATCACCTTGCCCGCATCAAGGAAACCCACGCCGCGCGACCGGGCGAGATCGGCATATAGCGGTGCAAGGGCGCGTGACCGTTCGGCCCCGCCCCAGAATTCCGTGGCGATCGGCCCCGTCTCCACCACGGGGGGCGGGCAGATCAGAAGGATGCGGAACCCGCCATGCCGCGTCTGGTATTCAAGCGACTGCGCCACGTCGAGGAGTCCCGCAATTCCTGCCACGACCTGTGCCGGTTCTGTCGCGAAGCGTGTCTTCACGTCATTCGTGCCAAGCATCAGGGTCATCACATCGATCGGACCATGCGATTGCAGCGCCATCCGCAGCGCCGGACGGCCATTCATGATGTCTCCCATGACGGGATCGTCATATTGTGCCGTGCGTCCCGGCAGACCTTCCTCGACCAGTTCCCAATCCGCGCCCAAGGCCGCATGGGTCACCGTGGGCCAGCGCACCCCGCGCCCGAAACGGCGATACTCGCCGCGTTCCACGATGGGCGGCGTGCCATGGGTGTTGCTGTCGCCGAATGTCAGAAGGGTGGGCATGGCGCCTCCGGTCTTGCTTTTCGCGGCGCAGGCTAGGGTGCCTCTCGCCGCAGGTAAAGCGGCTTTGCCTCTTGGACTCCGCGCCTGCCGCGCGCATATAGATGCGGCAAGATATGCGTGATGGGGAATGCGATGTTCGGCATGGATCAGAATGGCGGGCCGAAGGCCGAGTTGATCAAGGACGCCACCGAGGCGACCTTCATGCAGGACGTGATCGAGGCCAGCCGCGAGGTGCCCGTGATCGTCGATTTCTGGGCCACCTGGTGCGGCCCCTGCCGCACGCTCGGCCCGGCGCTCGAGGCGGCGGTGACGGCGGCGAAGGGCAAGGTGCGGATGGTGAAGGTCGATGTGGACCAGAACCAGATGATCGCCGCCCAACTGCGGATCCAGTCGATTCCCACGGTATATGCCTTCTGGCAGGGCCAACCTGTCGACGGCTTTCAGGGCGCGATTCCTGCCTCGGAAATCAAGAAGTTCATCGACAAGCTTTCGGCGCTTGCGGGTGATGGCGGCTTGGCCGAGGCTTTGGAAGCGGCAGAGCAGATGCTGGCCGAGGGCGCGGTGACCGATGCCGCCGAAACCTTCGCCGCGATCCTTGGCGAAGAGCCCGAGAATGCGGGTGCCTATGGCGGCATGGTGCGCTGCTACCTCGCGCTGGGAGAGTTGGACCAGGCGGAGGCGATGCTGGCCGCCGCGCCTGCGGCCATTGCCAAGGCGAAGGAGATCGAGGCCGCACGTGCGCAGCTCGAATTGGCCCGGCAGGCCGCGAATGCAGGGCCCGAACAGGAATTGCGCGCCGCAGTCGAGGCAAATCCGCAGGACCGGCAGGCGCGGTTCGACCTAGCGCTGGCGCTGCACGCGGCGGGCAAGGTGGAAGAGGCGGTGGATGTGCTGCTGGATCTGTTCCGGCTGGATCGGGAATGGAACGAGGGCGCAGCCAAGGCGCAGCTTCTGACAATATTCGACGCGCTGAAGCCCACCGATCCCATCGTCCTGAAAGGACGTCGCCGCCTGTCGTCGATGATATTTGCCTGACGGAAGGCGCGGCCTAGCTTCAGGTGCATGATGAACGCTGCCGACCTGCCTGAAACGATCCCTGTCTTCCCTTTGCCCGGAGCACTTTTGCTGCCGCGCGGGCGTCTGCCTCTGCACATATTCGAACCGCGCTATCTGGCGATGATCGAGGATTGCCTGAAGACCAAGCATCGTCTGATCGGCATGATCCAGCCGCGCGAGGTTCCGGGCACGGGGGAGAAACGTCTGAATGCCATCGGTTGCGCGGGCCGCCTGACCGGGTTCTCGGAAACCGAGGATGGGCGCTATATGATTACCCTCTCTGGCATTTCGCGATTCCGCGTGAAAGAAGAGGTGTCGGGTTTCACCCCATATCGCCGCTGCTCGGTCGACTGGGGCGGGTTCCAGCGTGATCTGGGGCCGACGGAGGAAGATCCGGGCTTCCGGCGCGAGTCCTTCCTTGCGGTGCTGGGCCGCTATCTGCAGACGATGAACCTGTCGACCGATTGGTCCAGCCTGAAAGAGGCCGAGACGGAGTTGCTGATAAACTCCCTCTCCATGCTGTGCCCCTTCACGCCCGAGGACAAGCAGGCCCTGCTCGAGGCGCCATCGTTGACGACGCGGCGGGAAACGCTTGTGACATTGATCGAATTCGCCCTGCGTGGCGGTTCCGGGGAAGAGGTTATGCAATGACCGAGGCGACCGTATTCGACCGCCGCATGATCGAGGCGCTGGTCTGCCCCGTGACGCAGGCCGTGTTGACCTATGATGCAGAGCGGCAGGAACTGGTGTCCAAGGCCGCGCATCTGGCCTTTCCTATCCGGGATGGCATCCCGATCATGCTGGTCAGCGAGGCGCGGGCGATCGACTAGATCGCCTTGCCCGCCAGAAGGCGTGGCAGATCCCCCTGCAATCCGGCGGCTTGCCGGATGAACCGGCGGCGCAGGCTTGGCATGGCGTTGACGATGCCAAGGCCAAGATCGCGCCCCGCCCGAAGGACCGGGTTGTCGTTGGAAAACAGGCGGTTCACCGTATCCATCCCTAACGCGAGGGCAGTGGAATCGAACCTGCGCCAGCGCTGATAGGCCTCCAGCGTGGTCTGGCTCCCGATATCCTCGCCCCGTCTGCGGGCCTCGATCAGGACCTGCGCTAGGGCTGCCACATCGCGCAGGCCAAGGTTCAGGCCCTGCCCGGCGATTGGATGCACGCCATGCGCCGCATCCCCCACCAGCGCCACTCGCGGCGCGATGAAACGTTCGGCAAGCGACAGCGACAACGGATAGGTGAAACGGTCGCCGGCAAGGGCGATTTCCCCAAGGAATTCGCCAAAGCGCGGGCGAAGCGCCTCCAGATACTGGTCGTCGGGAAGGGCGTGAATGCGGGCGGCGTTCTCCTCCGTCTCGCTCCAGACGATGCTCGAATGGTGCCCGCCCTTGAGCGGCAGGATCGCCAGCGGACCTTCGGGCATGAAAAACTGATGCGCCGTGCCTTCGTGATCCTTCTCATGCCGGATCGCGGTGACGAGGGCGGTCTGACCATAGCCCCAGCCGACACGGCGAATGCCCGCCCGCGTGGCCGTCCCGCTGCCCCGCCCGTCACATCCGATCAGCAGGCGCGCCGTGATGCGCCGCCCCGAGGCCAGCGAAACGGTAACGCCATTGGGCGTAACCTCTTGTTCTGTGACGGTTTCGCCTGACAGAAGGGTTACATTCGGGTTCTCTGCCATGGCTGCGAGGAAGGCCGCGTAGAGGTGGCGATCCTCCAGTAGAAAGCCCATCGGGCCCTCTTCGATCTCGGCCGCGTCGAAGGTCAGGAAGAAGGGGGCGGGACCTTGCCCTGCCAATCCGTCGCTGGCCTTGATGCGGTGGATCGGCTGCGCAAGGTCGCCCACGCGCGGCCAAATGCCGATCATCGTCAGCAGGCGCCGCGAGGCGATGGCAAGGGCATAGGCGCGCCCGTCGAATCCTGCCTCTGCCCGTTGCGGGGCAGGGCGGCTGTCCACCACGGTCACGCGCAAACCACCTTGGGCCAGCGCAAGCGCGAGGGCCGGGCCGTTGAGGCCGCCACCCGCAATCAGGATATCGGTATCGAAGGTCATGATACCCAATATGACCTTGGTGCCGGGATTGTCCATGCGCCGCTCTGCCGCTACCGTTCGCCCCGAAAAGGGGAGAATTGGCATGGTCAAGAGCTGGCAGAACCTGACGGCTGCGGAACTTGGGCGCGAGATCGGGGCGGGCCGTGTCCATCCGGTCGATCTGGCCGAACGTCATCTGGAGGCGATTGCTGCCCATCCCCTTGCCGACAGAATCTATGCCCGCACCACCCCCGCCCGCGCCCGCGCCGAGGCGATGGCCGCGCATGACCGCGCGCGTCGCGGGTTCCGGCGGGGGCTGCTGGACGGGGTGCCGGTCAGTTGGAAGGACCTCTTCGATACGGCCGGCGTCGCCACGGAATCCGGTTCTGCCCTGCTGAAGGGGCGGGTGCCGGATCGCGATGCGGAAGTTCTTGAAGTGGCAACGCAAAGCGGATTGGTCTGCCTAGGCAAGACGCATATGTCGGAGCTTGCCTTTTCCGGTCTTGGCCTGAACCCGGTGACTGCGACCCCGCCTTGCGTGAATGACGAGGGCGCGGTTCCCGGCGGGTCATCCTCCGGGGCGGCGGCATCGGTCGCCTTTGGTCTGGCCCCGGCGGCGATCGGGTCGGATACCGGGGGATCGGTGCGGATTCCGGCGGCGTGGAATGATCTGGTCGGCCTGAAGACCACGGCAGGGCGCCTTTCGCTGCGGGGCACGGTGCCGCTGTGCGAGAAGTTCGACACCATTGGCCCAATCGCCAAGACAGTCGAGGATTGCGCCCATCTTCTGGCCGCGATGGAGGGGGGGCGGCCCACCGATCTGGCCGGTGCAAGCCTTTCTGGGGCGCGTCTGCTGGTTCTGGAAACTGTCGCGCTGGACGATTTGCGCGACCGGCCAGCGCAGGGCTTCGAGGATGCCTGCAACCGTCTGTCCGCCGCCGGGGCCGAGGTGACGCAGGGGCGCATCCCCGAAGTGGCCGAGGCGATGGGATTGGCCGCGCTGATCTTCACCGCCGAGGCCTATGGCATCTGGCGTGAGGTGATCGAGGCCGCGCCGCAGAAGATGTTCCCGCGGATTCTGGAACGGTTCCGGTCGGGGGCGGGTTTCTCGGCCGCCGATTACGTGGCCGCTTGGCGTCGGCTGGAGGTTCTGCGCAAGGTCTGGCTGGACCGGACCGCCGGTTATGACGCGGTGATCCTGCCCACATCGCCCATCCTGCCGCCGCAGGCAGAGCGGTTGATGACCGATGACGCTTATTACGTGACCGAGAATCTGCTGGCGCTGCGCAATACGCGGATCGGCAACCTGATGGGCCTGTGCGGGCTGACCCTGCCGACGATGCAGCCATCCTGCGGCATCACTTTCCTTGGCGCGCCGATGCAGGAAGAGCGGCTTTTGCGCCTTGGTTCGGCGGCGGCGCGGGCGCTGCGCTAGGCGGCACGAGTCGCAAAAGCCACAGCATTCGCCGCCAAGTTGCGGGAGGCGTTGCCTTTTTCTGGACCGGCGCGCGCGGGTTCGTTATCGTTGCCGCAAACGGGGCGATACGACCCCGGGATTGAGGCATGAATGCAGTTTCCTGAGCGGTTTCAAAGCCTGCCAGATTACGCATTTCCGCGTTTGCGGAAGTTGCTCGACTCCCATGCGCCGGGGGCCGAGCCGATTGCCATGACCATCGGTGAACCGCGCCATCCGATGCCCGATTTCGTGGCCGAGGTGATGGCGCAGAACATCGCGGGTTTCGGGATCTATCCGCCGAATGACGGCACGCCGGAACTTCTGGCGGCGATTTCGGGCTGGCTGCGCCGGCGTTACGGGGTCGATCTGGGCGAGGATCGGCTGATGGTGCTGAACGGCACGCGCGAGGGGCTGTTCAATGCCGCCGTCGCGCTGTGCCCAGAGGTGAAGGGCGGGAAGAAGCCCGTCGTCCTGATGCCGAACCCCTTCTACCAGGTCTATGCCGTGGCGGCGCTGGCCATGGGGGCAGAGCCCGTCTATGTGCCCGCGACGGCATCGACGGGGTTCCTGCCCGATTACGCGGCCCTGCCCAAGGATGTGCTGGACCGGGTGGCCATCGCCTTTCTGTGCTCGCCCGCCAATCCGCAGGGGGCGATTGCCTCGCGCGATTATCTGGCGGGGTTGCTGCGGCTGGCCGAGACGCATGATTTCCGCGTCTTTTCCGATGAATGCTACTCCGAGATCTGGCGCGATGCGCCGCCGCCCGGTGCGCTGGAGGTGGCAGCGCAGGTCGGGGCGGACCCGGAACGGATCTTCGTGTTCCATTCGCTGTCCAAGCGGTCGAACCTGCCGGGGCTGCGGTCCGGTTTCGTGGCGGGCGGCGCGCAGGGCATTGCCCGCATCCGCCAGTTGCGCGCCTTTGCCGGTGCGCCGCTTCCCCTGCCCGTGCAGCGGGTGAGCGAGCGGGCATGGGCGGACGAGGCGCATGTGCAGGCGAACCTTGCGCTGTATCAGGAAAAGTTCCGCATCGCGGATGAGGTTTTTGCGGGCGTGCAGGGCTTTGCCAACCCGGAGGGCGGGTTCTTCCTGTGGCTTCCGGTCGAGGATGGCGAAGAGGCCGCGTTGAAGTTGTGGACGCAGGCGGGGGTGCGGGTTCTGCCCGGTGCCTATCTGTCGCGCGAGGCCGGGGGCCAGAACCCCGGCAAGGGATATATCCGGGTCGCCCTTGTGGCCCCGAAAGAAGAAATGCGGCGCGGGCTGATCAGGCTGCGCGACTGCGTGTACGGGTGAGGAACGGCAGAATGGCATCCTATCAGGCGCGGCAGCGTGATCCCCTTCTGGATCAGAACATGCAGGCGATGCTGGAACGTCGCGGGCGCGAGCTTATCGGGCTTGTCCTGCTGGGCGTCGCCTTCCTTTTCGTGCTGATGCTTTGGACCTATTCCCCGGACGATCCGGGTTGGATGGTGGCGACGGACGAGCCTGCAAAGAATGCGCTTGGCCGGTTCGGCGCGGCGCTTTCCTCCACCTTGATCATCATCGTCGGGCGTGGGGCATGGGCGCTTCCGCTGATCATGGCGGCGTGGGGGCTGCGGTTCCTGCTGCATCGGGGGTCCGAGCGGGCCTTGGGGCGGATCGTCTTTGCCGTCATCGCGGTGGCGATGTGTTCCGTCTATGCGGCGACGCTCGTACCGGGGGCGGGGTGGCCGCATTCCTTTGGGCTGGGCGGGCTGTTCGGGGATACCATGGTGGGGGCCCTGATCGCCATCGTTCCGGGCGGGGCGGGGATCAGCCTGAAGATCGTGTCGCTGCTGGTGGCGCTGGGCATGGTGGCGATGCTTTTGTTCGTGACCGGCTGCGACATGGCGGAGTTGCGGGCGGCGGGGCGTTTCCTCATGGTCGGGTCGGTGCTGGCCTATTCGCAGGCGCGTGCTCTGGCGGGGCAGGGCGCTGCGGGCACCGTGCGGGCGGCGCAGGGTTTGCAGGACCGTCGCCGCGCGGCGATGGCGCAGCGCGGGGCTGGGGCTGCGGCGCGTGTGCAGGGGGAATGGCAGGGCGAGGCGGAGCCTGCGCTGCGTGGGGGCGCAAGGGTGCGCCGCCCGATGACCGAGCCGCCGGTTTCCCCCGCGCAGGGCGCCGGGGAATGGGGGCGCCCGGTGCAATTGCGCGCCGAGCCGCGTTATTCCGCGCCGCTGGCCGAAGCGCCGCATTACGCGCCGCCGAAGGAGAAACTGGGGCTTCTGGCCCGTATGCCGAACCTGATGCGCCGCATTGCCGAGCCCGAGCCGGAACTGGTGGAACCCGCGTATCGCGACTTTGCCGATGACATGGCCCCGGACGAGGACCGCATCCGCGCCCGCATCTCGGACGCGATCAAGTCGCGCATCCGCAATCCGGGCGGGCCGGTTTCCGCCGTGCAGGCCGCCGTGCAGCGGCGGGAGCCCGCGCTGCGGCGGGGTCCGCAACCGCTTGTCTTCAAACAGGAACCGCGTGGGGCCGCCATGCCCCTGCCGCCGGAGCCGCCGCTTTTTGCCGGGGTTGCCCCTGCCGCCGCGCCCGTCGTGCCGCCGCTTGGGGCGGCGCTGCGCGGGGCCGATACTGTGCCTGTCGCCGCGCCGGTGATGGAGCCCGAGGCCTATTGGGACGAGGATCGGGTGCAGCCCGAAAACATGTTCCGGGCCGATGGGATTGCGGATCATGCCCCTGATCTGGACGACGAGGAGGACGATTACGATCCCGCTCCCGTGCCGCGAGCCCCCGTGGTGGCGGATCGCCGTCCGGTCGTCCAGCATGGGGTGAAGAAGCCTGTCGCCCCGTCGCGTCAGGCGATGGCCGAGGCGCAGCCGCGGCTGAAGTTCGAGGATATGCAGCCGGAATACGAACTTCCGCCGCTGTCGCTGCTGGCAGCACCGTCGACGGTGCAGCGGCATACGCTTTCGGATGAGGCGCTGGAAGAGAATGCGCGGATGCTGGAAAGCGTGCTGGACGATTACGGGGTGAAGGGCGAGATCGTTTCGGTCCGTCCCGGCCCGGTGGTCACCATGTACGAGCTGGAGCCTGCGCCGGGGTTGAAGGCATCCCGCGTGATCGGTTTGGCGGATGACATCGCGCGGTCGATGTCGGCGCTGTCCGCACGGGTGTCGACCGTTCCGGGTCGCACCGTCATCGGGATCGAACTGCCGAATGCCCACCGCGAAAAGGTCGTGCTGCGGGAAATCCTTTCGGCACGGGACTTTGGCGACAGCAATATGCGGTTGCCGCTGGCATTGGGCAAGGATATCGGGGGCGAACCCATCGTCGCGAACCTTGCCAAGATGCCCCACCTTCTGATCGCCGGGACCACGGGTTCGGGCAAGTCGGTCGCCATCAACACGATGATCCTGTCCCTCCTCTACAAGCTGACGCCCGAGGAGTGCCGGTTGATCATGATCGACCCGAAGATGCTGGAACTGTCGGTCTATGACGGGATTCCGCATCTCCTCAGCCCCGTGGTGACGGACCCGAAGAAGGCCGTCGTCGCCCTGAAATGGGTGGTGGGCGAGATGGAGGAGCGTTACCGCAAGATGTCCAAGATGGGCGTGCGGAACATCGAGGGCTATAACGGCCGGGTGCGCGAGGCGTTGGCCAAGGGCGAGATGTTCAAGCGCACGATCCAGACCGGGTTCGACGAGGATACGGGGGAACCTGTGTTCGAGACGGAGGAATTCGCCCCCGTCGCGCTGCCCTATATCGTTGTGATCGTTGACGAAATGGCCGACCTGATGATGGTTGCGGGGAAAGAGATCGAAGCCTGCATCCAGCGTCTGGCGCAGATGGCGCGGGCCTCGGGCATCCATCTGATCATGGCGACGCAGCGGCCTTCAGTGGATGTCATCACCGGCACGATCAAGGCGAACTTCCCGACGCGGATTTCCTTCCAGGTCACGTCCAAGATCGACAGCCGCACCATCCTTGGCGAACAGGGGGCGGAGCAGCTGCTGGGGATGGGCGACATGCTGTACATGGCGGGCGGGGCGAAGATCACGCGTATCCACGGGCCTTTCGTGAGCGATGAAGAGGTCGAGGAAATCGTCAATCATCTCAAGAGCTTCGGCCCGCCGTCCTATATGTCGGGCGTGGTCGAGGGGCCGGAGGACGACAGGGCGGATGACATCGACCTTGTGCTTGGCCTTGGCGGTGGCGGGGTCGAGGGCAGCGATGATGCGCTGTATGATCAGGCGGTGGCCATCGTGGCGAAGGATCGGAAATGTTCCACCTCTTACATCCAGCGGAAGCTGGGGATCGGCTACAACAAGGCCGCGCGCCTTGTGGAGCAGATGGAGGAAGATGGCGTCGTGACCCGCGCGAACCATGTGGGCAAGCGGGAGATCCTCGTGCCGGAGGCGTGAGGGGTTAACGGATAGTTAACGGCAACGGGCCGTCCCTGCGGGGGCGGCCTTGTTCTTTTGCAGCCCCCTTGCTAGGTGCCGCGCCCGAAAGAGGGCGGGTGCAATGGCGGAACGGGCAATCAACGGCGTGGCGGAGATGGTGGCGGAGGGGTTGGTTCCTGCCGGGTCCGCCGCTGCGCTGCGTCCGGTGGAGGAGGCGTTCCGCATCCGCATGACGGGCGCGATGCGCGGGGCGGTTGCCGCGCCGGATGACGCGGTGGCGCGGCAATTCGTGCCGTCGGTGGCGGAACTGACCATCCGCGACGAGGAATTGGGCGATCCCATCGGGGATGAGGCGCATTCCCCGGTGAAGGGGCTGACGCATCGCTATCCTGACCGTGTCATCCTGCATGTGACGAAAACCTGCGAGGTCTATTGCCGGTTCTGTTTCCGGCGTGAGGCTGTGGGCGAGGAAGGGTCTTTGCCCGAGGCTGACCTTGTCGCAGCATTGGATTACGTGGCGGTTAATCCGGCGATCCGTGAGGTGATCCTGACGGGGGGCGATCCCTTGGTGCTTTCTGCGCGCAGGATCAAGGGGTTGATGGAAAGGCTATCATCGATAGCGCATGTCGACGTGGTGCGGATTCACACGCGGATTCCGGTGGTGGCGCCGGAAAAGGTGACGCCGGAGATGGTGGCGGCATTGCGGGGCGCGGGGGTCTGGGTGGTGGTCCATACCAACCATTCGCAGGAAATCGGGGCGGCGGCGGAGGCGGCCTTGGGGTGGTTGGCCGATGCGGGAATTCCCCTGCTTTCCCAATCGGTTCTGCTTCGTGGTATCAATGATAGCGTGGCAGCGCTGGAGGGGTTGTTCCGGCGGTTGGTGGGGTGCCGGGTGAAGCCGTATTACCTGCATCATTGTGATCTGGCGAAGGGGACGGGGCATTTCCGTACGACGATTGCCGAGGGGCAGGCGTTGATGGCGGGGTTGCGGGGGCGGATCAGCGGGACGCTGATCCCGACCTATGTGCTTGATATTCCGGGTGGTTTCGGGAAGGTGCCGCTGGTGCGGGACCATGCGGAGCCGTTGGGGGACGGGCTGTGGCGGATCACCGACTGGCGGGGCGGGTTGCATCTTTACCGCGATCCAGAGCGGTAACGGCTGTACCGGAACCTGTGCCGGATTCTGTACCGCAAAGTGTCAGCACGCAGCGAACGGTGGGAGATGAATCCGTTAACGGTTTCCTTGCGGAATGCGGCCGGATTTTCGGGCGGCAGGGCCGAGCAGCGGAAAACACGCCCCGGATTTGATCCGGGGCCTCCCCGCACGCCAGAGGCCCCGGATCAAGTCCGGGGCGGGGTTGGCGGTCAGGCGGGTTGGGCGGCGCCGAAGCCTTGGGCGCGGCGGGCGCCGTCTTTGATGTAGCGGGCATAGCCGAGGTCGGCGCTTTCGATTTCCGTCGTGCGTCCCGAGACGATGTCGGCCAGCACGCGGCCCGAGCCAGCGGCCATGGTCCAGCCCAGCGTGCCGTGGCCCGTGTTCAGGAAGAGGTTCGGCATGGTGGAGCGGCCGACGACCGGGGTGCCGTCGGGCGTCATCGGGCGGAGGCCGGTCCAGAAGGTGGCGCGCGACTGGTCGCCTGCGCCGCCGAAGAGGTCTTCGACGGAATGCTCCAGCGTGGCGCGGCGCTTGGGGTTGAGCGACAGGTCGAAGCCCGCGATTTCGGCCATGCCGCCGACGCGGATGCGGTCACCGAGGCGGGTGATGGCGATCTTGTGGGTTTCGTCCATCACGGTGGAGACAGGCGCGCGGCTTTCGTCGGTGATCGGGACGGTGATGGAGTAGCCCTTGACCGGATAGACCGGGAGTTTCATCCCGAAGGGCGAAACGAGGAAGGGCGAATAGCTGCCGAGCGCCACGACGAAGGCATCCGCCGTGATGCGACCTTCGGAGGTGCGGACGGCGGCGATGCGGCCACCTTCCGCCTCAAGCCCGTCGATGGAGACGCCGTAGCGGAAGGTCACGCCAAGCTGTTCGGCCATGGCGGCGAGGCCATTGGTGAATTTGAAGCAGTCGCCGGTTTCGTCGCCCGGCAGGCGCAGGCCACCGGCGATCTTGTCGCGGGCCGATGCCAGCCCCGGTTCGGCGGCGATGCAGGCGTCGCGGTCCAGCACCTCGAACGGGACGCCGTCGGCGCGGAGGACTTCGATGTCCTTCGCGGCGCCTTCCACCTGCTTTTGCGTGCGGAAGAGTTGCAGCGTGCCTTGGGTGCGTTCGTCATAGGCGATGCCGGTTTCCGCGCGCAGTTCCATCAGGCAGTCGCGGGAGTATTCGGCAAGGCGCACCATGCGGCGCTTGTTGGTCTGGTAGGCGGCGGTGGTGCAGTTGGCGAGCATCTTCGCCATCCAGCCGAGTTTCGTGAGGTCCGGGCGCGGCTGGATGATCAGCGGCGCGTGTTTCATGAACATCCACTTGATCGCCTTTTGCGGGATGCCCGGTGCGGCCCAAGGGGAGGAGTAGCCGGGGGAGATTTCGCCCGCATTGGCGAAGGAGGTTTCGAGCGAGGGGCCCGCCTGACGGTCGATCACCGTGACCTCATGCCCGGCCTTGGCAAGATACCAGGCCGAGGTGACACCGATCACGCCTGCGCCGAGAACCACGATCTTCATCTTTGCCTGCCTTGCCAGAGGGTTGCATGGATTTGGCAGAGGATGCCGGATTCGCCGGGGAAGGTGCTTGCGATGATCGGGCTGCGAGGGGGTAGTTTGCGAAGAATCGGCGAAGTATTGGTGATATAGTAGAATAAAATTGACAATATTCTTGTTCGAGAGACTTATTCTGCGATCCGATGAGGATATCTTGGCGAAATCTTCTTTCATAAAGCGCCTAAGGAATCGGCAATCCGTGTTCCCCTGCCCTTGTTCGTCGCAGAGGTCCCGGGTCAGGCCCGGGGCGGGGGTGGATGGGGCGGGCGCGTCACGATCGATCAAAGGATCGGCACAGCTTCGCAACATCGCGGGAGGTGGGGATGCAAGGCGCGTGGCGAGGGGGTATATGTGGGGCATGAACAGACGCACCGCCCTTTTGCTGGCCCCGCTTGCCGCCCTTGCCTTTGGTCTGCCCGCGCGGGCCGAGATCATTCCGCTGTCGGAGTTGAGCGCCTATCTGAACCGGCTGACCACGGCAGAGGCCGAGTTCACGCAGGTGAATGCGGATGGCAGCACATCGCAGGGCAAGCTGTTCATCAAGCGGCCGGGGCGGGTGCGGTTCGAATATGCGCCGCCGGACCGCAGCCTTGTGATGGCGGGCGGCGGGCAGGTGGCGATCTTTGACGCCAAGTCGAACCAGCCGCCGGAGCAATATCCGCTGCGGCGGACGCCCCTGAACCTGATCCTTGCGCGGAACGTCGATCTGGGCGCGGCGAAGATGGTGGTGGGGCATTACGAGGCGCAGGACACCACGCGGGTTGTGGCGCAGGACCCGGAGCATCCCGAATACGGGACGATCGAACTGGTGTTCACGCGGGACCCGATCACACTGGCGCAGTGGATCATCACGGATGATCTGGGCAACCGCACGACCGTGATGCTGGAGCGGATGGTGCTGGGCGTGGACCTGCCTGCCTCGCTTTTCAACATCACGACGGAGCAGCAGCGGCGGAGCCGCTGAGGCCGACCCCGATCAGAGGCGGCCGCAGGAGGCGAGCTGGGCGCGATACATCTCGGCCCGCTCGGCCACCTTGGCGGAGACGTCCATCAGCCACGGCTTGTTGAGGTAGGACTGGTTGGCATAGCCGGTGCGGCCTTCGTGATAGGCCAGATACTGGGCCTGCGCGTCCCATTTGGAGATGCCGAGGCGCTGGGTGGAGATGTCCATGTACCAGCCCATGAAATCGGCAGCATCGTCGATGCGGTCGCGGCGCGCGCCCCAGCGGCCGACGGCCTGTTCGTATTCTTCCCACGTGCCGTCGAGGGCCTGGCTGTAGCCATAGGCCGAGGATTGGCGGCCCATCGGGATGACGCCCAAGGCGTAGCGATGGGGGGTGCGGGCGTTGCCGATGAATTTCGATTCCTGATGGAAGGTCGCCATCTGGACGTGGATCGGCACGCCCCAGCGGCGTTCGGTATCCTTCATCGCCCGGAAATAGGCTGGCCTCTCGCTTGCGAGGGCGCAGGCATTGTCCAGGTTGCGGGGCGCCGAATAGTTGCCGCCCCCGCAGGAGGCGAGCAAAAGCAACAGGATCGACGCGCGGAGAAATCTGCTCATTTGCCCCTCGCACATTCTTATTTTGGTGTGAGGATAGGGGAAAACCGGCGCGGGGGGAATGCCGGATCGCGCGGATTCAGATCAGAAAGGCGAGAGTGAGCGGAAGTGTGATCACCGAAAGGAGCGTGGAGGCGATGACGAGGCCCGCGACCGAGTCGGAGTCGGCGCCGTATTTCTCGGCCATCATGTAGGAGGTGACGGCGACGGGGGTGGTGACCTGAAGGATCAGGACGGCGAGCGCCGTGCCGGGAAGGTCGAAGAGGAGGCCCGCGCCGAGGGCTGCGGCAAGGCAGATGCCCGCGCGCAGGACCGAGAGCCAGAGCGCGCGGCCAAGGTGGCGGGCGTTCAGGCGGGCGACGGCGACGCCGAGGGTGATGAGCATCAGGGGGATGGCGATCTGGCCCGTCAGTTCGAGGGAGTTGGTGAGCCATGCGGGCGTCTGCCAGCCCTGCCAGAGGAAGAGCGCGCCAAGGAGCGTGGCCCCCATGATGGGTTCGCGCAGCAGGCGGGCCGGTGAGCCGCCGCCCGCCACGACCCAGAGGCCGAAGGTGAAGCTCCACAGGATCATCACCGCGAAGACGACGATGGCATAGCCCAGCCCGGCCTGCCCGAAGGCGAAGAGCGCGAGGGGCAGGCCCACATTGCCCGTGTTGCCGAAGATGAGCGGGGCGAGGTAAGTGCGCCGGTCCAGTTTCATCGCCGAGGTGAGGCCCCAGAAGGCGAGGGTGAGCAGGCCATAGGCCAGCGCGGCGGCGAGGGAGAGGGAGGTGAGGGCGGCGGGGTCCACCTCTGTCTGCATCAGGGCGGTGAAGACGAGGGCGGGGACGGAGAGTGTCATGCAGAGGCGGGTGATGAATTCCAGCCGGTATTCGAAACCGGCCCGCACCCAGAGGAAACCGACGAGGCCGAGCAGGCCGACGGGGGCCACGATCTCCAGCACTGTAAGGATGAGGTTCACAGACTGTTTCCCCTTTGTCCCACCTGCCCGGTGGACAAGAGGCCGAGCGAGGGATTAGTAAACGAATTCAAGGGATGCAATGACATGTTTACCGCGCGGGCGAAATATCACATCGGACAGGTGGTCCGGCACCGGAAGCACCCTTTCCGGGGTGTGATCTTTGATGTCGATCCGCGCTTTGCCAATACCGAGGAATGGTATGACGCCATCCCGGAAGAGGCACGCCCGTCGAAGGAGCAGCCCTTCTATCACCTGCTGGCCGAGAACGACCAAAGCTACTACGTGGCCTATGTGTCTGAACAGAACCTGCTGCCCGACGAGTCGGGGGAGCCGGTGGGCCATCCGGACCTGCCCGATCTGTTCGGCGATTTCGAGGATGGGCGCTATCCTCTGCAGTTCCAGCTGAACTAGGCTTCACCTATCCTTCATCCTTTTGCGCGACTGTTCCGGCAGGCCTTCGAAAGGGGTGCGGGATGGATGTCGATGCAAGTCGCCATGGCGCGGTGACGGTGGTGCGACCGCGCGGGGCGCGGCTGGATGCGCTTGCGGCGCTGGGGTTCAAGGACCGGATGCAGCCGGTGATCGAGGAGGCGGGGGCGCGGGTGGTGCTTGACCTGTCCGAGGTCACGTTTCTGGATTCGAGCGGGCTGGGGGCGGTGGTCGCCGCGCAGCGCTTTCTGCGGGCGGGGCAGGTGCTGGAACTGGCGGCGCTGACCCCGGCGGTGGCGCGGGTGTTCCGGCTGACGCGGATGGATACGGTCTTTGCCATTCATCCGGGGGTGGATGATGCCTTGCGCGTCGTGCTGTGAGATGGCCTGCCGGTGGTGCACGGAGGGGCGGTCGCCGCGACGCGGCGGGGCGCGGGGCGGTCGGCGGGTGATTCCGGCCACCGCGAGGGCCGTGCGCGGCCTGCTGGAAGAGATGGAGCGGGCGCAGGATATGGCTGGCCTGACGCAGGATGAGCGGGACTGCACCCTTCTGGTTCTGGCGGAGGCGTTGAACAACGTGGTGCAGCATGGATATGGCGGCAGGGCGGGCTGGATCGCCGTGCTGCCCGGACCGGGGCGGACGGGGCGGGACTGGCGGATCGTGGATGCTGCCGCCCCGGTGCCGGAGACCTGCCGCAGGCCGGTGGTTCCGGGAGGCGGGTCTGAAGGGGGCTTCGGCTGGCCCCTGATCCTTGCGCTGACGCGACATGTGGCGATGCGGCGGCGCTGGGGGTTGAACATCCTGTCGCTGGATGTGCGGGGCGAGGAATGCGGCGTGCCGTCGGGGGTGATGGCTAAAATCGCGTGAAGGGCTGCCGTTATTGGGTTTGTAGCTGGCTTGAGGCTGCACCCCCGGTGCCGAATTCTGCCCCCACCCTAGAGCGGCACCGGGGGTTGTTTATCCCCCAACATCATATTCGGATTGCCTCGCCTGCGTCGGAGGCCTGTCGTTGGCCTGTGCGGGGGGGTGGCCTGTCGGCTCTGACTGGAGTGCATGGGGGGATCGGGAGATTGGCAGCCGGGAAGCCCTTCTCAGAAGGAGGTTCTGCGCGTTCGTGCCCGATTTGGCCGATTGCATTTGAGTGTGAGGGGTATTGAGAGAATGTGACTGGTCTGATTTGCGGTGAATGCGGGTGTAGGGCAGCATCTGGAGAGGGGTGGCCGGGATGGACAGTGCGGATAGGGCCACTGCGCGTCCTTGTCCGATCTGGCCTATTGTGGCCGGCCTGCGCGGGGACGGAGGGACGGTGAGTGGTTCTGTCCGCGGTGCATAGATGTGCGGGAGAAGGGTGGCTTAGGACAATCTTTTGCGCATGGGGTCCATGCGCGCCATTGGCCACCCCGGACGGCGCCGGTTGACCGCAGGCGGGAAGGAAAGAGGCCAAGCGCATAGGTCCTTTGCGCCTTCAGGTGCCTGTTGAGTTCTGGACGGGATGGGATACGGACAGTCCTTGGCGGTTGCGGCCCCTTCGCGCCGCGGCCCGTGCCGGAGGCGTGTCGCCCGTCGGTAAGGGGGTAGCGGGCGGTCGTCCTCTCTGGCCCGTGGCCCATGCCGGTGCGTGGCGGGATCAGGAGAGGGGAAGGAAACGCATCCGTCTGAGCCACGGGCCGCTGCCCGACGTGTACGCCTGTCGCTGCCTGCAAGGAGGCGGGAGTGAGGTTGACCTTGGTCCCCGCGTTGCATGGAGATGCGGGGCGGGTTGAGGCGCAGGATGGGATGGTCCTTTGCGGACGCGCTCCAAGTGTGGCCTTGCCCGTTTCGCGGGCTTTGGGTCGGCCTGTCAGAGGGAAGGGCCATTGGGTTTCGGCCTGTGCTGCACAGGCATGCAGGGCGGGTTGTGGACGGAGGTTGCAGGGGTGGCCCGCGCGCCCTTTGCGCGGAGAGTGCATGCCCGGCAGGACAGGTCTTGGCGGCAGATGCTTGGCTTCCGCCCGGTGCAGGCCTAGGTTTCCCGCAATGACAGGGAGGACGGGAATGCGCGATTTCCAAATGCCGGGGCGTTCGGCCATCTATGCCACCAACGGGATCTGCGCCACGTCGCATCCCCTTGCCGCGAAGGTCGCGGTGGAGGTGATGGAGCGGGGCGGGAATGCCGTGGATGCGGCGATTGCCGGGGCGGTTCTACTGGGCATCTGCGAGCCGCAGATGACGGGGATCGGGGGGGATTGCTTCGTCCTTCTGAAACCGGCGGGGCGCGAGGAGGTGATCGCGCTGAACGGGTCGGGGCGTGCGCCTGCGGGTTATTCGGCGGCTGCGATGCGGGAGCGGGGCCTGACGGCGGTGCCGCTGCACGGGGTGGAGGCGGTCACGCTGCCCGGTGCGGTGGATGCCTTCTGCCGGTTGTCGGCGGATTGGGGGAAGCTTGGCCTTGATGCGGTGCTGGCCCCTGCCATCCGCTATGCCGAGGAGGGGGTGCCGGTCGCGCCGCGTGTGGCCTTCGACTGGGAAGGCGATGCCGAAATCCTGCAGGGCGCGGCGCGGCGGCATTATCTGGTGAATGGCCGTGCGCCGAAGGTGGGCGAGATGTTCCGCGCGCCGGGGCAGGCCGAGGTGCTGCGCCGAATCGCGAAGGAAGGGCGCGCCGGGTTCTATGAGGGGGAGGTGGCGGAGGACATGGTCGCCTCGCTGCGGGCGCTGGGCGGGACGCATAGTATGGCGGATTTCGCGGGCGTGGCCTGCGATTACACCACGCCGGTCGCGGGAGAGTACAAGGGAACGGAACTGCTGGAGCATCCGCCGAACGGGCAGGGGGCGACGGCGATCCTGCTGCTGAACATCCTGAAGCATTTCGATCTGGCGGCGATGGACCCGTTCGGGGCGGAGCGCGCGCATATCGAGGCGGAGGCGGCGAAGCTGGCCTATGACGCGCGGAACCGCTTCCTCGCGGACGCGGATCATGTGCGGCGGCTGGACCACATGCTCGCGCCCGGGACGGCAGCGCGGCTTGCCGCGATGATCGACCCCGGGCGCGCCATGGCGGCGGCGGCGCCTTTGACCGAGGCGGTGCATAAGGACACGGTCTATATCACCGTGGTGGACAAGGACCGGATGGCGGTCAGCCTGATCTATTCGATCTTCTGGGGGTTCGGGTCGGGGCTGGCGTCAGATAAATTCGGGATCAATTTCCAGAACCGGGGCGCGGGGTTCACCCTGACCGAAGGGCATCCGAACGAGGCGGCGCCGGGCAAGCGGCCGATGCATACGATCATTCCGGGGATGTTGCGTCAGGGGGGGCGGGTGACCATGCCCTTCGGCGTGATGGGCGGGGCCTATCAACCTTGTGGCCATGCGCGGCTGGTGACGAACCTTGTCGATTACGGGATGGAGTTGCAGGCGGCGAACGACGCGCCGCGCTGTTTCTCGGGCGCCGAGGGGATGCTGGTGGAGCGGGGCTATTCCGATGCGGTCCGTGCGCGGCTGGCGGAGATGGGGCATCAGGTGTCGATCCCGAACGATCCGATCGGCGGCTGTCAGGCGATCCTGATCGGCGAGGATGGGGTTCTGGTGGGGGCATCGGACCCCCGCAAGGATGGCTGCGCGCTGGGGTATTGAGATGGCGGTGGATTACGACGGGATTTCGGCGCGCATCCGCGCGCTGTGCGAGGGGGAGACGGATACCGTCGCCTTGATGGCGACGGTGGTGTGCGAGGTGCATCACCAACATCCCTTCTGCGACTGGACGGGCTTCTATCGCGTGGTGGGGCCGGAGCTTCTGAAGATCGGGCCCTATCAGGGGGGGCATGGCTGTCTGGTCATTCCGTTCTCGCGCGGGGTCTGCGGGGCGGCGGCGCGGACGGGCAAGGTGCAGAATGTGCCGGATGTGGAGGCTTTTGCGGACCATATCGCCTGTTCGTCCTCCACACGGTCGGAGCTGGTGCTGCCGGTGTGGAATGGGAAGGGCGTGCTGCTGGGCGTGCTGGATCTGGACAGCGATACCGAGGCGGCCTTCACGGCGGCGGATGAGGCGTGGCTGGTGCCGCTTTTGGCGGAAATCTTCCGGGACGCCGCCTGATGCGCGGGGCGTGCCATTGCGGGGCGGTGCGGTTCGAGGTGGAGGGAGAGATCCGCGACGCGCTGGCCTGCCATTGCACGCAGTGCCGCAAGGTGAGCGGGCATTACTGGGCAGCGGCTTCGGTTCCGGTGGCGCGGTGGCGGGTGACGGAGGGGCGGGGGCTGCGGTGGTATCGGTCGTCACCCGTGGCGCAGCGGGGGTTCTGCGGGGACTGCGGGGCGGTGCTGTTCTGGCTGCCCGAGGCGGATGCGGTCTTCGACTGGGGCACGCCGGAGGAGCATGCGATCAGCTTTTCGCCGGGTGCGCTGGAGGGGCCGGTGTCGATAAAGGTCTCCCAGCACATCTACACCGAGGATGCGGGGGATTACTACGCGCCCGAAGGAGCGCCGCCGGAGACGCGTGAAGCGCCGGAGCGGTTGACGGCGTCCTGCCTGTGCGGGGCTTGCCGGTTCACCCTGCCGGGGCCTGCGGGTGCGATCACGGCCTGCCATTGCCACCAGTGCCGCAGCCTTTCTGGGCATTACTCCGCCTCTTTCGATGCGGAGGAGGCGGAGGTGGATTGGCTGTCGCGGGACGGGATGGCCGAGTATCGCACGGCGGGCGGCGGCGTTCGGGGCTTCTGTTCCGGCTGCGGGTCGAGCCTTTGGTTCCGCGATGCCGAGGGGAATTTCTCGGTCGAGGCGGGGGCGGTGGACGGGCAGACGGGCGGGCGTCTGGCAGCGCATATCTTCGTGGCAGAAAAGGGCAGCCATTACGAAATCGACGACGGGCTGCCGCAGTTTGCGGATCGGGACTGACCTATCCATCTTCATCCGTTCTCAAATATCCTGCGGGGGGTCCGGGGGGCGCAAAGCCCCCCGGTCCGACGGCGCGGCTTGCGCTTCGGCCCGTGGCGGGGATAGGTGGGCGAAAGCCAAGGAGGTGCAGAGATGGCCGAGATCACGCTGCTGGACGGGGGCATGGGGCAAGAACTGGTGGCGCGGTCGGGGGATGAGCCGACGCCGCTTTGGGCGACGCGGGTGATGATCGACCATCCGCATCTGGTGCGGGCGATCCATGACGACTACTTCGCGGCGGGCGCGACGGTGGCGACGACCAATACCTATGCGATCCACCATGACCGGCTGGAGCGGTTCGATATGGACCATCTGTTCGCCGATCTGCACGGGAAGGCGGTGGCCGAGGCGGTCGCGGCGCGGGCGGCGCATGGGTCGGGGCGGGTGGCCGGGTCGATGGGGCCTCTGGTCGCGACCTATCGGGCGGATGTGACGCTGCCGGTGGAGGAAGCCGCGCCGAAATATGCGGAGATTGCCGCGATCCTTGGCCCGCAGGTTGATGTGATCCTGTGCGAGACGATGGCGAGCGTGACGCAGGCCGAGGGAGCCGTGAAGGGCGCGCAGGCGGGGGGGAAGCCGGTGTGGCTGTCCGTCACCGTGCATGACCGCGACGGGACGAAGCTGCGGTCGGAGGAGCCTCTGGCCGATCTGGCGCGGGTGGTGCAGGAATATCGTCCGGCGGCGGTGCTGGTGAATTGCTCGGTGCCGGAGGCCATGGCGGCGGCGATGGAGGTGGTGAAGGGGTTCGGGGTGCCGTTCGGAGCCTATGCGAACGGGTTCACCCATATCTCGGACGGCTTCCTTGAGGATGCGCCGACGGTGGCGGCGCTGACGCATCGGCATGACCTGACGCCGGAGAAATATGTGCAGTTTGCAATGGGCTGGGTGGATCAGGGCGCGACCATCGTGGGCGGCTGCTGCGAGGTGGGGCCCGCGCATATTCGCGCTTTGGCCAAGGCGCTGCGCGATGCGGGGCATGTGGTGGTGTGAGCCTGCTGCCCGAGTTTTCCTATGATCCGCCGGCGGGCGATCCGGTGATCCTGCATGAGGATGCGCGGATCATCGTGGTGGACAAGCCTTCGGGGTTGCTGTCCGTGCCCGGCAAGCTGGAGGGGCGGGAGGATTGCCTGATGTCGCGGCTGGAGGCGTTCCGTCCCGGCGCGCTGCTGGTGCATCGGCTGGATTGCGACACGTCGGGTGTGATGATCTTCGCGCGGGACAAGGCGGCGCAGGGCTGGCTGGGGCAGGAATTCGAGAAGCGGCGGGCGAAGAAGAGCTATGTCGCGCGGGTGGCCGGGGTGATGGAGGCGGAGCGGGGTCGGGTCGACCTGCCGCTCTGCGCCGACTGGGAGTATCGGCCGCGCCAGAAGGTGGATTTCGAGCGCGGGCGTCCTGCGGTGACGGAGTGGGAGGTGATCTCGCGCGGCGAAGGCGAGACGCGGGTGCGGATGTTTCCCCTGACCGGGCGGAGCCATCAGTTGCGGGTTCACATGCTGTCGCTGGGGCATCCGATCCTTGGCGATCCGATCTATGCGCTGGGGGCGGCGCGGGAGTTTCCCCGGCTCATGCTGCATGCGGAGCGGTTGGGGTTGCATCATCCCGAGGGCGGGGGATGGGTGGAGTTTTCGGCGGAGTGTCCGTTTTGATTTGGAGACGTCGTTTATCTGGAAGGTTGGGTGGACAGTTGCTGAGGCATTACGGAGAAACGGATTTCATCACCGGCTTGCGTGCCATCGCGGCAATGATGGTGGTATGCATCCACACCGGCGGCTTTTCCGAGTTTAGCTGGATCGGCCAGAATGTCACCGAAGCTGGCAAATACGGTGTGCAGGTCTTCTTCGTGATCTCAGGCTATACAATTGCAGCGACGTGGTATTCTGGAAACGGATATCGCGATTTTCTTGTCCGGCGCATGGCGCGGATCGCGCCGACCTATTGGGCAATCATCGCCATAGCCGCCATCCTGTTTCATGCCGGATTGATCCCCGCGCCGCATTTTCTGACCGAATTCGGCATGGAGATGGGGAGCTATAATCTGCTCATGCATGCGAGTTTTCTGAGTTTTCTGGATTACCGCATCGCCAACAGCGTTCTTGGGGTGGAGTGGACCATTCCGATCGAGGTCTTCTGGTATGCGGTGCTGCCTCTGCTACTAGCGCGCGTTACGTCTCTGCGAGGCTTCGCGATATGGTTGGTCGGACTGCTTTTTCTGGCCGCACTGACCCGTGCGGTCTTCGGCGCGCTGGATGTTTCTGTCGCGGCGAAGTGGTTTCCGACAACGTTTGGGGCGTACTTCCTTATCGGGGCGGCCTGCTATCACGTCCGTTCCGCAGGGTGGCATCGGGTCTCGCGGAGGGCCGGGGTAGTAATGTGGGGTGCGGTTGGGCTTTTCTTTGCCGTGTTGATCGCGGCGCCACCCGGTGGCGGCGCTCTGATCGGATTGGCAACGGCGGGGATACTGATTGCCCGGAAGGATTCCACAGGTGGAGGGGTCTGGCTGGATTCACTGCCGATGCGTTTTGTCGGTACAATCAGTTATAGCGTCTATCTTTGGCACCTTGTTGTGGTCGCACTGCTGGGGAAGGCCGGCTTGGCAGGAGTGCAGTGGTTTGCACTGGTTGTCGTCGTGACGATCATCCTGTCCACGATTACCTATCTTGCTTTGGAGCGCCCAACGAACCAATGGGGCCGGCGGATCGCCGAGCGGATCACAGCGTAAGCGCAAGCTTCCTTCCTTCGTGAAAGGCATAGGGGGCCTGACGCGGGGCGGCGCAGTCGCCGATGCGGTGGGTTTGTTTGCCTTCGAAGGTTTCGGGGAAGGGGTCGAAGGCCACGTTCGTCGTCGCCATGACGAGGGCGGAGGCGGGGAGGGTGGTTTCCTCGCCCGTCAGGCCGGAGCGGACGGTCGCGCCGTTGCCGTGCCAGCGGGTGATGACGTGTTCGGTCAGGAATTGCGCGCCGAGTTTGGCGAGGCGCTGGCGGGCCGGGGCGTCGGCGGAGGTGCGGGTGATTTCCTTGCCGACGTAAGCGTCGGGGGTGACGAGGATCACCTTCTTCCCCTGTTCGGCCATGTGCCATGCCGTGCCCACGCCGCGCCAGTTGCCGCCTTCGTCATAGAGGATGACGGTGTCGCCAAGGCGGGCTTCGCGGCGCATGACGTCCTCGGCCGACCAGACATTGCCGTTCTCGAGGCCGGGGAGTTGGGGGAGGGCGGGGAGCCAGCGCTGTTTGGCGTCGGGGTCGGGGAGGGAGCCGGTGGCGAGGAT
Source organism: Tabrizicola sp. M-4 (assembly GCF_051132405.1). Classification (GTDB taxonomy): domain Bacteria; phylum Pseudomonadota; class Alphaproteobacteria; order Rhodobacterales; family Rhodobacteraceae; genus Paragemmobacter. The sequence continues at coordinate 109,990 of NZ_CP128606.1, forward strand.
CACCGTATCGGCGGGGTGGGCGGCGATGTCGTCCTCGTCGAGGAAGGTGTTGAGGTGGAGGGTGACGCCTAGGCGCGCGATCTGGCGTTCGTACCAGTCGAAGAGGTCGAGGATCTGGGCGCGGCGGGGTTGCATGCCTGCGAGGCGGAACTGGCCGCCGATCTGGGGGGAGGCTTCGACGAGGTCGACGCGATGGCCGCGTTCGGCGGCGGCGCGGGCGGCCTCCAGCCCTGCGGGGCCTGCGCCGACGACGAGGATGTGGCGGGGGGTGGCGGCGGGGGTGAAGCGGTCGCCGCCCCATTCCCATTCGCGCCCCGCGCTGGGATTGATGAGGCAGGAGATCCAGTAATCGCGCGACCGCCGGCCCCAGCACATCTGGTTGCAGGAGATGCAGGAGCGGATGTCTTCGGCCCGCCCGGCCATGGTCTTGGCGGCGAGGTGGGGATCGGCGATCTGGCCGCGGACGATGGAGACCATGTCGGCCTGACCGGAGGCGATGATGGATTCGGCGTTGTCGGGGGTGCGGATATGCGCCTCGGACGTAATTTTCGCGTGTTTGACCGCGCCTTTCAGGATTTCGGTGACGGGGGCGGTGAGTTTTTCCGCGAAGAGGAAGGTGGGCATGAGGCGTTCGAAGTCGAGATAGCCGCCGTGGCCGCAGGTGACGTAGTCGACATGGCCAGTCGCGTCGTGGAGGGCGACGATTTCGGTCAGCGCCTCGACCGAGAGGGTGACGTCATGCGCGTCGGAGGTGGAGACGGCGAGGCCGATTATGAAATCCTCGCCGCAGGCGCGGCGGATGCCTTCGATGATGGTGCGGGAAAAGCGGGTGCGGTTTTCGAGCGAGCCGCCCCATCGGTCGTCGCGGGTGTTGGACCACGGCGTCCAGAACTGGTCGAGGAGGGAGTGGTAGGCGGCCCAGACCTCCACCCCCTGAAAGCCCGCCTTGTGGCAGCGGATGGCGGCGGCGATGTGGGCTTCGATCAGTTCCTCGATCTCGGCTTCCGTCATGCGGTGGGAGCCGTCGCTGTCGTGGTAGGAGGCCGCGCCGGAGGGGGACCAGTGGGGTTGGAAGGAGAGGTCGGAGTCGCCATGGGCGCCGATGTGGTAGAGTTGCTGGAGGATGACGGCGCCCTCGGACTTAGCGGCGTCTGTCACCTTGCGGAAGGCGGGGATGATGTCGTCGGTGCCGTGCAGGTAGTTGCCGCGCGTGAGCACGCCGGTGCGGTGGACGGGGACGGGTTCCATCACGATCATCCCCGCGCCGCCCTTGGCGCGTTCGGCGATGTAGCTCAGCGTGCGGGGGCCGGGGTGGCCCATGTCGGACATGTTGTTCGTATGCGCGCCGAAGACGATGCGGTTCCTCAGCGTGGTGCCGCGCAGGGTGATGGGGCTGGTCAGGTGGGGGTGTTGGCTGGGCATCGGCTGCGTCCTTGGGGCTGGCGCGGTCAGCGTAGCGGAGGGCGCGAGCGGGGCGTGAGGGGGTGGGGCGACATGGGCGGGGCGGAAACCGCCATGGTGGGGCCTTTCCTGCGCCATCGAAGACAAGCGCAGCGGCACCTTGAGGAGCAGCCATTTGCTGGGGCCGGTGGCGCCGGTGAGGTGTCAGGAAGAGACTGGCATCTGAAGCAGCGGGTCGACCGGATCGTCTATGATGGTGATCGCGTAATCGAGGAAGGCACGGTCGCGGTGGGGGATGACGGCGGCGTATTCCTCGCTTCCGAAGACCATGTCGACGGCTTCGCGGCTTGGGTATTCCACCATGACCACGGTCTGCGCGGGTTTCTTGCCGACCACGACATCGTGGATCGGCGTTGTTGCAGAACTCTGACCGTCGAGGATTCACATCGCGAATCCATGCGGTTAGACGGGTTGCATGAGCAAGCCATCACCCGCCCGCTATCGCACGACGAACTGGTCCAGCTACACGGCTTCTCTGCGCAAGCGCGGATCGCTGCTGATCTGGCTGGACAAGGAGATGGCCTGGCTCGCGCCGCATGATGGCAGCCCCGGTCGCCCTGCGGTCTTCTCGGATGCAGCGATCCAGTTCTGTCTGACCATCAAGGTCCTGTTCAAGTTGCCGCTTCGGCAAGCGACCGGGATGGTGGCCAGCCTGCTCAAGATGGCGGACCTGGATTGGGCGGTGCCCGACTACACCACGCTGTGCCGACGGCAGAAAACGCTAGCTGTCCAGATCCCGTATCGGCGCGCCAATGGCCCCTTGAACCTGCTGGTGGACAGCACCGGGATCAAGTTCCTCGGTGATGGCGAATGGCAGGCCCGCAAGCACGGCGTTCAGGGGCGGCGTCAATGGCGCAAGGTACATCTGGCTATGGATACCGCCACGTCTGACATTCGGGCGGTGGAGTTTACCTCCAGCAGCGACGGCGACAGTCCGGTCTTGCCGGACCTGCTGGACCAGATCCCCGAGGGCGAAGACATCGGCACGGTGACCGCCGATGGGGCCTATGACACCCGCCGCTGCCACACCGCAATCATCAACCGCGAGGCCACGGCGATCATTCCGATCCGCAAGAACGGCCGGCCCTGGAAAGAGAACTGCCCGGCCGCGATCGCCAGAAACGAAACCCTGCGCGCCACTCGCTACTACGGCCGGGCGTTCTGGAAACGCTGGACCGGATACCATGTCAGAAGCAGGATCGAGGCAAAGATGCGCTGCCTGAAGGCCTTCGGCGAACGCATCGCCGCAAGAGACCCGGACCGCCAGACCGCAGAAATCCAGATCCGCATCGCACTCATGAACCGCTTCTCGGCCCTCGGAACGGCCAACATCGTTCGCGTCGGCTGATGCCGTGGGGGAAAGGCGCTATCATGCCTCAGGCGGGCGTTACGCAACAACGCCCCTCTGTTTGATCAATTTCGGATGCTATCTCTTCGGCGCGGTGAGCCGAAAACACGAAAAGTGCTAACCGACCGAATTCCGAGCGTTCACACTCCGACTCTCGGTTGACGAAAATACCATGCTTTCTGGCTTTCTTGCGGCTTCCGCTGACAGAAATCATTCTTGTGCCCATATCATCCCTCCTCTGAACACTGCTTGCCTAAGAGAGGATTTCAGCGTCCGAGATTTCGCGCCCCTTGCGTTTGGCCATGAAGTTCGCGCTCCGCTCGATGTCCAACATGAGAAGGCGTGCGCGGTCTGCCAGACGCTCGCGGAAGCGCTCGATCTCACCAAACACAGCGATATTCTCGATCGTGGAAAGAAGAACGGCCTCTTCGATGTCGATCCCCCAATTCAAGATCTCGTCCCGCGCCTCAGAGTGCCCCGCGCGCCAGCGTTTCACGAGTTCTTCTGCTTGTGCCTCGATGGCGGTCGTGGCTACGCTCTTCGCATCATGCTGCTGCAGCATCGCCCTGCAAAGTAGGGTCCACAAATGTCCCGCAGCAAACGCGCGCTCGGCCTGATCCCTGACAAGGCGGAGCTTGAGACGCTGGCATTCAACGTCGATGTACTCGGCTATGGCAGCGCGTTCGAGTGCGCTTCCGGGCACCATTTCCTGCCGGAGTGCTTCGGCGAAGTCTTGGATGACCTTTTGGGTCATGCTGCCGTCAACTCGATCAGCTTGATCGGGCAGCAAGGAGTACAGTCTTTGTGGTGCAACGATGGGCATTTCTTGTCCATATACAACATATAGAAAAAACGTACAAAAATTTCGATTAATTCACAACATATAGATTGCACTGGCCGCTTTCGGAGCTGGGCGCGAGGTCTGATGCTGTTGTGTGCGGCGGGCGTAGGCACATTGGTGTCCCCTTAGGAACGCCGGACCCAAGGGATGCGATCTACAGAGAGCGTTGGCCCAGTGGTAAGTGAAAGATAGTGACGAGATCTATGGTGTCGAAGCACCGATCGTCAGGGTCAGAGCAGAACGATATCTACACTGTTCGCAACTAGGCCTTCATGGACGCGGGTGGGCGTAGACGGCTCTTGTCCGTGATTGAATGCGTAGATCGCTACTACCCCACCGAGTTCATCGATGGGTTCATTTCGCGCAAGCATCGTAGAGAATGATTGGCGATTTCCGCTTCCCTAACGAGCGGGAGGCATTTTGCCAAAACGGGACGTATTTCCCCCAAAAGCCTCCACAACATTAGCTCCGACGCTAAAGAAAGCGAATCAGCGGGTAACTCTGGCAAAATTGCGAAACAGCAGCCTTAGTCCTCAGGGCCCCACCCGGAAATCGCCTTCACTTCCAAAAATTCCTCGATCCCCCAGATGCCGCCTTCGCGGGCGCGGCCCGAGGCCTTGACCCCGCCGAATGGGGAACCTGCGCCGCGGGATTTGCCGTTCATTTCCACCATGCCCGCGCGGAGTTGGCGGGCGAGGCGGTTGCGGCGGGCTCCGTCTTGGCTTTGGACGTAGTTGGTCAGGCCGTAGGGGGTGTCGTTGGCGATCTGGACCGCCTCAGCCTCGGTGTCGAAAGGGATGATGGAGAGGACGGGGCCGAAGATTTCCTCTTTCTCGATCGTCATGCCGGGTTTGACGTCGGCAAAGACGGTGGGGCGGACGAAGTAGCCCTTGTTCATCCCTTCGGGCAGACCGAGGCCTCCGGAAACGAGGCGGGCGCCTTCTTCGATGCCTTTCTGGATGTAGCCCTGGATCTGGTCCCACTGGCGCTTGTTCACCACGGGGCCGATGTGGCGGCCGGCTTCGTGGGCAGAGGCGACCTTGGTGTTTTCGGCCACCTGTTTCGCGATTTCGACGGCGCGATCGTAGACGGGGCGTTCGACCAGCATCCGGGTGGGGGCGTTGCAGCTTTGGCCGGAATTGTTGAAGCAGTGGCGGACGCCGCGTTCGACGGCGCGGTCGTCGGCATCGGCGAAGATCAGGTTCGCGCCCTTGCCGCCGAGTTCCAGCGTGACGCGCTTGAGCGTCTCGGCCGCGGCCTTGGAGATGGCTTTGCCCGCGCGGGTGGAACCGGTGAAGGAGATCATCTCGACATCCGGGTGCGTGGAGAGGCGGGAGCCCACGCCCGCGCCATCGCCGTTGACGAGGTTGAAGACGCCAGCCGGGACGCCCGCGTCATGGACGAATTCGGCGAAGAGGAGCGAGGAGAGGGGCGATTCCTCGGACGGTTTCAGGACGCAGGTGCAGCCTGCGAGGAGGGCGGGGATCACCTTGAGCGTGACCTGGTTCATCGGCCAGTTCCACGGGGTGATGAGGCCCACGACGCCGATGGGTTCCAGCGCGATGCGGTCGTTCGGGGCGTGGGGGCCGAGGGGGCGGACCCATTCGATATGGTCGAAGGCGGTCAGGAAGTTCTTCAGGTGCCAGGGCAGGCAGGGGGCCTGATCGCTGCGCGACATGTCGATGGGTGCGCCCATTTCGAGGGAGATGGCCTGTGCCATTTCCTCGGCCCGCTTTTCGTATTGGGCGAGGATGGCCTCGACATAGGCCTTGCGCTGCGCAGGGGGCGTGGCGGCCCATGACGGGAAGGCGCGTTTGGCTGCGGCGACGGCGGCATCGGTGTCGGCCTCGGAGCCGAGCGAGATGATGGCGCAGGTCTCTTCGGTGGAGGGGTCGATCACCGGGCAATCGTTGGGGGCGAGCGGGGCCGTCCAGCGGCCGTCGATGTAGAAGTCGCGCTTGATGAGCATGGGTGCCTCCGAGGTTGGGGGGAAGGTGGCAGGCGGATCGACCGGGGGCAAGTGGCGGAGCGACAGGAAATGTCGCGGATGGGTGGCGGAATGGTTGGATGGGATGGCGGGATGGGCGGTGGACGGGTTTCCAAGGGTGGGTTTGAAAAGAGCTTCAGCGATTTCTAGGGCTGGGTTGAATGGGGAAATTCGTCTATCTGCAGGGAAGTGCGTGGGTCAGCATTCTCTTTTGCGTGGGAAATGGCCGAAGGGGGTGAAACCTTGTTCCAAGTGGCGTATGTCTTTGGCGCAGAGACAGACAGGAGACCGGACATGGCCGTGCGCATCAATGACGTAGCCCCCGACTTCACCGCGGAATCCACCGCCGGGACGATCAAGTTCCACGAATGGCTGGGCGACAGCTATGGGATCATCTTTTCCCATCCGCGCGATTTCACCCCTGTCTGCACGACGGAATTCGGCGCGGTGGCGCAGTTGGCAGGCGAGTGGGCCAAGCGGAACACCAAGGTTCTTGGCGTGTCGGTCGACTCGGTGGGCGATCACCAGAAATGGAAGCGGGACATCGAGGCCTTCGGTGGCGCGCCTGCGGATTTCCCGATCATCGACGACTCGTTGCTGACGGTGGCCAAGGCCTATGACATGCTGCCCGCGGATTACTACCTGCCGACCGAGGGACGCACGCCCGCCCATTCGGCGACGGTGCGGACAGTCTACATCATCGGGCCGGACAAGAAGGTGCGGCTGACGATGACCTATCCGATGTCGGTGGGCCGCAACTTCGCCGAGATCCTGCGCGCGCTGGACGCGGTGCGGGCGACGGATGGCGTACCTTTGGCCGCGCCGGCCAACTGGGTGCCCGGGCAGGACATGATCGTGGCGCTGGCGCTGACCGACGAGCAGGCGCGGGAGCGGTTCGGGGAGTTGGACGTGAGGCTGCCGTATTTGCGGTTTGCGAAGGTCAAATAAGGCGCTGCCGACCGCGCCGCCATGCTCATCCGATGTGCAGGGCAGCGAACTAAGGGCATTGCCCGGAACGCTTTGCCCAAGCTTATCCGCGCGTGCAATCGATCAGGCCGCGCGGATATCATCCTCAGCGAGTCGCACCTCTCCGACATGCGCCGTTCCACGCTTCCGAAGCGGTCATCTCGCCGGATAGAACCTTCACGAAGCTATCCGACAAGGCCTGATCCACGGCGCTGCAAGCTCCCGCGATTGTCAGATCGTTGAGCCTGTGCGCCGAGACGCGGAAGCTGTGCGCCTTGTTTAAGGCCTTTGTCACGACCATCCTGAGGTTGTCGGGAGACACCCTGAACAGTGAACGAGCAATGGATGCCCCTGTGCTATTTGCCTGCTGCCACTCCGCCCAGAGGTTCTCTTCTGCGATGAACCCCTGCAATCGCTCCAGAACGGTCCGTCTCTGCAAATCTTCCATCTCTTGGGTGGACCGGATGATATAGCTGAACCAGGCGGCGTAGTCCGGTTGCCGTCCCCCAGCCTCGCGGCATGCCTGGACAATCGTCGAGAAAAGCCCCGGAGGAACGCCGAAACCCAAGTTGATCCGGTCCTGGATCGGATCCACGCTCGCCTCCTGCTCGAAACGATGCGCCGGCGAGTCGGTCGAACTGCTTGAAGCAACTTGGTGGGTCGACCCGCCCGTGCTGGAACTGCTGTAGCCGCTGATGCTGAAGCAGTGAGGCACGAACAGGTGGTTCGACCCCCGCAGGAGCGACAGATAAGTAAAGAACACGTCTGGCGCGCGTCCCCGGAAGAAATCGCCCGGTGAAACGCGAATCCGTTCGATGTATGCCCGCGACACAAAGCCATGATAGATGTCCGGCCAGCCTTCTAGCCAATTCACCCGGCCTGAAAGGGCGTTGTCTCTCATTTCCTCAAGATCGATCTTTCTTGCTTGACGGAAGAGGCGGCGACGTTCCAATCGCACCGTCCCCTCCTTGCTCTTGCTGCCCGCCCCCGGCCAAGCGTAGCGCAGAAAGCTGTAGGCCATCGTATCGGGGCTGGTTTGCTCCAGCAGTCGCCGGGCAAAGGGGAACTGATTTGGTACGAAACCGTCGTCGTCACCGATGAAGCAGATGTAGTCGCCCGTCGCGTGCCGCAGGCCGTTCTCGAAGTTCTCCCTCATGGACAGACGCTTGTTGGCGCGAACCTTGACCACGCGTGGATCGGATACCTGCCCGATGACCTCCGGCGTGGCGTCTTGGCTGCAATTGTCGCAGACGATTATCTCGATCTCGTCATCCTGGATCGCGAGCGCCGTCTTCAGGCAGTGTTGAAGGAGCGAAGCTCGCTCGCGTGTCGGGATGATGAGGGAAATCTTCACGTATTCTTCCAGGTCCACCATTTTTAGCGTCGCGAACTTAACCAGCCTTTGCCTTGTCAGGCAAGTTGGAGCGAGCTAGACAGCAACGCGGGTCGCTGGCAACTGGCCGGGCTATCGTCGCCGATGGCAGTTGGTGCCTCCGATGTGGTCTATGGGGAATTGAAGTGAAAGCCGTCATCCTCGCCGGGGGCCTCGGAACCCGGATCAGCGAAGAATCCCATCTGCGCCCGAAGCCAATGATCGAGATCGGGGGGCGTCCGATCCTGTGGCATATCATGAAGATCTACGGGGCGCATGGGATCACCGATTTCGTAATCTGCTGCGGCTACAAGGGCTATGTCATCAAGGAGTATTTCGCGAACTACTTCCTGCACATGTCCGACGTGACCTTCGACATGGCAGAGAACCGGATGGAAGTGCATCACCGCAATGCCGAGCCCTGGCGGGTGACGCTAGTGGATACGGGCGATGCCACGATGACGGGCGGGCGGTTGCGGCGGGTGGCGGATTACATCAATGGTACCTTTTGCCTTACCTATGGCGATGGGGTCGCGGATGTAGATGTCGCCGCGCTGGTCGCGCATCACCTCGCGGCAGGGCGCGAGGCGACGGTGACGGCGATCCAGCCGCCGGGGCGTTATGGGGCGCTGGAGATTGCCGAGGGGCGGGTGACGCGGTTTCTGGAGAAACCGGTGGGTGACGGGCAGTGGATCAACGGCGGGTTCTTTGTCTGCGAGCCTTCGGTGATTGGCCGGATCGAGGGAGATGCGACGCCGTGGGAAGGCGCGCCTCTGGAAAGCCTTGCGGCGGATGGGCAATTGGCCGTCTATCGGCATGGCGGGTTCTGGCAGGCTATGGATACGCTGCGGGACAAGAACCTGCTGGAGGATCTGTGGTCGCGGGGGCGCGCCCCTTGGAAGATCTGGGCCTGAGGCATGGGGTTCTGGGCAGGCAGGCGCGTTCTGGTTACCGGGCATACCGGGTTCAAGGGAAGTTGGCTGTGCGAGATGCTGCTGGCGCGGGGGGCGGCGGTTTCGGGCCTTGCCCTTGCGCCCGACACGCGGCCCGCGCTGTTTGACCAGTTGGGATTGGCCGGGCGGGTGGACCACGCCTTGGGTGATATCCGTGATAGCAGTCTGGTCGCGGCGCGGATGCGGGACTTGCGGCCGGAGGTCGTGCTCCATCTGGCGGCGCAGCCCTTGGTGCGGCGGTCCTATCGCGAACCGCTGGAGACATGGGCCACCAACGTGATGGGCACGGCGCATGTGCTGGAAGCCGTCCGTCGGCTGGAGGCGCCTTGCGCGGTGGTCGTGGTGACGACGGACAAGGTCTATGAGAACCGGGAGTGGGAGCATCCCTATCGGGAAACCGATCCGCTGGGGGGGCATGATCCCTATTCCGCGTCGAAGGCCGGGACGGAACTGGTGGCGGAGAGCTGGCGGAAATCCTTCCTTGCCGGCTCCGGGGTGCGGTTGGCTACGGCGCGGGCGGGGAATGTGATCGGGGGCGGAGATTGGTCGGAGGACCGCATCCTGCCCGATCTGGCGCGGGCTCTTGGTGCGGGATCGCCCTTGTTGGTACGGAACCGACATGCCGTGCGGCCCTGGCAGCATGTGCTGGACCCGTTGGAGGGGTATCTGATGCTGGCCGAGCGGTTAGCGGGGCCGGAGGCGGCTGGGTTCGAAGCCGGGTTCAACTTTGGGCCGGAACCTGCGGATCAGCGCAGCGTGGGGGCGTTGGTCGAAGCGGCGCGGGTGCATTGGGCCGGGGATTGGACCGATGCGACCGATCCGGATGCACCGCATGAGGCGGGGCGGTTGGCGCTGTCGATCGAGCGGGCGCGGATGGTGCTGGGGTGGCAGCCGCGATGGGATTTCGCGCGGGCGGTTGCCGAGACGGTGGGTTGGTATCGCGAGGTGGCGGCGGGGGCAGACCCGGCAGAGCGGGTGCGGGCGCAGATCGTGGCGTTCGGAGGTGGAGCGTGAGATTCACGGAACTGCCGCTGGCCGGGGCCTATCGGGTGGAGTTGGAGCCACGGGGGGATGCGCGGGGGTTCTTTGCGCGGCTGTTCTGTGCCGAGGAATTCGCGGCGCATGGCCTGGCGACCGGATGGGTGCAGTGCAACACGTCCTTCACGGCGGCGCAGGGCACGGTGCGGGGCTTACATTTCCAGCGCCCGCCGATGGCGGAGACGAAGCTTTTGCGCTGCATCCGCGGGGCAATCTTCGATGTGATTGTCGATTTGCGGGAGGGATCGCCGACCTTTGGTCGTTGGCATGGCGAGCGGCTGGATGAGGCGAACCGGACGATGATCTGCGTGCCTGAGGGTTTTGCGCACGGGTTCCAGACGCTGACGCCGGATGTGGAGATGCTGTATTTCCATTCGGCCCCTTACAGCGCGGCGCATGAGGGGGGATTGCGTTGGGATGATGCGAGGGTTGCGGTGAACTGGCCGCTTGGCGTAACGGAAATGTCGGCGCGCGATGCCGCCTTTCCCGGTCTGGAAGCATTGGAGCCGATCCGCCTATGACCTTGCCCCTGTGCCGCCATTGCAAGGCCCCCCTGCCGCGCGTCTTTCTGGATCTGGGGCATGCGCCACCGTCCAATGCCTATCTGGCGCCGGAGCGGTTGAACGCGCCGGAGATGACCTTTCCGCTGCGGTTGCGGGTTTGCGAGTCCTGCTGGCTGGTGCAGACCGAGGATTTCACGGAGGCCGATCATCTGTTCGATGCGGATTACGCCTATTTCTCGTCCACCTCGAAGGGGTGGCTGGACCATGCGGCGCGCTATGCCGCGCAGATGATTGCGCGGTTCGGGCTGGGGGCGGACAGCCATGTGATCGAAGTGGCCTCGAACGATGGCTATCTGTTGCGGAACTTCGTCGCGGCGGCTGTGCCCTGTTTGGGGGTGGAGCCGACAGCCAGCACGGCGGCGGCGGCAGAGGCGCTGGGTATTCCGGTGCTGCGGGAGTTCTTTGGCGAGGCGCTGGGGCGGCGCTTGGCGGATGAGGGACGGACCGCTGATCTGATCGCGGGGAACAACGTCTATGCCCATGTGCCTGATATCAACGATTTCACGGCGGGTCTGGCGGCAGCTTTGAAGCCCGAGGGGGTTATCACGCTGGAATTCCCGCATCTGATGCGGCTGGTGGAGTTTTGCCAGTTCGATACGGTGTATCATGAACACTTCTCGTATCTTTCGGCGCTGACGGTGGCGCGGATCTTCGGTGCGGCGGGATTGCGCATCTTCGACATCGAGGAATTGCCGACGCATGGCGGGAGCCTGCGGGTGTACGGATGCCATGCCGGGGCGTCGCATGCCGAGACGGATGGCGCGCGGGCAGTTCTGGAAGAAGAGCGGCGGCGGGGAATGGACGGGGCTGCGTTCTATACCGGCTTCCAGGCGCGGGCGGATGCGGTGAAGGACGGGCTGTTGCGGTTCCTGATGGATGCGAAACGCGACGGGAAGACGGTTGCGGCCTATGGGGCGGCGGCGAAGGGGAACACGCTGTTGAACTATGCCGGGGTGAAGCCGGACCTGTTGCCCTTCGTTTGCGATGCGGCGCCATCTAAACAGGGCAAGCTGATGCCGGGCAGCCATATCCCCATCCTGCCGCCTTCCGTTCTGAATGAGCGGCGTCCGGATTATGTGGTGATCCTGCCGTGGAACATCGCGGATGAGGTGAAGCGGCAACTGGCCGACCTCGCGGCGCAGGGCACGCGTTTCGTCACGGCGGTGCCGGAGGTGCGGGTGGGATGAGTAACCGGATCGCCTATACCAAGCCTTCGATCACCGAGCTTGAGGTCGCCTATGCGACGGATGCCGCCCGAAACGGTTGGGGCGAGCGGTGCTATGATTACATCGTCAAGTTTGAGGCGGCCTTTGCCGCGCATCTGGGCGTCACCCATGCCATCGCGACGTCAAGTTGCACCGGTGCTTTGCACATGGGTATGGCGGCGCTGGGTATCGGTCCCGGCGACGAGGTGATCCTTGCCGATACCAACTGGATCGCCTCTGCCGCGCCCATCGTGCATCTGGGGGCTACGCCGGTTTTCGTGGATATCGACCCTGTCAGTTGGTGCCTTGATCCGGATCGGGTGGAAGCCGCGATCACGCCGCGGACAAAGGCCATTCTTGCGGTGCATATCTATGGCAATCTTTGCGATATGGACCGTTTGCAGGACATCGCTGAACGTCATCAGATCGCCTTGATCGAGGATGCCGCCGAGGCGATCGGATCGGTCTGGAAGGGGCGGCGCGCGGGGTCTATGGGGCGGTTTGGTGCGTTCTCCTTCCACGGCACCAAGACGTTGACGACAGGCGAAGGCGGTATGTTCGTCACCTCTGATCCCGCGCTTTTTGAGCGGGTGCTGACGCTTTCGAACCACGGTCGGGCGCGGGGCCAGACACGGCAGTTCTGGCCGGACGAAGTGGGTTTCAAATACAAGATGTCCAATGTGCAAGCGGCCATTGGCCTTGCGCAGGTGGAACGGATCGGGGAACTGATCGCGCGGAAGCGTGAGGTCATGCAGGCGTATCGGGATCGGTTGGGGAAGTATCAGGGTGTAAGCCTGAACCCCGAGCCACCGGGCACGGAAAACGGAAGCTGGATGCCGACGGCGGTGTTCGACCGGGATCTTGGCATCACGCGTGAGGCGCTGCAGGACGCATTCAAGTCAGCGGATATCGACGCGCGGGTGTTCTTTCATCCGCTTTCGTCGTTGCCGATGTTCGATCCGGTGGAGGGCAATGCCCATGCCTGGGACATTCCAACGCGGGCAATCAATCTGCCCAGTTATCACGATCTGACGGAGAACGACATCGGCAGGGTTGTCACTGTCATAGCGGGGCTGGTCTGACTCCTACCTAGTTTGTGCTGGATGGGCTCCCGCAAGGGGGCATCAGGCCTCATAGGCCGGGTAGGCCTGCAGTATGGCAGGAAGTTCTTCCGCAAAGTCCCGTGACGGAAACCATCCCAATTCTCTGCGCGTCTCTGCCCAATCGAGCGATGGCACGAAACCGGCTTCTTCAATGATTATTTCCTCGTGGATAAAGGGCCGCTGAAGGGCCTGCGACGACATCTCGGCAATTCTTGCCGTTGCGATGGGATTGCTGCTTCCAAGGTGGTAATTCCTCGCCGTCCCGCGCTCGGCGACTGCCACGATGCCCGTCGCAGCATCCGCGACATGCAGTAATTCAAGCTGCGCCGCGCCCAGCGGAAAGCGATGCGTCCGGACAGGGCGGCCTGCGATTATAGCATCGCGAAAATTGCGGATGAACTTGGGGCGCGCGCATCCTGCTCCGTACAGTGCCGGAAGGCGGACAATCTTCGTTTCGGGGCCGCGACTCGTCGAACCGTGTAGCGCAAGTTCCTCCTGGAGCAATTTGATGATCCCGACGATCTCAGACGGTCGGCGCTCGGCATCCGGTCGTACTTTGCACGGCATGGGCAGCTTGCCAAACACTGCGCTGCAGGAAACCAAAACGAACGTTGCGCCCGCTGCGACGGCTGCGTCCATCACGTTCTTCTGCATATGCAAGGCTTCGGCCAACGCATTGTTGTTCGAGAAAATCCTTGGATGCGCAAGGTGGATGACCGTTGAAGCGTCCTCTTCCCGTAGCCGGGCTGCCAGAAGCGCGGGCGAGTCTTTCAGGTCGAAGTCACTTCTCCCCAGGAACGCAGCAGCGCGGTCGCCCAGTCTCTGGATGACCGCACTGCCCAGCATTCCGGTCCCACCTGTTACGGCGATCCTTCCACCACGCTTCGGCAGGGTTTCTTCCCCCCCAAGCACACGCCGCACGGTTTCAATCATCGAAACCTTGATCTCCGTTTCCCCGGTGCGTTCTATCACCTGCCGGATCGCAGCCGTGAATGGGATCGACCTGTATCTGGCAAGAATGCCCGCAGCGATGGCATTGCTGCGCGAGACGCCGAAGTCGCAGAGAACAAGCACGGTCCGACGCTCATGCAGGGCCGCCACGCCCTGCCGGATCAGGGCTTCGATCGAGGCAGGGTCATTCCCGGGCGCGTCGAGGAGATGCCGCACATCGATACGTATCGCGTCGGCGGGTGTGGACTGTTCCGCAGGACCGGTGCCAAGCTTTCCCTCGACGATCCAGCGAATCATCGCAGGCCAGCCCCGGCCCCTACATCGGCGGAAACCTCATCAAGACTCCTCAGATACCAGCCAGCCTTAACCGCCAGTCCAGCTTTGGGCGCGAGGCCCAGAAGATGTCTCAGGAAATGGTCCAGCTCATTGAAACCGGCCAGGGTTCGCAGATGTGTGCTTGCGGAAAAGCGCGGGTTGATCTCGAATGGAATGAACCTTCCCTGCCCGTCGACCCGCCCCTGTACATTCAACGGTCCACGACTGCCTATCGCCTCGGCAATCTGGCGGGCCGCGCTGCAGATCTCCGGAAACGCTTCGATCCTGCCCTGCGAATACCCGCTCGATATCAGAAAGTCCTTGCCGCGCGTCATGACGGAAAGCTTCGCGTTGAAGACACGCCGCAACGCGATGACGCCTTGCGTCTTCCCGCTCTGATCCGCAAGGACGCCGACCGTGTACTCGCCGTTTTCTTCGGGGATGTACTCCTGTGCGATTGGCGACAGGCCGTTCCGCAGCAGATAAGTTACATAAACCGCCGCCTCGTCCACGCTTCGCGCAAAGAAGACAAAGCTGCTTCCACCCGAATCCTTCGACGGTTTGACCACGCAGGGCATCGGAAAATCCTGCAGATCGGCAACAAGGGCAATCGCACGGGTGGCCGGAATTGCGATGCCTAGTTCTGCGAGACGGGCAAAGCATGCGCCCTTGTCGCCGGCAATGCGGACGACCTCCGGGTCGTTCTGGGCAAGCGCGATGCCCGCCGCATGGAACCGATCCGTCGCGGCGGCTAGCAACTTGGCCGGTGCCTCGCCTCCGGGGATGATGGCACGCACATCCCGTGCTGTAGCGATGGCCAGAACGCTTTCGATGTAGCTGTCCGGGTCGGCTACGAATGTCGCGTCAAAGCGACTGTCGAAATGCCCATAGGCCAAGGGGTTGATGTCGCACCCGATCACGCTATAGCCGCCCGCGGCCCGCAACGATTTCGCGATCTCCGTCCCGAGTGAAGCGCCCGCAATACCCGCGATCAGAACAGGTATGTCCTCTTCCGCCTTCATAGAAAGAAGAACTCTCTGGGGCGACGGTGCAGGGATGCGACCCCTTCGATGATGCTGCGCGCGTCCTTGGGGTTCAGCCCAACATAGACGATGCCCGCATCTTGGGGAACCGCATCCGGCGCAAGGATTGGCACGCCCAGAAGGTCCCGCCCCTGTCGATAGGGGTTCGCGTCCAGAAACGCTTTGATCCGGCTGCGGTCGCGAAGAGTCAGCGCCACAAACATCCCGTACACGCCGCTGCCATAGATGACTGCCGGTCCATCCGGGTGATCCTCTTCAAAGTCAGCGATGCGTGCCGCTATGTCTGACCAGGTATGGGCTACGTCGCGCGCGCCCTTAAGGATCGGCTCAAGGTTCTCCTCGCTGCGGAAGGTGCCTTCTGTCATCGTCTCTGGCCGTGTGGCGATCACGATGAAGGCAGCACGATGCGTCGTTTCGTCGATGACCACATCGGCATAACCCGCGTCCTCGAACAGGCGCCGCAGTGAGGCGCCGGAGAAGTGCTGCGCATGGTCGATCACGACCAGATCGCTGATGTTGCGGTACATGTTGGGTATGACGACATGCACCTTTCCGCCCGGACGTACGACTTCGGCGATCTGGCGGACGAAACCGCGCGGGTCGGCGCTATGTTCAAGCGCAAAGAACGAAAGCACGAGGTCCATCCCACCCTGCCACTCGTCAGGAAGCGAATAGGGCGCCTGATTGGCTTTCGGCACGAACCTGTCCCACAAGGTGCAGTAGATGTCGCTAACGTCGAAGGTGTAGGGAACGATCCCCGGGTGCTTGCCCACCAGCAGTGACAATGTCCGCGCCTTGCCGCAGCCATAGTCCAGAATCTTCAACCCGTCGGTCAGCTCGTGAAGCCGTTCGACGGAGTCGGCTTGGTGCTGTGATCTGAACAGGCAGGCCCCGTCGGGTTGTACCGAGTAGATGTCGTCCTCGTCCGCATTGCTCAGCTGAAAGCTGTATCCCGTGTCGTAATACGACGCGATGTCTTCCAGCGGCGGCGTCTGCACATGCGAGCATTTGAGGCAGAGTGCAGCCGAGGTCAGGGACAGGTCATTTGGCCGCTGCGCAAGTGTAAAGCCGATCCCGCGGGATGCGAACATCTCTTCCAGTCTGGACGATCCGCATATGCAGCATACCTGCCGAGGAGAAGCCATGTGCTCTACTCCCACCGCTTAGGCCTTCACGCGCCGAAGGTAGCCGCCCGGAGACGACGACATGACGAGCTTGCCGTTCATCACAGGGTCGACTTCATAGGCATCGGTTTCACTGAGATAGGTCCTGACGGCCGAAAGCGGTTCGTTGCCGCGCGACCACAACTTGGAGCGATCCTTCGGTGCCTCTTCTTCGGTCAAGTGTCCGACCATCGTGTCCGCAACGATCAAGTAGCCGCCTTCCGTCACGAGGTCACCGTAGGCGCGGCATTCGGCAAGTACGTGCTCATAGGAATGGTCACTGTCGAGGACCGCCATCACCCTCGCGTTCGGAGGGATGAGGGCGCGCACCTTTGCCAGCGTCTCTTCTGAAACCGAGGACCCCTCGACAAGATGGATGCGCCCGGCCAGGGGATGGGATTCGATCGCCGACCGATTGTGCGCGCGTATATCGATGTCCACGCCGATCACGCTGCCCTCGCCCATCGCCTGCAGCAGCGTCGCCATGAATATGACCGACCCACCGCGCGCGACGCCTGTTTCGATGATGACATCGGGCTTGAACGCCCAGATGACTTCCTGCGTGGCCATCACATCGGCAGGCAACTGGATGATCGGAACGCCAAACCACGTCCATTGATATGCATAGGCATGACGGTTCAGATCGATGATCAGCCGCTTCGATGCTTCGAATGCCGCTGTGTCCTCGCCTAGTTCGAGCGCCTTTGCCCGTTGGAATTCCGCGAACTCCTTCCGGTCGTCCTTTGCACCTGTCATAGAGATCTACTCGTTGCTTGCCATCCGGCCTCGACTGCTAAAGGTCTAGCCGTTCGATGTCTATACTGGCCTTGCCCGCATGGGCGGTGCCACACCGCTTTAGCGGTGCACGTTCTGGTGTTTGCCTTTGCGAATGATCCAGCAAGCGGCTACTAGGATGCTCGTTCGGGCCACGACTGCCAGCACGGAAGACAAGCTATGAAACGCGCACTGATCACCGGGATCACCGGGCAGGATGGATCCTATCTGGCGGAGTTTCTGCTGGAGAAGGGCTATGAGGTCCACGGGATCAAGCGGCGGGCGTCCTTGTTCAACACGGGGCGGATCGATCACATCTATCAGGATCCGCACAATCCGAACCCCAAGCTGAAGCTGCATTACGGCGATCTGACGGATACGTCAAACCTGACGCGCATCCTGCGCGAGGTGGAGCCGGATGAGGTGTATAACCTTGGTGCGCAATCCCATGTGGCAGTGAGTTTCGAGGCGCCGGAGTATACGGCGGATGTGGATGCGATCGGCACGCTGAGGCTGTTGGAGGCGATCCGCTTCCTTGGGCTGGAGAAGAAGACGCGCTTCTATCAGGCCTCCACCTCCGAGCTTTACGGGCTGGTGCAGGAGGTGCCGCAGCGCGAGACGACGCCGTTCCATCCGCGCAGCCCTTATGCGGTGGCGAAGATGTATGCCTATTGGATCACGGTGAATTACCGCGAGGCCTATGGGATCTATGCCTGCAACGGCATCCTCTTCAATCACGAAAGTCCGCGGCGGGGCGAGACTTTCGTGACGCGCAAGATCACGCGGGGCTTGGCCAATATCGCGCAGGGGCTGGAGGATTGCCTATATATGGGCAACATCGACGCGCTGCGCGATTGGGGACATGCGAAGGATTACGTCCGGATGCAGTGGATGATGTTGCAGCAGGAGGTGCCGGAGGATTTCGTCATCGCGACGGGGGTGCAGTATTCCGTACGGGAGTTCATCCAGTGGAGTGCCGCCGAGTTGGGGATTAAGCTGCGCTTCGAAGGGGCGGGCGTGGATGAGGTTGCGGTGGTGGATGCCGTAACGTCCAACCATGCGCCTGCGGTGAAGCCGGGGCAGGTGGTTCTGCGGATCGACCCGCGCTATTTCCGGCCTGCCGAGGTGGAGACCTTGCTGGGCGATCCGACCAAGGCGAAGGAAAAGCTGGGCTGGACGCCGCAGATCACCGCGCAAGAGATGTGTCGCGAGATGGTTGCCGAAGACTTGCGGACGGCGCGGCGGCATCGGCTGCTGAAAGAGCATGGGCTGGATCTGCCCGTGTCGCTGGAAGGATAGGCGATGAAGGGGGCAATGCTGGGACTGGCGGCCGGGGTGGAAAAACTGGCCTGCAAGGTGCAGGGCAAGGGCAGCGGGTCCCATTCCATTGCGCGCGAGGTGGCGGTGCTGGCCGGGCTGGCGGGCGGGGCGCCGAAGCTGGCCTTGGATATCGGCGGGAATGTCGGGGAGTATTCGGCAGGGCTGAAGGCGCGGTTTCCGGGGCTGGAGGTGCATGTGTTCGAGCCGTCTTCGATGAATATCGCCAAGCTGCAGGCGCGGTTCGGGGCGGGATCAGGCGTGACGGTGGTACCTTTCGCCGTGTCCGACCGCGCGGGTGAGGCGCCGATCTATTCCAATGCGCCGGGGTCGGGGCTGACGAGTCTTTCGATGCGCAAGCTGGATCATCTGGGCATCCCCTTTGCCGAGCAGGAGGTGATCCGCACCCTGCGGGTCGAGGATTACTGGCGCGAAACGCTGGGCGGGCGGGCGATCGACCTTGTGAAGATCGATATCGAAGGGCATGAGCTGGCGGCCCTGCAGGGGTTTGGGGCGGCCCTCCCCTCGGTTCGGGCGGTGCAGTTCGAGTTTGGCGGGGCGAATATCGACACGCGGACCTATTTCCGCGACTTCTGGTATCTGTTCACCGAAGCGGGGTTCGATCTTTATCGGATCACGCCGCTTGGTCCGCAGCGGCTGGAACATTATCGCGAACGGGACGAGTTCTTTTCGACGACGAATTACGTCGCCGTGCACCGAGCCTGAGGCGGGGGCGAAGGGAGAGACGAATGAAGGTCTATGTGGCGGGCCATCGGGGTATGGTGGGCAGCGCGATCCTGCGGTGCTTGCAGGCGCAGGGTGTGGCGACGGTGACCCGCACCCATGCAGAGCTGGATCTGACAGATCAGGCGGCGGTGCGCGGTTTCCTGCAGGCCGAACGGCCGGATGCCGTGATTCTGGCGGCGGCCAAGGTGGGGGGCATCCATGCCAACAACACCTATCCAGCGGATTTCATTTACGAAAATCTGATGATGGAATGCAATGTGATCCATCAGAGCTTTGCCGCCGGAGTGCAGAGGCTGCTGTTTCTGGGGTCGTCGTGTATCTATCCGCGCGCCGTCACGCAGCCAATGGCCGAAGAGGCGCTACTGACAGGCGTGCTGGAGCCGACAAACGAGCCCTATGCGATTGCCAAGATCGCGGGGATCAAGCTGTGCGAAAGCTACAACCGTCAGCATGGGACGGATTACCGGTCGGTCATGCCCACGAACCTGTATGGGCCGGGGGACAATTTCCATCCGGCGAACAGCCATGTGATGCCCGCGATGATGCGCCGGTTCCATGAGGCGGTTCGGGAGGGGCGGGACGAGGTGGTGGTCTGGGGCACCGGCACGCCACGGCGCGAATTCCTTCATGTGGACGACATGGCCGAGGCGAGTCTGTTCGTGATGAACCTTGATCCGGCGACCTATGAGGCCAATACCCGGCCGATGCTGAGCCATATCAACGTTGGAACCGGTGAGGATGTGTCCATCCGCGAACTGGCCGAGTTGCTGGCCGAGGTGACGGGGTTCAAGGGACGGCTGGTCTTTGATGCGACGAAGCCGGACGGAACGCCGCGCAAGCTGATGGACGTGTCGCGTTTGGCATCCATGGGATGGCGGGCGAGGACGGGGCTGCGCGAGGGGATCGAAGGAACCTATCGCTGGTTTCTGCAGAACTCCGATACCCTGCGCGAGGCGTGAGGGATGCGCGCGGCAGGTTTCGTGATCCATCTGGCGCGGGCGGAGCGGCGGCGCGGGCATGTGGCGGCTTTGCAGCGCCTGTCGCCTGTTCCTGTACAGGTGATCGACGCGGTGGACGGGGCGACGCTGGACGAGGCCACCATAAGATCCGTTTATCAGCCGCATGATCTGCTGCAACCGCGCTATCCCTTTGCGATCAGCCGGGGGGAGATCGGCTGTTTCCTGAGCCATCGGAGGGCGTGGCAGGCCATCGTCGAAAGCGGCGCAGATGTCGGGTTGGTGTTCGAGGATGATGTGGTGCTTGACCCGGTGGTGTTTCCGGCTGCGGTGGAGGCTGCGCTGGGTTGGATGGGCCCCGGGGATTGGGTGGAGTTCCAGACGCGGCCCGTCGAGGGTGCAGTGATCCATGCGGTGGGCGATTTCCGCATTCTGGAGCCGGAAATCCCCCCTGTGCGTCTTTCGGCGCAGCTCATCGGTTCAGGAGCGTCGGCGCGGATGCTGGCGGTGACGGAGCGGTTTGATCGACCGGTTGACGGTGTGGTGCAACTGCTTGGCGTCACGAACCAGCGGATTTTGTGCGTCGATCCGTCCGGTGTTCGCGATGACACCGCCGCGGCGGGGGGGACGACGATCCAGAAGAAGGGTGCGGCCTTGTGGGGGCAGGTTGCCAAGAGCTGGCACCGCGCGTCCTATCGCCGCGCGATCCGCGCCCATGTCGCCGAGGCGAGGGCGCGGATGGGTCAGCGCTGACGCCGCGTGTTGCGGTATACGGCGTTCATCATCCGGCGCCGGACCCAAGTCCTGCGACGGAAGCCATGCGCGCCCAGCCAAGAGTCCAGTTCTGGCAAGAGGACACCACCATCATACCATTGGATTTGCGATACTTCGGCCTCCAGTAGGTGGATATGTCGCAAGAGTGCCGTTGCGCCCTTGAGACAGAGCAACTCGGCCCCCTGCACATCTAGGGTCAGGACGTCGACGGTGTTCAGCGGGATACCGTTTTCCGTCAGAAGGCTGTCCAGTGTCCGCATTGCCAACTGCCTGACCTGACCAGTTTCCATGACATTCGCGTGCCGGTCCTCTTCGAGTTGCGCTTTGCGGAAGATCGAACTGGACTCGCCATCGTTTGAGAAGACGAAGAAATCAGTTTGCTTGCCGTCCTCATCGCCGATCAGGGCTTCGACGACGTCATGACGGGTCGGAGGGAAACGCAGAAGGCGGGAGAGCCAACCCTCGCCTTGACCGCTGCGAGCGGAGAGATGGGATCGGAGTGCCCTCGCCGTATCTGGATCCGCCTCCACCCAGATCACGCGTGCCGCACCCCAGCGTTCATAGAGCGCGGCCTCCTGCCCTTTGTGGGCGCCGACGTGGACGATCGTCTTTCCGCGCAGGGTTCGCAGCCGTTTTGCGTAATAGCGGACCAAGTACATCTGGGCTGTTCCAATGCTGCCTTCGCGCTGCGCTTAGCATGACATTGGACCCTTGTTTATCATGAAATGCGGGTGCAGATGGTTGATGCGCCGTCTTGGTGCATAACAACCGGAGACAAAACGGGCATGATCTTCGTGCGCCTCGTCGGCGGCCTTGGAAACCAGTTGTTCCAATATGCCTGTGCGCGGGCTTTGGCGCTCCGGCATGGGGTGGACGTGGTGCTGGATACGCGCGAATTGGCGCGGGGGGCGGCGCATGCTGTCTATGGGCTGGATCGGTTTGCCATATCGGCGCGGACCGGGGAGCAGGATGAATTGCCACCGGCGCGCGGGCGGATGATCCCCTATGCGCTTTGGAGGGCCGGGCTGATGCGACCGCGCTTCCTGCGCGAGCGGGGGCTGGGTTTGAACCCGGACGTGCTTTCGGCGGGGGATGACTGCTATCTGCATGGCTATTTCCAAAGCGAGGGGTATTTCCGTGATCAAGCGGCGGTCATCCGCGAGGATCTGCGCATTCTTGCAGCGCCGGAGGGTGAGAATGCCCGTTGGCTGGATCGGATGGAGGCAGAGCCGCGCGCGGTTTCCTTGCATGTGCGGCGGGGGGATTATGTGGGTTCGGCCAAGGGGGCGGCAGTGCATGGCACCTGCGATGCGGCCTACTATGCGCGCGCCGTTGAACGGATCCGCGAGAGGGCGCGGATCGACCCCTTGCTGTTCGTCTTTTCCGACGATCCGATCTGGGCGCGCGACAACCTGAGACCAGGGGCGGAAATGGTGGTGCTGGACCATAACTCCGCTTCGGCTGCGGTGGAGGATCTTCGGTTGATGGGGGCCTGCCGCCACCACATCATTGCGAATTCCAGTTTTTCGTGGTGGGGCGCGTGGCGCAACCCGTCACCCGACAAGGTGGTGGTCGCCCCTGCGCGATGGTTCGCCGATCCGCGTTTGGACAACCCTGACATCTGCCCGCCGGAGTGGATGCGGATTTAGATGGCACCCTGTATGATTTCTGCCGCACGACGGTGCATGTCGGCATAGTGGTCGGCAAGGTGGGCGTTCGCCTCGATAGCGGCGCGGCGGCTGTCGTAGTCTTCCGCAGATGTCTGGCGGAGAGCCGCGAGGATGTCGTCGCGTGAGCTGCATTCGATGATGCCCGCCCGATCGAAAATCTCCCCTACATCCGGCGCGCCCCAGTAGATGGGGGTGGATCGGCAGCGGAGGGCGTCGATCAGCTTTTCGGTGATGTAGGAGGCTTCGCGCGAGTTTTCGATCACCACCGTGTAGCGAAAGGGGGCGAGGCCCTCGGTCTTGTCCTCGATGGGGCGGTAGCCGCGCCCCATCACTTCGAGCGGAAGGCCTTGGGCACGGGCGGCGTCGATCACGGCATGGCGCAGGCGGTGGCCTTCGTAGGTGCGCTTGGCCGATGCGATGATGGAGGTCATCTGCGTCTTTTCGGCGGGAATACGGGTGCTGGGGGCAACGAAGGAAAAGCCGGCGATGAATTTCTCGCCGTTCGGGATGGCGCGCAAAAGCACCTCATTCTTGGTCAACACGCGGAAGAAGCGGCGGTTGAAGAGGCGGGCGAGGCGCAGGTGTTTGGCGTGAACGGCGTCGGGTTCGACGATCATCAGGGACAGCTTTGCCGTCCTGCGACCGCGTGGGGTGAAGTAGAGGCGTGTCTTGGGGTAGGTGATCAGGTGGTCGGTCGACGCCATGTCTGCCACCGTGCCATGGGCCAGCCGGGCCGGGCGGCCCAGCGGCCAATCCAGCCGGTCGAGCGGCAGGTTCGGCAGGCCTTCGGGAAGCCGTTCGAGATAGGGGATCACCGCGATGGCGGGTTGGTCATCCGGGGGGGTCATGGGGCGAGGGCGTAAAGCGAGTTGTTCCGGTTGCGCCCCATCAGGCGATAGCCGTGGCGGGCGAAGGCGGCGGTGCAGCCGGGGTAATCGGCCTGGGGTTCCGGGTGTTCGATGACGATGCGGCGGGGTTTCATCACCGGTGGGCAGTTGTCGAGGAACGGGACGAGGGCGCGGTCCTCATGGCCTTCGATGTCGATCTTCAATCCGTGGATGGCGGTCATTCCGGCGTCGGAGACAAGGGAGGACAGCGTGCGGATCGGCATTTCGCCGACCGCGCTTTCCTGTACGGCGACGATGGCGACATCGTCCTTGCGGATCACCAGATCGCCGCGTCCGTCGGTGTCGGAAACGGCGGCATGGATGGGGGTGAGGTTGGCAAGCCCGGTGGCTGAGGCGTTCCAGCGGATGCGGGTGATCATCTTGGGATTGGCATCGATGGAAAGGACACGGCCCTGCGGGCGGGCAACGGCGAGGGGCAGGGAATAGAGGCCGATATTGCAGCCAAGATCGACGAAGCCGGCATCTTGCGGCGCATCTTGCAGCAGGAAGTCGATATCCTGCCCGTTGTAGGTTGGCACCAACAGAAGCCCATATTCGATGAGGTTCTGTTCGCCTCGGATGCGGTAGGCCGCGCCGCGGAAGCGGATGTCGAGCGTGCCGCGCCCGAGGGCGAGGATGAGGCGGGTCATCGTCGCGCGGAACAGGCCGCGTTTGAGGATCGTGGCGCGGCAAAGCGCGATCAGCGCGCGTTGCAGCAGGTTCGGAGCGAAATGGCCGAAGGGAAGGGATGCATCCGCATCCTGCGTGGATTGTTCCGCCGCCGTGACCGACCGCCAGTTGCCCTGCATCATTCGCCCTTTCCTTGGCGGGTGGGGTAGCAGGTCACGCGGGGCTTGAAAACCATGCAGCGTTGCGGGTGGCGGGAAAAGGAAAGGCCCCGGCAAAGGTTGCCGGGGCCTCTCTTGGTTCAGTCGAAGGCAATCACGCTTCGGCGTCTTCGCCCTTCTTCTCGACGATCTCTTCGCCGGTTTCCTGATCGACCATCTTCATGCCGAGCCGGACCTTGCCGCGGTCGTCGAAGCCGAGGAGTTTCACTTTCACTTCCTGACCTTCCTTCAGCACCTCGTTCGGGTGGTTCAGGCGCTTGTTGGCGATCTGAGATACGTGGACCAGACCGTCGCGCTTGCCGAAGAAGTTCACGAAGGCGCCGAAGTCGACCAGTTTGACCACGCGGCCGGTGTAGATGTGGCCTTCCTCGGGTTCGGCCACGATCGACCAGATCATGTCATAGGCGCGCTTGATCGCATCGGCCGAGGAGGAGGCGATCTTGATCACGCCGTCGTCGTTGATGTCGACCTTGGCACCCGAGGTTTCCACGATCTCGCGGATGACCTTGCCGCCCGAGCCGATCACTTCGCGGATCTTGTCGGTGGGGATGGTCAGCGTTTCGATCTTGGGCGCGTATTCCGAGAAGCCCTGCGGCGCGGAGAGCGCCTTGTTCATCTCGCCCAGGATGTGCAGGCGGCCGTCCTTGGCCTGTGCCAGCGCCTGTTCCATGATCTCGGGCGTGATGCCCGCGACCTTGATGTCCATCTGGAGCGAGGTGATGCCGTTTTCGGTCCCCGCCACCTTGAAGTCCATGTCGCCGAGGTGGTCCTCGTCGCCGAGGATGTCGGTCAGCACGGCCCAGCGGCCATCGTCTTCGAGGATCAGGCCCATCGCGACACCCGCGACCGGAGCCTTCAGCGGAACGCCCGCGTCCATCATCGACAGCGAGCCGCCGCAGACGGAAGCCATCGAGGAGGAGCCGTTCGATTCCGTGATCTCGGACACGACGCGGATGGTGTAGGGGAAGTCGGTCGGCGCAGGCAGCACGGCCTGCAGAGCGCGCCATGCCAGCTTGCCGTGGCCGATTTCGCGGCGTCCGGGCGAACCCACGCGTCCGACTTCGCCGACCGAGTAGGGCGGGAAGTTGTAATGCAGCAGGAAGTTCGAGCGCGAATTGCCATGCAGGGCGTCGATGATCTGCTCATCCTCGCCGGTGCCCAGCGTGGTGACGACCAGCGCCTGCGTTTCACCGCGGGTGAACAGAGCCGAACCATGGGTGCGCGGCAGGACGCCGGTTTCCGACACGATCGGACGCACGGTCTTGTTGTCGCGGCCGTCGATGCGCGCGCCACCGTTGATGATGTCGCCGCGCAGGATGGAGGATTCCAGCTTCTTGATCGCCGCGCCGAGGTTGGCGTCGGCATTGTCTTCGTCGGACAGGGCGGCGCGGATCGCGTCGACGGCGGCAGAGATCGCGTTGGTGCGGTCCTGCTTGTCCTTGATCGCGAAGGCGGCGCGCATCTGCGCCTCACCCGCCGCTTTGACGCGGGAGTACAGGGCCGAGTAGTCCGGCGGCGTGAAGTCGAAGGGTTCCTTGGCGGCGTCTTCGGCAAGGTCGATGATCAGGTCGATCACCGGCTGCATCGCCGCATGGCCGAACTTCACTGCGCCGAGCATTTCGGCTTCGGTCAGTTCATAGGCTTCGGATTCCACCATCATCACGGCGTCCTTGGTGCCGGCGATGACGAGGTCGAGGCGCTGGTCGGGGTTGTTCCGCAGGTTCTGCAGATCGTCCACCGACGGGTTCAGAACGTATTCGCCGTTGGAGAAGCCGACGCGGGCCGCACCGATGGGGCCCATGAAGGGCACGCCCGAGATGGTGAGGGCGGCGGAGGCCGCGATCATCGCCACGATATCGGGTTCGTTGTGGAGGTCATGCGACAGCACCGTCGCCATGACGAGGACTTCGTTCTTGAAGCCGTCGACGAACAGCGGGCGGCAGGGACGGTCGATCAGGCGGGACGTCAGCGTTTCCTTTTCCGAAGGACGCGCCTCGCGCTTGAAGAAGCCGCCCGGGATCTTGCCGGCGGCGTAGTATTTTTCCTGGTAGTGGACGGTCAGGGGGAAGAAGTCCTGACCCGGCTTCGCGCTTTTCGCGAAGGTCACGTTGGCCATGACGGAGGTTTCGCCCAGCGTGGCGATCACGGTGCCGTCGGCCTGACGGGCAACCTTCCCGGTTTCCAGCGTGAGCGTCTCACCGCCCCACTGGATGGATTTCTTGATAACGTTGAACATCAGCGGATCCTATCTGGAGGCAACGGCCCCTGCCGTCCCTCCGTTTGCATGGCGGCCCCATTGCCGCCGCCCCCTATCCTTCGCATGTGGCCGGGGGCATGGCCTCACGTCGCAGATGCGGGGCGCATACAGGAAAAGCGGGGGTTTGGGAAGGACACAGATTTGCATGAAGATTGACAAGCTTTGCCATTCTGGCAGATTGGCGACATGGCAACGATGAACATTTCGCTTCCCGATCAGATGAAGGCCTTTGCAGAGTCGCAGGCGCAGAGTGGGCGCTATGCGAATGTCAGTGATTATGTGCGCGATCTGCTGCGCAAGGATCAGCAAAGGCTAGAGGCCGTCGTGGAAGTTCAGGATCTTGTCGATCAGGCCATTGCAAGCGGTGAGGCAGAGCTTTTCGACATGTCGTCCTTCATCGCCGAGCAGAAGGCGAAGTGACGCGGAAGATCCTCCTGCGTCCTGCGGCAAGGGCCGACTTGGCAGAGATTTGGAGTTTCGGGGTTTCCCGTTGGGGCCGCGCTCAGACCGAGGCTTATCTGAACGGGCTGGATGACCTTATGAGGCTGTTGTGCGACTACCCGGAAATCAGCCGCTTGCACGAGGAGTTTCGTCCGCCGGTTCGCCTGCATCCCTACAGGGCGCATCTGGTGATCTATCGCAGCGAGATCTTGCTTGAGGTGCTGCGGGTGCCGTCGATACGCAGCAATTGGCGCATGCTGGTTTCTGAATGAAACGAAAACGCCCGCGGCCATTGGGCGCGGGCGTTTCCTTCAGGATTGCTGCCGATGGATCAGCGGCGCAGGCCGAGGCGCGAGATCAGGGTCGCATAGCGGCCCTCGTCCTTGGCCTTGAGGTAGTCCAGCAGTTTGCGGCGCTGGGCGACCAGCATCAGAAGGCCACGGCGGGAGTGGTTGTCCTTCTTGTGGGTCTTGAAATGCTCGGTCAGCGTCGCGATGCGCGACGAGAGGATCGCAACCTGAACTTCGGGCGAACCGGTGTCGCCTTCCTTGGTCGCGTATTCCTTGATGAGGCGGGTCTTTTCTTCGACGGTGATCGACATCGGATATCTCCTGTATCCAAGGGGTGAAGGCGCAAGCCGGGATGTCGTCCAGCAAGGCCAGTGCTATCGCGCGGCCGAGTCGGCAGCGGATGCGGGCGTATAGGGGAAATCCGCGCGCATGGGAAGCGGGAAAGGCGGGGGGCATTTACCAAAGCGGTAGAAAGCTGGGTGCGGTGATGGATTCGAACGGGTGATTCTGGCAAAATATTCTTGGGGTAGGGCGCATTCCGTTCGGGGCGTGCCCGTGTGTATGGTAAGGGTTGCGGCAATGTTCGGCCTGCTGGGCTTGTTCGGTCTATTCATGGCGGGGTATCTGGCCTCGCCCACGACAGATGATGCCGCCGATCCAGATGACGCACCCCAAGGCGGTGATGCGGATGCCGGGCGCGCGGGCAGGCCAACAGAACCGTCCGATGAGGGCATGCCCTTCAGCGACGATATCGACGACGAGATCGATCCGCCGCTCTTCATGGGCGGGACGGCGGGAAGCGATATCCTGAATGGCGGTTCGGGGGATGACTGGCTGAGCGGTGGCGAGGCGCGGGATGCGCTTGCCGGGTCAGACGGGGATGACACCTTGCTGGGTGGCGTCGGAGAGGACGATCTGAACGGCGGGGCAGGGGATGATCACCTTGTCGGGGGCGGTGGCGCGGATCAGGTCATGGGCGATGCGGGAGATGATACGATCTATGGCTGGCCCGGCGATGACCGGCTGCATGGCGGCGCAGGGGCGGACAGCATCGCGGGTGGTCTTGGGCATGACACGGTGCTGGGTGGCGAGGGTGCGGATGCGTTGCAGGGTGGCGGCGGGGATGACTGGCTGGCCGGCGGCGAGGGCGACGACTGGATGGCGGGCGATGCCGGGAACGACACGCTGGATGGCGGGGCGGGAGATGACCGGATGGATGGCGGCGCGGGGCGGGATTACCTGAATGCCGGGGAGGGGAACGACGTTCTGCGCCTGTCGGGAGAGACCCATGCCACGGGCGGTGCGGGGGCGGACCTGTTCGAGGTGGCGGTGGGGGGCACATCGGTGATTGCCGATTATGACGGGCGCGAGGATCGGCTTGTGGTCGTCTATGACCCGATGGAGGGGCAGGAGGAGCCGGAGGTCAGTCTGCAGGTCGATGGGGCGGATGCCCTGATCCTGCTGGATGGGCAGGTGCTGGCGCGGGTGGCGGATGGGGCGGGTCTGACCTTGGCGGATATTCAGATCAGGCCCGTTTGAGGCGCGGTGAAGAAGGGAAGGAAGGCGTCCAGCACGGCTTGCGGGTTTTCCTCCATCACGAAATGGCCGGTGTCGCAGGAGGCGTCGGTCACCCTGTCGGCCCAGCGGCGCCAGATCCCGGCGGGGTCGCCGGTGCGGGCGGGGAAGCCGTGGTGGCCCCAGAGGAAATGGAGGGGTGCGGTGATGCGGCGTCCTTCGGCGCGGTCGGCCATGTCATGCGCGCGGTCGGTGGTGGCCCCGGCGCGGTAATCGGCGCACATGGCATGGATGCGCGCGGGGTCCAGCGCCTGAGCGCGATAGGCCGCGAGCGAGGCGGGTGGGAAGCAATCGAGCGTCTTCGCCCGCGTCCATCCCTGCAGCGTGTGGTCCAGCCATGCGACGGGGTCGGAGCCGATCATGCGTTCGGGGACGGGGGCAGGCTGTGCGAGGAAGGTCCAATGCCATGCGGACATGGCGAGGTCATAGCCCCAGGCATCCCAGTATTCCGCTGTGGGCGCGATTTCGATGATGCCCAGCCGTCGCAGGCGGGTGGGGTGATCGAGGGCGAGGCGATAGGACACCCGCGCGCCCCTGTCATGGCCGAGGATATCGGCGGCGGGGATGTTCAGGTGATCCATCAGCGCGACGATGTCGGCGGCCATGCGGCGTTTGGAATAGGCTTCGTGGGTGGCGTCATCGGGCGGCGCGTCGCTTTGCCCATAGCCGCGCAGATCGGGGATGATCACGCGGAAATGGCGGGCGAAGGCCGGGGCGACCTTGGCCCAGCAGAGGCCGTTTTCAGGGAAACCGTGGAGCAGGATGAGGGGCGGGCCTTCGCCGGCCTCCTGCACCGAAAGGGTGATGCCGGGAAGGGCGATGCCGCGGCGGGTGAAGCCTGCGATTTCGGTCATGGCCAAGCCTGCGGTTGCTGGTCGTATCCGATATAGAGCGGGTGCTTTGGATGGCCGTCCTTGGACAGGCCGAGGGTGAAGAGCGGCTGCCCCGTGGCGCGCAGCAGCGCTTCGACCTGCGGGCCGCGGTTCAGGTGGGTGCCATGGGTGCCCCATGCGCAGATGATGGTGTCGGCCCAGCCTGTGGCGCTGTCGCGGATGGCGGCGTCATTGCCGGGACCCACGGGATCGGGTTCGGCGCGCATGACGCGGGGGTCGGTGGCGCGGAAGGCGAAGATGTTGGTCACGCGGAAGGCCCCGAAGCCAAGCGCGCGGGCGCGGCGTTCGCAGCGTTCGACGGTGGGATCGTTCTGGAATTCGGTCGCGGTGGAGGGGTTGAGCATGACGAACAGCGCCTTGGGGCCTGCCGGATTCCAGATGCGGGTCAGCAGATAGCGATAGCGTTCGCAGGGGGAATAGACGGCGGTGCTGGCGGCGTCGCCCTTCTGATGGTCGCGGGTGATCATGCGCTTTTCGCCCTTTCGGTTTCGCCTGTGGCAGGCCCCCGGGGCTTCACCCCCGGACCCCGAGGGTATTTGGGCCAAGACGAAGGGGAAAGGTCAATTGAAGACGCGGGAGGGGTGCAACTCGCCCGACTGGTAGCGCCCGATCGCGATGGCGCGGCCCTGATGGGAGGCCCAGACCTCGGTGCCCCAATCGATACCGGAGGCGATGACCATGCCGGGATTGCCGTTCCGGATGCGGGCCGCGCCTTCGGGGGTGGCCGTGACCTGCGGCAGGTCCTGCAGCGCGAGTTCAAGGGGTTGCAGGTGGGCGTCGAGGTCGGGCGTGTGGGCGAGGCGGTCGATTTCGTCCAGCGAGATGCCCTGATCGGCGTCGAAGGGGCCGGACCATTCGCGGCGCAGCCAGAGGACATGGCCGAGGCAGCCGAGCGCGCGGCCAAGATCGCGGGCGATGGACCGGACATAGCCACCCTTGCCGCAGACCATTTCCAGAAGGGCGTGGTCGGGATCGGGGCGGTCGATGAGTTCGATGCTTTCCACCCAGAGCGGGCGGGCGGCAAGGTCGAGGCGTTCGCCTTCGCGGGCGAGGTCGTAGGCGCGTTCGCCATCCACCTTCACGGCCGAGAATTGCGGGGGCACCTGTTCGATCTGTCCGCGGAAGGCGGCAAGTGCCGTGCGGATCGCGTCATCGTCGGGGCGTTGGTCGCGGGTTTCCAGGATGTCGCCTTCGGCATCGTCGGTGGTGGTGGCCGCGCCGAAACGGACCATGAAGCGGTAGCATTTCAGTGCGTCGGTGATGTGGGGGACGGTTTTCGTGGCCTCGCCCAGTGCCACGGCCAGCACCCCGGTCGCTGCGGGGTCCAAGGTCCCGGCATGGCCCGCCTTCTGCGCGGCGAGCGCCCATTTCACCTTGTTCACCACGGCGGTGGAGGTGATCCCGGCGGGTTTGTCCACGATCAGCCAGCCCGAAACCGCCCTGCCCTTTTTCGTCCGCGCCATGCCTGCCTCCGTCGGTGAAGGCGGCCTGCTAGCCAAGGGCGTGTCGCGCGTCAACCGCCCGGTTGCGCGTTTGCTCTTTAACATTGCCGCTTTCCCCTGCTATCCCTGCGGGCATGAACTGGAACTTGCCGAATATCCTGACGGTCATCCGTCTTTTGGCGGCGCCCGGCGTGGCGGTGATGTTCCTGTATTTCCACCGGCCTTGGGCGGATTGGCTTGCGCTTGCGCTTTTCGTGAGCGCGGCGGTGACGGATTGGTTCGATGGCTATCTGGCGCGGGCTTGGAAGCAGGAATCGAAATTCGGCGCGATGCTGGACCCGATTGCCGACAAGGCGATGGTGGTGATCGCGCTGGTGATCATCACGGGCTATTCGGGGATGAACCCGTGGCTGATCCTGCCGGTGACGGCGATCCTGTTCCGCGAGGTCTTCGTTTCGGGCCTGCGGGAGTTCCTTGGCGCGAAAGCCGGGCTTCTGAAGGTGACGAAACTGGCGAAGTGGAAGACCACGGCGCAGATGGTGGCGATTGCGGTTCTGTTCCTTGGCACGGGGCTGGAGCATGTGGAGGGCATCGCGCGGCAGGGCCTGACGATGGAGCAATATGCCGATCTGGTCAGTCAGGGGCTTGCCGATCCGATCCGGTCCTGCGGGACACGGGGCTGTTCGTCCTATGCGACTCTGGTGGGGCTGGTGTTGATCTGGGTTGCGGCGGTGCTGACCTTGGTCACCGGATGGGATTACTTCCGCAAGTCGCTGCCTTTCCTGAAGGATGGGAAATGATCGATGTCCTGTACTTCGCATGGGTGCGGGAACGCATCGGCCTGCCGAAGGAGCGGGTGGAGACGTCCGCCGCCACGGTGATGGAATTGGTGGAGGAATTGCGGGCGCGGGAAGAGCGCTATGAGGCGGCCTTCGCCGATCTGGCCAGCCTGCGCGTGGCGCTGGATCAGGAGTTGGCCTCGTTCGATGCGCCCTTGGCGGGTGTGCGGGAGGTTGCGTTCTTTCCGCCGATGACAGGGGGCTGACCCATGCGGATCGTCGTGCAGGAGGCGGCTTTCGATCTGGGCGACGAGGCGCGGGATTTTGCGGCAGGTGCCGGCGGTGCCGGGGCGGTGGTCACCTTCACCGGCGTGGTGCGCGGCGATGGTGGCATGGCCGCGATGGAGATCGAGCATTATCCGGGGATGACGGAGAAGGCGATTGCCGGGATCGCGGGGCAGGCGGTGGAGCGTTGGTCCCTGATCGATGCGCTGGTGATCCATCGGCATGGGCGGTTGGCGGTGGGCGAGGCGATCATGATGGTGGCGACCGCCGCGCCGCATCGGGCCGATGCCTTTGCGGCGGCGGAGTTCCTGATGGATTACCTGAAATCCCGCGCGCCTTTCTGGAAGAAGGAAATCGGGCTGGATGGCGCGGCATGGGTGGCCGCCAAGGACGAGGATGAGGCGGCGCTTACGCGGTGGTGAAGCGCGCGCGATAGGCGGGTTGGCGATCACCCGGCATCGGTTCGGCCAGAAACACCGCGCGGGCGATGGCGCGGGCAAGGCAGCAGGCGGCGGCATGGCCAAGGGCGAAGGCGTCGGTGACAGGGTCCGTCAGGGGCCTTGCCCCGGTTGAGGCGGCAAAGACCAGATCCCCATCCAGCGGCGTGTGCGACGGGACGAGGGCGCGGGCCATGCCGTCCTGCGCGGTGGTGGCAAGGCGCAGGCATTCGGCCTGCGTCAGGGCGCCGTCGGTTGCGACGATGGCGATGGTGGTGGCTTCTCCCATCCGTTTCATCGCGGGTGGTTCATGACCGGGGTCATGGGCCGATGCGGGGCCGAGGCCGCCGAATTCATCCCCCATCTCCCACGGGGCGGCCCAGAAATGCGGGCCGTCGCCCACTATGGCAGAGCCGAGCGCGTTGACGGCAACCAGCGCGCCCACGGTGTGGCCAGAGGAGAGGATGGCAGAGGCGGAGCCGAGGCCGCCCTTCAGGTTTCCGGTCAGGGCGCCATGGCCCGCGCCTGTGCTGCCAAGGGCGGGGCTGTCGGTCAGGGCGTCCAGCGCTGCGCGGCCGAGGGCGTGATAGGGGTTGCGGGTCCATGACTTGTCGCCGCCGTTCAGCAGGTCGAAGAGGATCGCCCCCGGAACGATGGGGACGCGCTGATCGCCCACGGCGAAGCCGCGCCCCATGGCGCGAAGGCCATCAGCCACGCCCGAACAGGCATCAAGCCCGAAGGCCGACCCGCCCGACAGGACCAGCGCATCCACCTGTTGCACGAGGCGTTCCGGGGCGAGGAGGTCCGTCTCGCGCGTGCCGGGGGCGCCGCCCATGACATGGACGGCGGCGGTGAAGGAGCGGTCGGCGGCAAGGACGGTGCAGCCCGACCGCAGGCGCGCGTCATGGGCATTGCCCACGCGCAGGCCTGGAACATCGGTGATCAGGTTGCGCGGGCCGGGGCGCATGGGTTTCCCCTTCTGTCTGGCGGGACGCTGCGCCGACATGCGTGACATGGAGAGGCGTGGGCGGCAAGTCGGGTGGATTCCGTGCGATTGTTCCCGCAGGTGCCGGGAATCCGGCGGGCAAAGCCCTGCGGGGCTTGACGTCCACATATTCGCAAGTGCTTTTAGGCCCAAGTTCCAGCCATAGACCGAGTCCCGGACGTGCCAAATCTTCTGCTTCGCCTGATTGCCCCGCTTGCCCTTCTGGGGCTTGCCGCCTGCGCCGATGCCCCCAAGACGGAAGAGGCGCCTGCGCCCGCCGTTCCCGCCCATTATCAGGCGGTGCAGGATGGGGAATACCTGATCCCGGCGGTGGAGCCTTTGCACCTGTTCGGGGCGAACCCGCGCGCAGAGGTGGAGTATGCCGGCAGCGAAGAGCCGGGGACCATCGTCGTCGATACCTATGCGCGCGTCCTGTATCATGTGCAGGAGGGCGGCCGCGCGATGCGTTACGGTATCGCCGTGGGGCGCGAGGGGATTTCCTTCCGCGGCACGGGCTATGTGGGGCGCAAACAGGAATGGCCGTCATGGACGCCGACGGCGAACATGGTGCGCACGCGGCCCGACCTTTACGCCGAATATGCCGGTGGTCTGCCGGGCGGGCTGGACAATCCGCTGGGCGCGCGGGCGCTGTATCTGTATCGCGGCGGGCGGGACACCATGTTCCGCATCCATGGCACGATCGACAATGCCTCCATCGGGCGGGCGACCAGCGCGGGCTGCATCCGTCTGTTCAATCAGGACGCCATCCATCTGTTCGAGAATGCCGAGATCGGTGACCGCATCGTGGTGCGGACGCTGGAGCAGAGCCTTGCCGCCGAGGGCCCCTACATGGACGATGCCTATGGCCGGGCCGTGCCCGACACGCCCGAGAACCGCGCGCAATTCGAAGCGGATCGCATCGCCATGGCCGAGGCCGAGGTGCGCGCTGCGGAAGAGGCGCGGGTCGCCGCCGAGGAGGCTGCGGAGCAGGCCGCCAAGGACGAACGCCGCCGCCTGCGGATCTGCCGCAATCGCGGGATCGACGAGACGGAATGTCCGACGCTGTCGGAACTGACGGGCGATGTCGCACCGCCTGCGGCGGGCTGATCGGACATGCGGAACGGAAGAAGGGGCACCTGAGCGGGTGCCCCTTTTGCGTTTCGGGGGCACGGTGTCAGGTGATGATGACGTAATCCTTCAGCGTGGTTTCCACCACTTCCCATGTGCCTTCATAGCCGGGGCGGATGATGAAACTGTCGCCTGCGCGCAGATGGGTTTCCTCGCCTGCGGCATCCGTCAGGATCGAATGCCCCTGATGGATGTAGACATATTCCCATTCCCCATAGGACACGCGCCACTTGCCCGGCGTCGATTGCCAGAGGCCGGAATAGATGTTGCCGCGTTCCTCGATGCTCCATGTCGTATGGACGGGATCGCCTGCGATGACCTTGGCGGGATCGGGGCGTTCCACCTCGGGGGGGATGCCGTCGCGGGTGACCTTCTGGAGGTGGGACATGGCTTTGCCTTCCTGCTTTATCCGTGGATTGCCGTATGGGAGGGCAGGGGTGACCTTCGGTCAAGGGGCGCGCGATGCCGCGTTGCAGCGATGACAACTTGCTGTCGCGGCGCGGCTGTGCCTGTATAACGGGCAGAATGTGAAAGGGAGACGCCCATGAGCGCCACCGCCCCGACGCGGCCCGTGCTGCCGCCCGACATCAAGGCCCGCAAGGGTGGCGTGCCGCTGGTCGTGCTGACGGCCTATACCACGCCGATGGCGCGGCTTGTGGATGCGCATTGCGACATCGCGCTGGTGGGGGATTCGGTGGGGATGGTTCTGCATGGCATGCCTTCGACCATCGGTGTGACGCTGGAGATGATGATCCTGCATGGCCGTGCCGTGGTGCGGGGCCTGTCTAAGGCGATGGCGGTGATCGATATGCCCTTCGGGAGCTATGAGGAAGGCCCGGCGCAGGCCTATCGCAACGCGGCGCGGCTGATGGCCGAGACGGGCGCGCCTGCGGTGAAGCTGGAGGGCGGGCAGCACATGGCGGAGACCATCGCCTTCCTGACGGCGCGGGGCGTGCCGGTCATGGCGCATGTCGGGCTGACGCCGCAATCGGTGAACACACTGGGCGGGTACAAGGTCGTGGGGCGCGAGGATGAGGCGGCGAAGGTGCTGGCCGATGCGCGGGCCTGCGAGGCGGCGGGGGCTTTTTCCATCGTGCTGGAGAAGGTTCCGGTGGGACTGGCCGCGCGAATCACGGCGGAGTTGACCATCCCGACCATCGGAATCGGCGCCGGGGTGGATTGCGACGGGCAGGTTCTGGTGATCGACGACATGCTGGGGATGTTCACCGCCTTCCGGCCCAAATTCGTGAAGCGCTATGCAGAACTTGGTCAGGCGGCGGATCAGGCCATCGCGGCCTATGCCGATGAGGTGCGCAGCCGTGCCTTTCCGGGGCCGGAACATGGTTTCGCGGATCAGGTGAAATCGTGACCGTCATCATCCGGACGGTGGCCGAGTTGCGCGAGGTGGTGCGCGGCTGGAAGGCCGAGGGGCATGTTGTGGGCGTAGTGCCGACCATGGGCGCGCTGCATGACGGGCATCTGAGCCTTGCGCGGCGGGCCAAGGCGGAATGCGGGCGGGTGATCACCACGATCTTCGTGAACCCCAAGCAGTTCAACAATCCCGACGACCTGAAGAAATACCCACGCACCGAGGATGCGGATGCCGCCCTGCTGCGCTGGGTGGGGGTGGAGGTGGTGTTCTGTCCCGCGCCGGAAGAGGTCTATCCTGCGGGTTTCGTATCGACCGTTTCGGTGGGTGGCGTGTCGGAGCCTTTGGAGGGCGCGTTGCGGCCGGGGCATTTCGATGGCGTGGCCACGGTGGTGACCAAGCTGTTCGGGATGACGCAGGCGGATCGCGGCTATTTCGGGCAGAAGGATTGGCAGCAGTTGCAGGTCGTGCAGCGGCTGGTGGCGGACCTGAACCTTGCCGTGACGGTGGTGGGCTGCGAGACGGTGCGAGACCCGGACGGGTTGGCGATGTCGTCGCGCAATGTGCGGCTGACGGCGGCGGGGCGGCACAGGGCGCCTGCGCTTTATGCCGCGATGCTGGCGGCGGCGCGGGATTTCCGGTCGGGTGTGCCGGAGGCGGAGGCGATGGCGCGGGCCTCGGCGGCGGTGATGGCGGAAGGCTTTGAAAGCGTGGAATATATCGAGCTTCGCGATGCCGAGACGCTGGGGCCGGTGACGGATGTGGGCCGTCCGATCCGGATGCTGGCGGCGGCGTGGTTGGACGGGGTGCGGTTGATCGACAACATCGCGGTGTGAACCGCGACCCCTCTCCCCGACCCTCTCCCCTTTGAGGGGAGAGGGAGATGCGCCCTGCATCATGCGTCTCCCGTCACCCCAGCAGGTCGCGCAGGACGAGGGCCATGACCTTGGCGCTGTCGGCCATGTCCTGCACGCCGACCCATTCATCGGGCTGGTGCGCCAGATGCAGCAGGCCCGGACCATAGGCGATGCAGTTCCGCAGCCTGCCGATGCGGTCGATATGCTTTTGGTCATAGGTGCCGGGGCTGACCACGTAATCGGCCACCTGACCCAGCACTCGTTCGATGGCGGCGGCGGTGGAGCGGACGACAGGCGCGTCGCGGTCGGTCATCACGGGTTGCACCTCGAACAGGTCGCGGATCGTGTAGGTGAAACCGGGGCGGCGGGATTGCACGCGGTCCAGCATGGCGCGGAGTTCGGATTTCACCTCGTCGATGGCCTCTTCGATGAGGAAGCGGCGGTCGAGGATGATGCGGCAGCGGTCGGCAACGCAGGGCGCGGGCAGGGCGGTGGAACCGGGGGGCGGTTCGGGTTCGCCGC
This sequence comes from Tabrizicola sp. M-4, assembly GCF_051132405.1. GTDB lineage: Bacteria > Pseudomonadota > Alphaproteobacteria > Rhodobacterales > Rhodobacteraceae > Paragemmobacter. Next base: position 147,532 of record NZ_CP128606.1, read on the forward strand.
CGTGGATGGAGTTGATGTTCAGCGTGGATTGCCGCGCCTGTGGCGGGACGACGGGCATGGCGGTTTTGCGGGTGGCGAGCAGGGGGTAGAGGTGGTGTTCGATCTCTTCCAGTACCGCGCCCATGTGGCGGATGGCCGAATCGCCGAGGAAGGGCATGGAGCCGTGGGCGATGCGGCCATGGGTTTCCACCTCGGCCCACCAGACGCCGCGATGGCCAAGGCAGATGCGGTCCTTGTGCAGGGGTTCGGGGATGATGACGTGCTGCACGCGGTCGGGGGCGAAGTAACCGCGTTCGGCCAGATAGGCGACGCCGCCGTAACCGCCTGATTCCTCATCCGCCGTGGCGCTTATCTCGATGCTGCCCCGCCAATCGGGGGTGGCGGCGACGAAGGCTTCGGCGGCGATGACAGAGGCGGCGAGGCCGCCCTTCATGTCGCAGGCGCCGCGCCCGTAGATGCGGTCGCCGTCCAGTTCGCCGCCAAAGGGATCGCGGGTCCAGCCGTGGCCGACCTCGACCACGTCATGGTGGCTGTTGAAATGCACGCAATCGCCGGGGCGGCCCGAGTCTATGCGGGCCACCATGTTCCAGCGGGGGAAGGCGTCGCTGTCGCCCGGTGCGCCGTGGGCGCGGATGAGTTCTACCGTCCAGCCCTGTGCCATCAGGCGGGTGGCGAGGTAATCGCAGATCTCGCGGTAGTTCCGCCCCGGCGGGTTGAGGGTGGGGATGCGGATCAGGTCCTGCGCCAACCCGATCAGGGCGTCGCGGCGGGTGTCGATGGTGTGGATCAGGGCGTCGGTCATGGGGCGATGGTGGGTGCGGATCGGCGTTCTGCCAAGGGGAAAGCTTGCGCAGAGGGGGGCGCGGGGCCACATTGGTTGGGTTGGTAGGGGATGACGGGGCATGATCGCCTTTTTCAAACTGGCGCTGTTCGGCTATATCGCGTTGACGGTGATCTATTGGCTGCTGGCCATCTATTTCCGGTCGCTGGAGCGCGAGAGGCTGGAGAAGGAATATGACCATGGTCAGATCGAGGAGACGCGCGACGGGCATGTGGCGCAGGGCCTTGCCGCCTATGAGAACAGCCTGCGGCGGCGGTTGATCTGGTTGGTCTTCGTCATACCCACGGCGGTGGTGATCGCCTTGGTCTGGATCCTGAATTTTTCCTGAGGCGGCAATGCGATACGTGAAATGGACCTTCCTTGGCACAGTGGCGCTACTGCTGTTTTTCTTCCTGCATTACACCCTGCCGCAGACCGATATCGTGCGCATCGTGGGGACCGAGAATCGCCGCATGGATCTGGGCGAGAATGCGTGGTTCTGGGCGTCGCCCGATGTGGGGACGGCGGCCAGCAACAGCCGCGACATCTTTTTCATCAACGCCGTCTATCCCAATGGAAAGACGATGGAATATCGCAACGAGGATACGGGATGGGGCTGGCCGCCCTATTTCAAGATGGACAGTTCCAGCACCAATACCGAGGCGAAGGAGCTGCAATCCACCGCCGCCGCGCCGAAATGGGTGGCGGTGACGCATTATGGCTGGCGCAACCAGTTGTTCACCATTTTCCCGAATGCCATCTCGCTGCGGCAGGTGGAGGGGCCGGATGTGCGGATCATCCCTTGGGTGAACATCGTGATCCTGTCCTTCCTTGCCTTTGTCCTTTTCATGGCGTGGCGGATGTGGGCGCAGTTCAAGGAGCGGATGATCGAGCCCGCGGTGATCGAGGCGCAGGAGACGCTGGACGATCTTGACCGGAGGGCGGATCGAGCCAAGGCGGGGGTGGGTGGCTGGTTCCGGCGGGTGATCGGGCGGAAGTAGGTTGACTGTCCCGCGCCGCCCGGCTTGGGTGGCGCGATGTTGATGCGGTTCATTCTGGCCAGTGGGGCCACCAATCTGGCCGATGGTGTGGCGCTGGTCGCCTGGGCCTGGGCGGCGACGCTCTTGACCCGTGATCCGCTGCTGGTGGCTTTGGTGCCGCTTGCGCTGCGGCTGCCGTGGTTCCTGTTTTCTCTGCCTGCGGGGATCGTGACGGATCGGGTGGATCGGCGGCGGCTGATCCTGGCGATGGATGTGCTGCGGGCGTTTTCTTTTGGTTTCATAGCTTTGGCGGTCTGGGCCGCCACGCCGCTGCCCGCGGCGCCGGAGGCGGGTGTGGCGCTGCCGGGCCTCTTTGCCGCGATGGTCGTGGCGGCGCTGCTGGTGGGGATGGCGGAGGTGTTCCGCGACAATGCCGCCCAGACCCTGCTGCCCGCGCTGGTGGGTCCGGATCGTTTGGAGGCGGCCAACGGGCGGTTGTGGAGCGTGGAGTTGATCGGCAATGCGCTGGCGGGGCCTGCCATCGGTGCGGCGCTGATCGGGCTGGCGGTGGTGCTGCCCTTTGCGGCCAATGCGGCGGCCTATGGGGTGGCGGTGGCGCTGGTTGCGTCGCTGGCGGGGCGGTTCCGGGCCGAGGCTTTGGGGCCGCGCGATTGGCGGCGCGAGTTGCGCGAGGGGGTCGATTTCATGCGCGGCATGCCGATCCTGCGTGATCTGGCGCTGATTACTGGGGTTTGGAACCTGCTGCATCAGGCGATGATGGTGGCGTTGGTCCTGCATGTGCAGGAAAACCTTGGGCTTTCTGCCGGGATCTATGGGTTGATCCTGTCGGCGGCGGCGGTGGGCGGGATTGCCGGATCGTTGCTTGGCCCGCGGATCGTGGCGCGGATGGGCGGGGCGCGGACGGCGCAGGTGATGCTGCTGGCCTCGGCCCCCGCCTTTCTGGGCGTGGCGCTGGCGCCGGGGGCGTGGACGCTGGCGCTCTCCATGGCTTTGTTCGAGTTTTCAGGGCTGGTCTGGAACCTTGTGGCCGTATCGCACCGGCAGAGGATCATTCCGCCCACGCTGCTGGGGCGGGTGAATAGCCTCTATCGCTTGATCGCGACGGGCATGATGCCGCTAGGGCTTGTGCTGTCGGGCGCGGCTATGGCGGTGGCGGAGCCGGTGCTGGGACGATCCGTCGCGCTGGTCCTGCCATTCTGGATTGCTGCGCTGGGCGCGGGTGGGCTCACCCTCTGGGGATGGCGGGCCATCGAGCGGGGATTTACCCGTTCTTAACCCTTTCGGATCAGATCGGCCGCCTTTTCTGCGATCATGATGGTGGGTGCGTTGGTGTTTCCCCCGATCAGGCTGGGCATCACGCTGGCATCTACCACGCGAAGTCCTTCCAAACCGTGAACGCGCAGGGCGGGGTCGACGACTGCCATGTCGTCGCGTCCCATCCGGCAGGTGCCGACGGGGTGATAGATCGTGTCGGCGCGGGCGCGGATGTCGGCTTCCAGCGCCGTGTCGCTGCCGTCATGGGGGTAGAGCCGTTCGCCGCGCCATGGGGCGAGGGGCGGTGTCGCCATGGCCCCTTCCACGATCCGCACGCCGGCCATGAGGGTGGCAAGATCGGAGGGATCGGAGAGGAAATTCGGGTCGATGCGCGGGGGGCTGGCGGGATTGGCATCCCGCAGGCCGACGCTGCCGCGTGAGGCGGGGCGCAGGACGCAGATATGGGCCGACCAGCCATAGGACATATGCAGGCGGCGCATGTGGTCATCGACGATGGCGATGACGAAATGCACCTGCAGATCGGGCACTTGCAGGTCTGGGCGCGACATGAGGAAGGCCCCGCCCTCGGCCCCCGGCGTGGTGAGGAGGCCGGTGCCCCGGCGGCGCAGTTCGGGCAGGCCGCGCAGCATCCGCAGCAGGCAACCGGGATTCAGGCCGATGACATCTGGGCGCGGGGAGCGCCAGATCAGCGTGTGGTCGAGGTGATCCTGCAGGTTGCGGCCCACGCCGGGCAGGGCGTGTCGCACCGGGATGCCATGGGCGCGGAGGTCGTCCTCGGGGCCGATGCCAGAGAGGAGCAGCATTTGAGGGGAGCCGAAGGTCCCTGCGGAGAGGATGATCTCGTGCCGGGCGGTGAGGGTGAGGCGTCGGGATTTGTGCTTTACCGTCAGGGTCTTGGCGCGGGTCCCCTGCAGCCCGATGCGTTCGGCCATGGCTCCGGTGAGGACGGTGAGGTTGGGGCGGGAAAGGACGGGGTGAAGGTAGGCGGCGGCGGCGGAGCAGCGGTTGCCCTTGCGTGGGCCATGGTGGAACTGGGTGACCTGATAGAGGCCCGCACCATATTGGGTTTCGCCGTTGAAATCGGGGTTCTCGGGCACCTGCACGGCGGCCATGGCCTGCAGGAAGGCGCGGGAAATGGCGTGGGGGCTGGGTTGATCGGTGACCTGAAGCGGACCGTCGCTGCGGTGCAGGGCATTGGCGGGGCGCGAATTCCCCTCTGATTTCAGGAAGTAGGGCAGGACGGACTTCCAATCCCAGCCATCCGCGCCGAGATCGGCCCAGTGATCGTAATCCGACGGGTGGCCGCGGACATAAAGCATGGCGTTGATCGCGGAGGAGCCGCCAAGCGCCTTGCCGCGGGGTTGATAGCAGCGGCGGTTGTTCAGATGCGTTTGGGGTTCAGTGCGGAGCGCCCAGTTGTGCAGCCTTGGCCGCCCGCGCACCATCGCGGCCACCATGGCGGGGGTGTTGATCAGGAAGGAGTTTCCGGGCCCCCCGGCCTCGATCAGGCAAACGGTGACGGTGGGATCTTCGGACAGGCGTGCGGCGAGCACGGCGCCTGCGGAGCCGCCGCCGGCGATGATGTAATCGTACTCCATTCACGCCCTCCCAGATGCGGTTAAGCTATTCGCATTTCGGAGAAAATCGGAAGCATTACCTTGCGGCGGGCGAGCCGAAGGTTGTGCCGTAATCTGTACCGCAAAGTGTTCATACAAATTCGGGCAGATTTACTGCCGAAATCGTGGTTAACGGCGCGCAATTGCACAGATTCGATGATTGCATGGGAGTGGCGGGAGGCCCCGGGTCAGGCCTTGGGCGGGGTCTCCCTTGGCGGGCGTAGGGCGGGGTTGACCCCGCCCTTCCCTTTGCGTCACCCGCGCAGGGTGCCGCCTGTGGCCTTGGTCACCTTTTCGATGATCTTGGCGGAGACGGCTTCGATCTCGGCCTCGGTCAGGGTCTTTTCGGTGGGTTGCAGGCGGACGGTCAGGGCGATGGACTTCTTGCCCGCGCCCATCTGCGCCTCGGCCTTTTCGCCGGTGAACTGGTCGAAGAGGCGGACGCTTTCGATCAGGGCCTTGTCGGCCCCTTGGGCGGCGTTCAGGGCTGTCAGCGCCTCGACGCCCTTGTCCACCACGAAGGCGAAATCGCGTTCCACCGCCTGCAGGTCGCTGATGGCGAGCGCGGGGCGGGTGGGGGTTTTCGTCTTGGGCAGGGGGACATTGGCCACGAGGATGGTGAAGGCCACGGCAGGCCCTTTCACGCCAAGGGCGGAAAGGATGCGGGGATGGACTTCGCCGAAGGTTGCCAGCGTGTTGGGGCCAAGGCCGATGTTGCCGGAGCGGCCGGGATGCCACCAAGACGCCACCTTGCGCGTGATCTGCACACGGGCGGGGGCGCCGAGGGCGGCGAGGATCGCCTCGGCATCGGCCTTGGCGTCGAAGACATCGACGGGGCGGCGGCTGCCGAAGGGATCACGCGGGGCGGTGTGGCCCACCAGCAGGCCGGTCGCCTGAAGGTGCTGTTCCCCCGGTTCGCCGCCGTGGAAGGCGGGGCCGATCTCGCACAGGGCGAGGTCGGCGAAGCCGCGGGCCTGATTGCGGGCGGCGGCGCGCAGGAGGCCCGGCAGCAGGTCGGGGCGGAGATGCGTCATCTCGGAGGAGATCGGGTTTTCGACGCGCAGGGCATCGGCCCCGCCGCCGAACATCGTCGCGGCCTCATGGTCGATGAAGCTGTAGGTGACGCATTCGTTGTAGCCGAGCGCGGCAAGGGTGCGGCGGGCGGATTTCTCGCGCTGCTGCAGGGGGGTGAGGATGGGCTTCGGCACGCCGTCCTGCGTGCGGCGCAGCGGTTTGCCCTGCAGTTTCGTCAGGCTGGCGATGCGGGCCACCTCTTCCACCAGATCGGCCTCGCCAAGGATATCGGGGCGCCAGGTGGGCGGGGTGGCCATGTCGCCCGCCAGAGTGAAGCCCAGTGCGGCGAGGGTGCGGCGCTGTTCCTCGGCGGGGATGTCCATGCCGACGAGCGAGATGACGCGGGCGGGATCGAGCCTGTAGGCGCGGGAGACGTCCGGAACCGCACCATCCGATGCGATATCGGACGCTTCTCCGCCGCAGAGGTCGAGAATCATCTGCGTGGCAAGGTCGAGACCCGGCAGGGTGAAGGCAGGATCGACGCCGCGTTCAAAGCGGTAGCGGGCATCGGAATTGATCTTCAGCGCGCGGCCCGTGGTGGCGATGGTGATCGGGTCCCAATAGGCGGATTCGAGGAAGACGTCGGTCGTGGCCTCGGTGCAGCCGGAGATTTCGCCACCCATGATCCCGGCGAGCGATTCCGGGCCGTTGTCATCGGAGATGACCATCATGCCTTCGCGCAGGGTGTAGGTCTTGCCGTCGAGTGCGAGCAGTTCCTCGCCGCCCTTGGCGGGGTGGATGCGCAGCGCGCCCTTGACCTTGGCCGCGTCGAAGACGTGGAGGGGGCGGTTCAGGGCGAAGGTGAAGAAGTTGGTGATGTCGACCAGCGCCGAGATCGGGCGCAGGCCGATGGCGGTGAGGCGGGCCTGAAGCCATTCGGGCGAGGGGCCATTCTTGACGCCACGGATCAGGCGGCCCGCGAAGAGGGGGCAGCCCTTCGCCTTGAGCGCGGGGTCGATCTCCACCCGGATGGGCGAGGGGAAGGCGGCTTTGATAGCAGGGATATCAAGCGGCTTGAGCTTGCCCAGCCCACGCGCGGCAAGGTCGCGGGCGATGCCGCGCACGCCGAGCGCATCGGGGCGGTTGGGGGTGATCTTGATGTGGATCATCGGATCGACGAGATGGGGGCGGTTCTTCGCCAGCCAGTCGGCGAATTTCTCGCCCACCTCGCCCGAGGGCAGTTCGATGATGCCGTTATGTTCGTCGGACAGTTCCAACTCGCGTTCCGAGGCCATCATGCCATGGGATTCAACGCCGCGGATCTTGCCCACGCCCAGCGTCACGTCGATGCCGGGGACGTAATCGCCCGGTTTGCAGAGGACGACGGTGATGCCCGCGCGGGCATTGGGGGCGCCGCAGACGATCTGCTTTTCGCCTTCGTCCGTCAGGACGCGGCAGACGCGGAGCTTGTCGGCATCGGGGTGCTGTTCGGCATGCAGGACCTTGGCAAGGGTGAAGGGGGCAAGTTTGGCAGTGCGGTCGGTGACCTCTTCCACCTCCAGACCGAGATCGGTCAGGGCGTAGAGGATGTCATCCAGCGCGGCCTCGGTTTCGAGGTGGTCCTTCAGCCAGGAGAGGGTGAATTTCATCGTGCCGGTCCCTTCGGAATGTCGGGGGAGGGGATAGCGCAAAGGGCGGCAAAGGGGAAGCGGCGGGGAGGGGTTTCCGATGTGGAAACGGGTTGTTCAGGGGGTGCCCGGAACGGGGCGCGGGCCTGCCACATTTCCGGACCGGATGGGTGGCATCCGTTCGTCTATGGACCCGATGTTCAAGATACCCGACCCCTCCCGCCGGATACCGGCATGGCGACTGATCCTGATCATGGGCCTGTCGCTGGTGGCGCTGCTTTTGTTGCTGATCTGAGTTTGCAGTGGCCTTTTCATGACGAAGAAAGCCCCGCTTCGGCGGGGCTTTCATTTCGATGCGATACCCTGCGGATCAGCGGCTGAGGCCGCCCGGAAGATCGGGCATGTCGAGCGCGGCAAAGCCGTAATGGCGCAGCCAGCGCAGATCGGATTCGAAGAAGGCGCGCAGGTCGGGGATGCCGTATTTCAGCATGGCCAGACGGTCGATCCCCATGCCGAAGGCAAAGCCCTGCCATTCGTTCGGGTCCACGCCCGCCGCGGCCAGCACCTTGGGATGCACCATACCGGAGCCGAGAATTTCCATCCACTTGTCGCCCTCGCCGATGCGGAGCTGGCCGCCGACGTTGGAATAGCGGATGTCCACTTCCGCCGAGGGTTCGGTGAAGGGGAAATGCGACGCGCGGAAGCGGAGTTCGACGCGGTCCACCTCGAAGAAGGCGCGGCAGAACTCTTCCAGCGTCCATTTCAGGTTGGCCATGGAGATGTCGCGGTCGATGGCCAGCCCCTCCACCTGATGGAACATGGGGGTGTGGGTCTGGTCCATGTCCATGCGATAGACGCGCCCCGGCGCGATGACGCGGATGGGCGCGCCCTTGTCCGTCATGGCGCGGATCTGGACGGGCGAGGTATGGGTGCGCAGGACATGCGGCGGGCGGTCGTCCCCTTCGGCGCGGTGCATGAAGAAGGTGTCATGTTCCTGCCGCGCGGGGTGTTCCGGCGGGATGTTGAGCGCGTCGAAATTGTACCAGTCGGATTCGACCTGCGGGCCTTCGGCCACGGCGAAGCCCATGTCGGCGAAGATGGCGGTCAGTTCTTCCATCACCTGGGACACGGGATGGATCGTGCCCATGCGGCGCGGGCGACCCGGCAGCGTGACGTCGAGCCATTCAGTACGGAGCCGTTCGTCCAGCGCGGCATCGGCAAGGCCCTGCTTGCGGGCGCGCAGGGCGGCGTCGATCTCGTCCTTCAGCGCGTTGAGCGTGGCGCCTGCGGCCTTGCGGGCGTCGGGGTCCATCTTGCCGAGGGTGGCCATCATGGCGCTGATCTCGCCCTTCTTGCCCAGTGCGGCAAGGCGCACCTCTTCCAGCGCGGCCTCGTCGGCAGCGGTGGCGACGGCGGAAAGATACTTGGCCTTGAGCGTGTCGAGCCCGTCCATGGGAGCCTCCTTCGGGTGCGAGGCGGTGGTAGCGGCACGGGGGCTGCGATGCAAGGGGATGGGGGTGGTGCCGGCCTTCCGACCCTGCGGGCATGGTCTTCGTACCGGGCAAAATACCCACAGGGGGTGAATGGCCGCGCATGCGGCCAGAGGGGGGGCGTGCGCCCCCTTGCTGCCGGATCGGCAGGGTGTGACGCGGTTCAACCGGGTGCGAGGGGGTGTGGGGGAGGTTGCCTCCCCCACCGACGGCGTCAGCCGTCGTTGGCGCGGATCGCGGCGGCGATGCGGGCGGCGATGGCGGCGCTGCCCTTGGGCGAGGGGTGGATGAGGTCCTGCTGGTGCAGCGATGGGTCGCCCTCGGGGACGAGGTCGGACATGGGCACGAAGATCATGCCGGGGTCCAGCGCGTCGAGGCGGGCGAGGCGGCGGTCGAGTTCGTCGCCATAGACCTTGCAGGGACGGACCGGGGTGAAGAGGCCAGGATTGCGCAGATAGCCGGACCAGACGACCTTGGCGCCCCCCTTGCGCAGTCGGTTGACCAGGTCGGGGATGCGGCCTGCGCGGCCGTCCTTCGAGATCAGCCTGTCCACCATGGCGTTGCACTGGCCACAGGCGCAGCCGAAGACCAGATCGTTCCCGCCGCCGTTCAGTACGACCCAATCCCAGTCGCCTTCGCGATACTGGGCGGGGATGGATAGGCCCGCCGCGCCCGAGATGGGCAGGCCGTAGATGATGCGGGCGGCATAGACCGAGCGGTCGAGGACGGGTTCGCGCAACTGCCGTTCCAGCGCGACGCCCACGCTGCGACCCGAGGTGCGGTTCGCGGCCATCATGGAATCGCCCATCAGGTAGATGCGCGCGCCCTTGTCGGATTCGGTGACGACCTCACCGCAGGAGAGCAGGAAGAAGAGGGAGCAGAAGGCCAGGAGCACTCGGATCATTCGCAAAGGGCTTTCACGATGGGAATCTATGATCGGATGGTGCGGGGCGATGCTGGCAAGTTCAAGGCGAGGGGAGGCCGGGGCTGCGGAATTCCTCTGGCCAAAGGGGTGGGGGGCAGACCTTCGGCTGGGCGCAGGGGCACGATTTTTCTGCGAAAAATCGGCACCCCTCCTGCGGGGCAGGAGGGGTGGGCGATGTGGATTTCCGCGGGATGGGGAACGGGAAAGGGCCGCCCTTTCGGGCGGCCCTTCCGAAATGCGGTCAGCGGGGCCTGATCAGGCCAGCGCGGCCTTGGCCTGTGCGGCGATGGCGTTGAACGCCTCGGGCTCGTGCACGGCGAGGTCGGCGAGGACCTTGCGGTCCACTTCGATGCCGGCCTTGGCCAGACCGTTGATGAACTTGGAATAGGTCATCTCGAGGTCGAACAGACGGACAGCCGCGTTGATGCGCTGGATCCACAGGGCGCGGAAGTTGCGCTTGCGGGCCTTGCGGTCGCGGGTGGCGTACTGGTTCGCCTTGTCGACGGCCTGCGTGGCCGTGCGGAAGTTGCGCGAGCGGGCGCTGTAATAGCCAGCGGCCTGCTTGATGACCTTGCGGTGACGGGCGTGGGTCACCTTGCCGGATTTGACGCGGGACATGTGCTGTTCTCCTTACCGGTCGTAGGGCATGTACTTCTTGACGATCTTCGCATCGCTGTCGCAGAGCAGCATGGTGCCCGATGCATCGCGGATGAATTTCGTCGTACGCTTGATCATGCCGTGGCGCTTGCCGGCGACGCCGGCCTTCACCCGACCGGAGGCCGTGAAGCTGAACCGCTTCTTCGCCGCCGACTTGGTCTTCATCTTGGGCATTTCCATCTCCGTGGTTGCAGGCGCGACTCGGCATGCCACATTGGCCGGCCGCGCGGGTATCGCAAGGTGGGCCGTATAGGCGGGGCGTGGCGCGGGTGCAAGGGGAAAAAGGGCGGGGGTCAGGGGAGGTAGCGGCCCAGCACCTCGAAGAACAGGTGGGGCAGGGTGGCGGGGTTGAACGGGTCGGGGCGGTCGATCAGGCCCCAAGCCGCCATGCCGGTGCCAAGGAGGAGGCCGAAGCCCGCGACGATTGGAAGGCGGTCGTCGATCAGGGCCGACATGAGCGATGGGATCGACAGGAGCAGCATCGAAAGGCCGAGGATGAGGAGGAGGTCATGATCCATGTCCGGCACCTTCACGCAGCCCCGTCATGGGACCCTACACAGGCCAAGCCTTGCAGGAAGCGGGCGGTGGATCAAGCGCGTTGCAGGCTGCCTGCGCGCGGGCCCGGAAAGGCGAAGGCCCGCGCGGGTGGCGCGGGCCTTGCGAAGGTCATTCCGGATCGACCCGGTAGATCAGTCTTTCGTCGCAGGGGGCGACGCGCAGGATGTTCGTGGTGCCCTGCACGTTGAATGGCACGCCCGCGGTGAGGACGATCTGGTCCTTTTCCGTCGCGAAGCCGTAGGTGCGCGCGGCGCGGACGGCCGAGATGACGGCGCCCTTGAAGCGGTCCTGCTCTTCGGTGATGACGCAATGCGCGCCCCAGGTCAGGCACATGCGGCGGGCGGTTTCCATCAGGGGCGTCAGCGCGATGATCGGCACGCGGGGCCGTTCACGGGCGACGAGGCTGACCGTGGTGCCGGATTGCGAGAAGCAGCAGATCGCCTTGATGTCGGCGCTTTCGGCGATCTCGCGCGCGGCGGCGACGATGCCGTCGGCGACGGAGGTGCGGTTGACGCTGCGGCTGGCCTCGATGATCTGGCGATAGGTGCCGTCGCTTTCGACCGAGATGGCGACGTTGTTCATCGTCTGCACGGCCTCGATCGGGTATTTGCCCGCCGCGGATTCGGCCGAGAGCATGACGGCATCGGCACCTTCGTAGATGGCGGTGGCGACGTCCGACACCTCGGCCCGGGTGGGCATGGGCGATTCGATCATCGATTCCAGCATCTGGGTGGCGACGATGACGGGCTTTGCCGCCGCGCGGGCGCCACGGACCAGACGTTTCTGGATCGGCGGCACGGAATGGACGGGCAGTTCGACGCCAAGGTCGCCGCGGGCGACCATGATGCCGTCGGACACCTCGAGGATGGCGTCATAGGCCTTTACCGCGGCAGGTTTTTCGATCTTGGACAGGACGGCGGCGCGGCCCTTGGCGAGTTCCTTCGCCTCGATCACGTCTTCGGGGCGCTGCACGAAGGAGAGGGCGAGCCAGTCGACGCCCAGTTCGCAGGCGAATTCCAGATCCTTGCGGTCCTTGTCGGAGAGCGCGGCCACGGGCAGCACGACGTCGGGGACGTTCACGCCCTTGCGGTTCGAGATGGTGCCGCCGACGGTGACGGTGCAATTGGCGAAATCCTTGCCGCAGGTTTCGACGCGCAGGCGGATCTTGCCGTCATTGACCAAGAGCGACGCGCCGGGTTCGAGGGCGGCGAAGATTTCCGGGTGCGGAAGTTGCACGCGGGTGGCATCGCCCGGCGCGGGGTCGAGGTCCATGCGGAAGGGCGCGCCCTCGGCCAGTTCCTCGCCCGTGGGAGAGGCGAAGGTGCCGACGCGGAGCTTGGGCCCCTGCAGGTCGGCGAGGATGGCGATGGGGCGGCCTGTATCCGCCTCCACCTGCCGGATGATGACGTGGCGCGCGCGGATATCGTCATGCGTGCCGTGCGACATGTTCAGGCGGAACACGTCTGCGCCCGCCTCGAACAGGGCGCGGATGGTTGCGTAATCGCTGGAGACCGGTCCGAGCGTGGCCACGATCTTGACGTTCCGAAGGCGTCTCATATGCCTCGTTCCTTATTCAGTTCTACATTTTGTCGTGGGCCGAGGCGGGTTATGGCGCAATCGGCGTGTTGTCGCAACTGGCGGATTCCTATTCGTCAGAATAAATGACGAATTGATGTAGGGGATGGGAGAAAACCGGGTTGTGTGCCTTTCGGATCATCGGTGAGGGGCGTCCAGGGCGCTGGTTGGTGACCTGCGACCATGCGACGAACCGGGTGCCGGACTGGGTTTCGGGGGGGGATCTGGGGATCGGGCCTGTGGATATGGGGCGGCACATCGCCTTTGACGTGGGCGCGGCGGGGGTAGCGGAGGCGCTGGGCGCGGCCTTGGACAGCCCTGTGGTGCTGTCGGATTTCTCGCGTCTGGTGATCGACCCGAATCGTGGCGAGGACGACCCGACGTTGGTGATGAAGCTGTATGACGGGACGATCATCCCGGCGAACCGGCATATCGGCGCGGCGGGGGTGGAGGAGCGGTTGGAACGGCTCTACCGGCCCTATCACGATGCGCTGGCGCGGCTGGCGGGGCGGCGGCCCGATGTGGTGATCGTGGCGGTGCATTCCTTCACGCCCTGCCTGAAGGGGCGCGCGCCGCGCCCTTGGCATGTGGGGGTGCTGCATTCGCATCTGGACGGGCGGCTGAGCCATGCGCTGATCGAGGTGCTGCGGGCGGAGGCGGATCTGTGCGTGGGGGATAACGAGCCCTATTCAGGCCATCTGCCGGGCGATGCGATCGACCGTCACGCGCTGCGCTGGGGTCGGCAGAATACGCTGGTGGAGGTACGCAACGACCTGATCGGGACGCCGGAGGCGCAGGCGGATTGGGGCGCGCGGCTGGCGCCGTTGCTGCGGGCGGCGCTGGCGCGGGTGGAGGGTTAGGGGCGCGTCCGGGACGCAAGCCCGATTTGCCGGGTATCTGTGCCTTGCGCGGGCGTTTCGGGGGTATTGTTTCCCGGATGTGGCCGGTGATGTCGAAGATTTGACAGAATCGTCGTGTTTTGGGTTTCTGCGGGTTGATCCGTTTCCTGTGTGCGAGTGCCGAGATGTTGCTTTTGCTTGTGTCCCTGATCCCTGTCGCCCTGATCGGGCTTTTGTCCGGGGATGACGATCCCGCCCCTGCCGTGGATCGCGGCGATGACGATGGGGATGTGCGCCTTGGCGGCGAGGGGGACAATACAATCAACGGCGATGGGGGCGATGACCTGATCGTGGGCTTCAAGGGCGACGATCTGTTGCAGGGCAATGCTGGGGTCGATCTTCTGGTGGGGGATATCGGGGCGGACACGCTGAATGGCGGGGCGGGGAATGATGTCCTGCTGGGCGGTTCGGAGGATGACCTGATGCGCGGCGATGACGGGGGCGATCTGCTGGTGGGCGGATCGGGGGATGATTCCATGGCTGGCGGTGCGGGGGAGGACCTGCTGATCGGGATGGACGGGGCCAATACTCTGGATGGCGGGGCGGGAAATGACGTGCTGATCGGGCTGACGCCGGATCGGGCCAACCCGCAGGAAATCTTGGACGGTGTGGACAGCAGGGAATTCGTGCAGGCGGTGGAAAGCCGCTATGGGGCGATCCCGACGGGGTTGGAGACCCGCATCCTGCAGAACCTGTTCTCGGTCGGCGGGGAGCCGAGCGCGGACCGGCTGATCGGGGGTGACGGGGATGACGAGTTGATCGGGGATCGGAGCGATGTGATGACGGGCGGGGCCGGGGCGGATAGCTTTGTGGCACTGGTGCCGCCGCAGCCTGCGGATCCGGCGGACCCGACGGCCGGGCAAGTGGTGCGGGTGGAGGATTTCGATCCTGCCGTGGATCAGCTTGAACTGCTGACCGAGTCGCAGGGGGATGTGACCCTGACGGTGCAGGAGCGTGACGGGGGCGTGATGGTGGCGGCGGACGGGGCGAATGTGATCTTCCTGCCCGGGCTGCGCGCGGCGCAGGTGAGCGTCGCGGATATCGTGCTGTCGCGGGTCTAGGGGCGTTCTCTTCCAAGCTGCGGCGTGGGCTTTGCGCCGCCTCCGCGCGGCGGGTCTTCCGGGGGCTGGTGCGCGCGGAGCGCACGCCCTACCTTTGCCGGATGGAGGACCGCCGCATGACACAGATCGACGATGCCACGATGCAGGCTTTGGAAGCGGCCGCCTATCGGCGGCTGCGGGACCATCTGCGCAACCGGACCGATGTGCAGAACATCGACCTGATGAACCTTGCCGGGTTCTGCCGCAACTGCCTGAGCCGCTGGATGGCCGAGGCGGCTGCAGAGGCGGGCGTGCCGCTGGACAAGGAAGAGGCCAAGACGCTGGTCTATGGGATGCCCTATGACGAGTGGAAGGCGAAGCACCAGTCAGAGGCGAGCGAGTCGCAGAAGGCGGCCTTCACCGAGGCGTTCAAGACGCATGGATAAGGGCCGGGCGCGCGGCTGATATCGCGTAATTCCATGGAGACACGGAAACGGTTGACTGCCTTCCATCCCATTGTTGATAAATCCTGAACCGTGCCACGATTTTGCCGGAATTCCTTTGCGTTTGCGGGATTCTCGGTAATTATCCGCCCGTAGTGTTGCCAGTGCGGAGTGTTGTCATGAGTGCCTTGTTGATGTTGCTTGCCCTGCCTTTGGCGGCCCTTGCGAATGCTTTCGACGACCCCCAGCAGGATGATGATACGGATGCGCAGGGCGGCGCGGAGGACGGGGCCGATGACGCCCGTGTCGCGGCACTGGATGCGGCGCCTCAGGCGCGTGCGGAGGCGGCCGGGGGCAGCGTGCTGCGTGGCACGGCCGGAGCGGACCGGCTTTTCGGGCTTCTCGGCGACGATACGCTGATCGGATCGGGCGGGGCGGACTGGCTGCAAGGCGGCGAGGGGAATGACAATCTCTTTGGAGGCGCGGGCGCGGATACCGGCCTTGGCGGGGCGGGCAATGATCTGCTGGTGGGCGATCTGGGCGACGATGCTCTGCAGGGCGGGACGGGGGCGGATCGCCTTTTCGGGGGCCTCGGCAATGACATCCTGAGCGGCGGGACGGGCGCGGATAGCCTGTTCGGGTCGGAAGGAGCGGATACGCTTCTGGGTGGGGATGGTGGCGACGTGATGACCGGGGGGCAGGGGATCGACTCGCTCTTCGGTGGGGCGGGCGCGGATAGCGTGACCATGTTCAGCGACAGCGGGGCGGACCGGGTGTTCCTTGGCGCGGGGAATGATCTGCTGGACGGGGCGGCGGCGGTGACGGGCTTTCTGGGCCGCGGCGCGGATGGAAATGATACGATGACCGGCGGGCAGGGCGCGGACACGCTGTTCGCCGAGTTGGGCAATGACACGCTGTCCGGCAATGGCGGGAGTGACGAACTTTCCGGGGGCTATGGCACGGATCGCATCTTCGGCGGGGCGGGGAATGACCTGCTGGACGGGGGAAGCGAGAATGACAGCCTTGCCGGGGGCGCCGGGAATGACACGGTGCTTGGCGGGGCGGGGGATGACAACCTGTTCGGCAATCTGGGCGTTGACAGCCTGAACGGCGGCGATGGCGACGACCGGATGTGGGGCGGCGCAGATGGCGACAGTCTGGTCGGCGGCGCGGGCGATGATGTGCTGCGCGGCGAGGCGGGGAATGACGCTCTGGTCGGCGGTGCCGGTGCGGATACGCTTGATGGCGGGGCGGGGAACGACCTGCTGGACGGGCGCGGTGACGGGGCCGGGGTGGATGTGCTGAATGGCGGTGAGGGCGATGACGTCGTGGCGATCACCGGGGCGGACCGGGTGACGCTGGGCGCGGGGGAGGATGGGCTTGTGCTGGCCGGGGCGGCGAATGCGGTGGTCACCGATTTCGACCCCGCGGCCGACCGGCTTGAGGTGGTCTATGCCGGGGCGACGCAGCCCGTGCTGACGGTGGTCGAAGAGGCAGGTGCCCTGCTGGTGCGGCTTGATGGGGCCGTGGCACTGCGGATGACGGGTGTCACCGCGGCGGAGTTTGCGGGTGTGGACGTGATCTTCACGCGGGAGACAGCCGCCGCCTGACGGCGGGCCTTTCGGCCCTGCGGGCGGCGGTCAGACCGCCGCCTTTCGCATTTCGTCGATGTAGAGTTCGCGCAGGCGGGCGGTTACGGGGCCGGGCTTGCCCGCGCCGATGCGGGTGCCGTCGATTTCCACCACGGGCATGACGAAGATCGTCGCAGCGGTCGCGAAAGCCTCATCCGCCTGTTTCACCTCGTCCACTGTGAAGGGGCGTTCCTCCACCTCGAACTGCGCCTCGGCGGCGAAGCGGAGGACGGCGGTGCGGGTGATGCCGTGCAGGATGTCGTTGGTCAGTTGCCGCGTAATGATGCGGTTGCCCTTGATGATATAGGCGTTGTTCGAGGTGCCTTCGGTGACGTGGCCATCCTCGACCATCCAGCTGTCATCCACGCCCGCCTTCTTGGCCATCATCTTGGCCATGGAGGGGTAGAGGAGTTGCACCGTCTTGATATCGCGGCGGCCCCAGCGGATGTCGGGGACCGAGATGACCTTGAAGCCGGTCTTGGCGGCGGGGGCATCGGCGAGGTTGGGAATGGCTTGCGTGAAGGCCACGATGGTGGGTTTCACCGACCCGTCGGGGAAGAGGAAGGACCGGTCGCCGGGATTGCCGCGCGTGACCTGCAGGTAGATCATCCCCTGATCGAGGCCGTTCAGGCGGACCAGTTCGCGATGCATTTCCAGCAGGTCTGCGTCCGAGCAGGGAGCCTGCATCTCCAACTCGTCAAGGCTGCGGTGCAGGCGTTTGGTGTGGCCGTCGAAATCGATGAGCTTGCCATCGAGGACGGAGGTCACCTCATAGACGCCATCGGCCATCAGGAAGCCCCGGTCGAAGATGGAGACGGTGGCCTGATCCTCGGGCAGGTAGGTTCCGTTGACGAATACGGTGCGGGACATGGGGCATTCCTCCTGCGCGTGTGGCTTTTGGCGGTTAGGGCGCAAGGGGGGCGCGGGGTCAAGGGGGAAGTGGGCGGGGGTCCGGCTGGCAAAGGGCAGTTGTTGCCGATGCGTGTAGGATGATATACATTTCTTTTGTAGATCCATTCATGCGGGAGGGTGGCATGCAGATTGCGAAATGGGGCAATTCGCTTGCGGTGCGACTGCCTGCGGAACTGGTTCGAGAACTGGGGCTGCGCGAGGGGGACGAGGTTTCTCTGCGCCCTGAGGCGGGCGGATTCGCGGTGCGGCGCGAGGCGCGGCCTGAAGAAATATTGGATGATTTGAGGCGCTTTCGCGGGCGACTGGCTGCGGGTGAAAGGCTGAGCCGTGACGAAGCCAACGGGCGGTGACTTCATCGACAGCAACGTGATCCTCTATCTGCTGGATGGCGGGTGGAAGGCGGATAGGGCAGAGGCCGTGCTTGCAGCGGGTGGCACGATCAGCGTTCAGGTGCTGAACGAGGTTCTTGTGAACTGTGTCCGCAAGGCTGGGATGGAATTGGCGGAGGCGGGGGAGTTTCTAGCCGGGATCCGGCGTCTGTGTCGCGTCGTTGACCTGACCTTGGATGCTCACGATGCCGGGCGCGCTGTCGCGGCGCGATATGGCTTGTCGATCTATGACGCGATGATCGTCGGGGCGGCGCTGGTTGCGGGCTGTGACCGGGTGTTGTCGGAAGACATGCAGGATGGTCTGATCTTGGAGGGCGTGCTGCGGGTGGTCAATCCCTTTGCAGTAAGTGCTGGCTGAGATTGCTTTGCCAACCCCATCCCGGGCTTGACCCGGGATCGCGGGGGGCTTGGCAGGAGGTCCCGGGTCAGGCCCGGGGCGGGTATGCCCGATGGTCACCCCCACAGCGCCGCGTCCGGCGGATGCACGCCTGTCGCATCGTAATGCAGGGGATGGTCGCGGTCCCGCGCCAGCAGAAGCGGGCCGTCGAGATCGGTGAAGGCGGCGGCCTGCGCGGGCAGGATCGCGGGGGCCATGGCCAGCGAGGTGCCGACCATGCAGCCCACCATCAGCCCGAAGCCCATATCGCGGGCGGCTTCGGCCATGAGGAGGGCCTCGGTCAGGCCGCCGGTCTTGTCGAGTTTCAGGTTGACCATATCGTAGCGGCCCTTCAGGGCGGGCAGGCTGTGCCTGTCATGGGCGGATTCATCGGCGCAGATCGGGATGGGGTGGGGGATTTCGGCAAGCAGGTCATCCGCCCCGGCGGGCAGGGGCTGTTCCACCAGTGCCACGCCGAGACGCCGCAGATGGGGGGCGAGGTCGGTATAGATGTCCGGCGTCCAGCCTTCGTTGGCGTCGATGATGATCGTGCTGCGCGGTGCGCCGGCGCGGACGGCTTCCAGCCTTGGCATATCATCAGGGGTGCCAAGCTTGATTTTAAGGATCGGGCGGTGGGCGTTTTCCTGCGCTTGTGCGCGCATGGCTTCTGGCGTGTCCAGCGACAGGGTGAAGGCGGTGACGCGGGGGCGCGGGGCGGGCAGGCCTGCAAGGTGCCAGATACGGGTGCCTGCGGCCTTTGCCTCCCAGTCCCACAGAGCGCAATCCACCGCGTTTCGCGCCGCGCCGGGGGGGAGGGCGTCTTGCAACGCGGCACGGGTGATGCCTTCGGGCAGGGTGGCGATCTGGGCGAGAACCGTTTCGGGGCTTTCGCCATAGCGGGCATAGGGGACGGATTCGCCGCGCCCGGTGATGCCGCCCCGCGTTATCGTGACGGTGACGACGCGCGCCTCGGTCTTGGACCCGCGCGAGATGGTGAAGGCGCGGGCGAGGGGGAAAGTTTCCAGCGTGGCGGTGATCATGGGGGCCTCCTGTCACCGGCGAGGGGGCGGCAGGGCGGGGGGCAAGTCAAGCCGCGAAGGGATCATGCTGCGGGTGCGAAATCACGCTTGCGCGGTGCAGCGCAAGAATATATCGCTGGCGCAGGCCCAACCGAAATTTCCTTGCGAGAACGACCATGAGCTTTCGCCTGCAACCCCCCGCCCCTGCCCGCCCGAACCGTTGCCAGTTGTTCGGCCCCGGATCGCGGCCCGCAATCTTTGCCAAGATGGCGGCAAGCGAGGCGGATGTGATCAACCTCGATCTGGAGGATTCGGTCGCGCCGTCGGACAAGGCCACCGCGCGGGAGAACATCATCGAGGCGATTTCCGGCGTCGATTGGGGGCGCAAGACGCTTTCGGTGCGGATCAACGGGCTGGATACGCCGTGGTGGTATCGCGATGTGGTGGACCTGCTGGAAAAGGGCGGGGAACGGCTGGACCAGATCATGATCCCCAAGGTCGGCTGCGCCGAGGATATCTATGCCGTGGACGCGCTGGTGACGGCGGTGGAAAGGGCGACGGGGCGGACCAAGCCCATCGCCTTCGAGGTGATCATCGAATCGGCGGCGGGAATTTCCCATGTGGAAGAGATCGCGGCGGCCAGTCCCCGTTTGCAGGCCATGAGCCTTGGCGCGGCGGATTTTGCCGCCAGCATGGGGATGCAGACCACGGGCATCGGCGGCACGCAGGAGAATTATTACATGCTGCGCGAGGGGGCGAAGCACTGGTCCGACCCGTGGCACTGGGCGCAGGCGGCCATCGTCGCGGCCTGCCGGACGCATGGCATCCTGCCCGTGGACGGGCCTTTCGGCGATTTCAGCGATGATGAGGGGTTCCGCGCGCAGGCGCGGCGGTCGGCCACGCTGGGCATGGTGGGGAAATGGGCGATCCATCCGAAACAGGTGACGCTGGCGAATGAGGTCTTCACCCCGTCGGAACAGGCGGTGGCAGAGGCGCGCGAGATCCTGTCGGCGATGGAGGCGGCCAAGGCGCGGGGCGAGGGTGCCACGGTCTATAAGGGCCGTCTGGTGGATATCGCCTCGATCAAGCAGGCCGAGGTGATCGTGCGGCAGGCGGAATTGATCGCCGGTTGACGTTGCGTCAGCAATGAATCGTTGACAGGCCGCCGCTGCTCCGGGCAGGGTTTTGTGACCGAAGCGTGAAAAAAAGGCGCTTTGAAAAGATTACCCGCGCTGCGACCCATGGGGAGAGGAGGCCCCGCGCAGCAAAGGGGAGGATGCACGCCCCGTGGCCCGGCCACGGGGCGCTGCTGTTTGCGGCGTCGCGCTTCGGGCTGGGGTCGGACCGGGGGTTTCACACCCCCGGACCCCCGTGGGATATTTGAGAACGGATGAAGGGGCGGGGCAGGTTTTCCGTTAGAGCTCGGATTCTAAATCCCTTTTTTCGAGATACTTCGACGGCTGCCCCGGATTTGCTAGCGCGGGTCGCAGGCAATTCGGAGGTTTCGCATGCGGTTCCTGATCTGGTCCTTGGTGGCTTTGGTGGCGTTGGGCGTGGGCGTTCTTGTCATCGGCTGGCTGTTGCCCGCCGCGCGGGAGGGGCGGGCGGAGGTGGTGATCGCTGCGCCGCCTGCGGCGGTCGTTGCGGTGATCGCGCATGTGGAGGCGCAAGGGGAGTGGCGCGAAGGCATCGCGGCGGTGGAGCGGACGGCGGAGGGCTGGGTCGAGGTGACGGCGCGGGGGGAGCGGATCGCCTTCGTCGCCGAGGAGATGGGGGAGGCGCGGGTGCGGCTGCGCTTCGCCTCGGATGCCGGGTATTCGGGGAGGTGGGAGGCCGTGCTGCTGCCGGAGGGCGCGGGGACGCGGGTGTCGGTGGTGGAGCGGGCGGGTGGTGCCTTCGCCCGTCGGGCGGATATTGGCGCGGCTGTTCTTTGATCCGGAGGCATTCGCCACCACATATCTCTTGGCGCTCAAGGCGCGTGTGGAGGGTATGTGATGGCGGAGAGGAAGAAGAAACCGACCGATTGGCGCAAGCGGTTCGGGGCGGCGAAGGCGCCGCATGTGGTGATGCTGCACGCGGATTTCGCGGGGGTGAAGGCGGGGAATACGATGCTGATCTCGTCCCCCGGAGAGATCGCGAATTACGTGGCGCGGATTCCGAAGGGAGAGACGCGGACGATGGACCGGCTGCGCAACGAATTGGCGCGGAAGGCGGGGGCGAATGCGATGTGTCCCGTGACGACGGCGATCTATCTGCGCGTGGTGGCCGAGGTGGCGCTGGCCGATCTGGCCGAAGGGAAGCGGCTGGAGGAGGTGGTGCCGTTCTGGCGGGTGGTGCTGCCGGGGAGCAAGGTGGCGGCGAAGCTGTCCTGCGGGCCGGACCATGTGGCGCATCTGATCGCGCTGGATGGCGGAGAGGCGGCGGTTTGAGGCGTGGCGTGCCGGGGCGAGTTGCATCTTGGCCCGCCTCTGCGCATATAGGGGCGATCCTTCAGGGAGAGCCCGATGAACTATCTGGAATTCGAAAAGCCGCTGGCCGAGATCGAGGGCAAGGCGGAGGAGCTGCGCGCGATGGCGCGGGGCAATTCCGGGATGGATGTGACGAAGGAGGCAGAGGCGCTGGACCGCAAGGCGGAAGTGCTGCTGAAGGACCTGTACAAGGACCTGACGCCATGGCGGAAATGTCAGGTCGCGCGGCATCCGGACCGGCCGCATTGCAAGGATTACATCGACGCGCTGTTCACCGAATATACCTCGCTGGCGGGGGATCGGAACTTTGCCGATGACCATGCGGTGATGGGCGGCGTGGCGCGGTTCAACGATCAGCCGGTGGTGGTGATCGGCCATGAGAAGGGCCATGACACGAAAAGCCGGATCGAACGGAATTTCGGCATGGCGCGGCCGGAAGGGTATCGCAAGGCGATCCGCCTGATGGAGATGGCCGACCGGTTCCGGCTGCCGGTGGTGACGCTGGTCGACACGCCCGGTGCCTATCCGGGCAAGGGCGCGGAGGAGCGGGGGCAGGCCGAGGCGATTGCGCGGTCCACGGCGAAATGCCTTGAGATCGGGGTGCCGTTGATTTCCGTGGTGATCGGCGAGGGCGGATCGGGCGGGGCGGTGGCATTCGCCACGGCGAATCGCGTGGCGATGCTGGAACATTCGGTCTATTCGGTGATTTCGCCCGAAGGCTGCGCCTCGATCTTGTGGAAGGATGCCGAGAAGATGCGCGAAGCGGCGGAGGCTCTGCGCCTGACGGCGCAGGATCTGCAGAAGCTGGGCGTGATCGACCGGATCATCAAGGAACCGCTGGGCGGTGCGCAGCGGGGCCGGAAAGAGACGATCGAGGCGGTGGGCAAGGGCATCGAGGCGATGCTGAAGGAATTGTCGGGGAAGAAGCCCGACACGCTGATCAAGGAACGCCGCGCGAAGTTCGTCGAGATGGGGTCGAAGGGGCTGGCCGCGTGAACGCCTGGGTCATCGTCCTGATCGCGGGTTTGCTGGAAACCGGCTGGGCGCTGGGGTTGAAGTATTCGGACGGGTTCACCAAGCCCATTCCCTCGATCCTGACGGTGATCGGGGCGGCGGCGTCCTTCTGGCTCTTGTCCATCGCGATGAAGGACCTGCCTGTGGGCACGGCCTATGCTGTCTGGGTGGGGATCGGTGCGGTGGGGACGGCGATCCTTTCGGTCTTTCTGTTCGGAGACCCGGTGAACCTGATGCGGGTTGTCGGGGTGCTGCTGATCATCGGCGGGATCATCGCGCTGAAATTCGCCTGACGGTCTGTGGTGGCTGGCCCCCGGGGTTTTACCCCCGGACCCCCAGGGTATTTGGGCCAAGACGAAGCCGGATGCACAGAAAGAACGGGGCGGCCATATCGACCGCCCCTTTGGTTTTCACGCAGCGGCGCGACGGGTGGAGAGAACGCGCGCCATGGTTTCGCCCATGGCCGAAGGGTTCGGCGCGATCGTGATGCCCGCGGCGGAGAGGATTTCCACCTTTTCCTGCGCGCTTTCGCCGAAGGCGCTGATGATGGCGCCGGCATGGCCCATCTTGCGGCCCTTGGGCGCGGAGAGGCCCGCGATATAGGCGACGACAGGCTTTTTCATGCTGTTGCGGGCGTAGAGGGCGGCCTCGGCCTCCTGCGGGCCGCCGATTTCGCCGATCATCATCACGGCATCGGTTTCGGGGTCGTTCTCGAAGAGTTCGAGGATGTCGCGGAAGGAGGAGCCGTTGATGGGGTCGCCGCCGATGCCCACGGAGGTGGAGACGCCGATGCCCAGCGCCTTCATCTGGGAGGCGGCCTCATAGCCCAGCGTGCCGGAGCGGCCGACGATGCCCACGCGGCCCGGCATGTAGATGTGTGGCGGCATGATGCCCATGAAGCCCTTGCCGGGCGAGATGATGCCTGCGCAGTTCGGCCCGATCAGGCGCATCTTCCGTTCCGCCGGATAGCGCTTGAGGAAGCGCTTCACCTTCATCATGTCCTGCGCGGGGATGCCGTCGGTCACGCAGACGGCGGTCTTTATCCCTGCATCGGCGGCTTCCATGATCGCATCGGCCGCGAAGGGCGGGGGCACGAAGACGAGCGAGGCTTCGGCCCCCGTCGCCTCCACCGCCTCGCGCACGGTGTTGAAGAGGGGGCGGCCCAGCAGGGTTTCGCCGCCCTTGCCGGGGGTGACGCCACCCACGACATTGGTGCCGTGCTTGATCATGTCCTCGGCATGGAACTGGCCGATGCGGCCGGACATGCCCTGTACGATGACGCGGGTCTTTTCGGTGATGAGGATTGCCATTTGTCCCTCCCTCAGGCGGCGAGTTTCTGGCGCGTGGCGACGGCCTTCATGGCGGCGTCCTCCAGCGTATCGGCGGTGATGAGCGGCAGGCCGGAGGCATCGATGATGCGGCGGCCCTCTTCCACATTCGTTCCGGCAAGGCGGACGACGACGGGAAGGGTCAGGCCGAGTTCGCGATAGGCCAGCACCACGCCCTGCGCGACCCAGTCGCAGCGGTTGATGCCCGCGAAGATGTTCACGAGGATAACGCTGACGTTACGGTCGGCCAGCACGGTGCGGAAAGCCCGCACGACCCGCTCCGGGCTGGCCCCCCCGCCGATGTCGAGGAAGTTTGCAGGCTCCCCCCCGGCGAGTTTGATCATGTCCATCGTGGCCATCGCGAGGCCCGCACCGTTGATGATGCAGCCGATGTCGCCGTCGAGGCCGACATAGGCGAGGCCGTGGTCGCCCGCCGTGCTTTCGCGCGGGTCTTCCTGCGACCGGTCGCGGAGTTCTGCGATTTCGGGGCGGCGGAAGAGGGCGTTGGTGTCGAAGGACATCTTGGCATCCAGCGCGACGAGGTCGCCCGAGCCGGTGATGACGAGGGGGTTGATCTCGACCATCATGGCGTCGAGGTCCCGGTAGGCGCGGTAGCAGGCTTTCAGGATCGTGACCATCTGGGCGATCTGGCCGCCCTTGAGGCCGAGCTGGAAGGCGAGTTCGCGGGCCTGGAATTCGGACAGGCCGACCGCAGGGTCGATGGTCATCCGGCGGAGCGAGTTCGGGTCCTTTTCGGCGAGATCCTCGATCTCCATGCCCCCGTGCGCGGAGGCGACGATCATGATGCGTTCGGATTTCCGGTCGAGGACGAAGCCCAGATAAAGCTCCTGCGCGATGTCGGAGGCGCCTTCGACCCAGAGGCGATAGACGCCCTTGCCGTTGGCATCGGTCTGCTTGGTGACAAGTTGGCGGCCAAACAGGGTGGCGGCGAATTCCTGCACCTCGGATTCCGAGCGGCAGAGCTTCACCCCGCCTGCCGCGCCGCGGCCGCCGGAATGGATCTGCGCCTTGACGACCCATGCGTTGCCGCCCAATTCGCGGGCGCGATAGCCCGCCTGTTCGGGGCTGTAGGCAAGGCCGCCGCGCGGGACGGGCACGCCGAAGCGGGCGAGGATTTCCTTGGCCTGATATTCGTGAATGTCCATTCGATTATCCTCCCTGTGCGACCTTGCCGCCGGTTCACTTGCCTTCGATGGCCTCGGCGATGACGAGGACGTTGCGCGCCATCTTTTCCGACGCGGCATCGATCATCTTGCCGTCGAGGCTGGCGGCGCCCTTGCCTTGGCTTTCCGCGATCTTCAGTTCCTCGATGATGCGGCGGGCCTTGGTGACCTCGGCATCCGTGGGGCTGAAGACTTCGTTGGCCATGGAGACCTGCGAGGGGTGGATGGCCCATTTGCCTTCGCAGCCAAGGGCGGCGGCGCGGCGCGCGCCTTCCTTGTAGCCTTCGGGGTCGCTGAAATCGCCGAAGGGTCCGTCGATGGCGCGCAGGCCATAGGCGCGGCAGGCGATGACCATGCGGCTGATGGCGGCGTGCCACTGGTCGCCGGGGTAATGCGGGTTCAGGCCGCCGATGTTGGTGGTCCGGGCGCGCATCGAGGCGGCGTAGTCGGCCACGCCGAAGTGCAGTGCTTCAAGCCTGCCGCCGAATTGGGCGATGGACTCAACATTCGCCATGCCGAGGGCGGTTTCGATCAGCGCCTCAAGCCCCACGCGGGTGGTGTAGCCCTTGGCCTGTTCGATCTGGTTCACCATCGCTTCGACCATGTAGAGGTCGTCGCGCACGCCCACCTTGGGGACGAGCAGCGTGTGGACGCGGCTGCCCGCCTGTTCCATCACGTCCACCACGTCGCGATACATGTAATGGGTGTCCAGCCCGTTGATGCGGACGGAGACCGTCTTGCCCTTCCCCGCCCAGTCGATGTCGTTCAGCGCCTGGATCGCGTTCTTGCGGGCCTGTTCCTTTTCCGGGGGCGCGACGGCATCTTCCAGATCAAGAAACACGTAATCGGCGGGGCCTGCGGCGGCCTTGTCGATCATCGTGGGGTTGGAGGCCGGGACAGCGAGTTCCGATCGCTGCAGGCGTTGGCGCCGCAGCGGGTACAGGGTGTGGGACATGGTTTCCTCTGGGTGTTATTCGGCGGCGATGCGGGCGGCGGCGCGGGTGCTGCGCTGCACGGCGCGGGCGACGGGTTCGGCATAGACGTCCTGCGCGGCGGCAACGCCCGACCCGAAGCGGATCTGCGCTCCGGCGGCGGCAAGCGAGAGTTCCGCGATGGAGATAGCGGACAGGCACATCCCTTCATTCAGGTCGCCCAGATGGCCGATGCGGAAGACCTTGCCGTTCAGCGGGCCAAGGCCAGCGCCGAAGGAGCAGTTGTAGCGGTCATAGGCGATGCGGATCACGTCGCGGGCATCCACACCCTGCGGCACGCGGATCGCGCTGACCGTGTCGGAGTAGAGCGAGGGATGTTCGGCGGCCAGTTCCATGCCCCATGCGGCGACGGCGTTGCGCACGCCGGTTGCAAGGCGGCGGTGGCGGGCGAAGATGTTTTCCATCCCCTCGTCCAGCATCCGGTCCAGCGCCTTGCGCAGGCCGTGGAACAGCGGCACCGGCGGGGTATAGGGGAAATAGCCCGTGGCGTTGATGCGCGCCATGTCGGCGAAGTCGAAATAGGCGCGGCGCATGGTGGCGGTTTCGGCGGCGGCCATGGCCTTTGCCGATACACCGATCATGCCGAGGCCCGCGGGCAGCATGAAGCCCTTCTGGCTGCCGGTCACGGCAAGATCGACGCCCCACTCATCCATGCGGAAGTCGATGGAGCCGATGGAGGAGACGCCATCGACGAAAAGGAGCGCGTCGTGGAAGCTTTCGTCCAGCGCGCGGCGGACCTGCGCCACGTCCGAGGTGACGCCGGTGGCGGTTTCGTTATGCGTCACGAAGACGGCCTTGATCTTGCCGTGGCGGTCATTGCCGAGGATGCGCGCGAATTCATTGGTGGGGCAGCCCGCGCCCCATGCCAGATCGACGATCTCCACATCGAGGCCCAGCTTCACCGCCATGTCGGCCCAGAGCAGCGAGAACTGCCCGTGCCGCGCCATCAGCACCTTGTCGCCCGGGTTCAGCGTGTTGGTGATCGCCGCTTCCCAGCAGCCGGTGCCGGAACCGGGGAACATCATCACGGTGCCAGTTTCTGTTTTGAAAACCTTTTTCAGATCGCTGAACAGGTTCATCGTCAGGTCGCCGAAATCCGGGGCGCGGTGGTCCTGCATGGGGACGATCATCGCCTGACGCACCGCCTCGGGCACATTGGTGGGGCCGGGGATGTAAAGGTGCTGGGTTCCGGTCTTCATGGGGGTCCTCCCTGACGCTGTGCCTCGTGGCTTGCCATGACAGATGCCACCGCCTGTCTTTTGTGCAAACTGAAAGCGGGTTCTGCTGTGAATGCGAGAATTTACAAACTGTGTAATTTGTAATATTGTAAACATGACGAAGCCTTGGATGTGTGCGACGGTATGCAGAAAACCTTCATCGGCCCCCATCTGCGGCGGCTGCGGATCGAGCGGGGCGAGACGCAGGGTGCGATGGCGCGGGCGCTGGGCATCAGCGCCTCTTACGTCAACCTTCTGGAAAACAACGAAAGATCGGTTTCCGTTTCCGTCCTGTTGCGGCTGTTCGAGGTTTATGGCGTCGACTGGCGCGAGATCGCGGATGAGGATGGCACCAGCCAACTGGCCGATCTGCGCGCGGTGATGCAGGATCCGCTGTTTGCGGAAACCCGCCCGGACCTTGCCCAGTTGCGCGCGGCGCTGGTCCATGCGCCGGGACTTGCGGCGTCGTTTCTGCGGCTGCACAGCGCCTATCAGGCGGCGACGGATCAGCTTCTGGCCCTGACCGAGGGGGAGGCGCCGCAGATTCTGTCAACGCCCGAGGCGGCGGTTCACAACGAATTCCGCAAGCACCGGAATCATTTCCGCGAGCTGGAAGAGGCCGCCGAAGGGTTCTGGGGCAGCGTGGCGGTGGAACCGGACGAGGTCTATGTCGCGCTGAAACGGCGGCTGCGGGGGCGGGTCGGGGTGACCGTGCGGCTGGTGCGGGTGGAGGATCTGCCGGGAACGCTGCGCCAGTATGATGAGGGGCGGCGGGAAATCCTGCTCTCCGAGGCGCTGGATCACACCAACCGCATCTTCCAGTTGGTGCATATGGCGGGGCTGCTGGAACAGCGGGCGCTGCTGGACAGCCTTGTCGCACGATCGGGGATCACCGATCCGCGCGGGGTGGCGCGGTTGCGGGTGGAACTTGCGAATTATTTCGCCGCTGCCGTCCTGATGCCCTACGAGGCTTTTCTGGCCGAGGCGCGGGCGACGAAATATGACCTCGACCATATCGCCACGCGCTTCGGGGTCAGTTTCGAACAGGCCTGCCACCGCGCGACCACCCTGCAACGGGAGGGGGCGCAGGGGGTGCCCTTCTTCTTCCTGCGGATCGACAAGGGCGGCAATGTGACCAAGCGGTTCAACGCGACCGGGTTCCATCTGGCCGAACATGGCGGTGCCTGCCCGCGTCTGGACGTGCATACCAGTTTCCGCACGCCGGGGCGGATCGTGCCGCAATTCGTGGAGATGCCGGACAAGTCGCAATTCTTCGTCTTTTCCCGCACGGTGGACCGGCCCACATGGGCGCGGCATGCGCAGGACAACCGCCTTGCCGTGGCGATGGGCTGCGCGATCGACCATGCGCCCGAGATCGGCTATGCCGAGGCCTTTTCGGTTGCAGGCGCGCGGATGACGCCCGTGGGGATCAACTGCCGCATCTGCCCGCGCGCGGGTTGCGATCAGCGCGCGCATCAGGCGGTGGTGCTGTCGCAGCCGGTGGATGAAAAGCGCCGGGGGGCGACGCGGTTCGAGGTGTGACCTACCAGATGTCCGTCATGGCGCGGTTGGCGCGGGCCGCGTCATAGGTCGTGCCGTCGATCTGGCCTTGCGAGGCCTCGTCCATCATCCGTCCGATGCTGGGCAGCCCCAAGGACTGATCCCCCGCCGTCCAGAGGCCTGCACGCACCACGGCGCGGGCGCATTGGGAATAGACCTCGGCGATGGTGATGACGATCACGGTGCGCGGCTGCACCCCGCCCCGGTCAAAGCGGGCGCGCAGGTCGGGGTCGGCGGTCAGGATGGCGGTGCCGTTGACGCGCAGCAGGTTCTTCCAGCCGGGGATCAGGAAGCACAGGCTGATGCGCCCGTCTCGGACGATGTTGCGCAGGCTGTCGATGCGTTCGTTGCCCTTCCAATCGGGCAGGGCGAGCGTGCGGTCATCCAGCACGGTGACGACGGGGCCGTCATCCCCGCGCGGGCTGCCATCGGTGCCTTCGGGGCCGACGGTCGTCAGGATGCAGAACCGGCTGCGTTCCAGCACCGCGCGGTAGGAGGGGATGAGGTACGGCACCACCTTGCGCAGGGCGGCCTCGGCGGGGGTGCCGTAATGGGCGTGCAGGGCGTCCAGCGAGGTGATGGGGTCCATCCGGTGTCCTTCCGTTCGCGCCCCCTTGGCGCGGGTCAGGCGGCGTGGCGATAGGTGAAGCCCGCCTCGGCCATGAGGCTGTCGGAGGCGGTTTCCACCACCCGCTCCAGTTCCGCCATGAAATCCCCGACGCCGCGCCCCGGCGCGATGGCGGGCAGGAACTCCACCACGGCGAGGCCGGGTTTGCGATAGATGCCGTGGCGCGGCCAGAACACGCCCACATTCGTGGCCGTGGGAATGCAGGGCTGCGACATCTGCTGATACAGAAGCCCGGTGCCCACCTTGTAGGGCATCTGCACGCCGGGGGCGACGCGGGTGCCCTGCGGATAGATGATCAACTGCCCCGGCACCTTTGCACCTTCGGCGACGGCTTTCTTCATTTCCGCGATGGCGCGGCCCTTCTTGCCGCGATCCACCGGGATGCAGCCGATGCGCCATGCGTAGAAGCCCAGCAGGGGCGCCCATCTCAATTCCTTCTTCATGATGAACTTGGGGCGGCGCACGACCGAACAGATCAGGATGATGTCGAAGAAACTTTGATGTTTCGAGGCGATGATCACCTCGCCCGAGGGGATCTCGCCCCGGATTTCCGACCGCAGGCCTACGATCAGGCGGGCAGTCAGGCGCACCCAGTTGCAATAGGCGTGGATGCCCGCCCATGCGCCCGTTCGGCTGACGACGGCCCAAGGCGCGTAAAGCAGCGCGAAGATCAGCATCGCCACATACATCTGCGCGATGAACAGAAGCGACAGGATCCAGCGGAGGGCATAGGTCATGGCAGTTCCCGGAGTTTCCTGAAGGCCGCGGTGCGCGTGGCGATCAGGGCGACCGCCGCAGCGATCGGGGGTAGCACGAGCGGCAGCAACCATCCAGCGCCCTGAAAGCCCAGACCCGTCAGGAACCCGCCCGCCTCGTCCACCGGCGGCAGCAGGGCGATGCCGATGATGCCTGCCACGGCCCCCGCCGCCGAACCGATTAGCGCGCGCAGGGTGAAGCGGCGGACGAAGGCGGCGGCGATATAGTCATCCTGCGCGCCCACGATCCGCAGCACGCGGATCACCTGCGCATTGGCGGCCAGCGAGGCATTGGCGGCCAGCGTGATCATCGCTGCCATCGCCGCGCCGATCAGCAGGATGGACAGGCTGCCCAGCAGGTTCAACCGCGCCGCCGCCATGGCCAAGGGGCGGCGCCAGCGGGTGTGATCGTCCAGCACGGCGCCCGGTGCCTCGGCCATCAGGCGCTGGCGCAGGCCTTCGGCATCATAGCCTTCCGGGGCCTCGGTCACCTCGACCAGACGGGGCAGGGGCAGGGCGTCCAATGGCAGGTCGGGGCCGAACCACGGGGCCAGCAGGGCCTTCTGCTCCTCATCCGTCAGGGCGCGGGCCTCGGCGATGCCGGGGGTGGTGCGCAGCACGGCAAGGACGGCGTTGGTCTGCAGTTCCATCTGGTCGGGCGGGGCCGATATGCGCACCGTCGCGGTCTGGGCCAGCGCATCGGCCCAGCGATCCGCCAGCCGCCCCGAGGCCAGCGACAGGGCAAGCGCGAAGACGGCGAGGAAGGTCATCGCCCCGGCGGTGAAGGTGGTCAGCCATGCGGAGGGGCCGCTGGGCGGAACCACACGGTCGGCCTGCCGGTCGGGTGTCAGGAAAAGGCGCAGGCTTTGGATCACAGGTCCGCCCCCGCAAGCTGGATGCGGCGGTTGCGGATGCGCAGCACGCGGGCGGCGACCTGCGATTTCGCGGCGCGGATCAGGTTCAGGTCATGGGTGGCGATGAGGATGGTCTTGCCCATCTTGTTCAACTCCACCAGCAGCGTCAGCAGGCGCAGCGACATCTCCCAGTCGAGGTTGCCGGTCGGTTCGTCGGCAAGGATGACGTCCGGCCCCATGATCACCGCGCGGGCCAGCGCCGCGCGCTGTCTTTCGCCGCCCGAAAGCTGTGGCGGCAGGGCGTCGGTGACCTGCCCCAGCCCGACCCAGCCCAGCAGGTCGGTCAGGTCCTGCGGATCGCCCTGCCTGCCCGACACCATCAGCGGCAGGCTGACATTGGCGGCTATGGGCAGGTGGTCCAGGAATTGCATGTCCTGATGCACGACCCCGATCCTGCGGCGGGTGCGCGCGATGTCGTCGCGCGACAGGCTGCGCACCTCGCGGTCGAACAGGGTCACGCGGCCCGCCGTGGGCAGGAGGTCGGCATAGGCGAGTTTCAGGAAGGTGGTCTTTCCCGCGCCGGAAGGTCCGGTCAGGAAATGGAAGGACCCGGGGGCAAGGCGGAGGCTGACTTCCGAAAGAAGCTCTCCGCCGCCGTAATTGTAGGCGACATTGTCGAAGGCGATCACGTGGTTACCATTGCCCCTTGCTTGCCTTTCCAGCATTGCCCAAGGTGAAAGAGGTTGCAATGCGGGGCGCGTGTCGGTTGTAGAGGTTGCGGGATGGTGTCATCCTGCGGCGACGGTCGCATCAGGGCAAACCTGAGCGGCCTTTGGGATTGGGGACGTAGCGAATGCGGCTGATTTGTCCAAATTGCGAGGCGGAATACGAGGTCGATGACGCGGCCATCCCGGATACCGGCCGGGACGTGCAATGTTCGAATTGCGGCCATGCATGGTTCCAGTTGCCGCCCGAGATCGAATTGGCGCTGGAACAGGAAGAGGAGCTTTTCGGTCAGGGTGCCGCCACCGATCCCTTCCCCGATGCCGATGAGGAGGATATTCCCGCGCCTCTGGCCGCCGCTGCCGCCGCATCGGCACCGCCGCAGGCCCCCGCCGCCGCGCCGATGCCCGACGCGCCCAAGCGTAGCGTCGACGAGAACCTTCTGGCCATCCTGCGCGAAGAGGCCGAACGCGAGGCCGCCGCCCGCAAGGCGGAGGCATCCGCGCTTGAGGTGCAGGGTGATCTGGGCCTGCCACCCGCCGGTTCCGCCGCGCCTGCCGCCGCCGCCGCGGGCGGGGCGATGGCGGGTCTGGGTGCCGCCGCGCGCCGGATCGCGCAGTTGAAGGGCGTCGATCCCGATGCCCCGCCGCCCGTCCCGCCGAAACCGCCCACCCGGCGCGACATGCTGCCCGACATCGAAGAAATCAATTCCTCGCTCAAGGGCGGTGACGTGCTGCCCCCCTTGGCCGAACCCGAAGAAACCGATGGCCGCGCCGCCGAGGCGCGCGGGTTCCGGTCGGGCTTCGGCGTGGCGCTGCTGGTCGCGGTGATCGGGTTGGCGGTCTATGTCTCGGCCCCGCGCATCGCCACGATGGTGCCTGCCGCCGAAGGTGCGATGACGGCCTATGTCGGCGCGGTGGATGCCGGGCGGCTGTGGCTGGACGGGGCGATGCGCAGCGCGACGCAATCGCTGCGCGAGATGGCGGGGCAGTCGGAAGGCGGCTGATCCAGCCGCCCCCCCCGCCGGGTTTCAGAACATGTCGAGAAGGCGGCGCAGATAGTCGCGCTCGCCCTCCGGGCGGGCCTGTTCGCCAGAACGGCGGCGAATTTCGTCCAGAAGGTCCTGCGCGCGGCGATAGACATCCTCGCCCTGCAGCATGTTGCGATCCGATCCGATGCGGGCGGAGTTGCCGGGTTCGCGCCCCAGCGGGTCGCGCTGCCCGTTGGGATCGGCCTGCCCGAATTCCTGCCCCTGCTGGGCGTTGGGGTCGCCCTGCTGCTGCTGGTTCTCGGCCATGGCCTCGCCGAATTCCTGCATGCCTTCGCGCAAGGCTTCCATAGCCTCGGCCTGACGGTCCAGCGCGCCGGGCAGGTCGCCCTCGCGCAGCGCATCCTCGGCCTCTTCCATGGCGCGGCCGGCACGGTCAAGCTGGCGGCGGCCCTCTTCGCCATTCTCGCCGCCGTCGCCGGGAAGCGGTCCGTTCTGCAACTGTCCCAGACGGTCGCGCAGGTCCTGCTGGCGCTGGGCAAGGCTGCGGCCTTCGCCCTCGCCCTCCCCCTGTCCGGGCTGGCCCTGCTGACCGGGCTGATTCTGGCCTTCGTTCTGGCCCTCGTTGCCTTCCTGCCCATCCTGCAGGTCGCGGAAGGCATCGTCGGACAGGCCCTGCTGTCCACGCAGCGTATCCTGCAATTCGCGCATGGCCTGCTGGCCGGGGCCGCCCTGCCCCTGTCCCTGCCCCTCGCCCTGAGCGACCTGCATGTTCTCCATCAACTGGCGCAGCATCTCCATCAGCTCCTGCGCCTCGGCCATGCGGCCCTCTTCCATCAGGCGCTGCAACTCGTCCAGCATCTGCTGGAGCTGATCGCCCGACATCTCCATGCCTTCCATGTTCTGGGAAAGCTGGCTGTCGGGGTTGCGCTCGGCCTCTTCGGCCAGTTCGCGCATGTAATCGTTCAGCGCCTCGCGCAATTCCTGCATGAGTTCCTCGATCTCGGACGGGTCGGCGCCGTTGCGCATCGCCTCGTCCAGACGGTCTTGCGCGCGGCGCAGGCGTTCCATCGCGCTGGCAAGATCGCCTTCCTCTACCAGAAGCGCGATCTCCCACAGTTCCGCGGCCATCGCATCGCGGGCATCGGGCGAGAGGCTGGCCTTCTGTGCGTCGAGGTCGCGCATCAGCACGCGCAGGCGCAGATAGGCGCGCTGGTTGCGGATCAGGTCTTCGGGGCGGTGGGTGACGGCTTTCAGGATCTGCGCGGCGCGGGGGGCGTTGGCGCGGTTCCACAGCAGGTCGCGCCGCATCTCGATCAGCGCGGCGGCGAGCGGGTCGAAAAAGCGCTTGGCGGGCAGGACAAGGTGCACGGGTTCGGCGCTGCCCTCCTGCCCTGCGGCATCGGCGACGGTGAAGGTCATTGCCACGGGCAGATTGGCGAAGGGATGTTCCGACAGGTCATCGACCAGCGTCTCGGCGATCTGGGCGCGGTCGCCCGACATGGGCATCGGCAGGTCAAGCACGACGGGTTCGCGCGGTTCGGGTTCCATCGTCAGGCCGTAGCTGCGTTCGACGGCGGGCAGGTCCAGCGCGATGCTGACCTGGCCAGAGGCGACGCCGTAATCGTCGCTGGCCTCGAAAGCCATGGTGAACTGCCCGTCGCCCTCGCGTTCCGCGCTGTCGGACGGCGTCACGTTGGGGGCCATGTCGGGCGTGGCGGTCAGCCGCCATGTCCGCCCGCCGGGGCCGGAAACGGTGACCTCGCCCGAGCGGGTCAGGGTGAAGTCATGCACGGTTTCCGAGGCGGCGGGCACCTCTGTCCGGCCCGAGACGGTTTCGGCAAGGGTCAGGGTCCCCACCTCGCCGTAAAGGCGGAATTGCAGGCGCGTGCCGATGGGCAGGTCCAGCGTGCCCTCGGCGATGTCGTTCATGTAGAGCGAGGGCTTGCCCGTATAGGCGGGCGGCTGTGCCCAGCCTTCCCATGCCGGGCCTGCCGCCAGTTCGTTGCCCGCGCCGGGAGCGAGCGCCTGAACCGAAGCGACGCGCCAGAGCGAACCGAAGAGCAGCGCCATGACGAAGGCCGTCAGCGCGACATAGCGCAGCGCGAAAGGGTCGCGGCGGGCGAGTTTCAGGTCCGGCTCCACCGCGCGGGCCTGCGCGGCGCGGGCTGCCATGCGGGCACGGTGCGCCTGCCAGACCGCGAGGGAGGCGGGATCGTTGCCCCCCACCGCCTGCGTATCGGTCAGCGCGGCGATGGGCTGGCCCGGAAGCCTTTGGTCAAGGCGGATCAGAGCCTCGGTCCGGGTCGGCCTACGGAAGGCGCGCAGACCGCGCCACAGCGTCCAGAGCGCGCCGAGGATCGCCAGAACGAGGCCCGTCCATGCCGCCTCCAGCGGCAAGACGTCCTGCAGCCCGAAGGCCAATGCCGACAGAAGCAGCAGCAGCACGGACCAGAGCGGCCAGAAGCACCGCGCCAGCCGTTCGGCCCACATGCCCAGCAGCGTCAGCCGCAGGGGGCGGGCGATGGCCTTCAACGCGTGGTCGTGATCCTCTTGCATCCGTGGGACGGGGCCCTTTGCCGCCAAGCGCGGCCAAGCCGCCTTACAACCATGCGGGGATGGTATCGCGGTTCAGGATTTCGTCAAAGGACGGTCTTTCCCGGATGACGGCGAAGTGATCCCCCTTCACCAGAACCTCCGGCACCAAGGGCCGCGTGTTGTACTCCGATGCCATCACAGCGCCATAGGCCCCGGCCGAGCGGAAGGCGACGAGGTCGCCTTCGGCCAGAAGCGGCAGGTCGCGCGCCTTGGCGAAGGTGTCGCCCGTCTCGCAGACCGGCCCCACCACGTCATAGGGCTGGGTCGGGCTGGCGACGGGGGCCTCCACCACCGGAACGATGTCGTGATGCGCGCCATACATGGACGGACGCACCAGATCGTTCATCGCGGCGTCGAGGATCAGGAAATCCCGTCCCTCGCCGTTCTTCACATAGATCACGCCTGCGACAAGCAGCCCGGCATTGCCGGAAATCAGGCGACCGGGTTCGATCTCCACCTCGCAGCCCAGATCGCCCACCGTGCGCTTGATCAGCGCGCCGTAATCGGTGGGCAAGGGCGGGGCCTCGTTCGACCGCGTGTAGGGAATGCCGAGACCACCCCCCAGATCGAGGCGGCGGATGTCATGCCCCTCGGCCCGCAGGCGGCGCGTGAGGTCGGCCACCTTGAGATAGGCCTGCTCGAAGGGTTCCAACTCGGTCAACTGGCTGCCGATATGGACGTCGATACCTACCACGTCGATGCCGGGAAGGGCTGCGGCCTCCGCATAGACCTCGGACGCACGGGCGATCGGGATGCCGAACTTGTTCTCTTTCTTGCCCGTGGCGATCTTCTCATGCGTGCGGGCGTCCACATCCGGGTTGACGCGGATCGTGATGGGCGCGGTTACGCCCAGCGACGTGGCCACCTCGGAGAGGGCGCGCAGTTCTGGTTCGCTTTCGACATTGAACTGCCGGATGCCCCCGGTCAGGGCCAGCCGCATCTCCTCGCGCGTCTTGCCGACGCCGGAGAAAACGATCCGCTCTCCCGGCACCCCGGCGGCGCGGGCGCGGCGGTATTCGCCGCCCGAGACCACATCCATCCCCGCGCCCAGATCGCCCAGCAGCTTGAGGACGGCCACGTTGGACAGCGACTTGATGGCAAAGCAGACCATATGCGGCAGGGGCGAGAGCGCCTCGGTGAAGAGGTGGTAATGCCGGGTCAGGGTCGCCGCGGAATAGACATAGAAGGGCGTGCCGACGGCGGCGGCGATGTCGGTCAGGGCCACGTCCTCGGCATGGAGGATGCCGTTGCGGTAAAGGAAATGGTCCATCCTGCGGCCCCTGCGGAAATCACCTGTCGGTCGCTGCTATAGCAGACGGCGGCGGGTTCGCAATTCGCGCCGACAGCCCCCCGCCTCGGCGGGGGGCGAAAATTTTTATGCTAAAAATTTTCGAGCGAAGATTTTTCGTACGAAAAATCTTCGTTTCCGCCCGTCATGACGGGCGGCGCAGGAACAGATAGAGCGGCAGGCCGCAGCTTACTCCGATGCAGAAGGTCGCCGGAATCGCGATCAAGCCCAGCCAGTGCCTGCGCCCGATGCATTCCACCAGCACCCAGACCGTCAAGGTGACCGCCGCGATGGTCAGGTCCCATGTCAGGCCGGTGGTCGAGGCATTGACATACCAGGCGTCGATCAGGCCTGAAAGCCCGGTCCCGGTTTCGCGCATATAGGTCACGAACCAGTACATCGGGTGGATCGCGCCCCAGATCGCAAGGGCAAGCCAGACCAGCCGGATCGGTGCCATCACAGCCCTCCCGAAACGCCGACCCGCGCTTCGCCAGTCAGGACAGGGCCGAGCGCATTCGCGCTGGAGGGGGCCACTGGCGCACCGTCGGCGCCGCAGGCGGCCAGAAGGGCAAGGATCGCGAGGGGGAAAAGGACTTTCATCGGAACTCTCTCAAGGATCAGGGGGAATAGCTGATGCGCCCACCGCCCAGCCCGGCCGAGACGGAGGGTGTCACCGTCAGCCCATCGGCGCCAAGACTTAGCCCTGCATTCAGGCGCGGCGAGGTGCAGGCGACAAGGGCGGCGAGGGCTGCGATCAGGAGCAGGGGGCGCGGGGTCATGGGTGCATCCGTCCGAAGGGATCGATCACGGTGACGCCCAGCACCGGATCGGCTGCCGTCGGGTCGGTGCCGAAGGTGATGTCCTCGCCGACGGGAACGGTCAGATCGGGCAGGGTCATCTCGGCGCAGGCCGCAAGGGCGGGCATCAGGGCAAGCATCGTCAGCCGCGGCAGGGTGATGGACATGGGGCAAGGCTAGCGCGCGACGGCGCGACTGTCACGCCCCTGTCAGCCAAGCCGCGCCTTCCAGGCCGCGATCTGCGCGCGCACCTGATCGGGGGCCGTGCCGCCATAGGAACGGCGCGAGCGGACGGAATTCTC
Organism: Tabrizicola sp. M-4; assembly: GCF_051132405.1. Taxonomy (GTDB): domain Bacteria; phylum Pseudomonadota; class Alphaproteobacteria; order Rhodobacterales; family Rhodobacteraceae; genus Paragemmobacter. The sequence goes on from NZ_CP128606.1 coordinate 185,496, forward strand.
CACCCCCAGCACGTCGAAGACATCGGCGCGGATGCCGGGATGCACGGCCTGCATCTCGGCCAGCGTCAGGTCGGGCAGGTCGCAGCCCTTCGCCTCGGCCCGTGCGACCAGCGTGCCGGTCACGTGATGCGCCTCGCGGAAGGGCAGGCCCAGTTCGCGGACCAGCCAGTCGGCGAGATCCGTCGCGGTGGAAAAGCCCGAGGCGGCGGCCTGCGCCAGAACGGCGCGGTTCGCCGTCATGTCGCCCACCATCCCCGTCATCGCGGCCAGCGCCAGCATCAGCGTGTCGGCGGCGTCGAAGACCTGTTCCTTGTCCTCCTGCATGTCCTTGGAATAGGTCAGCGCGAGGCCCTTCATGACGGTGAACAGCGCCACGGTCGCCCCTAGGATGCGGCCAAGTTTGGCCCGCAGGAGTTCCGCCGCGTCCGGGTTTTTCTTCTGCGGCATAATCGACGACCCGGTGGTCCAGCGGTCCGACAGGCGGACAAAGCGGAACTGCGCCGAGGACCAGATCACCAGTTCCTCAGCGAAGCGCGACAGATGCATGGCGCAGATGCTGGACGCCGCAAGGAATTCCAAAGCGAAATCCCGATCCGACACGGAATCAAGGCTGTTCGCCGTGGGCCGGTCGAACCCCAGCGCCTTTGCCGTCATGTGCCGGTCGATGGGGAAGGATGTCCCCGCCAGCGCGGCCGCGCCCAAGGGGCATTCGTTCATCCGCGCGCGGGCATCGATGAACCGGCCCCGGTCGCGCGACAGCATCTCGACATAGGCCATCATGTGATGGCCCCATGTCACCGGCTGCGCCGTCTGCAGATGGGTGAATCCCGGCATGACCCAATCCGCCCCGGCCTCGGCCTGCGCGAGGAAGGCGCGGATCAGCGCCTCCAGCCCGGCAATCGCCGCATCGCACTGGTCCCGCACCCAGAGCCGGAAATCGACGGCCACCTGATCGTTGCGCGACCGCGCCGTGTGCAGCCGCCCCGCCGGTTCGCCGATGACCTCCTTCAGCCGGGCCTCCACGTTCATGTGGATGTCCTCGAGCTCTACACGAAAGGGGAAACCGCCCGTTTCAATCTCTGACAAGACCGTGAGAAGCCCTTCCCCGATCGCCTCGGCGTCACTATTCGTCAAGATGCCTGTCGCGGCGAGCATCGCCGCATGGGCACGCGACCCTGCGATGTCCTGCGCGTAAAGCCGTTTGTCGAAGCCGATGGAGGCGTTGATCGCCGTCATGATGGCATCCGGACCTTCGGCGAAACGCCCGCCCCACATCTGGTTGGCGGATTTGGGCTGATCGGGGTGCGACATTGGGGCGGCCTTCGGAGGGTGATGGATGCGCAAATTTCTGGCCGTGCTTTATACGGCCTTGGCCATCGGTGCAAATCCCGCCCTTGCGGGCGATCTTGCCGACCTTCGCGAAGGCGAGATTAAGAAGCTTGCGCTGCATTCCGAACCGGCGGCGGTGCCCGATGCGATCTTCCTCGATGCCGATGATGGCGAGGTTCCCTTGGCGCAGTGGCGCGGCAAATGGGTGGTGATGAATTTCTGGGCCACATGGTGTGCGCCCTGCCGCAAGGAGATGCCGTCGCTTTTGCGTCTGCAGCAGGCGATGCCCGAGATCGCCGTCCTGCCGGTGGCGACGGGCCGCAACGCGGTCGAGGGTATCGAGCGGTTCTACGAAGAGGCGGGGGTGCAGGACCTGCCAATCCTGCGCGACCCGAAAAGCGAACTTGCGCGGCCCATGGGCGTGATGGGGCTGCCTTTGACCGTGATCCTGAACCCGGAGGGGCAGGAGGTTGCCCGCCTGATCGGCGATGCGGAATGGGACAGCGCCCATGCGCAGACCATGATCCGGGCCTTGATGGCGGCGGAGTGACCCGCCCCTGACCGGCCAAGGGGGGCCAGCCCCCCGGCGCGTGCCGCGCCTCCCCCCGGGGTATTTCGGACCGGTACGAAGATCAGCCCACCTCGGCCATGGCGCGGATGCGGGCATGGGCGGGGCAGGTCACGAGGTGGTCGTTCACCATCCCCGTCGCCTGCATGAAGGCATAGACGATCGTCGGCCCGCAAAAGGTGAATCCATCCTTGCGGAGTTGCTTCGAAATGGCCTGCGACAGAGGCGTTTCCGCCGGAACCTCGGCCATGCTGCGCGGGCTGTTCTGAAGGGGGCGGCCGTCCAGATGTTTCCACAGATAGGCGGCGAAGCCTTCGCGTTCCTCCACCGCGATATAGGCGCGGGCCGAGCGGATCGTGCCTTCGATCTTGCCCCTGTGCCGCACGATGCCGGGATCGGCCAGCAGGCGGGCGACATCCGCCTCGCCCCAGCGGGCGATGGTCAAGGGGTCGAACCCCGGGAAGGCCGCGCGGAAATTGTCGCGCTTTTTCAGGATCGTGATCCATGACAGGCCTGCCTGAAACCCGTCGAGGATGAGCTTTTCCCAAAGGGCGCGCGGGTCGCGTTCCGGCACGCCCCATTCATCGTCGTGATAGGCGACATAAAGCGGATCGCTGCCGCACCATGGACAGCGGTCCTCGGTGGTTATGGCGGGGGAGGGCGACATGGCGGGACCTGATGCTGGAGGCGGCGGCTTAACCCGATCTTTACGCGGGGGGCGCAATCCTTGTCGACGGGTCTGGTGGTGCGGGGGCGGCAATGGGGATGGAAGGGGCAGGTCTGGCGGAGGGCAGCAGTCCGCTTTCGGTGGCGGTGGCCGAGGATGAGGCGCGCGCGGTGGACATGGTGGCCGAAGCGGTGCGCCAGCGGCGGCTGCGACTGGCCTATCACCGGGTGGTGCTGGCGCGGAAAACGGAAAGGACCGGGTTTCACGAAGGGCTGATCCGCGTCCTCGATCCCGGCGGGCGGGTGATCCCCGCGCGGGAATTCATGGGTGCGGTGGAGATGCAGGAACTCGGCCGCCAGATCGATTGCGCCGCGCTGGCCATGGCCTTCGACGCGCTGGTGCGGCATCCGCACCTGCGCCTTTCGGTGAACATCTCGGCCCGGTCCATGGGCTGGCCGCGCTGGCTGCGGCTGATGCAGGGCGGGTTGCAGCGGCATCCCGGCATCGGCGACCGCCTGATCCTTGAAATCGGCGAGGCCAGCGCGATGGCCGTGCCCGATCTTCTGGCGGGCTTGATGGCCGAGTTGCGCCCCAAGGGCATTTCCTTTGCTCTGGACGGTTTCGGCGCGGGCCCCTTCGCCCTGCGCCACCTTCGCGAAGTGCATTTCGACCTGATCAAGTTCGACGCGCAATTTGCCCGCGACATCCACGCCCATGCCGACAATCAGGTCCTTGTTTCGGCCTTCCTTTCCATCGCGCGTCAATTCGACATGCTGACTGTGGCGCAAGGCGTGGAACGCACGGCCGAGGCGGCGTGGCTGGCCGAACTGGGGGTGGATTGCCTGCAGGGCTATCTCTTCTGCGCGCCCAAGCTCTTCCCCGAGGGGCTGGCACCCTGATGCCGATTGCCCCTGCGTCAATCTGCGGCCGCAAGAATGTTGCTTTTGTTTTCCCCGCCGTCTAGGCCATGCTGCAAGGCAGCAGGGCAATCTGTCCCTGCGCGGTGTGGGAGAGAGAGGATCAGCCATGACCAATGTCGTCATCGTTTCCGCGGCCCGGACGGCCGTCGGCAGCTTCAACGGTTCCTTCGCCAATACCCCGGCGCATGAGCTTGGCGCCGCGGTGATCGAGGCGGTGGTGGCCCGGGCGGGCGTCGACAAGGCCGAGGTGGAGGAGACGATCCTCGGTCAGGTTCTGACGGCGGGTCAGGGCCAGAACCCGGCACGGCAGGCCCATATCAAGGCGGGTCTGGCCAAGGAGGCCAGCGCTTGGTCGCTCAATCAGGTCTGCGGCTCGGGCCTGCGGGCCGTGGCGCTGGGCGCGCAGCATGTGCAACTGGGCGATGCGCGGATCGTTGTCGCGGGCGGACAGGAAAGCATGTCGCTCTCGCCCCATGTCGCGCATATGCGCGCGGGCACCAAGATGGGCGATGTGAAGTTCATCGATTCGATGATCAAGGATGGTCTGTGGGATGCCTTCAACGGCTATCACATGGGCCAGACGGCCGAGAACGTCGCCGCGCAATGGCAGATTTCCCGCGACATGCAGGACGAATTCGCGCTGGCCAGCCAGAACAAGGCCGAGGCTGCGCAGAAGGCCGGGAAGTTCAAGGATGAGGTGATCGCCTTCACCATCGCCACCCGCAAGGGCGACATCGTGGTCGATTCGGACGAATACATCCGCCACGGCGCGACGCTGGAATCCATGCAGAAACTGAAGCCCGCCTTCACCAAGGAAGGTTCGGTCACGGCGGGTAACGCCTCCGGCCTGAACGACGGTGCCGCCGCGGTGCTGCTGATGTCGGCGGAAGAGGCCGAGAAGCGCGGTCTGAAGCCGCTGGCCCGCATCGCCTCCTATGCCACGGCGGGGCTCGACCCGTCGATCATGGGCGTCGGCCCCATCCATGCCAGCCGCAAGGCGCTGGCCAAGGCAGGCTGGAAGGTCGGCGACCTTGATCTGGTCGAGGCGAACGAGGCCTTCGCTGCGCAGGCCTGCGCGGTGAACAAGGACATGGGATGGGATCCGTCCATCGTGAACGTCAACGGCGGGGCCATCGCCATCGGCCACCCGATCGGCGCATCAGGCTGCCGCATCCTGAACACGCTGCTGTTCGAAATGGCGCGGCGGGATGCCAAGCGTGGCCTTGCCACCCTGTGCATCGGGGGCGGCATGGGCGTCGCCATGTGTCTGGAACGCTGATCTTTCTGCGGCCACAATGCCGCAGGTGCAAAATGGGCGCGCAATAATGTTGCGCGCCCTTGTTCATTTCGGTAACACCATTTCAACGATGTCCGCATTCAGGAGGAGGGACTTATGGCACGAGTGGCTTTGGTAACAGGTGGTTCGCGCGGGATCGGTGCCGCGATTTCGGTGGCGCTGAAGGCGGCGGGCTACAAGGTGGCCGCGAACTATGCCGGGAACGATGAGGCGGCGGCGGCCTTCACCAAGGAAACCGGCATTCCCACCTACAAATGGTCGGTCGCGGATTACAATGCCTGCGTGGCGGGCATCGCCAAGGTCGAGGCCGAGGTTGGGCCGGTGGATGTGCTGGTGAACAACGCGGGCATCACCCGCGACGCCATGTTCCACAAGATGACGCCGCAGCAGTGGAAAGAGGTGATCGACACCAACCTGACGGGTCTGTTCAACATGACCCATCCGCTGTGGTCGGGGATGCGCGACCGGAAGTTCGGGCGCGTGATCAACATCTCCTCCATCAACGGGCAGAAGGGGCAGGCGGGTCAGGCCAACTATTCCGCCGCCAAGTCGGGCGATCTGGGCTTCACCAAGGCGCTGGCGCAAGAGGGCGCGCGGGCTGGGATCACCGTCAATGCGATCTGCCCGGGCTATATCGCGACCGAAATGGTGAAGGCCATCGACGAGAAGGTGCTGAACGAACGCATCATCCCGCAGATTCCGGTGGGCCGTCTGGGCGAACCGGAGGAGATCGCGCGGACGGTGGTCTTCCTTGCGTCGGACGATGCGGGCTTCATCACCGGGTCCACGATTTCGGCCAATGGCGGGCAGTTCTTCGTCTGACCACCCGGGGCGCGGAATTTGACACAAATTCCGCGTCGATTTCTGACACAGAAATCGTCTTCCCCTGCCGACCATGGGTTGGCGGGGGAACATGCGCGACGGCAAGGACCCGGAATTTGCGTCAAATTCCGATGCGGTTTCTGCGTCAGAAACCGCCTTCCCCTTGCCCGACACCCCGCCTAAGTTGCGCGCAGACCGCGAGGCAGGGATGACGCAAAGAAACGCAACGGCCATCGGCTTTACCGCCGTCCTGATGTGGGCGCTGCTTGCCCTTTTCACCATCGGTTCGGCCCCGGTGCCCCCCTTCCTGCTGAACGCCCTGACCTTCGGCATCGGCGGCACTCTGGGCCTGATCTGGACTCTGCGCAACGGGCTGGACCGCCTGCGCGGCATCTCATGGCGCGTCTATGCCTTCGGCATCATCGGCCTCTTCGGCTATCACGCGCTTTACTTCACCGCCTTCCGTATCGCGCCCTCGGCCGAAACGGGCCTCATGGCCTATCTCTGGCCGCTCTTCATCGTCCTTTTCGCCAGTTTCCTGCCCGGGGAAAGGCTGCGCCCCATGGTCCTGATCGGGGCCGTCATCGCCTTCGCCGGGGCCGCCCTCATCGTTCTGGGGCGCGACAGCGGCGGGGCCGCCACGCCCCTTGGCCTGTTCCTCGGCTTCCTCTGCGCGATCACATGGGCGGGCTATTCCACCCTCTCGCGCCGTCTCGGCGACGTGCCCACCGAAAGCGTCACGGTCTTCTGCCTCGGCACGGCGGCGCTGTCGGCGCTCGTGCATCCGATGGTGGAGGAAACGGTCTGGCCCACGGGCGCCATCGGCTGGCTGTCCATCCTCGCACTGGGCATCGGCCCGGTCGGCGCTGCCTTCTTCACATGGGATATCGGGATGAAGAAAGGCGACATCCAGCTTCTCGGCGTCGCGTCCTATGCGGCGCCTCTGCTCTCCACCCTCGCCCTTGTCATCGCAGGCATCAGCCCGGCGTCATGGACGATCCTTGGCGCGGCGATCCTTATCACCGGGGGTGCGGCGCTGGCGGCCCGGGCGGGCACCAGCGCCGGGGACTGATCCCTTACGCCTGCTGCAGGCGGGTCATCTCTTCCTTGAGCTTGAGCTTTTGCTTCTTCAGCTCGGCAATCCGCAGGGCATCCGCGCCGGGGCTTCGCTGCTCACGCTCTACCATGTCAGAGAGGTGCTCATGCTTGCGGCGCAGTTCCTGCAGATGCGAAGCAATCGTCATATCCGTCCTCCTCATGATTGGTTCCAATATCCTCAGTGCAACACAACCCCTGAGTCGTGTCACGGACAATCGGTGCCGACTTACGGATGTGTTTAACGATCCCGGCCAAAGGCCGCCGAAAGATCGGCGCCGTTGCGCAGAACTTCGTTCGCGGCCGGGGTATAGCTCTCGCGGTCACCGTCATGTGACGCACCGGCATGCAGCGTGAAGGGGGCCAGCAGACGGAACGCCGCCCGCCCGCCCTTCCGCGCCTGCAGGATCACGCGGGGCGGGGCGCGGCCCAGACGCGGCTCCAATGGCAGGACCATGGCCGAGCCCATCTTGGGCGGCAGCGCCGCCAGCGCCTCGGGCAGGCAGGGCGTTGCGAAGATCATGGTCAGCCAGCCGCCTGGCCGCAGCCGCGCCCCCGCGGCGGCGACCCAGGCGGCTATCGGCGTCGCCACCCGCAGCGCGCGATCCCGCGCCGCGACGGGCGAGGGTGATCCGCCCGCATCGTAATAGGGCGGGTTTGCGATGACATGGTCGAACTCCCGCCGCAGCGCGCGCGGCATCTCGGCCAGATCGCCCTCCACAACCTCCATCGCCACGCCGTTGCGTTCCGCATTCCGCCGCGCCAGATCGGCATATTCGGGCTGCACCTCCAGCCCCGCCAGCACCACCCCCGGCACCCGCGCCGCCAAGCATAAGCTTGCCGCCCCCGCCCCGCAGCCCAGATCCAGCACGCTTTCCCCCGCTTGCGCCGGGCAGGCGGCGGCCAGCAGCACGGGATCCGTCGCCGCGCGATAGCCCCGGGCGGGTTGCAGCAGGCGCAACCGGCCCATCAGGAACTTGTCATCTGTCAGCTCCGCGTCGGCAAACACGCTCACTCCAGCCCCGTCGGAATGCCGTTGTCGCGCAGCACCGCGCGGGCGATGAAAAGGTCCGCATCCCGCACCATCAACCGGCGCGGCAATATGCCAAGGCTGCCATCGAGGATGCTCATGTGGACGTCCAGATCGAATACCTCTATATCCTCGCCCTCAAGCAGGGCGGTGGCAAAGGCGATGATCGTCGGGTCGGTGCTGCGCAGAAGCTCTCTCATGGGGCAAGGTTAAGGGGCGCCGCCCCGGAATGTCGAGAGGCGGGGGAATGGGTTTGGACGAGGCCGCACAGAAACCGCACGACCGGCTGGCCGCATGGCTGGCCGATGACATGGCGGCGGTGAATGCGCTGATCCGCACCCGCATGGCCAGCGAACACGCCCCCCGCATCCCCGAGGTGACGGCCCATCTCGTCGAGGCCGGGGGAAAGCGCCTGCGCCCCATGCTCACCCTCGCCGCCGCGCGGATGTGCGGCTATCAGGGCGACAATCACGTGAAACTCGCTGCCACGGTGGAATTCATCCACACCGCCACGCTCCTGCATGACGATGTGGTGGATGAAAGCGAACGCCGCCGGGGCCGCCCCACGGCAAACCTGCTGTGGGACAACAAATCCTCCGTCCTCGTGGGCGATTACCTCTTCGCCCGCTCCTTCCAGTTGATGGTGGAGACGCAGTCGCTGCGGGTGATGGACATCCTCGCCAATGCTTCTGCCGTGATCGCCGAGGGCGAGGTGCTGCAACTCACCGCCGCGCAGGATCTGGGCACGACAGAGGCCATCTACCTGCAGGTGATCCGGGGCAAGACGGCGGCCCTTTTCGCTGCCGCGATGGAAGTGGGCGGCGTCATCGCCACTGTCCCTGAGGAACAGGTGCAGGCGCTGCGGGCCTATGGCGATGCGCTGGGCATCGCCTTCCAGATCGTCGACGACCTGCTGGATTATGGCGGCACCGATGCCGCCATCGGCAAGAACACGGGCGACGATTTCCGTGAACGCAAGCTGACGCTTCCGGTCATCAAGGCCGTTGCGCGGGCCGATGCCGAGGAACGCGCCTTCTGGACCCGCACCATCGAAAAGGGCGATCAGCGCGATGGCGATCTGGCGCAGGCCATGGCCATCATGGCCCGCCACGGCGCTATGGCGGCGGCGCGGGACGAGGCGCTGCATTGGGCCGAAACCGCGCGGCGCTCGCTCGACATCCTGCCCGCGCATGAATTGCGCGACATGCTGTCCGACCTTGCCGATTACGTGGTGGCGCGGATCAACTGATCCGCACGCCCCTTTCCCCCTGATAACATCCGCGTCAGCCCGCTTGTTCCGGCCTGCGGCAATCCCGACCTTACCGTCAGTTGTATCTTGGAGGGGTCGATGCGCGCTTTTCTTCTTCTGACAGGGTTCCTCGTCGCAGGTCCCGCCTTGGCGAACACGGTCGCCATCGGCGATCTGCAATATGGCACCACCGCCACCATAAGCGGCGTGGTGGACCGGATCACGGACGAGGATGAATTCCGCCTCCGCGATGACAGCGGATCGGTCCTCGTCTATATCGGCCCCGGCATCGTGCCCTTCGACACGGGCGAGGCGATCACCGTCAGCGGGATCGTGGACCGTGACCTCGGCCGGCTGGAGGTCTATGCCCGCGAAGCGACCCGCGCCGATGGCACGAAGGTGACCTTCGATCACCGATACGAGTGATCCTCGCACGCCGCCCCCTTGCCAAGATGGGGCGGCTTGCCCACCTCCCTTGGTAACAAAAGACAAACAGGGAGATGACGATGATCCGTTCCGCCGCGATGGCCGCCGTCCTGCTTTCGGCCTCTGCCGCCTTCGCCGCCCCCGTGCCCATCACCAAGGCCCCGCGCGGCCAACCCGTCACCGTCAGCGGCAAGGTGATGCGCATCACCGATGCCGATGCCTTCCGCCTGAAGGATGGGACCGGCGTCGTCACCGTCTATGTCGGCCCGAATGCGCTGCCCGTGGAGGTGGGCGAAGAGGTCACCGTCCTTGGCGCGCTGGAAGAGGGTTTCCCGCCGGAATTCGTGGCCCGCGCCCTGCGCCGCGCCGATGGCAGCGAGGTGGCCTTCCGTCACGACTGGGGCTAGCTAGGTCAGAAGGGGCGCATCCGCGACCCACCACCCCGGCTCCGCCGTCCTGATCGCCCGGGCGGCGGCACTTGCGGCCAGCGGGTCCGCGAACAGGCCGAAACAGGTCGCCCCCGATCCCGACATCCGCGCCATCAGGCATCCGGGCTGGGCCGAAAGCGCGGCCTTCACCCGCCCGATGACGGGTTCAAGCGTCAGGGCGGGCGGTTCCAGATCGTTCCGTTGCATCATCACAAAGGCCGCCAGTTCCGCCGCGCCGCGCAGACGCGGCAGGTCGCGGGGCAGGGGGGCATTGTCGGCCCGCGCCAGCGCGCGGAAGATCGCGGGGGTGGAAACGGCAACGCCGGGATTTGCCAGCACCAGCCAAACCTCCGGCAAGGGGGGCAGGGGGACCAGCCCCTCGCCGATGCCCGTCATGCGGGCGGGCCGCCCCGCCAGACAGACGGGCACATCCGCCCCCAGCGCCAGCACGGCGGCCGCATCGGGCAGCGCCCGCCCCGACAGCCGCGCCAGCAGGCGCATCGTGGCAGCGGCATCCGCCGACCCGCCCCCGATGCCCGATGACACCGGCAGATGCTTTTCCAGCACGATCCGCGCCGAAACCCCCATCGCCCGCGCCGCGCGCAGAACGAGGTTGTCTCCCTCACCCGACAGCCCCGCCGCCATCGGCCCCGTCACCTCCAGCGACGTCACCCCCTGTGATGGGGGACCCTCCAGCGTCCCGCTGACCCGATCCCCCACCCCGGCAAAGACGACCAGCGAATCCAGCAGATGATACCCATCCGCCCGCCGCCCCGTGACATGCAGGCAAAGGTTGATCTTGGCGGGCGCGAATTCAGTTGCTTTCATTCGCCACTTCGGTCAGCGGCTTCGCCCCTTCTTCCGCCAGCACGGCATCCAGCCCCACCTCCAGCTTGCGCCTGATGCGGATGGCCTCATCCTCCTCCGGCTCGAAGGACAGCGCCCGGTGCCACTGGAACCGCGCTTCCAGCTTGCGCCCCACGGCCCAATAGACATCGCCCAGATGGTCCGTCACCACCGGATCGACCGGTTCCAGCAGTGACGCTCGCTCCATCGGCTCCACCGCCTCCTCATACCGGCCCAGCCGGAACAGCGCCCAAGCCAGCGAGTCGATGATGTAACCCGCATCCGGCTGCGCCGCGACCGCGCGCTCGATCATCCCTAGCGCCTCTTCAAGGTTCTCGCCCCGGTCGACAAAGGAATAGCCCAGATAGTTCAACACCTGCGGCTGATCGGGGTTCAATTCCAGCGCGCGGCGGAAATCGGCCTCGGCTTCCGGCCATTTGCCCGCGCGTTCGTTGCTGATCCCGCGCGAATAGAACAGCGTCCAATGCCGTTGCTCCGGCTCCTCCACCATCTCGATGGCGCGGCTGTAGACCGGGATCGCATCGGCAAAGCGTTCCTCGCGGCGCAGCGCATCGGCATAGGCCGAATGCACCTCGATCAGATTGCCATGGCTGCGGGTCAAGGCCAGCAGCACTTCCAGCGCGGCCTCTGTCTTGCCGCTGGCACGAAGGGTATCCGCGCGCCCGATCTCGGCCACATGGTAGACAGGGTCGTCCTGCGCGATACCGGCATAGGCCTCTCCGGCCAGTTCCGGCTGGCCGAGGCTTTCCAGCAGCCCCGCCGCAAGAAGCGTCGCCTCGCTGAAATCGCCGCGCAGATAGGCGGCGGCACGGGCATAGATGAGGGTATAGCCATCCTCCGCCTCGCCACGCAGGGCCGAGGCAAGGGTGAAGAACACCTCCGCGATCCCGTCCTTCGCATTGCGCACCACGTCGAAGGGCACGGGCTCCCCCGCCTCCAGCCGCGCCCGCAGCGCGTCGATCTGCGGATCGGGCTCCGACCCGAACATCCGGTCCAAAAGCGCCAGCGCATCCGCATTGCGCTCCAACTGGCTCAGGACCTGCGCATGGGCAATCGCCCCCCGCCGCATCAGGGCGATGGTCCCCGCCTCGCGCCCTGACAGGATGTTGTCCGCCCCTTCGAAATCCCCGACCGAGGCCAAGGCCAATGCCTTGTGATACAGGCCGAACGCCTCCAACCCCGGCGCCTTGGCAATCGCGTCAAAGGCGCCCACGGCATCCGACATCCGCCCGTCGCCCAGCCTGGCCCATGCCGTCACCAGATCATCCAGCAGCTTGCCCACCGACCGCCCCGCCTGAATGTTGGCGATGAGTTGCGCGTAATCCTCGCGCGCCGATTGGTCGATCAGCATGGCGATAAAGGTGGGCTGGCTGCGCCCGCCCTTCTGGATGATCTGCCGCGCCAACTCCCCCGCGCGGTCCATCTCGCCCATCCCCAGATGCGCGATCATCGCGCCTTCCAGCGTGCCGGGATCGTTCGACCCCGTTTCGATTAACCGCCCGTACCAAAGCGCCGCCTCGCGATAGTCGTTCTCCATCGCAGCCATGCGTGCGGCCAGATAGGCCCCGGCATTCCCCTCCCGCTCTTGCGCCGCCACCGGCAGGGCCATCAGGGCAGCAAGCGCCATCGCAACGAGGGGGCGGCTGGGGCGAATGGGCATGGATCAGTGACCTCGTCTCGGATTTCCGCAAAGGCTAGCTTTGCCCCGGCACATAGGCAATCGGGCCGGGGGGATTTCGCCGCCCCGGCCCGCCATTTCGCACCGATTCACACGCAAATGTCAGAAGACCGCGTCACATGTTGGGATAGTTCGGCCCGCCCCCGCCCTGCGGCGTGGTCCAGTTGATGTTCTGGCTGGGGTCCTTGATGTCGCAGGTCTTGCAATGCACGCAGTTCTGGAAGTTGATCCGGAAGGTCGCGTCATTGCCCTCGCCCAGCACCTCATACACCCCCGCCGGGCAGTAACGCTGCGCCGGTTCGGCATATTTAGGCAGGTTCACCGAGATCGGGACCGACGCATCCTTCAACTTCAGATGGGCAGGCTGCGCCTCGTCATGGTTGGTGAAGGAATAGGCCACGTTGGTCAGCCGGTCGAAGGACAGCACGCCATCGGGCTTCGGATAGTCGATCGGCTTGTGGTTCTTGGCCAGCCCCGTCGCCGCCGCGTCCGACTTGCCATGCCGCAGGGTGCCGAAGATTGTCAGGCCGATCGTGTTGGCCCACATGTCGATGCCCCCGCCCATCAGGCTGGCCACCAGACCATACTTGGACCACAGCGGCTTGACGTTCCGGACCTTCTTCAGGTCCTTGCCGATGGGGCCGCCCCGCACCTCGGCCTCATAGGCCGAAAGCTCGTCCCCCGCGCGCCCCGCCTTGATCGCGGCATGGGCGGCCTCCGCCGCCGCCTTGCCCGACAGCATGGCGTTGTGGTTGCCCTTGATGCGCGGCACGTTTACCAGCCCCGCCGAACAGCCCAGCAGCGCCACGCCCGGTGCCACCATCTTGGGGATCGACTGCCAGCCGCCTTCGGAAATCGCCCGCGCGCCATAGGCCACGCGCTTCCCGCCCTTCAGCAGTTCCGCCACCATCGGATGATGCTTGAACCGCTGGAACTCCATATAGGGGTAGAGATGCGGGTTCTCGTAATTCAGATGGACGACGAAACCGACGTAAACCTGATTGTTCTCAATGTGATAGATGAAGGACCCGCCGCCCGCATTGGAACCCAGCGGCCAGCCCATCGTATGCGTCACCGTCCCCTCGCGATGCTTCGCGGGGTCGATCTCCCAGATTTCCTTCATGCCAAGGCCGAACTTCTGCGGGCAGTGACCCTTGGACAGCTCGTATTTCGCGATCACTTCCTTCGAAAGCGACCCGCGCACGCCTTCCGAAAGGAAGACGTATTTCCCGTGCAACTCCATCCCCGGCTCGTAAGACGGCCCCGGCTCTCCCGTTTCCGGATCACGCCCGAATTCGCCCGCCACGACACCCTTCACGCGGTCGCCCTCATAGACAAGCTGGCTCGCCGACATGCCGGGGAAAATCTCCACCCCCAGCCCCTCGGCCACACCCGCCATCCAGCGGCAGACATTCGCCATCGAGACGATGTAATTCCCGTGGTTGTTCATCAGCGGCGGCATCGGGAAATTCGGAATCCGCACCTGTCCGGCGGGGCCGAGGATATAGAAGTTGTCCTCCTTCACCTCGGTCTTGATCGGCGCGCCCATGCTGCGCCACTCCGGCAGCAGCGCATCCAGCCCCGATGGGTCCAGAACGGCCCCCGAAAGGATATGCGCCCCGACTTCGGACCCCTTTTCCAGCACCACCACCGACATGTCGGGGTCAAGCTGCTTCAGACGGATCGCCGCCGACAGGCCGGCAGGGCCCGCCCCCACGATCACCACGTCATATTCCATCGACTCACGGACGATCTCGGCCATTCCGCCTGTTCCTTCCCCGATACCCGTTGCATGCCCGCGCAATAATCTTGCGGGCGGCTGGCATTCCCCTAGCCGATGCCGCGCCAAGGGGTCAATCGGAACGCGGCATCACAATGTCGCTTCGCGGCATCCGCGCGCGGCCAAGCTGCAGGATGTGCCGCCCTTTTCCGCATTCCGCCCGCGCAGGGCCTTGCATTTGCCGTCTTGGTCGGCTTGGGTATCCGGGCAATCGCTGGACGGATCGCGCCACTGCCCCGGAAACAGGGCCGTGGCCTTCCTTTTGTTATGTTGGGGCCAATGGAAAAGATTCCGATGACGCGCGCGGGCTTCACCGCGCTGGACGAAGAACTCAAGACGCTGAAATCGGTCGAACGCCCCGCCGTGATCCGCGCCATCGCCGAGGCGCGCGAACATGGCGACCTGTCGGAGAACGCCGAATACCACGCCGCCCGCGAAAAGCAGTCCTTCATCGAAGGCCGCATCAAGGAGTTGGAGGGGATGCTGTCGCTGGCCGAGGTCATCGATCCGTCCAAACTCTCGGGCGCGATCAAGTTCGGCGCGACGGTCACCATCGTCGACGAGGACACGGACGAGGAAAAGACCTACCAGATCGTGGGCGAGGCCGAGGCCGACATCGAACGCGGCCTGCTGAACATCCGCTCCCCCCTCGCCCGCGCCCTGATCGGCAAGGACGAAGGCGACAGCGTCGAGGTGAAGACTCCGGGCGGCCAGAAGAGCTATGAGATCCTGACGATCCGCTATCTCTGACCACCCCCGAAACACGATTCGGAAAGAAAATGCCGGAAGACCGCGACAGGCCAGAGCGTCCGGGGCCAGAGCGTCCGGGGCTAGACCGTGGGGTCCCAGAACCCCTCGGGCTGTTCCTCCGCGCCGAGGACAGCCCTCCCTTCGGCCCGACCGAGATCGTCGCCGCCCTGCTCGCGCTGGTCTGGGTCGTGGCGGTCATCGCCTATGCGCTGATCTCTCCCGCCACCGATGGCGGCGGCCTTCTGGGCCTTGTCATGACGCTGCTCGTCGTCTTCCTGCCGCTCGCGCTGATCTGGGCGGCGGTGACGACGCTGCGCTCCGTCCGCGTCCTGCGGGCCGAGGCCGCGCGCCTTCAGGCCACGGTGGACGCGATGCGCAACGCCTATCTCCTGTCGCAGCAGACCCAGGCGGCCATCAAGCCGGTGGTGGAACAAAAGCTGGAAGAGGTGGCGCAGGTCACGAAAGAGGCGGCAGGCGTGCTGGCCACCTTCCAGACCCGCCGCGACCCCGGCCTCTCGGTCCCCTCCGCCGACCGCAAGACCGCGCTCGCCCCGCCCCGCGCCGCGCCGCAGGACGAACAGCCCGCCCTCGCGCTGGGCACCCCGGCGGAAGAGATGCGCACCCCCCTTTCGGTCACCGATTTCGTCCGCGCGATGAATTTCCCCGACAATCCGGATGACCGCGAAGGTTTCCGCGCCCTCCGCCTCGCGCTGGAAGACCGCAATACGGCCAAGCTGATCCGCGCCGCGCAGGATGTGCTGACGCTCCTGTCGCAAGAGGGCATCTACATGGATGACCTCCGCCCCGAACGCGCCCGCCCCGAGATGTGGCGCCGCTTCGCGCAGGGCGAACGCGGCCGCGCCGTCGCGGCGCTGGGGGGCATCCGCGACCGCTCGTCGCTCGCGCTCACCGCGGCCCGGATGCGCGAAGACACCGTGTTTCGCGATGCGGCCCACCATTTCCTGCGCAGCTTCGACAAGATCTTTCAGGAATTCGAAAAGGTCGCCTCCGACGCCGACCTCGCCGAACTGGCCGACACCCGCACCGCGCGGGCCTTCATGCTGTTCGGGCGGGTGACGGGCATCTTCGACTGAGGCGGCATTTCTGGCATCGGCCCCCCGATGACATCCCCTGCCAAGGGGATGACGGAATTTGCGTCAAATTCCGGTGCAAAATTCTGCGTCAGAATTTTGCTACCCCCGCGGGGCCGCCGCGCGCCGCAGCCTGTCGTTGATCGCCCGCCCCAGCCCCGCCTCGTGTACCGGCGCAAAGGCGATGCGCCCCTCCGGCCCCGCCATCGCATCCGCCTCACGCAGGATGTGGAACAGCCGCGCCGCCGCCTCCACCGGATCGCCCGCCTCCGAAAGCGACAGCGCCGCCCCCGGACAGTCGCCGAACCCCACCCAGACCTCGCCCGCCTCCGGCCGCGTCACCTCCAGCCGCACCGCGGCCCCCGGCGCGTAATGGCTGGCCAACTGCCCCGGCGCATTCGGCCGTACCTCCGACCCGCCCGCCACCAGCGGCGCGCCCAGCACCGCCTCCAGCGCCTCAACCGTCACCCCGCCGGGGCGCAGCAGCGCAGGCGCGCCCTCAAGGCCAAGGATCGTCGATTCCACCCCCACGGCGCAATCGCCGCCATCCACCACCGCCGCGATCCGCCCCGCCAGCCCGGCAAGGACATGCGCCGCACGCGTCGGCGACACCTTCCCCGACGGATTGGCCGAAGGCGCGGCCAGCGGCCCGCCGAAGGCCCGCAACAGCCCCTGCGCCACCGGATGCGCAGGCACCCGCACCGCCACCGTTGCAAGGCCCGCCGTCACGAGCGGCGATATCCCCGCCTCCACCCGCAAGGGCAGCACCAGCGTCAATGGCCCCGGCCAGAAGGCCGCCGCCACCGCCTCGGCCCGCGCGTCGAACACCGCCACCGTCCGCGCCGCCGCCAGATCGGGCAGATGCACGATCAGCGGGTTGAAACTCGGCCGCCCCTTCGCGGCAAAGATCGCCGCCACCGCCCGGTCGTTCCGTGCATCGCCGCCAAGGCCATAGACCGTCTCGGTCGGAAAGGCGACCAACGCACCCCCGCGCAACAGCCCCGCTGCGCGGGCCAGCCCCGCATCGGTCGCGGGCAAGGTTTCGGTATCCATCATGTCCCGTGACGCAGCGTTGGGCTTGAGCGGGCGCTACCGCCCTGCAATCCTTTACAGATCAGGTGTCCTAGCGCGCCCCGGCCCCCTTGCCAAGCCGCCCCGCACCCGGCGAACCCGAAGGAAAGTCCGATGCCCTACCGCGCCCCCCTTGCCGACCACGATTTCCTCCTGTCGCAGGTGCTGGGCTTCGACCGGCTTGCCGCCACCCCCCGCTTTGCCGAGGCCACGCCCGAAACCGCCCGCGCCGTTCTGGCCGAGGCCGCGCGCCTGTGCGAAACCACCCTCGCGCCGCTCAACCGCATCGGCGACAAGGTCGGCGCGCGGCTGGAGAACGGCATCGTCCGCACGCCGCCGGGCTTTGCCGATGCCTATCGCGCAATCGCCCAAGGCGGCTGGATCGGCATGGCCGCCCGGCCGGAAAATGGCGGGATGGGCCTGCCGCTGGCGCTCGGCACCGTGGTCAACGAAATGATGGCGGGTGCCTGCCTTGCCCTGCAGATCGGCCCGCTCCTGACGCAGGGCCAGATCGAGGCGCTGGAACATCACGCCTCCGACGCGCTGCGGGCCACCTATCTGCCGAAACTGATTTCCGGCGAATGGGGCGGCACGATGAACCTCACCGAACCGCAGGCTGGATCGGATGTCGGCGCGCTGCGGTCCAAGGCGGAACCGCTGGGAGACGGGACCTATGCGGTCACCGGGCAGAAGATCTACATCTCATGGGGCGATGCGGATTTCCTGCCGAACATCTGCCATCTCGTGCTGGCCCGCCTGCCCGATGCCGCGCCCGGAACGGCGGGGATCAGCCTCTTCCTCGTGCCGAAATTCATCCCCGATGCCGCAGGCAACCCGGGCCGCCGCAACAGCCTTTCCGTCGTCTCGCTTGAACACAAGCTGGGCCTGCACGGCAGCCCCACCTGCGTCATGCAATATGACGCCGCGCAGGGCTGGCTGGTGGGCGAGGCGGATCGGGGCCTCGCCGCCATGTTCACCATGATGAACAACGCGCGCCTCGGCGTCGCCGTGCAGGGCGTCGGCGTGGCCGAGGCCGCCTTCCAGCAGGCGCTTGCCTATGCCGAGGGGCGGGTGCAGGGCCGCACGCCCACGGGCCGCGCGCCGATCACCGACCATGCCGACGTGCGCCGGATGCTGGCCACCATGCGCGCGCAGGTCTTTTCCGCCCGCGCCATCGCGCTCTCCTGCGCCATCGCCATCGACATGGCGGCGGCGACCGGCGCGCCGGAATGGCAGGCCCGCGCCGCGCTCCTGACCCCCATCGCCAAGGCCTATGGCACCGATACCGGCAACGAGGTGGCGCAACTGGGCGTGCAGATCCATGGCGGGATGGGCTTCGTCGAGGAGACGGGTGCGGCGCAATTCGCCCGCGACGTGCGGGTGACATCGATCTACGAAGGCACCAACGGCATTCAGGCGATGGACCTGACCGCGCGCAAGATGTCCGATGGCGGGGCCGCCGCCTTCGCCCTGATCGACGAGGTGCAGGCCGCCGCCGAATCCGCCCGCGCCACCCATCCCGACCTTGCCACCGATGTCTGGAACGCGGCCGAGGCGCTGCGCGAAGGCACTGAGGCGCTGCTGAAACAGGACCTGACGGACCGTTTCGCCGGGGCCGCCCCCTATCTGCGCGCCTTCGCGCTGGTCCTTGGCGCGGATGCCCATCTGCGCGCGGCCCATGTCGCCGGGGGGGCGCGGGCCGCGCTGGCCCGCGTGGCGATCCGCCGCCTCCTGCCCGCCCATGCCGCCCATCTGGCCGAGGCCCGCGAAGGGGCCGCGCAACTCTATGCCCTGTCGCCGGAGGACCTTGCCGCGTAAGGCCGCGCGGCATAAGCCCGTGCCATGACCGAAACAGGCATCCGCCACCCCTTCGACACACCGCCCGCCGAGGGGGCCGCGCATGAAGTGGCGCCCGGCATCCTCTGGCTGCGCCTGCCGCTGCCCATGGCGCTGGACCATGTCAACGTCTTCGCGCTGGACGATGGCGCGGGCTGGACCATCGTCGACACGGGCTTCGCCTCCAAACGCGCCAAGGCGATCTGGGAGACGCTCCTGCAAGGCCCGCTCGCGGGCAAGCCCGTCACCCGCGTCATCGTCACCCATTACCACCCCGATCACATCGGCCTTGCCGGCTGGTTCCAGTCGCGGGGCGCGGAACTGGTGACCACCCGCACCTCATGGCTTTATGCCCGGATGCTGGTGCTGGACGAACATCCCCTGCCACTGCCAGAGGCGGTGGAATTCCAGCGCCGCGCGGGCGTCCCGCCCGACCGGCTGCAGGCCTATGCCGCCACCCGCCCCTTCAACTTCGCCGATGTCGTCTCGCCCCTTCCCCCCGGCTTCACCCGCATCCGCGACGGCGACACCATCACCGCCGCAGGTCGACGCTGGCGCGTGCGCTGCGGCGATGGCCACGCACCCGAACATGCCACTTTCTGGAGCCTCGACGACCACCTCATCCTTGGCGGCGACCAGCTTCTTCCCGGCATCTCGGCCAATATCGGCGTCTATCCCACCGAACCCGAGGCAGACCCCCTGACCGAATGGCTGCAAAGCTGCGCCCGCTTCCAGCCCCTCGCGCGGGAGGACCACCTCGTCCTTCCCGGCCACAAGCTGCCCTTCACCGGCCTGCCCCTGCGCCTGCGCCAGATGATCGACAATCACGAAGGCGCGCTCTCCCGCCTGCTGGATCACCTCGCCACCCCGCAGACCGCCGCCGACTGCTTCCTTCCGCTGTTCAAAAGGCAGATCGACGGGCCGGAATTCGGCATGGCGCTGGTCGAATCGGTGGCCCACCTGAACTGCCTCCGCGCCCGTGGCATGGTCACCCGCCACCTCTCGCCCACTGGCGCGTGGCTCTGGCAGGCGCGCTGACGCGCGCGCCCCGCGCAAAACCCTTGCGCCCGCGCGCCCGATCCCGTTCCCTTGCCCGCAAAGGAACCCGATCCCCATGACCAAAGACCTCCCCACCACCGCCAAGGCGACCAAGGCCGCAGCCACGCCCCGCGCCAAGGCCGTGCATTCCGACCCCGCGCAATGCGGCCAACTGGAAACCGCGCCCCTGCCCAAGGCCGCCACCCGCCGCAAGATCGAAGAGAAAAGCCCCGCCGAATGGGCCTATGAACGCCTGATCCTCTACATCCAGAACTTCGAATCCCAGCTCGACGCCTCGCAAGAGGTGGCGATGGGCTTCACCGGCGGGCAGGCGGGGATCCTCACGATCGAAGGCGTGGGCTTCTTCGACCCCGACCTCGTCACCTTCTACGGCCGCGACGAGGACGGGCTGAAGACCCAGCTCATCCAGCATGTCAGCCAGCTCAACGTCCTCCTCCGCGCGGTGCCCAAGGACCAGCCCGAGGAACCGCCGCGCCGGATCGGCTTCCAGATGATGCAGCAATGGGCGGGCGGCGAATCCGGCGACGGCTCGGTCTGACCTGCGACGCCGCGAGGGGTGACAGCGCGCCCTGAATCGGCTATCGCACCGGGAAAGACTGACAAAAGGGAACCGACATGGCCGACAAGCACGAAGAGTACAAGCCGGGCAGCATGGACATCCGCGCGCAGGAAAAGACCTTCGCGGGCTTCATGAAGTTCACGCAATGGGGC
This sequence comes from Tabrizicola sp. M-4, assembly GCF_051132405.1. Lineage (GTDB taxonomy): Bacteria > Pseudomonadota > Alphaproteobacteria > Rhodobacterales > Rhodobacteraceae > Paragemmobacter. Next base: position 206,170 of record NZ_CP128606.1, read on the forward strand.
GTCATCATCATCATCGCCCTGCTGATCTTCCTCGCACTGGCCAACGCCTAAGGCGCACGCGCCCCCCGCATTTCCGGACAAAGTCATGTTTCGTGCCGTTCTCGCCCTGCTTGCCCTGCTGAACCTTGCCGCCTGCGGCGCGGATTCCGTCTGGGCCACCGACGAACAGGTGGAACAGGCGCGCTACGTGCATGACGGGCCGAACGCGATCACCCTCTTCACGGTGATCAACAACCGCTCGGGCGCGGGGGCGCATAGCGGGCTGATGATCAACGACTCCGAAAGGATCATGTTCGATCCGGCGGGCACGTGGAACCATCCCCGCATCCCGGAGCGCAACGACGTGCATTACGGGATCACCCCGCGCATCGTGAACTTCTACATCGACTACCACGCCCGCGAAACCTTCCGCGTGGTGGAACAGACCGTCGTCGTCTCGCCGGGCGTGGCCGATCTCGTGGCGCGCCGGGCCAAGGAATATGGCGCCGTGCCAAAGGCGCAATGCGCCAATTCCATCTCCTCCATCCTGCGCGGCGTGCCGGGCTTCGAATCCATCCGCAACACATGGTATCCGAACAAGTTGATGGAAGATTTCGCCAAGATCCCCGGCGTCACAGGCCGCGTGATCTATGACGAAGACGCCGACAAGAACCACGGCGTCCTTCTGGTGCAGTCCAGTCAGGCCCCGCTCTGACCGACCAGCGCCAGTAGCGCAAACAGCGTGACGCCCCCCGCAAGGATCGCGGCCATCGTGCTGCGCGTCACCAGCCCCACGCCCAGCGTCACCAGCGCCGCCGCCAGCCGCGCGGGGTCTGTCTCGCCCCCGGTCGCCGCGGGCCACAGCACGCCGGGGGCCACCAGCGCAGGCAGCACCGCCACCGCCGTATAGCGCAGGCAGCGCGTCAGCCAGTCGGGAAGGGGACGCGCCCCCAGCGTCCCAAGAAACGAGAACCGTATCGCATAGGTCCCCACCGCCAGCACGGGCATGACGATCCAGAAGGTGGATTTGTCGATCATCCCCGCATCTCCCGCCACCGCTCCAGCGCCGCCCCCGCCGCCATCGCGACCGCCGCCGCGACCAGAAGGCCTGTGCCATAGGGCATTCCTGCCAAGGCCAGCGACAGCACAATCGACACCCCCGCCGCCACCAGATGTGGCAGGCTGCGCAGCATCGGCGCGACCATGGCAAGGAAGGTGATCGGAAGCGCGAAATCCAGCGCATAGTCGGGCGGTATCGCCTGCCCCACCAGCCCGCCCGCCAGCGAGGCAAGGAACCACAGCGGCGCCACCGCCACCACCGCCCCGAAGAACACCGCCCGTTTTTCCAACGCGGTCATCGCCGGATTTCGGTCGATCTCGGCCACCGTTGTGGCGAAACTCTGATCGACGAGGAAATAGGCCATCAAGGCCCGCGACCGCAGCGGCAATTCCCCGAAATGTGGGGCCAGCGTCACCGAATACATCACCATCCGCAGGTTCACCGCCAGCGCCGTCGCCAGCACCACCAGAACCGGCGCATTCTCCTGCATCGTCTGAAGCGCCGCGAATTGCGACGCCCCCGCAAAGACCGAGACAGAGAACAGCATCGTCTCCACCACGTTCAACCCGGCCTCCGTCGCGACCACCCCGAACAGCAGCGCGAAGGGCCCGACGACCACGGTCATCGGCAGGGCGGAAACGACGCCACGGAGAAAGGCCTTGCGGATGGGGGACATGCTGCCTCGCGCTTTACCTTGCGCACGGATGGGCTTAGGCCATCCTGCAGCGAAGGGGAAGGGAGAGCGATGCGGATTCTCGGAGTGATCCTCGCAGGCGGGCAGGGCCGCCGCATGGGCGGGGCCGACAAGGCGCTGCTGCCCTTGGCGGGCCGCCCCCTCATCGCCCATGCCGTGGAACGGCTGGAGCCGCAGGTCGACCGCCTCGCCATCAGCGCGAATGGCGATCCGGCGCGGCTTGCCCGCTTCGGCCTGCCCATCCTGCCCGATGCCGATGCCTCGCAAGGCCCGCTCTCGGGCCTCCTCGCCGCGCTGGACTGGGCGGCACCTCTCGGCGCAACGCATCTCGTCTCCGTTCCCGTCGATGCGCCCTTCTTCCCGCCCGATCTCGTGCCCCGCCTTCTGCTCGCGGCCGAAGGGACGGGGGCCGCACTCGCCCGCTCCGGCGGGAACGATCACCCGACCTTCGGCCTCTGGCCCGCCAAGGCCGCCCCCGCCCTGCGCGCCTTCCTCGCCAGCGGCGAAAAGGCGCGCGTCCGCAGCTTTGCCGACAGCCTCCACGCCGCCCGCGCCGATTTCCCCGATGACGGGGCCTTCGCCAACCTCAACACCCCCGAAGACCTCGCGATGGCCGAGGCCCGCATCCGGGGCGCGGCATGAGGGTCTACGGCGTCATCGGCTGGAAGAATTCCGGCAAGACCAGCCTGATGGAACGTCTGGTGGCCGAGATCACGGCGCGCGGCTTCTCCGTCTCCACGGTCAAGCATGTGCATCACGACGTCGACCTCGACCAACCGGGCAAGGACACCTTCCGCCACCGTCAGGCCGGCGCGCGCGAGGTGGTGCTGGCCTCCAAGGACCGCTTCGCCCTGATGGTGGAACATCGCGGCCCCGAACCCGACCTTTCCGCCGTTCTGGCCCGCCTCTCCCCCGTCGATCTGGTGCTGGTCGAAGGCTACAAACGCGACAGCCACCGCAAGGTGGAAGTCTGGCGCCGCGAAACGGGGCATGACCTCATCCAGACCGGCGACCCGCTGGTCCGCGCCGTGGCCACCGATGCAACGGGCCTCTCGCTTTCCGTCCCCGTCCTCGATCTGAACGACACCCGCGCGGTGGCGGATTTCATCCTCTCCGAGGTCGGCCTTTGAGTGCCGCCTTCGACACCGTCGCCATCGTCGACTGGTCCGCCACCAACGGCCCCTCGCCCGCCCGGCCCTCCGCCAATGCCATCTGGATCGGCACCGCCACCGCCGCCGGAACCGAGGCGCGGTATTTCCGCACCCGCGCCGATGCCGAGGCACGCCTCCTCGCGCTGATCGCGCAAGAGACCGCCGCCAACCGCCGCCTCCTGATCGGCTTCGATTTCCCGATGGGCTATCCCGCAGGCTTCGCCGCCCGCCTCACCGGGCAGGCCGACCCCCGCGCCATCTGGCGCTGGCTGGCCGGGCAGATCACCGATGCGGGCAACCGCAACAACCGCTTCGCCGTCGCCGCCTCCATCAATGCCCGCTTCGGCCCCGGCCCCTTCTGGGGCCGCCCCGCCAGCCAGCCGCTGCCCGACCTGCCCGAACGCAAGACCGTCGATTATGCGGCCCTCGGCCTGCCCGAACGCCGCGCCGTGGAACGCCGCGTTCCCCGCGCCCAGCCCGTCTGGAAACTCTTCACCACCGGCTCCGTCGGCTCTCAGGCCCTCATGGGCCTGCCGATGATCCACCGCCTGTCGCAACGCCCCGGCGTTGCCGTCTGGCCCTTCGACGGCGCGCCCGCCGCCCCGGTGCTGCTGGCCGAGGTCTACCCCTCCCTCCTCGCCCCCCTCGTTTCTCAACATGAGGGCATCAAGGACCGCGCTCAGGTCTTGCTTCTGGCGCGTGCCTTGCACAGTCTGTCATCACAGGGCCTGCTGGCTCCGCTTCTGACCGTTCCCCCCGACAGCGCCGAGGAAGGCTGGATTCTGGGGGCAGGGCACGAGGCGGCGCTGATGGGCGCCGCCAAGGACTGACGCCATGATCCGCATCGAACAGGGCCTGCCTGACCATCTCCGCCAAGAGGCGGCCCTGCTCTACTGGCAGGCCTTCGGCCCCAAGCTGGGCCGCGTCCTTGGTCCCGAACGGCTGGCGCTGGTCTATCTGCACCGTGTCATGCGCGCCGATCATTGCCTCACCGCCTTCGCCCGCGATGGCCGCCTCGTCGGCCTCGCCGGGTTCAAGACGCCCGAGGGCAGCTTCGCCGGCGGCAGCGAGGATGACCTGCGCGCCATCTACGGCACCTTCGGAGGCCGCTGGCGCACCATGCTGCTGCGCCTTCTGGGCAATGACGCCGATGCCGAACGCTTCCTCCTCGACGGGCTCTGCGTCGCCGGTTCCGCCCGCGGGCAGGGCGTCGGCACCGCCCTGCTCGAGGCGATCGTGGCCGAGGGGCGCGCCCGCGGCTATGATGCCGTCCGCCTTGACGTGGTGGATACCAACCTGCGCGCCCGCGCCCTTTACGAAAGGCGCGGCTTCGTGCTGGACCGGACCGAAGGCATCGGCCCCCTGCGCCTGATCTTCGGCTTCAACGCCGCCCATACCATGATCCGCCCGACCTGATCGGCACCATTCCCCCCTAAGAATTGCATTTTTACGATGAAATCGGATGCATTCTCTGCATACTGTGCGCCGTGCCTAACGCGCACAGGGACAGATGCCGCCCCATCCAAGGGGCGGAACCAAGAACCATAACAATGGGAACCGTGGAATGCTTAACGAATTCAAGACGTTCATCGCCCGCGGCAATGTCGTCGACCTTGCCGTCGGTATCATCATCGGCGCGGCCTTCACCGCCATCGTCAACTCGCTCGTGGGGGACCTGATCAACCCGATCATCGGCCTCATCACCGGTGGCGTGGACTTTTCGAACCTGTTCATCGACCTTTCGGGCACCAACCCGGCCTCGCTGGCCGCCGCCCGCGACGCAGGCGCCCCGGTCTTTGCCTATGGGGCCTTCATCACCGCCGTGATCAACTTCCTGATCATCGCCTGGGTGGTGTTCCTGCTGGTCAAGGCGGTGAACAAGCTGAAGGAGGCCACCGCCAAGAAAGAGGCCGCCGAGGCCGCCGCCGCCCCGGCCGGTCCGACCGAACTGGATATCCTGATGGAAATCCGCGACGCGCTGAAGAAGTGACGTCCTCCACCGCAAGGCAAGGTGGGCCGCGGGTGAACCCGCGGCCCCCCTTCGCATCAGATCGCCAGCGCCTCCGCCCCGGTGATCGAGGGCAGGCCCAAGGCCGCGCCCACCGCCGCATAGGTCAGCTTGCCCTTGTGCGTGTTCAGCCCGTTCAGAAGATGCCGGTCCTCGGCGCAGGCCCGCTTCCACCCCTTGTCGGCCAAGGCCAGCATGAAGGGCATCGTCGCATTCCCCAGCGCCAGCGTTGAGGTCCGCGCCACCGCGCCGGGCATGTTCGCCACGCAGTAATGCAGGATGCCGTCCACCTCATAGATCGGGTCCTGATGGGTGGTGGCGCGCGACGTCTCGAAACACCCGCCCTGATCGATGGCGACATCCACGATCGCCGCCCCCGGCTTCATCGTCTTGAGTTGCGCCCGCGTCACCAGCTTCGGCGCGGCGGCACCGGGGATCAGCACCGCGCCGATCACCATGTCCGCCTCCGCCACCAGTTCCGCCGTCAGGCCCGCGCTGGCATAGCCCGTCTTCACCGTGCCGTGGAAGATGTCGTCCAGATAGCGCAGCCGCGGCACCGACCGGTCAAGGATGGTGACATCCGCCCCCATCCCCGCCGCCACACGCGCCGCCTGCGTGCCGACCACGCCGCCGCCGATCACCACCACCTTCGCGGGCAACACGCCCGGCACGCCGCCCATCAGAACCCCGCGCCCGCCATTGGCCTTCTGCAGCGTCCATGCGCCCACCTGCGGCGCCAGCCGCCCGGCCACCTCGGACATCGGCGCCAGCAGCGGCAGCCCGCCCCGGTCATCCGTCACCGTCTCATAGGCGATGGCCGTCACGCCCGATGCCAGCAGGTCCTTGGTCTGCTCCGGGTCCGGCGCCAGATGCAGATAGGTGAACAGCACCTGCCCCTCGCGCAGCCGCGCCCGCTCCACCGCCTGCGGCTCCTTCACCTTCACCACCATCTCGGCCTTGGCAAAGACCTCCGCCGCATCGGCGGCGATGGTCGCCCCCGCCGCGACGTAATCGGCATCGGCAAACCCCGCGCCAAGGCCCGCGCCGGTTTCCACCAGCACCTCATGCCCATGCGCCACCGCCTCGCGCGCCGCGATGGGCGTCATGCCGACGCGGAATTCCTGCGGCTTGATCTCCTTCGGACATCCGATCTTCATCTGATTGCTTCCTCCCGTTCCGGGCACGACACGGCCCGCTGTGGAAAAAGCTTCCGTCAGCTTTCCCGCCGTTTCTTTGATTTCTGCATGACGCGCATGGTCCGCTGCGGTAGATTTCATCGCAATCGGCCCTCAAGGCGAAGGTTTCTTCCACGATGTCAGAACTAGACGCAACTGACCGCCGCATCCTCACCGTCCTGCAGAAGGAAGGCCGCATCACCAATGCCGAATTGTCGGAACGTGTGAACCTCTCGCCCTCGGCCTGCCACCGCCGCACGCAACGGCTGGAGGAAGAGGGGTTCATCGCCCGCTACGTGGCCCTGCTCGACCCGCGCCGTCTTGGCCGCCCGACGACGGTCTATGTGGAAATCACGCTGCAGGGTCAGGCTGACGAATTGCTCGACGCCTTCGAACGCGAGGTGGCCAAGATTCCCGACATCCTCGAATGCCACCTGATGGCGGGGCAGGCGGATTACCTGCTCAAGATCATGGCGCAGGACACCGAGGATTTCGCCCGCATCCACCGCCAATACCTGTCCCGCTTGCCGGGCGTGCGGCAGATGCATTCTTCCTTCGCGTTGCGAACCGTGGTCCAGACAACCGCGCTGGCCGTGTAGGGCGGGGGTCTCCCCGCCATTCCCGCAACCGCCTCCACCCGCGCCAAACGGAATTTGACGCAAATTCCGTCCCGAAATCTGACGCAGATTTCGGCCCCTTCCCGTCGCACCAAGACCGCAAAGCGAAATCTGCGTCAGATTTCGCCGCGATTTCTGCGTCAGAAATCGTCTCCCCGACTCCGCACAGGCGCACCGTTAACCATGACTCAGACCAGAAATCTGCCCGAATTTGTATGTACACTTTGCGGTACGGTTCACGGCACCGGCTGTGGCACGGTCATTTTCCGCCATCCCCGCGTAAAGTCACAGAAAAACGGAAATCCTTAAGCCCCGGCGCAATGAAAAACCCCCGGCCTTGCGGACGGGGGTTGATCGGGCGGGCATCGCTGCCCCATCGTTCGCTTAACGCCTCAGAGAGCGCCTTCGCGTTGTGCCTTCTTGCGCGCGAGTTTGCGCGCACGGCGGACCGCTTCGGCTTGCTCGCGCGCTTTCTTGACGGACGGTTTCTCGAAATGCTGCTTGAGCTTCATTTCACGGAAAACGCCTTCGCGCTGGAGCTTTTTCTTCAGGGCACGGAGTGCCTGTTCGACGTTATTGTCGCGGACGCTGACCTGCATGTGGTTGTCACCACCTTCCTAAGTTAGAGTTGCACTACAGTGTGCAGGCGCGCGCCCTATAACAAAGGAAAGACCGCCTGTCCACCGACGCACCAAGGAGACTGCCATGGAAAGCCCGCAAAGCCCTGAAAACGCCCGCGAAGCCGTGCTGAACGCGGCGCTTTCCCATGTTCCCTTCGACGGCTGGTCCGAAACCACCCTGCGCGCCGCCATCGCCGATTCGGGCGTGCCCGAAGGCCTTGCCCGCGCCCTCTATCCCCGTGGCGGCATCGACCTTGCCGTTGCCTTCCACAAGGACGGCGACCGCCGCATGGTGGAAACCCTTGGAAAGACAGACCTTTCCCAGATGCGTTTCCGCGACCGCGTGGCCTTCGCCATCCGCACCCGCCTCGATCTGGTCGAGGATCGCGAACTCGTCCGCCGCGGCACCACGCTTTTCGCCCTGCTGCAGCACGCCGCCGAAGGGGCGAAACTGATCTGGGGCACGGCGGATGCGATCTGGACCGCGCTGGGCGACACGACCCGCGACCTGAACTGGTATTCCAAACGCGCCACGCTCTCGGCCGTCTACGGCTCCACCGTTCTTTACTGGCTCGGCGATGACAGCCCGGGCCATCAGGCGACATGGGATTTCCTCGACCGCCGCATCGCGGATGTGATGCAGATCGAAAGCCTGAAGGCCAAGCTCCGTGAAAACCCTTTGGGCAAAGCCATCCTTGCAGGCCCCGCCAAGGTGATGGAGAAATGGCGCGTGCCGACGGTCCCCGATGACCTGCCGGGCAAGATGATGGACCGCTTCCGCCAAGGCTAAGCCCAAGGAATCCCAATGGAACTTTCCCACACGATGCGCGCCGTGGAAATCACGGAACCGGGCGGGCCGGATGTGCTGAAACCCTGCACCCGCCCCGTCCCGGTCCCCGGTCATGGCCAGATCGTCATCCGCGTGGCCTATGCGGGCGTGAACCGCCCCGACGCCCTGCAACGCGCGGGCAGCTATGCTCCGCCCGCCAATGCCTCGCCCCTGCCGGGGCTGGAGGCATCGGGCACCGTCGTGGAAATCGGGCCCGGCGTCACCCGCTACAGCATCGGCGACAAGGTCTGCGCCCTGCTTCCGGGCGGTGGCTATGCCGAATATGTCACCACGCCCGAGGCTCATGCCCTGCCCATCCCCGAGGGGCTGTCGATGCGTGAGGCCGCCTGCCTGCCCGAAACCTGCTTCACCGTCTGGTCCAACGTGGCCATGCGCGGCGGGCTCAAGGCGGGGGAACGCTTCCTCGTCCATGGCGGTTCGTCCGGCATCGGCACCACCGCCATCCAGATCGCCAAGGCCCTTGGCGCACGGGTCTTCACCACCGCCGGATCGGATGAGAAATGCGCCGCCTGCGAAGCGCTTGGCGCGGAAAAGGCGCTGAACTACCGCAGCGGCGATTTCGTTGCGATGATGCATGACGAAGGCGGCGCGCACCTGATCCTCGACATGGTCGGCGGCGGCTATTTGCCCCGCAATGTCAAAGCCTTGGCCACCGAAGGCCGCCTTGTGCAGATCGCCTTCCTGCAAGGCCCGCGGGTGGAGTTGAACTTCGCCGAGGTGATGATGCGCCGCCTCACGATCACCGGATCGACGCTGCGCCCGCAAAGCGACCTCGCCAAGGCGCGCATCGCGGCCGAGGTCGAGGCGCATGTCTGGCCGATGATCGCGGCGGGCAAGTTCCGCCCCGTTATGGACAGCGAATTCCCCCTCGAACAGGCCGCCGCCGCACATGCCCGCATGGAAAGCAGCGGGCATGTGGGCAAGATCGTCCTCAAGGTGGAATAGCGGTCACACCCCGTCCAGCGCCGCCTGAATGATGGGCGGCAACTTGGCCGGGGGATGCCCCGTAAGCGTCTTGTCCACCGTGCAAAGCAGGTTCAGCTTGGCAGGCCCCGACAGCGCACCCTGACGGTCCAACTCATCCCGCACCGCGCCCAGCACCTGTGGCGGGGCGGCAATCACCAGCGGCCTGTCGCCCGCGACCTTGCGCAGATGCGCCACCACCTGCGCGGCCAGCCTTTCCCCACCAAGGCGATCAAGATCTGGCTGTTCCATCGCCGATCTCTGGTTCTTGCCCACGTCATAGGCCCGGCCGGGCCTGTCGCTGTAGGGGGCCAGCGGCTCTGCCGCCATGCGCTCCACCTCGTGCAGATTGGGGGCGTCCACCGTGCCGCCATTCTCCAGAAGGATGGCGCGTTCCTCGTCCATCACCAGAACCCATGTTCCCTTTGCCAGAAGTGCCATGTCCTGTCCTTTCCCGGGTGATCAATGCGGTGATTGAACGCCGTCCCCGGCCCCCGCGCCATGATCTGGCGCAAGGTTCAGCGCACGGCCTCCATCCCCGCGACGCCCCGGCAGACGCGGCCCACATCGCCGCCGCAATCGCGGAATTCCAGATCCTTGGTCAGGCAGATCCGCACCTCCTGCACCATGCCCGACCGGCAGGTCACCACCACGCCTTCCGGTGCAAGCTCCGGATTCGCCTCAAGAAAGGCATCCTCGATCACATCCGCCTCGACGCGGATGTCGCGCGACAGCCCCTGCAGGGGCGCGGGCACCGCCACCCGTTCAAAGGCCTCGCGGGCGGTGTCGTAGAACTCCGCCGCCGACAGGCCCGAACAGCGGCCGTGCTTCTTCCACTGATAGAAGGCCGCGCCCGCCCCGCCAAAGACATCCGCCTGCGCCGCCGTCATCGCCCGCGACGGATCGCGCGCGCCCGTCCGGCAGAAAGACGGCCAGCCCTCCTCGTATTGCGGCCAGAGGCCATGCAGCACGAAATCAATCCCACGCCCCGGATCGCATTGCGGATCGTCCCGCGCATCGCCTTCCAGCGCGCACCAAGTGGCCGACCATGACAGCGCCATCACGTAATAGTCGAAATCCCCGGCCCTTTCCCCTTCGGCCCGGGCCGGTGCGGCGGCCATCAGGGCCAGCAGCAGCAGTTGGATCACGCGCATTTTCACTTTCCTCCGTCGTCGGAAACGACTATATCCCGCCCTGAACTTCCCCGAAATCGTGGAATGGCGGCCCCGGTCGCAGCCGATTTCCCGGCCCGAGAGAGATATTGCAAGGAGCAATCCTATGAACAAACCGCTCATGGCAAAGGCCACTGCCGTCTGGCTCGTGGACAACACCACCCTGTCCTTCAAGCAGATCGCCGATTTCTGCGGGATGCACGAACTTGAGGTGCAGGGGATTGCCGATGGCGACGTGGCCACCGGGGTGAAGGGCTTTGATCCCATCGCCAACAACCAGCTTGACGCGGTCGAGATCGAGAAGGGTCAGGCCGACCCGCTTTACAAGCTGAAGCTGAAGCACAATCAGGCCGCCGTGGGCGAGGAAAAGCGCCGCGGTCCGCGCTATACGCCGCTGTCCAAGCGTCAGGATCGCCCGGCGGCCATCCTCTGGCTGGTGAAGTTCCACCCCGAACTGTCGGATGGGGCCATCGGTAAGCTGGTGGGCAACACCAAGCCCACGATCCAGTCGATCCGCGAACGCACCCACTGGAACATCAACAACATCACCCCCATCGACCCGGTCGCGCTGGGCCTCTGCCGCCAGTCGGAGCTTGATACCGCCGTGCAGCAGGCCGCCCGCAAGAAGGCTGCCGAAGGCACCGTCATGTCGGATGACGAACGTCGGAAACTGGTGTCGACCGAACAGTCGCTGGGCATGTCGCCCGAGGCGAAGATGCCCTCCTCCATCGCCGGGCTGGAGGCTTTCACCCTGTCGGAACGCGAAGAGAAGCCTGCAGATTTCTCGGATGCCGAAAGCTTCTTCAACCTGCCGCAGTCGGATGACGACGAGGACGAGGACGAGGATGACAACCGCCGCCGCTAAGGCGCGGATTGCGCGATGAGCCAGGGGCCGGGGCAGCGATGCCACCGGCCCTTTCCTTTGCGTCAGAAGGATTTCCGCGCCCGCAGCGCCGCGCCCAGCGTGCCGTCGTCGAGATAGTCCAACTCCCCCCCGATCGGCACGCCCTGCGCCAGCGAGGTGACTGTCACCCCTGTGCCTGCCAAAGCATCGGCGATGTAATGCGCGGTGGTCTGGCCATCCACGGTGGCATTCAGCGCAAGGATCACCTCGCGCGCGCCTTCTGCCGCGACTCGCTCGATCAGGGCGGGGATGCGCAACTCCTCCGGCCCCACGGCATCCAGCGCCGAGAGCGTGCCGCCCAGCACGTGATAGCGCCCCCGGAACACCCCGGCGCGCTCCAGCGCCCAGAGGTCGGCCACATCCTCGACCACGCAGATCTCGCCCGTGGCGCGGCGGTCGTCGCCGCAGATCGCGCAGAGGTCCGCCGTGCCGATATTCCCGCAGACACGGCAATCGCGCGCCGATACAGCCACCTGCGCCATCGCCTGCGCCAAGGGCGCCATCAGCGCCCCGCGCCGCTTGAGCAGCACCAGCACCGCCCGTCGCGCCGACCGGGGGCCAAGCCCCGGCAACCGCGCCATCAGGTCAATCAGCGCCTCGATCTCGCGCGGGCCATCGCCGCCGCCTGCGGCCATGTCAGAAAGGCAGCTTCATGTCGGCGGGCAGTCCCAGCGCCTCGGTCATGCGGCGCATCTCTTCGGCCATGCGCATCTGGCCCTTGGACTGCGCATCCTTGATCGCGGCGACGATCAGATCCTCCACCACTTCCTTCTCCGACGCGACAAGGATCGACGGATCGATGTCCAGCCCCGTCACCTCCCCCTTGGCGGTGGCGCGGGCTTTCACGAGACCAGCGCCCGACTCGCCCACCACGACGGTGCTGGCCATCTGCTCCTGCATCTCGGCCATCTTCGTCTGCATTTCCTGCGCGGCCTTCATCATCTTGGCCATGTCGCCCAGACCGCCAAGCCCGCCCAAACCCTTCAGCATCCCATTGCTCCTTGCATCCCGCGCGTTGGTTCAGTGATAGGGTCTGCCACCCCCATCTTCAAGGCGCGCCGCGGCTGCGGTTGAACCCGCGCACCAGAACCGCTGCGGCGATCACGACCAGAAGCACCACCACGGGCCAGATCCCGCCGATGCAGCCCTCGGCCATCGCCTGCACAGCCACCTCCGCCTGCCGCGACAGGACCAGAAGCCCCGCCAGCGCCAGCACCGGCAGCGCCACGATCACCGCAAGCCAACGGCGGGGCCAGATCAATGCCAGCAGCGCAAGGCCCAAAAGGACCATCCCGACCGGAGAGGTCAGGACATAGACCGCCTCACCCAATACCCCGACCTTCCCCTCCGCAGCGATCCAGTCGGGGCGGGTTTCGGCGCAGACCCCCGCCATGGCCGGCATGGGCAGCAGGGTCAGCAGGGCGATCAGCCGTCCTCGAAGGGGTCCCATTCATCCTCGACTTCCGGCAGGGCCTCGGCCTCGGCGGCGGCGGCCAATGCCTCGGGGGTGCGGATATCGGCGATCTTCGCGCCGGGAAAGGCCGCCAGAACCGCCTGCACCAGCGGGTTCTGCAGCGCTTCGGCCTCGGCCATCCGCCGCGCCTCGTCGCGCATCTCGGCGATGGTGGGCGCGCCGCCTTCGTTCACCACCGAAACGCCCCAGCGTGCGCCGGTCCACATCTGCAACCGCGCGCCCAGTTGCGCGGCAAGGTCGGAGGGGGCCTCGGGCGTGGGCTGGAATTCGATCCGGCCGGGGGAATAGCGGACAAGGCGCAGACCCTGCTCCACCTCGTACAGCAGTTTCATGTCGCGCTTTTCGCGGATCAGCTCCACCACCTGATCGAAGCTGACAAAGACCTGAAGGGTCCCCTCGGCCACTGCCAGCGCCTGCCCGCCCTGCATCACCGGCCCGCGTGCCGGCCCGGCAGGGGCCATCCGCATCGCTGGCGCATGGACCATGCGCCCGCCCCCTCCGCCCCCGCCCGCAGGGGCGCCGCCCGACATCGGGCCGGGGGGAGGTGCCTCGCTCAGCCTGCGCAGAAGCGATTCCGGGTCCGGCAGGTCGGCCACATGGGTCATGCGGATCACCGCCATCTCGGCGGCCATCATGGCATTGGGGGCCAGCGCCACCTCTTCCAGCGCCTTCAGCAGCATCTGCCACAGCCGCGTCAGCACCCGCATCGGCAGGCGCGTGGCCATGTCGCGCCCGCGCGCGGCCTCGTCCGGCGGGGTGGTGGGGTCCTCGGTCGTGCTGGGCGCAACCTTCACCACCGACAGCCAATGGGTGATCTCGGCCAGATCGCGCAACACCGCCATGGGATCGGCCCCGTCGGCATATTGCGCCGCCAGTTCCGAAAGAGCCCCCGCCGCATCGCCCGTCACGATCAGATCGAACAGGTCAAGCACGCGACCCCGGTCCGCCAGCCCCAGCATCGCCCGGACCTGATCCGCCGTCACCTCGCCCATGCCATTGGCAATCGCCTGATCCAGCAGCGAGGTGGCATCCCGGGCCGACCCTTCCGCCGCCCGCGTGATCAGGACAAGCGCCCCGTCGGTGATCTGCGCGCCCTCCGCCGTGGCGATCTTGCGCATCAGGTTCATCATCACCTCGGGTTCGATCCGCCGCAGGTCGAACCGCTGACAGCGCGACAGGACGGTGACGGGAACCTTGCGGATCTCGGTCGTGGCGAAGATGAACTTCACATGGGCGGGCGGTTCCTCCAGCGTCTTGAGCAGCGCGTTGAACGCGCTGTTCGACAGCATGTGGACCTCGTCGATGATGTAGATCTTGTAGCGCGCGCTGGCCGCCCGGTAATGCACGGAATCGATGATCTCGCGGATGTCGCCCACCCCAGTGCGGCTTGCGGCGTCCATCTCCATCACGTCGACATGGCGGCCTTCCGCAATGGCGCGGCAGGGGTCGCACTTGCCGCAGGGGTCGGTCGTCGGGCCCCCTGTCCCGTCGGGGCCCACGCAGTTCAGCCCCTTGGCGATGATCCGCGCCGTCGTCGTCTTCCCCGTGCCACGGATGCCCGTCATGATGAAGGCATGGGCGATCCGGTCCGCCGCGAAGGCGTTCTTCAGCGTCCGCACCATCGCCTCCTGCCCCACCAGATCGGCAAAGGTCTCGGGGCGGTATTTGCGGGCCAGAACCTGATAGCTCTTCTCGGACGTCTCGGACATGGGCACCTCTTGATCCGGGTCACCCTACCGCCAGCGGCGGGGGATGGGCAATGGCGGCGGGCGGCCTGCGTCAACCTGCGGGGCTCAGGCCCCCATCACCTGCGCGGTGGTGGCATCCGACCGCAGCATGTCCTCCAGCGTCAGCGATTCGATGATCAGCAGATAGGACCAGAACACATCGGCAAAGACCCTGCGGATGCGGCAGGTGGCTTCGTCGCTGCAATCCTCGCAGCGCTGATAGGCGCGGCGCGACAAGCAGGGCAGGGGGGCGATCGGCCCGTCGATCATCCGCAGAAGTTCGGAGAGCGAAACTTCGGAGGGTTTCTTGATCAGGCTATAGCCCCCGGAACGCCCGCGGGTGGAGGCGATCACCCCCGCGTTGCGGATCTCCAGAAGGATATGTTCCAGAAACCGCTTGGGCGTCCCTGACCTCCGCGCGATCTCTTCGATGGTCAGCGCCTCAGGCCTGCCCTCCGCCGCTTCGTCCGCAAGGACGAGCAGGGCTTTCAGTGCATATTTCATCTTCTGGGTGATCATGCCCAAGCGTTACCCTTGGCAGGCCCCGGAATCAATTCCGCGCTGCCTGCCAGCAGCCGAATTCGGGTGTCCGAACTCGGCCCCCGCGCCTATCCACGCCCCGCCACGCTGGCCTGATAGGCCGACAGATCATCGATCAGCGCCGCCCCGGCGGGCACGCCGGCACGGGCGCAGAATTCCGCCCAGACGGCGGCGAAGGGCAGGTCCTTCGCCTCTTCCGTCAACAGCAGGCGCGACGTGTGGTCCAACCGCGCCTCCACCCCCTTCAGCCGTGCCTGCGGCAAGAGAAGCGCGCGCAGCAGCGCCTTCTGCATATTGCGCACCCCGATCACCCATGCGGCAGTACGGCTGATGGTGGCGTCGAAATAGTCCAGCCCGATCCGCGTGCGCGGCAGAAGTCCCGCAAAGACCAGCTCCTGCGCCATCGCCAGAACATCGTCATTCAGCAGGATCACATGATCGCTGTCCCAGCGCATCGGGCGCGACACATGCAGCAGGATGTCCTGCACGGCGAAGGCGACCGAGGAAAGCTTGTCCGCCACGCTCTCGGTGGGATGGAAATGCCCCATGTCGAGGCAGAGCGCCGTCTGCCGCTTGGTCGCATAGGCAAGGTAAAATTCGTGGCTGCCCACGGTGCAGGCCTCCACCCCTATGCCGAAAAGCTTCGACTCCACCGCGTCGATCAGGTGGCTGGCCTCATGCCTCTCGGCCAGCATCGCGTCGAGCGATGCCCACAGCCGTTCCCGCGCTGCCATTCGGTCGACGGGAATGTCCTTGTATCCGTCGGGAACCCAGATGTTGTTGACGCAGGCGCTTCCCAGTTCCGCCCCGATCCGTGCCGCGATGGCGCGGCTGCGGCGGCCATGCTCCACCCAGAAATCGCGGATGCCCGCATCCGGATGGCTGAGCGTCAGGTTGTCGTCCGCCTTGGGATGGGCAAAGAAGGTGGGGTTGAAGTCCAGCCCCAGCCCCTTTTCCTTCGCCCAGTCCACCCAAGGCGTGAAGTGGTGGTAGTCGATCTGGTCGCGGTCGGGGCGCTCGTCCGTGTCCATGTAGAAGGCATGCAGGTTCAGCCGGTGTCGCCCCGGAATGCGGGAAAAGGCAAAGTCCAGATCCGCGCGCAATTCGTCCGGCGTACGGGCGCGGCCCGGATGGTTGCCCGTGGCCTGAATGCCGCCGCCCGACGCGGCGGACAACCGCTCGAACCCCCGCACGTCGTCGCCCTGCCAGCAATGGACCGAGATGGCGATGCCGGAAAGCGCGGCCAGCGCGGCCTCGGCATCCACATCCCATGCGGCAAAGGCCTCGCGGGCCATCTCATAGGCTTTGGTCATCGCGATCCCCTCCCCCGCTTCACGCCGCCTCAGCGGGTGAAGGACTCCTTGTTGCCTGCGTCCACGTTCAGGATGTTGCCCGTCGATTTCGCCGAAAGGTCCGAAGCAAGGAAATAGACCCCCTCGGCGATATCTTCCGGCAGCACCGACCGCTTGAGCAGCGAGCGCTGGCGATACATCTCCTCCAGCCCGTCCTTGTCCGTCTTGTAGGTCGCCGCACGCTGGTCCAGCCATTCCCCCGACCAGATCTTCGACCCGCGCAGCACGGCATCCGGGTTCACCACGTTGACGCGGATGCCCGCCTCCGCCCCTTCCAGCGCAAGGCAGCGCGCCAGATGGATCTCCGCCGCCTTGGCCGTGCAATAGGCCGAGGCGTTGGGGCTTGCGGCCAGCCCGTTCTTGGACGCGACGAAGACGACCGACCCGCCGATCCCCTGCGTCCGCAGCAGGCGGAACGCCTCGCGGCTGACAAGAAAATAGCCGGTGGACAGGATGTCCATGTTCCGGTTCCAGAGCGCCAGCGTCGTTTCCTCCACCGGGGCGCTTGAGGCTATTCCCGCATTCGACACCAGAATGTCGACGCCGCCGAATTCCACCGCGATCTCGGCATAGGCGGCCTCTACGGCGGCCTCTTGCGTCACGTCCATCTGCACGCTGCGCACCACGTCGCGACCATGCCGTTTCGCCAGCATGTCACCCGTTGCCTTCAAGGCGTCGGCATCGACATCGGCCAGCATCACGCAGGCCCCTTCCGCCAGCAACCGCTCCGCCGTGGCCGATCCGATGCCGCCCGCTCCGCCCGTGACCAGCGCCACGCGGCCCGCCAGCGACTTGGGCTTCGGCATGCGCTGAAGCTTCGCCTCCTCCAGCAGCCAGTATTCGATGTCGAAGGCTTCCTGCTCCGGCAGACCCTGATAGGTCGAAACCCCCGACGCCCCGCGCATGACGTTGATCGCGTTGACGTAGAACTCGCCCGAAATCCGCGCCGTCGCCTTGTCCAAGGCGAAGGTGATCATCCCCACGCCGGGCACCAGATAGACCACCGCATTCGGGTCGCGCAGGGCGGGGCTGTCCGGGTGCCTGCAGCGCGCATGATAGGCCGCGTAATCGGCGCGATAGGCCTCCACCGCGGGGGCAAGGCTTGCCAGCGTCGCCTCCACATCCGGCTTGGCGGGATCGAAGGCCACGACCAGCGGCGCGATTTTCGTCCGCAGGAAATGGTCGGGGCAGGAGGTGCCCATGGGCGCCAGCGTCTCCAGCATGGCCGAACCAAGGAACTCCAGCACCGCAGGCGAGTCGTCGAAATGCCCGACCTTGTGGCGGTCCTTGGAAATCATCCCCCGGATCGCAGGCATCAGCCGCGCCGCCACCGCGCGCCGCTCGTCCGCGCCAAGGGTAGGCCGCACCTGCCCGCCGAAGGCCGGCTTGCCCGCCGTCTTCGCCTCCAGCCAGCCCGCCGCCGTGTTGATCACGTCCAGCGTCGTCAGATAGCAGTCCTTCGCATCATCCGCCCATGTGAACAGCCCGTGGCTTTCCAGCACGCAGCCGCGCGCCGTCGGGTTCTCCACCGCGAATTTCTCCAGCCACAGGCCCAGCTCGAAACCGGGGCGTTTCCACGGCAGCCAGCCGATGGAGTCGCCAAAGATCTCCGCCGTCAGCGCCTTGGAATTGACCGATGCCGCAATCGCGATGATCGCGTCGGAATGGACGTGGTCCACATGCTTGCGCGGCACGAAAGCATGCAGCGGCGTGTCGATCGACGCCGCGCGGGGGTTCAGGTTGAAGGTGCAGTGGGGCAGATACCCCACCATCTCATCCTCATGCGCGAGGCCCCGGTAAAGCCCCTTCAGCGCCCGCAGTTTGTCCATATACAGCGTCGAGAACCCGTCCATCTTCATGGATCCGATATCGCCGCCCGATCCCTTGACCCACAGCACCTCAACCATCCCGCCCGTCAGGGGGTCGCGTTCCATCACCTTGGCGCTGGTATTGCCGCCGCCATAGTTCGTCACCCGCTTGTCCGACCCAAGAAGGTTCGACCTGTAGAGCAGCTTTTCCGACTCGCTCATCGCTGACGCGCGGGCGTCATCCCACAGGTTTTCCAGACGGTTGCCCGCTGCGGCCATCGCAAATCCTCCCTCGGTCCTTGTTGCAAATGTGCCGAAGCGCGACCGAAAGTCAATCAGAAACGATCACAATCAATCATGCTGCACCGCAGAATGACAATGAATGATCGAAAATGATTGACACTGAGCGATTCCGGTGGAAACCTTTGTGACAGGGAGGACGGCATGCACGAAAGCGAACGCCACAGGATCATTCTGTCCGCGATCGAGGGGCGGCCCGTCGTGACGGTGGCCGACCTCGTCACGCTGACGGGTGCGTCCGAGGCGACGATCCGTCGCGACATCGCCGCGCTCCATGTGCAAAAGAAACTGCGCCGCGTGCGGGGCGGGGCGGAATCCATCGCCCCCGCGCAGTTCGTCGGCATCAATGCCCGCCCCTTCAGCGTGAACGAAGGCATCCGTCTGGCCGAGAAACGCGCCATCGCCCGCGCGGCGGTCGAACTGGTCGAGGATGGCGAGGCGATCATCATCAATGGCGGGACCACGACCTTCCAGATGGTCCACCCGCTCTCCACGAAACGCTGCCAGGTCTTCACCAACAGCTTCCCCATCGCGGACCACCTGCTGAAGCATTCCAAGAACACCGTCCTTTTGCCCGCAGGCGCGATCTACCGCGAACAGAACATCATCCTTTCGCCCTTCGACGAGGACGGCAGCCGCCATTTCTATGCCCGCCACATGTTCATGGGATGCCGCGGCCTCGGTGCACTCGGGCTGATGGAGGGCGACCCTCTGCTGGTGCAGGCGGAACAGAAGCTGATCGGACAGGCTGACGAACTCGTCGTCCTCGCGGACAGCACGAAATTCGCCGCGCGGTCGAGCCTGCTGCTCTGCCCGCTCTCGCGCATCCATACGGTGATCACCGACGAGGGCATCACCGACCGCGACGCCGCCATGCTGGAGGCCGCGGAAGTCAGGCTGATCGTGGCGCGGATCGGCGCCGCCGACAGGACGGAGGACCGCATCGGCGAAGGCTGAGGCGGACAGGAAAAAGACCGCTCATAGGGAGGAAAACATGAGCATCTGGAAAAAGGCACTTGCAACCGCGGCGGTCGCCACCGCCCTGATGTCGACGACGGCGGCTGCGGAAAACGTCAAGGTCGCGCTGGTCGTGAAGGCGCTGGGGATCGGCTTCTTCGAAGCCGCCGCCAAGGGCGCCGAAGAGGCGGCAGCGGAACTGGGCGACGTCGAGATCATCTATACCGGCCCGACCGACACCACCGCCGAAGGCCAGATCGAGGTGATCAACAGCCTCATCGCGCAGGGCGTCAACGCCATCGCCGTTTCGGCCAATGACAAGGACGCGCTGGTTCCCACGCTGCAAAAGGCGATGGAACGCGGCATCACCGTCATCTCGTGGGACTCGGGCGTCGCGCCCGAAGGCCGCATGATGCACCTGAACCCGTCGTCCAACGCGCTGATCGGCAACACCATCATCAAGCTCGCCGCCGACCACCTGCCCGAAGGCGGCGACGTGGCGATCCTGTCGGCATCCGCCACCGCGACGAACCAGAACATCTGGATCGAGGAAGCCAAGAAGGTGCTGCCGAACTATCCGGGCATCAACCTCGTCGCGACCGTCTATGGCGACGACCTCGCCGACAAGTCGTATCGCGAGGCGCAGGGCCTCATGGCGACCTATCCGGATCTGAAGGCGATCATCGCGCCGACGACTGTGGGCATCCTCGCCGCCAGCCAAGCCGTGACGGACGCGGGCAAGATCGGCCAGATCAACGTGACGGGCCTCGGCCTGCCGTCGGAAATGGCGGGTGCGGTGGCGTCCGGCGCGACCAAATCCTTTGCGATCTGGAACCCCATCGACCTCGGCTATGCCGCGACGATGATCTCCTACAACCTCGTCAAGGGCAACGCCAAGGCCGAGGCGGGCGCGACCATCGGCATGGGCCGCATGGGCGAGGCGACGCTGGACGCGAACAACGAAGCCGCCATGTCCGACCCCTTCACCTATGACGCGTCGAACATCGACCAGTTCAAGTCGATCTTCTGATCCCCTTGCCCCCGGCGGCAGCGCCCGCCGGGGGCACCCCAACCCCCCCCGAGATATCCAAGATGACCCCCGTCCTGCGACTCCGCGGCATTGCCAAGTCATTCCCCGGCGTGAAGGCGCTGCAAGGCGTGCAGCTTGACCTCTACCCCGGTCAGGTGACCGCGTTGATCGGCGAGAATGGCGCGGGGAAATCCACCATCGTCAAGGTGCTGACCGGCATCTACCAGCCCGACGAAGGCACGATCGAGATCGACGGTCGCCCCCTGCGCCTGACCTCCGCCGACGCGGCGGCACAGGCCGGGGTCACTGCGATCCATCAGGAAACCGTCCTGTTCGATGAGCTTTCGGTGGCCGAGAACATATGGCTGGGCCATGCCCCGCGTGGCCGCTTCGGCCTGATTGACCGCCGCGCGATGCGCGAGGGCGCGCGCCGCCTGCTGGACGGGATCGGCGCTAGGTTGGACCCTGATGCAAGGCTGGGCGATCTGGGCATCGCCTCGCGGCATATGGTGGCCATCGCCCGCGCCCTGTCCATCGAGGCGCGCGTGGTGATCCTCGACGAACCCACCGCAGCTCTGTCTCACAAGGAGATACAAGAGCTCTACGACCTTGTCGAAACGCTCAAGGCGCAGGGCAAGGCGATCCTGTTCATTTCCCACAAGTTCGACGAGATCTTCCGTATCGCCGACCGCTATACCGTCTTTCGCGACGGGCAATTCGTGGGCGAGGGCCTGATGGCCGATGTGACCGAGGGCCAGTTGGTGCAGATGATGGTCGGCCGCCCGGTCGACCAGATCTTCCCCGCCCGCACCCGCAACATCGGCGCGCCGGTGCTGACGGTGACAGGCTACAGCCACCCCACCGAATTCGCCGATATCGGCTTCACCCTCCATCGCGGCGAAATACTGGGCTTCTACGGTCTGGTGGGGGCCGGACGGTCCGAGGTGATGCAGGCTCTCTTCGGTATCACCGCCCCCTCCAAGGGGGCCTGCAAGATCGAAGGCGAGGTGCGCGTCATCCGCTCCACAGCCGAGGCGGTCGAGGCAGGCATCGTCTATGTCCCCGAGGATCGGGGAAGGCAGGGCGCGGTGAAGGGGCTGCCCATTTTCCAGAACGTGACGCTGCCTTCGCTGCGTTCGGTCAGCGGCGCTGGGTTCCTCCGCATGGCCGAAGAATTCGCGCTGGCCCGCGACTATACCCAACGTCTCGACCTGCGCGCGGCCGCGCTGGATCAGGATGTGGGGCTGCTTTCGGGCGGCAACCAGCAGAAGGTGGTCATCGCCAAATGGCTGGCCACGCGCCCCCGCGTGATCATCCTTGACGAGCCGACCAAGGGCATCGACATCGGGTCGAAGGCCGCCGTGCATGCCTTCATGGCCGAACTGGCCGCGCAGGGCCTTGCCATCATCATGGTCAGCAGCGAAATCCCCGAGGTGCTGGGCATGTCCGACCGCGTCATCGTCATGCGCGAAGGCCGCATCGTGGACGAGGTGGCGGGCGACCGCATGACGCCCGAAAACCTCGTCCGCGCGGCGGCGGGACTGGCGGTGGCGGCATGAAACTCCTGCGTCAGCGCGAGACGCTCCTCGCCCTCGTCATCCTCGTCACCATCGCCGTGATCGCCGTACGCTTCCCGGCCTTCGTCAGGCCTGCCAATCTGGCGAATGTCTTCAACGACACCTCTCCGCTCATCCTTCTGGCAATCGGGCAGATGATCGTGATCCTCACGAAATGCATCGACCTGTCGGTCGCGGCGAACCTTGCGCTGACGGGCATGGTGGCGGCACTCATGAACGGGGCAGGGGTGCCCCTTCCCGTGATCCTTCTCTGCGTCATCGCGCTGGGCGCGGGTCTTGGCGCGGTGAACGGGCTTCTGGTCTGGAAGGTGGGCATCCCGTCCATCGTCGTGACGCTGGGCACCATGACCATCTATCGCGGCGTGATCTTCCTGATGACCGAAGGGAAATGGGTCAACGCGCATGAGATGACGGATGCGTTCAAGGCGCTGCCGCGCCATGTGATCCTTGGCCTTCCGGTCATGGCATGGGTCGCCGTCGCGGCGATCCTGATCTTCGCGGTAATCCTGACGCGCACGCCGTTGGGGCGGGCCTTTTATGCGGTAGGCGGCAACCCACACGCCGCAGTCTATGCGGGCATCGACGTGGGCCGCACGCAGTTCTGGGCCTTCGTCATATCCGGCGCGCTGGCCGGGCTGACGGGTTACCTCTGGGTCGCGCGCTATGCCGTGGCCTATGTCGACATTGCGGGCGGTTTCGAACTGGACGTCGTCGCCGCCTGCGTGATCGGCGGTATCGCCATTGCGGGCGGGGCGGGCACGATCTGGGGCGCGCTCTTGGGGGCGCTGTTCCTTGGCGTCATCAAGAATGCGCTGCCAGTCGTCGGCATATCGCCCTTCTGGCAGATGGCCATATCGGGCAGCGCCATCGTCCTTGCCGTGGCCTTTAACGCCACCCAGTCCCGCCCCAAGGGCCGCATCATCCTGAGGGAGGCCAGCCAATGACCGCACCCGCCACCCCCCGCGTGATCCCGGACCGGCTGCACTCCCCCACCACCCGCGCCCTGCGCAGTTGGGAGGCGATCCTCGTTGCTGTGGCGATTGCCGTCTTCATCGCCAACAGCTTCCTGTCGCCCTATTTCCTGAATGCCTGGAACCTGTCCGACGCGACCTTCAATTTCACCGAAAAGGCGCTGATCGCCTTTGCCATGGCCATGCTGATCATCGCGGGTGAGATCGACCTGTCGGTCGCCTCGATCATCGCGCTGGCCTCCACGGCGATGGGCCTTGCCATGACCGCGGGGGCAGGGGTCCCGATGATCGTGGCCGTGGGCATCGCGACGGGCCTGATCTGCGGCGCGGTCAATGGCTTTCTGGTGGCGGGGCTGGGCCTGCCATCCATCGTGGTGACCATCGGCACCATGAGCCTGTTCCGCGGCATCGCCTTCATCGTTCTGGGCGATCAGGCCTTCACCGGCTATCCGCCCGAATTCGCCTATTTCGGACAGGGCTATATCTGGTGGGTGATCAGCTTCGAACTTGTGCTTTTCGCCATCTGCGCGGTGATCTACTGGGGCCTCCTGCACCGCACCACCTTCGGCCGTGCCGTCTATGCCATAGGCAACAACGCCACCGCCGCGCAATTCTCGGGCATCCGGGTGGCGCGCGTCCGCTTCATCCTGTTCCTGCTGACGGGCCTCATGGCTGGCATCGCCGCGGTCTGCCTGACCTCGCGCCTCGGCTCTACCCGCCCCTCAATCGCCACGGGGTGGGAGTTGGAGGTGGTCACCATGGTCGTCCTTGGCGGGGTGAACATCCTTGGCGGATCAGGCACGATACCGGGGGTCGTTCTGGCGGCGATCATCATGGGGCTGGTGACCTTCGGCTTCGGCCTCTTGAACGTGCCGGGGATCGTGATGTCGATCTTCCTTGGCGCGCTTCTGATCGGCGTCATCGCCCTGCCACGCCTGCTGCGGAGGAAATGATGGAGAAATACGCCTTCAAGATGCATCTCAACCCCGGAATGGCCGAGGAATACCGCCGCCGCCACGATGCGATCTGGCCCGAACTGGTGGCCCTGCTGAAGGAGGCTGGCGTGCAGGACTATTCCATCCATCTGGACCCGGAGACGGACACCCTCTTCGGCGTTCTCTGGCGTCGCCATGATCACGGCATGGACGCCCTTCCCGCCCATCCCGTGATGCAGCGCTGGTGGGCGCATATGGCCGACATCATGCGGACCAAGCCCGACAACGAACCCGTGGCCGTGCCGCTGGTTCCGATGTTCCACATGGCATGAGCGCGCAGGTGAAGACCGTCGCCGTCATTGACATCGGCAAGACCAACACAAAGCTCGCGTTGGTAAATCTGTTGCGGGGCGAGGAGGTGGCGGTCGAAACCGCGCCGAACTGTGTGCTGCAGGGGCCGCCATGGCCGCATTTCGACACGGGCGCACAATGGGCCTTCCTGTCCGCGGCCATGGGTCGGCTGGCCACTGCTCACCGCATCGATGCCATAGCCGTCACCACACACGGGGCCTGCGCGGCCTTCCTTGCCGCCGATGGCACCCTTGCCGCCCCGGTGATGGATTACGAATTCACTGGCCCGGAAAAGACACGGGCCGACTATGACCGCATCCGCCCGCCCTTTGCCGAAACCGGCAGCCCCGCGCTGCCGATGGGGCTGAACCTCGGGGCGCAGCTTCACCACGCGCTGACCGCCGATCCGGGTCTTGCCGCGCGGACGGCCCATGTCGTGACATGGCCGCAATACTGGGGCTTCCGCCTGACCGGGCATGTGGCCTGCGACCTGTCCTCGCTGGGCTGTCACACCGATCTGTGGAACCCGGCGCAGGGGCGCTGGTCATCGCTTCCCGCCGCTCTTGGCCTTGCCGGAAAGATGGCCCCGCCCCGCCGCCCGGACGAGGTTCTGGGCACCCTTTCCCCCGCGCTTCAGGCGGAATGGGGCGTCGGTCCGGTCCCCGTCGCCGTCGGCATTCACGATTCCAACGCCTCGCTCCTGCCGCATCTGCGGGGCAGGGCCGCGCCCTTCGCCGTCGTCTCCACCGGGACATGGGTCATCTGCATGGCGATCGGGGGCAAACCCGTGACGCTTGACCCCACCCGCGACACGCTGATCAACGTGGATGCGCGTGGCCTGCCCGTCCCCTCTGCCCGTTTCATGGGTGGGCGCGAGCATGACCTGATCCGCGCCGGCAGCACCGCGCCCGGAACCCCGTCCGATGCCGCCGCCGTGCTGGAGCAGGGTGTGATGCTCCTACCTGCAGTCGTATCCGAGAGCGGTCCCTTCGCGGGCCGCAGCCACCGCTGGACTGCCGCCCCGCAAGGAGAGGGCGAAACCGCCGTGGCGCTCGGCCATTACCTCGCACTGATGACGTCGGAATGCCTTGGTCTGATCGGTGCCGATGGCCCCATCCTTGTCGAGGGGCCCTTCTCGGCCAATCCGTGGTTCCTTGCCATGCTGGCCTCGGCCTGCGGGCGTGACGTGATCCCCTCGCGCGCAAGGACGGGCACCGCCCTTGGCGCGGCGCTGCTCTTCTCTCCCGCCGCGCCGACCACCGCGCCCGATACCGTCACCCGGCCCGACCCCCGCCTCGCCGCCCATGCGCGGGTCTGGCGGCAGGCCGTTGCGGCCTGACCCGGCATCGCATCTGTCGGCCACGATCCATCTGCGCGCCTGTCCGAATCCAGACAGGGTAAGCCGCAACCAAGGTCGCCGATGATCCGGTTTTCGGCCATCGGACCACGACCTGCCCAAAGGCCGCCGCCATGCGCAACGGGGCTCATGCGCGGGCTCCCGTATCCCCCAGCCGCATCAGGACCGGACCGTGTTCCCCATCACGACACGGAAGGGCACGATGTCGGTTGCTGAAACATCCTTTTCCAGCAGCGCCAGCGCAACGCGCGTGCCGACCTCGTCCAATGGCACCTCGATCGTCGTGAGTCTGGTCTGTATCGCATGTCGCAGCGATGTGCCGTTGAACCCGATGACCGAGGTTCGGCGCGGCACCTCCACCCCGGCGGCCACCAAGGCACGCAGGCCACCGATGGCCATGGCGTCGTTCAGGAAGTGAATGGCCTCCGGCAGGGCCGATCCTTGCAGCAGGGAGGCCGTAAGCATCTGCCCCGATGCGGCGTCCCGTTGCAGGGCATCATCCGCCACGATGCGGCAGCTTCCGCCGGCTTGCGTCATGCGCGCGTGAAACCCCTCCATCCGGCGCGCGGCACACAGGTCCCGGTCCAGTTGGGCCCCGATGAAAACGGCTTCCCGCAATCCGGCAGACAGGAAGATGTCCGCCGCCGCACGCCCCGCCGCGACATGGGAGAGGCCGACTGTGGCATCAAGGTCCGGATGATCGCCATCCCAAAGCTGGACACAGCGCACGCCGCTTTGCCGCAAAAGATGCGCCGTTCCCGCAGTGCGCTCCAACCCCCCGGTCAGGATCAGCCCGGCCGGTTTCAATGACAGCATGGTCCGAACCAGCCGCGCCTCGTTCTGCGCATCGAAGAAGGTCTCGCCGATGAAACTCGCCAGCCCGCGCGGAACCAGCACGGCATTGATCCCGGCAAGAACCCCGGAATAGACCATGTCCCCTATGGACGGGATCAGCACGCCCACGATCTGGCTGTTTTGCGATGACAAGGCCCCTGCCAGGCCATTGGGCACATAACCAAGCTCATCCGCCACGCGGATCACCCGTTCCCGCGTTGCCGCGCTGATCCGCCCGGTGCCGCGCAGCACCTTGGATACCGTCATGGGGCTTACCCCCGCCGCCGCGGCGACGTTCACGATCGTAGGTGCGCGACCGGTCGATGTGGGTTGACTTGGGTGCATGTTATCGTTACCAATTTGGGTTAACGATAACCCACAGGAGGAGTCCTTCGCAAGAAGGAAGTGGGTTTTCGCGTCAGGGAGGAAAGAATGCCATCTGTCATCCGACGGCTCTGGTCGGCTATCGATCTTGTCCTCGTCGTCTTGATGGGGGCGATGATCGCCATCGTCTTCGCCAATGTCGTGATGCGCTACGGGTTCTCCTCCGGCATCCGTCAATCTGTCGAACTGGCGCGCCTTGGCTTTGTCTGGATCGTGCTCTTGGGGTCCGTCGTCGCCTTGAGGCGGGATGAACATCTTGCGCTGACCGAATTCTCCGAACGTTATTTCCCGCGGGCGGTTCCGTTCCTGCGTCGCCTTTGCTGGCTTGTCGTCATTCTTTGCATGGTCATGTTCTTCATCGGATCGTGGCATCAGACGGCTGCGAATTGGTCCAACTTCTCGCAGGTCACGGGCCTTCCATCGGCGCTCTTCTATCTGGCGGGCGTTATTTCTGCCCTGCTGATGGGTCTGGTTGCGGTGGCCCGCTTCCTTGATCCAACCCCCTTCGCACATCGGCAGGAGCATGACGCATGACCCTCCTGCTGTTTCTGGCCGTCCTTTTCTTCGGCATCCTGATCGGCCTGCCCATCGCCTTCGCGCTGCTGCTGGCCTCCATCGCCCTGATGATCCAGCTCGACACGTTCAGCTCCGACATCCTTGCGCAGGGGCTGGTCAACGGGGTGGACAGTTTTCCCCTTCTTGCCATTCCCTTCTTCCTCGTCGCGGGCGAGGTGATGTCGCGCGGCGGCTTGTCGACCAAGATCGTCAATCTGGCCATGACGCTGGTCGGTCACCGGCGTGGCGGTCTGGGCTATGTCGCCATCATCACTTCCATCGTGCTGGCCGGGCTGTCGGGATCTGCCGTGGCGGATGCGGCGGCGCTGGTGTCGATCCTGTATCCGATGATGCGCAAGGCGGGCTATCCCGAAGGGCGCAGCCTTGGCCTTCTGGCATCGGGCGGGATCATCGCGCCCATCATTCCGCCGTCCCTTCCGCTGATCCTGATCGGCGTCGCGGGCAACATCTCCATCGGCAAGCTGTTCATGGCCGGCATCGCGCCGGGGTTGATGATGGGCCTGACGCTGATGGTGGTCTGGCGCTATCTGATGCGCAACGAAGAGATCGAGACGCTGCCGCGTGCCAGCGGGGCCGAGCGTTGGGCAGCCCTGAAAGACGGGTTCTGGGCGCTTCTCCTTCCGGTCATCATCATCGGCGGCATCCGGTCCGGTGCCTTCACCCCGACCGAGGCCGCGGTCGTCGCGGCAGTCTATGCCATCATCATCTCAACGCTCGTCTATCGGTCGCTGACCTTGGCGCTGATGTATGACGTGCTGCTTTCCGCCGCCCGCTCGACGGCCATGGTCATGTTCCTTGTCGGTGCGGCGATGGTGGCGTCCTGGCTGATCACGGTGGCGCAACTGCCGCAGCAATTGGGCGTGCTTCTGGAACCGCTGATCGACAACCCGCGCCTGCTCATGCTTGTCATCATGATCATCGTCTTTGCGGTCGGCATGGTGATGGACCTTGCGCCCACCATCCTGATCCTCGTGCCGCTGTTCATGCCCATCACCGCCATGGCGGGCATCGACCCGGTCTATTTCGGCCTGATGTTCGTGCTGAACTGTTCCATCGGCTTGCTGACCCCTCCGGTCGGAACCGTGCTGAACGTGATCTGCGGCGTCGCCAAGGTGCAGATGAGCACCGCCGTCAAGGGCGTGGGTCCCTTCGTCGCGGTCTATGCCTGCCTGCTGGGCCTCTTCATCCTGTTTCCGGAACTCATCACCATTCCCGCCGAAATCTTCGGCGGTTCAGCAAGATAAAAGGGAGGACTGACAATGAACCTGTTCAAGACACTTGGCCTTGCTTCGGCCTTTGCGCTCGCTGCCGTTGCGGCACAGGCGCAGACGGAACTGAAACTGGCCCACGCGGCCCCGGAAACGGACCTGCAGCAAACCCTGTCCCTGTTCTTCAAGGAACAGGTCGAGGCGCGCACCAACGGTTCGGTCACCGTCGCCATTTTCCCGCAGGGCCAACTTGGCAACGATGCGGCGATGATCGACGGCGCGCGGTCGGGGATCATCGACATCGCGATGTCGGGCCTGAACAACTTCACCGGACTGGTGCCGCAGGCGGGCGCGTTCGAACTGCCCTTCATGTTCCCCAGCCGTGACACCGCCTATGCGGTGCTGGATGGCGAGATCGGGCAGGGCATCGCGGGGGAATTCACCCAGCACGGGCTGAAGGTTCTGGGCTTCCCGGAAAACGGCTATCGCAACATGACCAACAATCGCGGGCCGATCCGTGTGCCTGCCGATGTGTCGGGTCTGAACATGCGGGTCAACAACTCCAAGGCGCTGAACGAAATGTTCGCCCTGCTTGGCGCCAATCCGACGCAACTTCCGGTGGCCGAGCTTTACACCGCGCTGGAAACCGGAGTGGTCGATGCGCAGGACCATCCCATCGGAATCGTGCTCTCCTTCAAGTTCAACGAGGTGCAGCAGTACCTCAGCCTGACGCAGCACGCCTATTCCGCCTTGGCGCTGGTGATGAACGATGCCAAGTTCAACAGCCTCACCGCGGATGAGCAGAAGGTCATCGCCGAAGTCGCCGCCGAAGCTGTGGCCATGCAGCGCAAGGCCGTGCAGGAAAAGGAAGCCGGCATGATCGAAGAGTTGAAGGCAGCCGGAATGGAAGTGAACACCGACGTCGATGCTGCCGCCTTCCAAGCTGCGGTCAAGCCGGTCTGGGATAGCTACATCGCCGAACAGGGTGATGCCGTGGTCAACGCCATCCTGGCCGCTCAGCAATAAGCTAATTCAGACAATGGCGAAAACCGGGGGGGCGGATTACCGCCCCCTCTCTTTTCATGGCAGGCATCAAAGGCTGGACTGGCGCAGGATCAGATCTGGAGAGATGATGATCCGGGCGGGCTCACTCCGTTTTCCATCCAGCAAGTCGCCGATCAGGGCGACGACGCAACTGCCTATATCGCGCGGATGCGGGTCTATGGTCGTCAGGGGCGGCACCGAAACACCGGCGATCTCGTAATCGCCGAAGCCCGCGATGGAAATGCGATCCGGTACCGCAACCCCCCGCCTCTGGCATTCCGTAAGCGCACCAAAGGCCGAAAGGTCCGACACGCAGATCACCGCCTCCGTATCGGGCAGCTCTTCCAGAAGGCGCGCCATCGCATCGGCCCCTTCCCGCATCGAGATCGGGGGCGGCCCCGCGGCGACAAGGCGCGAAGCATCAAGCCCATGTGCCGCCATCGCCGAAACAAATCCGGCCCGACGGTCCGCACCGCGCGTGTCGCGGCTGGCATCGCCCCCGATGAAGGCAATCCGTGTCAGGCCCCTGCCGACGAAATGATCAACCATGCCCCGAACGGCCTGCGCGTTGGAAAAGCCCACGACATGGTCGATTGGCGTCTCCGGCAGATCCCATGTCTCGATCACCGGAATCCCGGCATTCTCCAGCATGCGCCGCGCGCGCGGAGTGTGGTTGCCGCCGGTCACGACAATCGCTTCGGGCCGCCTGCGCAGCAGCTGTTCGATCAGCCGCTCTTCCTCGGCCATGTCGTAATCGGTGGTGCCCAGCAGGATCTGCAATCCGCGTGGTTTCAGCCCATCCGACAGCGCGCGCACGGTATCGGCGAAGTTGGCGTTGTTGATCGACGGGATCGTGACCGCGACGAAATCCGTTCTCTGGGATCGCAGGTTCGATGCCGTGCTGTCGAACACATAGCCAAGCGCATCTGCAGCCTTCAGGATCGCTTCACGCGTTGCCCCGCTGATGGAGCTGTCGGACTTGAACGCCCGGCTCACGGTCATGGGCGACACCCCCGCAAGCCGGGCAACATCTGTCATGGTCGGGGCTTTGCGGGGCGGGATCATGCGGTCATGGTAACGATACCGGACACATGTTTCCAGCCCCGCCCGGCAGGACCGTCAGCGCCATCTCAGGCAAATTCGTGGTCGTGCGCCGTGGTGATATGGTGATGGATGCGCCCTGTGAAGAACCGCGCCAGCACCGCCTCGGTCGCTGCCTTCCCTTCGCTGCGGGCCGGGCTTGCAAGGGCGCGGTCCACGGCGGCAAGGTCGGGATAGCTGATGGCAAGGATCAGCGGGTATTCCGGCGCGCCGTCATCCCGGCTTTCGGCAAAGCAGACACGCACCGCAAGGGCACCAGGAAAGGCTTTCCACTTCGGCAGGATTTCGGTCAGCACCGCCTGACGGAAGGCCTCGGTCTGGCCGTCATGGACCTTGCCTTCGAACAGGGCATAGCGGGTGATCATGCAAATTGCTCCTTTTGCGGACCCTTGAAGAATTCCATCAGCGCCGCCTGATCCTCGCCGCCCAGACCTGCCGCGGTCAGCATGCGGTGGATCTCCGCGCAAAGCGCGGTCAGCGGCATGGCGGTATGGGTCAGGCGGGCCAGATCGGCCGCGCCGTTCAGATCCTTGACCATGTTGTCGATGCGGCCCGTCCGGCGGTAATCGCGGGCGGCAAAGCGTGGCATGTATTCCTGCAGGATCACACTGTCGGCGCGGCCGCCCTTTAGCGCCTTGGGGATCATCGCGGCATCGACACCCGCCGCCTCGGCCAGCGCCGTCGCCTCGGCCACGGCCAGAAAGCCCAGCCCGCACAGCACCTGATTGATCAGTTTCGTCGTCTGCCCCGCGCCGGGCCCTCCCATGCGGGTCTGGTTGCTGGCCACCTTGGCCAGCACCGACTGCGCCTCGGCCACATCCGCCTCCGTCCCGCCCTGCATCAGGGTCAATTCTCCCAGGGCGGCCTTCGGAATGCCGCCCGACAGCGGACTGTCCACCCAGCGCAGGCCCCTCTCCACCGCCTCGGCCGTAAGCGCCTTCGTCGCTTCCGGATCGATGGAGGACATGTCGATCACCAGCGTGCCGGATGCAGCCCCCTCCGCCACGCCGCCCGGCCCGAAGACCGCCGCGCGCACGATGCGGGGGGCGTTCAGCGACAGGATCACCGCCTGCGCCGCCTGCGCCGCCGCCGCCGCGGAACCTGCCGCCTTGGCACCCTGCGCCACCAGCGCCGCCACCTTCTCCGCATCCAGATCGAACACCACCAGCGGCGTCCCGGTCTGAACCAGACGTGCGCCTATGGCCCCGCCCATTGCCCCTGCACCGATCAGTGCGACGGTTCCGATCATGCTGTCTCTCCCTTGATATCTGCAAGGATGGCATCCACCAGGGCCGCCAGCGGCGCGGCGACATCCAATGTCAAAGCCTCATCCGGTCCGGGCGGCTCAAGCGTGGCGAACTGGCTGTCCAGCAAAGTGGTCGGCATGTAATGCCCCGTCCGTGCCGCCATGCGCGCCGCGATGATGTCGCGACTGCCCGCCAGATGGACAAAGCGCACGTCCCCTCCCGCCCCTCCACGGATGCGGTCGCGATAGGCGCGACGCAGCGCCGAGCAGCCGACGATGACCGGGGCACCCTCCTTCAGCACCCGCGCCACATGGTCCAGCCAGGGCCAGCGATCCTCATCGGTCAGCGGAATGCCCGCGCGCATCTTCGCGACATTTGCGGCAGGGTGCAGGTCATCGCCATCGCGATACGGAATGCCAAGGCTCTGCCCCAGCGCCGCGCCGACGCTCGACTTGCCGCAGCCCGAAACGCCCATGATCACGATCCGATGCGTCATAGCGATGCCGTGATGCCCCCGTCCACATAGAGGATATGACCGTTCACAAAGCTGGCAGCATCCGACGCAAGGAAGATGCAGGCCCCCTGCAACTCCTCGACCTTGCCCCAGCGTCCGGCAGGGGTGCGTTTTTCCAGCCAGGCAGAAAACGCCGGATCGGCCACCAGCGCGGCATTCAGCGGCGTGTCGAAATAGCCGGGCGCAATTGCGTTGCAGTTCAGCCCATGCTTGGCCCAGTCGGTCGCCATGCCCTTTGTCAGGTTGCCCACCGCGCCTTTCGTGGCCGTGTAGGGCGCGATGGATGGGCGGGCGAGGGCCGTCTGCACGCTGGCGATGTTGATGATCTTGCCCCGCCCCCGCGCGATCATGTGCCGTGCCACCGCCTGACCGACATGGAACACGCTGGCGATATTCGTCTGAAGCAACCGCTCGAAGGCTTCGGGCGGGAAATCCTCAAGCGGCGCGCGGTGC
This sequence comes from Tabrizicola sp. M-4, assembly GCF_051132405.1. GTDB lineage: Bacteria > Pseudomonadota > Alphaproteobacteria > Rhodobacterales > Rhodobacteraceae > Paragemmobacter. The sequence continues at coordinate 239,103 of NZ_CP128606.1, forward strand.
TGCATCCCCGCATTGTTCACGAGGATGTCGATCGGGTTCCCCGCCGCCTCGAACCCGTCCACCGCCGCGCGCACGGCGGCGTGGTCGGTCGCATCGAAGGCCAGCATCTGCGCGCCGGGGATCAGGGCGGCCGCCGCCGAAAGCTTGGCCATGTCGCGGCCGTTCAGCACGATCTGCGCCCCTGCCGCCGCCAAACCTTGGGCCAGCGCAAAGCCGATGCCCTGCGACGATCCAGTGATCAGGGCGCGTTTCCCCGCCAGATCGAAAAGCGTCAGTGCCACGTTGAAATCTCCTCCACTTCGCTCTCGACAAGCCATGCCTGCGATGTTTATGTTATCGATAACAATCGCTGTCAACCCCGGACGGAAGAGAACATGGACAAGCCCCACATCCTGCAAGTCGGACCTTACCCCGAATGGGATCAGACCCCGATCGACGCCGCCTTCCACGCCCATCGCTATTTCGAGGCGGCGGACAAGGCGGCCTTTCTGGCCGAACACGGACCGAAGGTGCGCGCCATCGCCACGCGCGGCGAATTGGGTGCCAATGCCGCCATGATCGCCGCCTGCCCGAAGCTGGAGGTGATCAGCGTCTATGGCGTGGGCTTCGACGCTGTCGATCTCGACGCCTGCCGCGCGCGGGGCATCCGCGTGACGAACACGCCGGACGTGCTCACGAATGACGTGGCCGATCTGGGCGTCGCGATGATGCTGGTGCAGTCGCGCGGCATGATCGGCGCGGAAACCTGGGTGCGCGACGGGTCATGGGCTGCCAAGGGCCTCTATCCCCTGCAACGCAAGGTCTGGGGTCGCCGCGCCGGTGTGCTGGGCCTTGGCCGTATCGGATACGAGGTCGCGAAACGTCTGGCAGGTTTTGACATGGAGATCGCCTATTCCGACATCGGCCCGAAGGATTTTGCCAAGGGATGGGAGTTCATCGCTGATCCCGTGGCCCTTGCCGCGCGGTCGGATTTCCTCTTCGTGACGCTGGCCGCCTCCGCCGCCACCCGCCACATCGTCGGCGCCAAGGTGATCGAGGCGCTGGGGCCGGAAGGGATGCTGATCAACATCAGCCGCGCGTCGAACATCGACGAAGAAGCCCTGCTCACCGCGCTGGAAACCGGCAAGCTCGGTTCCGCCGCGCTGGATGTGTTCGAGGGGGAGCCAAAGCTCAACCCCCGTTTCCTGTCGCTGCCCAATGTCCTGCTGCAACCCCACCATGCCAGCGGCACGGTCGAAACCCGTAAGGCCATGGGCCAGTTGCTGCGCGACAACCTGACCGCGCATTTTGCGGGCAAACCCCTGCCGACCCCGGTGATCTGAGATGCGCGCCATCGTTATCCATGCCGCCCGCGACCTGCGGATCGAAGAACGCGCTTCGGAAACGCCCGGTCCTGGCCAGATCGGCCTGCGCCTTGCCACGGGCGGGGTCTGCGGATCGGACCTGCACTACTACAACCATGGCGGCTTTGGCGCGGTCCGCCTGCGCGAACCCATGATCCTCGGGCATGAGGTTTCGGCCTATGTCGAAACACTCGGCCCCGGCGTCACCGGCTTCACACCCGGCCAACTGGTCGCCGTGTCCCCCTCGCGCCCCTGCGGCGGGTGTCGGTTCTGCCTTGAAGGTCTGCCGAACCACTGCCTGAACATGCGCTTCTACGGGTCGGCCATGCCCTTCCCGCATATTCAGGGCGCGTTCCGGGAATTCCTCGTCGCCGATGCCACCCAATGCGTCGATGCCACCGGCCTGACGGCGGGCGAAGCGGCGATGGCCGAGCCCTTGGCCGTAACCCTTCATGCCACCACGCGGGCAGGGGGGATGCTGGGCAAACGGGTGCTGGTCACGGGCTGCGGTCCCATCGGCGTGCTGTCGATCCTTGCCGCAAGGCGGGCAGGCGCGGCAGAGATCGTGGCAACCGACCTTTCGGACTTCACCCTTGCGCTAGCGGCCAAGGCGGGCGCGGATCGCGTCATCAATACCGGGGGCAACCCTGACGCGCTGGCGGCCTATGGTGCCGACAAGGGCTATTTCGACGTCCTTTACGAATGCACGGGCGTTGCGGCCGCGCTTGCGGGTGGTATCGCCGCCCTGCGCCCGCGCGGCGTGATCCTGCAACTTGGCCTTGGGGGCGACATGTCGCTGCCGATGATGGCGATCACGGCCAAGGAACTGGAATTGCGCGGGTCGTTCCGCTTCCACCCCGAATTCGCGGTAGGCGTCGGCCTGATGCAGAAGGGGCTGATCGACGTCAAGCCCCTCATCACCCAGACCGTCCCGCTGTCCGACGCCGAAACCGCCTTCCGGCTGGCGTCGGATCGCAGTCAGGCGATGAAGGCGCAGATATCCTTCGCCGGGTCCTAACCTGCCGATGCACCGATGGCGGCCAGCGCCGCCATCGCCACCTCGATATCCTGATCCCCGCTGCCGGAACCGATGCCGATGCCACCCAGCAAGACCCCGTCCCGCCAGATCGGCAGCCCGCCGGGCAGGCCGGTCATCGCCCCGTCGGTCGCGGCGGCAATCGCCGGGCGCACCGCTTCGGCAATCAGATGCGATGCGCGCCCGGTCGAGGCCGCCGTCTGCGCCTTTGCCCGCGCCGAGCGCAGCGACAATACCTTCGCTCCCGTCATCCGAAGGCAGGCCAGATCGACAGCCGAAGGATCGACGATCACGATGCATTGCGGCTGGCCCATCGCTTTGGCCCTCTCCACCGCCGCCGCCAGCATCGTCATCAGGGCCGCGTCCGTCAGCCGCGCACTTGCCTCGATCATCTGCATCTGGAACCTTTGGGTTGAGCGATCCTGATGATAACGATAACAAATCTGATGGGAGGGAACCAGCATGTCCTTTTTTCAAATCCACGATCCGGTTTTCGCCAGCTATGTCATGGGGAATGCCCCGGTCAAACGGATCGCCACCGGATTTGACTGGGTCGAAGGCCCGGTCTGGTGCGGCGACCAGAACTGCCTGCTGTTTTCCGATATCCCCAACAACCGCATCCTGCGCTGGACGGAAGAGGGGCTGACCACCTTCCGCCACCCGTCGAACTATTCCAATGGCCACACGCGTGATCGTCAGGGGCGGCTGATCAGTTGCGAACACGGGACCCGGCGGGTGACACGCACCGAATGGGATGGCAGCATCACGGTCCTCGCCGACAGCTTTCAGGGCAAATCGCTGAACAGCCCCAATGACGTGATCGTCGCAAGCGACGGGGCGATCTGGTTCTCCGATCCGCATTACGGGATCATGACCGATTACGAAGGTTTCAAGGCCGTGCAGGAACTGCCCTGTTCCGTCTACCGCATCGCAACCGACGGCAGCATCGCGGCGATGATCACCGACATGGCCTGTCCCAACGGCCTTGCCTTCAGCCCAGATGAAAGCCGCCTCTATGTCGCGGATACCGGGCGCATGTTCTCGGATGATCCGCAGCATATCCGCGTCTTCGACATGAAGGATGGCCGCCCGGTCAACGGGCGGCTGTTCCACAAGATCGACACCGGCTGCGCCGACGGAATCCGCTGCGACGCGGACGGTAATCTGTGGTCCTCGGCAGGGGACGGGGTGCATTGCATCGCCCCTGACGGGCGCCTTCTGGGCAAGATCCTTGTCCCCGAAACCGTGTCGAACATCTGCTTCGGCGGGCGGGCGAAGCATCGCCTGTTCATCACCGCGACCACCAGCATCTATTCCATCATTCTGAACCGCAGGGGCGTGCAATGGCCATGACGAAACCCACAATCGGGCTGATCGGCCTTGGCACGATGGGTGCGGCGCTGGCGCTGAACATCGCTGAAAAGGGCTTCGGCATCGCTGTCTGGAACCGGACCACCTCGGTAACAGAGAAATTCGTGGCACAGGCGGGCAATCTTGCGCAGCAGATCACACCAGCCGAAACGCTGACCGATTTCGTCGCGGCAATCGCACCACCGCGTGCCGTCATCCTGATGGTTCCGGCGGGGCAGGCCGTCGACGACCAACTCACCGCCCTTGCACCGCTTCTCGGTCCCGATGATCTGGTGATCGATGCCGGAAACGCGAATTTCCACGACACCAACCGACGCGCCGCGTCAGGCCTGCCCTTCCGCTTCATGGGGATCGGCGTCTCTGGCGGCGAAGAGGGCGCACGCCACGGCCCCGCCATCATGGCGGGCGGCGCCGAACTGGATTGGGCCCGCATCGCGCCGGTGCTTCAGGCCATCGCCGCCCGAGCCGAAGACGGCACACCCTGCGCGGCCCATCTCGGCCCCGACGGGGCGGGCCATTTCGTCAAGGCGGTCCACAACGGCATCGAATATGCCGACATGCAGATGATCGCCGAAACCTATGGCGTCATGCGCGACGGCCTTGCCATGCCCGCGCCGGAAATCGGCGCGGCCTTCGCGCGCTGGAATGCAGGCCCGCTGCAATCCTATCTGGTGGAGATTTCCGCCGCAGTGGCTCAAGCCACCGATCCGGTCGGGCAGGGCCCTCTTCTTGACATGATCGTCGACGCCGCAGGGCAAAAGGGAACCGGACGCTGGACCGCGATCGAGGCGCAGACACTCGCCGCGCCAATCCCCGTGATCGAAGCCGCCGTCATGGCCCGCAACGTGTCTGCCCAAAGGGCCGAACGCGCGGCAGGCGAACGCGTCTATGGCCCCGCGCCGCAATCGCTGACCGGTATCCTGTCAGTCGATGATCTGGAACAGGCGCTCATCGCCGGAAAGATCCTGTGCTATGCGCAGGGCTTCGCCATGATGACCGCCGCCGCGGCGGAGTTTCGCTGGGCGCTCGACATGCCTGCCATCGCGCGGGTGTGGCGGGCGGGCTGCATCATCCGCTCTGCCATGCTCAACGACATGGCAACGGCACTTGCCGAGGTTCCGGGTCGCAACCTGATCCTGTCCGATTTCTTCGCCGGTCATCTGCGTCACTCCATACCCGCGCTGCGCCGCGTGGTCGCGGCAGGCGCGATGCATGGGCTGGCGCTCCCGGCGCTTGGGGCCGGGCTGGCATGGTTCGACATGATGCGCACCGCACGCGGCACGGCGAACATGATCCAGGGGCAGCGCGATTTCTTCGGTCTGCACGGTTTCGAACGGCTGGATGGCCTGCCACGGCCGCATGGCCCCTGGGCGGCCGCCTAGCCCGTCTCACCGGGGATCAGGCGCGTGGGCACCACCACCACATCCTGCCCCGCGCCGCCCTTCAGCCGTGACACAAGCGCCTCCGCCGCCGCCTTGCCGATGGCGGTCGTCGGCACCGATGTCGTCGTCAACCTCTTTGGCAGGATCGAGGCTGCCTCCATCCCGCCCCAGCCGGCAATCCCCAGATCCTCCGGCACCCGCACCCCGCGCGACTGGCAATAGGCCATGCCGCCGATCGCCATCTCGTCATTGTGGAAGTAAACCACATCGAGGTTCGGACTGCGCGTCAGCAGCGTCTCAAGCCCGTAATACCCCGCATAGAAGGCGGGCGAATCCTGCAATATCTCGGCATCCACCAAGGGCTGCCCCGCCCGCGCCAGCGCCGCCCGAAACCCCTCCAGCCGCGCCTGACCCATGATGTCGGCCCGCGCCAGCGCGCCCACATACCCCGCCCGCTTCCGACCCTTGCGCAGCAGGAACTGCGCCATCTCCGCCCCGCAATCGGCATGCGAAAAGCCCACCGACATGTCGATGGGGCTTGTCGTCAGGTCCCAGATCTCCACCACAGGCACCGCCGCGTTTCGCAGCAGGTCCACCGTCCCCGGCGTATGCATCCGCCCCGAAAGGATAAGCCCGGCAGGCCGCCACGCCATAACCTGTCGCAGCCACGCCTCCTCCTCCTCCGGCGCGTGGTTGTTCGCCCCGATGATCAACTGATAGCCCAGCCGCGTCAGCGCCCGGTCCACCCCGTCCAGCACATGCCCGAACAGCCCCGATGTCAGGCGCGGCACGCACATCCCCACCAAGGTGCCCGCCTGATCCGCCCCGAAGGCAGCGGCAAGGCGGTTCGGCACATAGCCCAGCGATTCGGCGATCCGCAGCACCTTGTCCCGCGTTGCATCCGAAAATCCCGACCCGCAGCGCAGCACGCGGCTGACCGTCATCTTGGAAACTCCGGCCTTGCGGGCGATGTCCTCGAGATTGGCTTTCATGCGCTATGTTATCGATAACTTTTTTCTTGACTCAAGGGGCTCTGAGGATGAAGGTAGCCTACGTTACCGGTAAACCTGACGCAAGATCGGGCCGGACCAAGGGAGGAAGCTGCGCCATGCAACCCGCAACCGACGGGCTGTTCTTCGACCGCATCGTCAAGTCCTTCGGCGGGACGCAGGCGCTGAAGGGCGTGTCGCTCAAGGTCGGCCGGGGCGAGATCGTCGCCCTTCTGGGCGAGAACGGCGCGGGCAAGTCTACCCTCATCAAGGTGCTGGGCGGCATCCACCGCCCCGACGAAGGCGGCGTCTCCATCGACGGCACCCCCTATGCCCATGAGGCGGGCAAGAGCGGTGGCCAGAAAGTCGCCTTCATCCATCAGGATCTCGGCCTGATCGAATGGATGAGCGTGGCCGAAAACATCGCCCTCGCGCTTGGCTACGTCCGCAAGGGCCGGCGCATCGACTGGCCCGCCACCGAGGCCCGCGCCGATACCGCCCTTGCGCTGGTCGAGGCGGAATTCTCCTCCACCGCCCGTGTCTCCAGCCTGACGCGCACGCAGAAATCCCTCGTCGCCATCGCCCGCGCCCTTGCCGCCGACTGCGATTTCCTCGTCCTCGACGAACCCACCGCCAGCCTTCCGGCGGATGAGGTGGAACGTCTCTTCGCCGCGCTCCGCCCCCTCAAGGCGCGCGGGGTCGGGATGATCTACGTCTCCCACCGCCTCGATGAAATCTTCCGCATCGCCGACCGCGTCGCCGTCCTGCGCGACGGGCAGATGGTCGGCATGCGCCCCATCGAACACACCACGCCCGAGGAGTTGGTCAACCTCATCGTCGGCCGCAAGGCGCGCGAGATCGAACGCCCCGCCGTGCTGGACGGCCCCGCCATCCTCACCGTCGAAGGCATGGCCACCGCCGCCGTCGGCCCCGTCAGCTTCGAAATCCGGCGCGGCGAACTCCTCGGCCTCGCCGGTCTGCGCGGGGCCGGGCACGAAGATATCGGCCGCGCCCTCTTCGGCGCCATGCCCCATGCGGGCCGCGTCCTGCTCGACGGCAGGTCGCCCGATCTCCGCACCGCCCAGACCGCCATGCGCTCCGGCATCGGCCTCGTCGCCCGCGACCGCGTCGGCGAAAGCGTCGCCCCCGGCATGGCCATCCGCGAGAATGCCTTCCTCAACCCCTCCGCCACCGGGCGCGGTATCCTCTCGCTCCTCTCCCCCGCGCGGGAAGAGGCCATGGCCCATGCCATCGGCCGCCGGGTGGGCCTCTCGCCCAACGATCCCACCCTGCCGATCGAGGCACTGTCGGGCGGCAACCAGCAGAAGGTCGTCGTGGGCCGCTGGCTCGACAGCGGCCGCCGTCTGCTCATCACCGAAGACCCGACCGCAGGCGTCGACGTGGGGGCGAAGGCGGAAATCTATCACCTCCTCTATCAGGCGCTCGCTTCCGGGATGGGGGTCCTCGTCGTCTCCACCGATTTCGAGGAAATCGCCAATATCTGCCACCGCGCCATCGTCTTCAGCCGGGGCCTCCCCGTCGCCGAACTCGCAGGCGTCGACCTCTCCACCGAATCGCTCATCCAGGCCGCCTCGGCCAGCGATGCCGCCTGAGGATTGCCATGCCCGGAATTGAATCCAACGCCGTCGAACCCACCAAGGATGAATTGCGCGGCCTTCCGCCCCTGAAGAAGGCGGCGCGTCTCCTGCCCACCTACGGGCTGGTGATCCTGATGGTGGGCCTGATCGTGACCTTCTCGATCCTTCTGCCCAACACCTTTCCCACGGTGCTGAACCTGCGCTCCATCCTCTCGGACAAGGCGATCATCGCGCTGCTCTCGCTGGCCGCCATGATTCCTATGGTCGCGGGCCGGATCGACCTGACGGTGGGCTATGGCATCGTGCTGTGGCACATCCTCGCCATCAGCCTGCAGACGACGATGGGCCTGCCATGGCCCGTGGCCGTGGCCATCGTCCTGATCCTCGGCACGGTGACCGGCATCCTGAACGGCATCCTCGTCGAGGTCGCACGCATCGACAGCTTCATCGCCACCCTCGGCACCGGCACCATCCTTTACGCGCTGGCGCTCTGGCACACGGGCGGGCGGCAGATGGTGGGCACGCTGCCCGATGCCTTCTACGCCATCAACGGGACTTTCGTCTTCGGCCTGCCCATCACGGCCTTCTACGTCCTCGTCATCACGCTGATCCTCTGGATCGTGCTCGATTACACCCCACTCGGCCGCTACCTCTATGCCATCGGCGCCAATCAGCGCGCGGCGGAACTGAACGGCATCCCCAACCGCAAATTCGTCATCGGCGCCTTCCTGACCTCGGGCCTGCTGACGGCGGTCGCGGGCGTCCTGCTCGCCTCCAAACTCCGCATCGGGCAGGCTTCCGTCGGTCTCGAATTCCTCTTGCCCGCCCTCGTCGGTGCCTTCCTCGGATCGACCACGATCAAGCCGGGCCGCGTCAACGTCTGGGGCACCATCGTCGGCGTCATGATCCTCGCCGTCGGCATCTCGGGGATCCAGCAATTCGGCGGCAGCTTCTGGGTAGAGCCCATGTTCAACGGCGCCACGCTTCTCATCGCCATCGGCATCGCCGGATACGCACAGCGCCGCAAAGGCGCGAAATCGAAGTGACCACAGTTTCCAGGGAGGGAAAACAATGCTGAAACGGACTCTTCTGAACGGGCTTCTGGCCGGAACCATCCTCGCGGCGATGGGCCTGCCCGCCCTCGCGCAACAGGCCTTCGACGGCCCCACCACCGGCCCCAAGGCCGCCGAGGGCAAGACCATCGTCGTCCTCGCTGGCGATCTCAAGAATGGCGGCATCCTTGGCGTCACCAACGGGATCGAAGAAGCCGCCGCCAAGATCGGCTGGACGGTCAAGGTCCTCGACGGCGCGGGCTCGGTGCAAAGCCGCTCGGGCGCGGTGGGTCAGGCGCTGGCCCTGAACCCCGACGGCATCGTGATCAACGGCTTTGACGCCGCCGAACAGCAGACCGCGCTCGAAGGCTTGACGGCGGCGGGCATCCCGATGGTGTCATGGCACTCCGGCCCCAAGATCGGCTGCGACGCACCGGGCGGCATCTTCGCCAACGTTTCCACGGACGCGATGACGGTGTCGGATGTGGCCGCGAAATGGGCCATCGACGATGCGGGCGGCAAGCCGGGTGTGGTGATATTCACCGACTCGACCTATCAGATCGCCATCGACAAGGCCGACCGGATGAAGGCCGCGATCGAGGCGGCGGGCGGCACGGTGCTGGAATATGTCGACACCCCGATCGCCGAAACCTCCACCCGCATGGGGCCGCTGACCACCACGCTCCTGCAGAAATACGGCGCAAGCTGGACGCATTCTCTGGCGATCAACGACCTCTACTTCGATTTCATGGGCCCGTCGCTGGCGGCCGCCGGGATCGACGGTCGCGGCGCGCCCAAGGCCGGGTCGGCCGGTGACGGCTCCGAGGCCGCTTTCCAGCGCATCCGCTCCGGCCAGTATCAGGCCGTCACCGTGGCCGAACCCCTGAACCTGCAGGGCTGGCAACTGGTGGATGAACTGAACCGCGCCGTGCAGGGCGAGGCCTGCTCCGGCTACATCACCGCCCCCGCACTGGTGACCGAGGAAGCCCTCGCCGGAACCGAAGGCAATGCCTTCGATCCCGACAACGGCTATCGCGAAGCCTACGCCGCGATCTGGGGCAAGTAAGCCCGAACCGAAAGGGCAGGGGGCCGGGGCGCATCATCGCCCCGGCCCCTCTGCTTACCGGGGCAGCGCACAGCCGCCCGATCCGCGGATCAGCCCGCAAAGATCCGCCGCAGCCGCTCGGTATCCAGCGCCCGCACGATCTTCCCCTCCGGCTTCACCGTCGGCACATCCTCCCCCGCGACCATGGCATTCACCACCGCCTCCTCCACCGCCTCCACGGCGGCCAGATAAAGCGGGTCCAGATGCTCCGGGTTCAGCGCCTCACGCACCTGCACCACCGGCCCCTCCTGCGGCATCGGCCCCGGATTGGCCACCGAAAGGGCAAGGAAGATATCCCCCGAACTGTTCCCCCCCGGCGTGCCCCCGCGCCCGATCCCCAGCGCCGCCCGCTTTGCGATCTGCCGCAGCGACAGCCCCGACAGAGGCGCATCCGTCGCCAGCACCACGATGATCGACCCAGCCTCCTTGTCGCGCAGCCGATCCTCCGGCATCAACTCCCCCACCGGGCGGCCAAGGATGCGCAGCCATGGCCGCTGCCCGTGATTGGCCTGCACCAGCGCCCCCATCGTCCAGCCCGTGCCGCCGATCTCCACCACCCGCGAGGCAGTGCCCGTCCCGCCCTTGAACTCATAGCAGATCATCCCGTTCCCGCCGCCGGACGATCCCTCCTCCACCGGCCCGCTCTTTGCCGCGCGCAGGGCCGCGATGGCATGATCCGGCGTCACATGCAGCGCGTTGATGTCGTTCAGCAACCCGTCATAGGTCTCGGCCACCACCGGCATCGCCCATGCATGCCCGTCACGGAAATGGCTCTCATAGGTCTCGATCATCCAGCGCGTCACGCCGTGATGCACCGCCCCGATCCCATGCGTGTTGGTGATGCAGACGGGCCCGATGAAATAGCCCGCATCGTCAATCCAATGCGTCCCCGTCATCTCGCCATTCCCGTTCAGCGCATAGTGCCCCGCCCAGACTGGCACGGGCCGCCCCGCATCCTCGCGCGGCAGGATCGCCGTCACCCCCGTCCGCATCTTCCGCGCCGGGTCCGTCAGGGTGCAGAACCCCACCCGCACCCCCGGCACATCGGTGATCGCATTCCACCGTCCCGGTGTTCCGGGAAAGGGAAGGCCAAGATCGCGGGCGCGCGGGCGGGACATGCGGCATACTCCTCTGTCGTGCATCCCCGACTCTGCGCATCGCGCCCCCGAAGGCAAGCCGCCGCCTCATGCCTGCCATGCAGAAAGCGCATCCCTCGCTGCGTTGAATAATAAGCACGCTTACTATATGCATGACATATGAAAGACGACGCCCCCATCCCCGACATCGCCCGTCTCCCGCGCCTCCTGCGCGACGCTTCGCGCGGCTTGTCCCGCCGGTTCGAGGCACGGACCCGCGACCGTGGCCTCTCCACCACGCAATGGCGCCTTCTCGGCCTCGTGCTGGCCGATGGCCCCATGACGCAGGCCGCCCTTGCCGACCGTCTGGATGTGGAACCGATCTCCGTCTCCCGCCTGATCGACCGGATGGAGACGGCAGGCTGGGTGCAGCGCATCCCCCACCCCGAGGATCGTCGCGCCCGGCTCATCATCGCGACGGACACGGCCCGCGACGCCGCCGCCCCCGTCCGCCGCATCGTGCAGGACATCGCCGCCGAGGCGTTGTCCAACCTGACCGAAGAAGAAACTGGCATCCTGCTCAAGGCGCTGGTTTGCATCACCCGGACACTCGAACAGGGCCCGCAGGACACTGATCCGCAGGTCGCCGGCCCGAAGGAAAACGATCATGAGTGACATTCCCGAACTCCCCGCCGAACCTGCCCCCGCCACGGCCACCCCGGCTCGGCAAGGGGCGCCGCGCCCGCGCGCCCGCGTCCTCGCCCTGATGCTCTCGGTCCCGCTGCTCGCCATGCTGGGGGCAGGGGCCTACTGGTTCACGGGCGGTGCTAGCGAGAGCACCGAAAACGCCGCCTTGCATCAGGCCCGCATCCCCGTTGCCTCTGCCATCGGCGGGCGCGTGGTCAGGGTGGGCGTGCATGACATGCAACCCGTCAAGGCGGGCGATCTGCTCTTCCAGGTCGATCCCGAACCCTACCGCCTCGCGCTGGCCTCTGCCGAAACCGCGGTCGCGCAGGCCCGGATGCGCGTCGAACAGCTCAAGGCCGATTACCGTCAGGCCCTCGCGGCCGAGGCGCAGGCGCGCGAGAATGCCGATTACCTGCAAAAGGACCTCGACCGTCAGGCCGCCCTGTCCCGTCGCGGCGTGGTGACCGACACCACGCTGGACAGCGCCCGCCACCTCGCCGCGCAGGCCGCCGATCAGGCCCGCCTCGCCTCGCTCGCGGTCGAGGCCGCGACGGCGGCGCTCGGCGGTTCCGTCGATCAACCGACCGACGATCATCCCACTGTCCGTGCCGCCCTCGTCGCGCTGGATCAGGCCCGCTACAACCTTTCGGTCACCACTGTCACCGCCCCCGCCGATGGCGTGGTCTATCAGGCCGCCTCCTTCAAGGAAGGCGCGATGGTCGCCGCGGGCCAATCCGTCTTCGCCCTCGTCGAAAGCGGCGATGTCTGGATCGAAGCGAACTTCAAGGAAACCCAGCTTGCCGACATCGCCGTGGGCCAGCCCGCCGAGATCGATTTCGACATGGCCCCCGGCCATAGCTTCTCCGGCACGGTCGAGGCGATCGGCGCGGGCACCGGCGCGGAATTCTCCCTCCTGCCCGCACAGAACGCCACCGGGAACTGGGTCAAGGTCACCCAGCGCGTCCCCGTCCGCATCCGCTTGGACGATCCTGCACAGGTGGCGGGCCTCGCCTCGGGCATAAGCGCCTCGGTCACGGTCCAGACGGGCGCCGCCGCGCCACCCTTCTCCGCGCAGGCCGGGAACTGAGAGGGGCCATGCCATGCAGTCCCCCGCCCCCGCCGCCGACCTGCCCGGTGCCCGTCAGCGCGGCCTGATCACCGTCTCCATAATGCTGGCCACGGTGATGCAGGTCCTCGATACCACCATCGCCAACGTGGCCCTGCCCTCCATGACCGCCGATCTCGGCGCCTCGCAGGACACGATCAACTGGGTCCTCACCAGCTACATCGTCGCCGCCGCCATCGTCACGCCGATGACCGGCTGGCTGGCCGACCGCTTCGGCAAGCGCGAGGTCTTCCTCGCTTCCATCGCGGGCTTCGTCACACTCTCGCTCGCCTGCGGACTGGCATGGAGCCTGCCCTCCATGGTCGCCTTCCGCCTGATGCAGGGCCTCTTCGGTGCGGCGATCGTGCCGCTTTCGCAGACCTTCCTCCTCGACATCAACCCGCGCGAAAAGGCCGGGCAGGCCATGGCGATGTGGGGTGCCGGCATCATGGTCGGCCCGATCATCGGCCCCACGCTGGGCGGCTGGTTGACCGACAGCTATGACTGGCGCTGGGTCTTCCTCATCAACCTGCCCGTGGGCATCCTCGCCATGCTGGGTTGCCTCGCCTACCTGCCGCGCAGCCCCCGCCGCGCCCGCAGCTTCGACATGACGGGATTCGCCATGCTCGTCCTCGCCATCGGCAGCCTGCAACTCGCCCTCGACCGGGGCGGCGAGGTGGACTGGTTCAACGCGGCCGAGATCTGGGTCTACGCCCTCCTGTCCCTCACCGGCTTCTGGATGTTCGCCGTCCATATCCTGCACGCCGACAAACCCTTCCTCGACCCGCGCATCTTCGCCGACCGCAACTTCGCCACCGGCCTCCTCTTCGCCTTCATCACCGGGATCGTCCTTCTGGCCAGCCTCGCCTTGCTGCCGCCCATGCTGGGCCGCATCCTCGGCTATCCGGTCGTCACCACCGGGCTCGTCATGGCACCGCGCGGCGTGGGCACGATGATCTCCATGCTGCTCGTCGGTCGCCTGATGCGCGTCGTCGACCCGCGCAAGCTGGTCGTGGCGGGCCTCTCCCTCACCACCCTCTCGCTGTGGGAGATGACGGGCTTCTCCCCGCAGATGGACATGCTGCCCATCATCCGCTCGGGCGTGGTGCAGGGCCTCGGCCTCGGCCTCGTCTTCGTGCCGCTCTCGACTCTGGCCTTCTCGACCCTCGCGCCGCAGTTCCGCGCCGATGCGACCAGCCTTTTCAGCCTCGTCCGCAACATCGGCTCTTCCGTCGGCATCTCGGTCGTCACCCTGATGCTCACCCGGAACATCCAGATCAACCACGCCGAACTCGCCGCGGGCCTGACCCCCTACAACGCCACCCTCCGCGCCACCGTTCCGCTGGCCGCTTCCGGGCAGGCCACGGCGCTGTCGCAACTCGACGCGCTGGTGAACCAGCAGGCGGCGATGATCGGCTATGTCGACGACTTCAAGCTGATGATGTGGGTCACCCTCGTGGCGATCCCGCTTGTCTTCCTGCTCCGCCGACCCGCGCCCGCCCCCTGACCCTCAGGCCGAGGGGCGTTTCAGCGCGGGCCCCCGCATCTCCACCCAGCGGAAGGCAAGCACGATCAGCCCCGCCAGCGCCAGATAGGCCACCGCGAGCAACAGCAGCGGCTCATAGACGATGAACGTATCCTGCCGCACCCGGCTTGCCACCGCATAGATCTCCACCACCGTGATGGTGGCGACCAGAGGCGTCGCCTTCATCTGCAACACCGTCTCGCCGCCCAGCGTCGGCAACACCGCCCGCACCGCCTGCGGCAGCCAGATCCGCCACAGGATCAGATGCCGTGGCATCCCCATCGCCCGCGCCGCCTCCAACTGCCCGCGCGGCACCGAACGGAACGCCCCCCGCATCACCTCGCCCTCATATCCCGCGAAAGACAGCGTCAGCGCCAGCAGCGCATAGGGCCATGCCTGCCGCAAGATGGGCCACAGGTCGCTCTCGCGTATCCACGGAAACTGCGGGAACAGCGACCCGAGCCCGTAATACAGCAGCCATATCTGCAACAGAAGCGGCGTCCCCCGGATCACGGTGCAGAACACCCGCGCGGGCGCTGCCAGATACCAAGGCCCCGCCGCTTGCGCCAAACCAAGCGGCACCGCCAGCGCCATCCCCAGAATGGTGGACAGCACCAGCAGCCAGATCGTCCGCCACATCCCCTCGGCCATCATCGGCGCGTATTTCGGCAGCCAGTCCCAGCGCATCTGGGTCACGCAGAACCAGACCAGCGCCAGCCCGATCAGGCCCAGCACGATGCGATGCGGTTGCAGCCATGCGGGCATGGATCAGCCCCCCGCGTTGCGCGGCTCGCCGCGCCGCGCCCATGCCTCGATCCGCGCAAAGGCCCAACCCGACAGCAGCGTGATGATCAGGTAAATCACCCCCGCCGCCATGAAGAAGGTGAAGAAGGCCTTGGTCGATGCCGCCGCCTGCCGCGTCGCGAAGGTCAGTTCCGAAAAACCCACCACCGCCAGCAGGGCCGTATCCTTCGTCGCGATCAGCCACAGGTTCGCCAGCCCCGGCACCGCCAGACCCAGCATTGACGGAAAGATGATCCGCCGCGCCATCAGGAAGGGCGGCATCCCCATCGCCTTCGCGGCTTCCACCTGCCCTTGCGGCACCGCCTGCAACGCGCCCCGCAGCACCTCGGTTGCATAGGCCCCCTGCACCACGCCCAGCACGGCGATGCCCGCGACCACGCCGGAAATCTGGATGCGCTCATGCCCGAAGGCGATCAGGATCTGGTTCACCAGATCGGTCACCCCGAAATACAGGATCAGGATCAGGATCAGTTCCGGCACCGCCCGCACGACGGTCGTGTACATCGCCAGCAGGTCCCGCGTCACCGGCCCGCCATGCAGCTTGCCCCAAGCCCCCAGCGTGCCGAGGACAAGGCCAAGCCCGAAGGCCCCGACCGCGATCAGCAGCGAATTCCACAGCCCGGCCAGAAGGGTCGCCCCCCAGCCGGGCGGGGAAAAGGCCAGAAGGTCAAGGGTTCCCACGCCCCTCTCCCCCCGTCAGGCCCCTGCCTCAGTTCCCATAGATCGACGAGGCGAAATAGCCCGCCGTGATCTTCTCATAGGTCCCATCCGCCAGAACCCCGGCGATGCCCTTGTTGAAGGCGGCCTTCAGCGCGTCCTCGCCCTTGCGCAGGCCCACGCCCACGCCAAGCCCAAGGATCGCCGGATCGTCCGCGACGGTCCCCTTCACCTCACAGCAGGCCTGCCCCTCCGGCGTCGCAAGGAAGGCATCCAACGCGATGCTGTCCGCCTGCACCGCATCGATGCGGCCCGCGACGAGGTCCTGATTGGCCTCATCCTGCGTCTGATAGGTCTTCACCTCGGCGGCGACGGGGGCGAAATACTTCTCGACATAGGCCTGATGCACCGTCGAAACCTGCACGCCCACGATCTTGCCCGTCAGGCCCTCGGGCGTGGCATCCATCTCCATCCCCTTGGCACCCACCACCACGGTCGGCGTGTTGTAATACTTGTCCGAGAAGTCGATGGTCTGCATCCGCTCCTCGGTGATCGACATCGACGCCATGATCGCGTCGATCTGCCCCGCAGTCAGCGCCGGGATGATCCCGTCCCATGCCACCGGCACGATCTCGCAGGTCAGTTCGGCGGCGGCACAGATCGCGCCGATCATCTCCACCTCCCAGCCGACCCATGCGCCGCTGGCATCCTGGCTGGCAAAGGGCGGATAGGCCTCGGCGGCGATGCCCACCTTGACGGTCTCTGCACTGGCAACCCCGGCCATCAGGCCAAAGGACAACGCAAGCGCGGCGGTCATGGTTCTCTTCATCATCTCAGACTCCCTGTTTCTTGGTTTTCTCACCCTCTCAGCCCACGGACCGGAGGAATTGTTGCAGGCGCGGCGATTTCGGCGCGCCGAACACCTGTTCGGGCGGTCCCTGTTCCTCGACCAGCCCATTGGCAAGAAAGACGACATGGCTCGCCACTTCCCGCGCGAATTTCATCTCATGCGTCACAAGGATCATGGTCCGCCCCTCGGCGGCCAGCCCCCGGATCACCGCCAGCACCTCGCCCACCAGTTCCGGGTCAAGCGCCGATGTCGGCTCGTCGAACAGCATCGCCCGCGGCTCCATGCACAAGGCCCGCGCGATCGCCGCCCGCTGCTGCTGCCCGCCCGACAGGAAGGCCGGATAGCTCCCCGCCTTCTCGGCCAGCCCAACCCGCGCCAAAAGCGTCTCCGCCCGCGCCACGGCCTCGGCCTTCGGCACGCCCAGCACATGCACCGGCACCTCGATCAGATTGTCCAGCACCGTCTTGTGCGTCCACAGGTTGAAGCTCTGGAACACCATCCCCAGACTGCGCCGGATGCGCTCGATCTGCCGCCGGTCCGCCGCGCCGCCGCCATCCGGGCGCTGCCGCACCTCCTCGCCCGCGATCACGATCCGCCCCGCACTCGGCGTTTCCAGAAAGTTGATGCAGCGCAGCATGGTGGACTTGCCCGAACCCGACCCGCCGATCACCGCGATGACGTCACCCTCATGCGCCGTCAGGTCCACCCCCTTCAGCACCTCATGCGGCCCGAAGGATTTCCGCAGCCCCTCCACTCGGATCGCCTCGGGGGCCTCTGCGGCACGGGGCTTTTCGGCGGTAACGGTCAAGCGGGCCTCCTTGTACGATCGTAGAACAAGTTAGACGGGGCAGGGGGGCAAAGGGCAAGAAAAATCGCAACGCCCCTCCCGCCCGCTGAACTCTGCGTGAGTTCCGCCCGTTTTCCCGCCTTTTTTCCCGCTGCGGCAGGCTGACGCACTTCCGCAGGGCAGGGTGCTTTCCATGTCGGTTCCACAAGCAACAACGCAGGAGGGTAGAGCAATGCCGGGACTTCACCGTGGAACGTGGATCGTCGTCGCCTGTTCCGAAGGCGCGCTGATTCTGGAAAACGCAGGCTGCATCCGTCAACCCGATCTCCGCCTGATCGACCGGATGGATGCCCCGAATACGCCCCCGCCCGATACCCGCCGCGCCCTGCCCGAGGTGACGGATCGCTCCCGCCTCGCCACCTCCGCCTTCGCCGCCATGGTCGTGGGACGACTGGCACGAGAGGCCGCGCGCGGCGGGGCGCAACGCCTCGTCCTTGCCGCCTCTCCCCCGCTTCTGGGCGCGATCCGCGACCGGCTGGACGATGACCTGCGCCAGCGCGTGGTCCTCACCCTGCCCAAGACGCTGACGAAACAGCCCCTTGGCCGCATCGTCACCGTGGTGAATTCCGCGCTGGAAAACGCCGCCTGACGGGGCCTGCATCGGTGGCATTCCGCCAAACCGGCAGGGGCGGGGCAGGGCATGGCCTTGCACCCCGCCCCCCTTTGCGGCACGGAAAGGGCCAAGCAAAGGACTGTCACGATGAGAACCGCGCGCCTCCTTCCCCTGCTCCTCGCCTCGGCCCTCGCCGCCGGTGCGGCGCCCGCCATGGCCAACCCCAAGGGCTGCCCGCCCGGCTTGGCCAAGAAGGCCGTCCCCTGCGTCCCGCCCGGCCATGCCAAGGCATGGCGCATCGGCGAACGCATCCCCTCCAACGTGGCTTGGTACGAATTGCGCGACTGGGATCGCTACGATCTCCCCGCCCCGCCCGATGGCAGCCGCTATGTCCTGATCGACAACGACCTCGTCCGCGTGGCCATCGCCACCGGCATCATCCTCGAATTCCTCGGTCGCTACTGATCCAGCGCGCGGGCAAACAGCGCTGCCAGCCGCGCCTGCCCCGCGCGATATTCCGGCAAGCTGCGCGCCGAAAGCTTCAACCCCTTCACCGCCGACATCACCGCCTGCGCCACATCCGCGCCCGTGCCCAGCCCCTCCGGCACCCCGCGCCGCGCCAGCCAGTCACCCAGAACCTCCACCATCCGCGCCTCGCCAGCAGCCGCCAGATCGCCCGTCACCGAAAACCCGGCATCCATCAGCTCCTCGCCATGCGGGGTGGTCAGCACCGCCTCCATGAACTTCCCGTCCTTGGCGACGAAGGCCGCCATCAACGCCGCCTCCAGCCCTTGCCCCGGCTGGTTCAACGCCGCCGCCATGTCCCGCAGCGCCTCATCGAAATAGCGCACCGCCAGCGACCGGAAGATGTCCTCCTTGTTGCGGAAATGCAGATACAGCGCACTGCGCGACATCCCCGCCCCCTTGGCGATGTCATCCATCGACGTCCGCCGATAGCCATAGGTCGCAAAGGCCCGGAACGCCGCATCGAGGATATGCTCCAGACGGTCGGGCAGGGCGGCAGTCGAAGGGGCGGGATCAGCCATGCCGACACCCTGACAAAATCGCTCCAGATTGTCAATTGACAGACTGACATTTCGCGCCCATTTTGTCAGAAGCGAATGGAGGACCCCATGCCCGTCACCCTGACCGTCAACGGACGGACCGAAACCCTCGACCTGCCAACCGACATGCCGCTCCTCTGGGCGCTGCGCGACGGGCTGAACCTCACGGGCACGAAATACGGCTGCGGCGTCGCCGCCTGCGGGGCCTGCACCGTGCATGTCGACGGGCAGGCGGTCCGCTCCTGCCAGACGCCGCTGGGCGATGTGGCGGGCGCCATCATCACCACGATCGAAGGTCTGGGCAACCTCGCCGCGCTGCATGCCGTGCAGGCGGCATGGATGGCGGCACAGGTCGCGCAATGCGGTTACTGCCAATCCGGCCAGATCATGCAGGCCGCGGCCCTTCTCGCCGAAAACCCCAGCCCCACCCCGGGTGAAATCGACGAGGCGATGTCGGGCAACCTCTGCCGCTGCGGCACCTATCCCCGCATCCGCGCCGCCGTGCAGGATGCCGCCCTGCGCCTGAAGGAGGTCTGATCATGGGGCGCGTTATGAAAATCGCCCGCCGCGGCTTCCTCCTCGGCTCCGCCGCCCTGATCGGCGGGGTCGCCTTCGGCTGGTATCGCTACGCCACCCCCTACGACAACCCGCTGGAGGCGGGTCTCGTTCCGGGCGAGGCGACGCTGAACCCCTATGTCCTGATCAATGCCGATGGCGTCACCGTCATCGCGCCCCGCGCCGAAATGGGGCAGGGCGTCCACACCACCCTCGCCGCGCTGGTGGCCGAGGAAATGGATCTCGACTGGTCGCAGATCCGCGTGATCCACGGTCCTGCGTCCAAGGCCTATTACAACGCTGCCGTCCTTGCCGAAGGCGTGCCCTTCGCCCCCACCGATGACAGCCGCCTCGCCAACACCGTCCGCTCTGCCATGGACATCCCGGCCAAATTCCTCGGCCTGCAGATCACCGGCGGCTCCTCCTCCATCCCCGACGCCTTCGACAAGATGCGCCTCGCCGGGGCCGCCGCCCGCGCCGCCCTGATCGGGGCCGCCGCCGCCCGCCTCAACCTCCCCGCCTCCCAACTCTCCACCGAGGCGGGCGCGGTGATCGCCCCCGACGGCACGCGCATCCCCTATCCCGAACTGGCCGAGGCCGCCGCCACCATCGACCTGCCCGCCGAACCCGCGCTGAAGCCCCGCGCCGACTGGAAACTCCTTGGCCGCAGCCTCCCCCGCGTCGACATGCTGGCCAAGGTAACGGGCACCCAGACCTATGCCATCGACATGCGCCTTCCCGGCATGCGCTTCGCCACGATCCGCACCAATCCCCGCCTTGGCGGGGCGCTCCTGTCCTTCGATGCCTCCGCCGCCGAATCCATGCCCGGTGTCGAGCGCATCCTCCCCGTCGAAAACGGCGTCGCCGTCATCGCCACCAACACATGGACGGCCATGCAGGCCGCCGATGCCATCACTTTCGACTGGGGCCCCGCCCCCTATCCCGCCACCAGCGACGAGATCGCCGAAACCCTCCGCGCCTCCTTCACCGAAGACCGCAAGGACAGCACCAACCGCGACGATGGCGATGTCGATGCCGTCCTCACGGCGGAGGACTGGCAGGCCGAATACTCCGTCCCCTACCTCGCCCATGCCACGATGGAACCCATGTCCAGCGCGGCCCTCCTCAAGGACGGCAAGCTTACCGTCTGGTCCGGCCACCAGCTTCCCACCCAGATCCTGATCGAAGGACAGGCCCTCACCGGCCTCCCGCCCGAGGCGATCACCGTCGAAACCCTGCCCATGGGCGGCGGCTTCGGTCGCCGCGCCGAAATGGACATCATCCGCCAGACCATCGCCCTCGCAAAGGCGATGGAGGGCACGCCCATCCTCCTCACATGGTCGCGCGAAGAGGACATGACGCATGACGCCTACCGCCCCGCCGCCCTGTCCCGCGTGCGCGGCAAGGTGCAGGACGGGCGGCTCGTCGCTTTCGATTTCGCCACCTGCTCCTCCTCCGTCGTGGAAAGTCAGGTCGGACGTCTGGGCTATACCCTCCCCGGCCCCGACAGCGCCATCGTGCAGGGCACGTGGGAACAGCCCTACCGCCTGCCCAACCACCGCGTCACCGGCTACCGCGCCCCGGCGATGCTGCCCGTCGGCTCATGGCGCTCGGTCGGCGCCTCCCAGAACGCCTTCTTCCACGAAACCGCGATGGACGAACTGGCCCACCTCGCCGGGGTCGACCCGGTGGAATTCCGCCTCGCCCATATCGACCACGACCCCTCGCGCAAGGTGATCGAGGCCGTGGCCGAAATGTCCAACTGGGGCAGCCCCACACCGGGCCGGGCCAAGGGCATCGCCTTCTGCCTCTCCTTCGGCGTCCCCGTGGCCGAGGTGATCGAAGTCGCCTCCACCCCCGACGGCCTCCGCCTGACCCGCGCATGGATCGCCGCCGATCCCGGCATCGCGCTCGACCCCGGCAATATCGAGGCGCAGTTGCAGGGCGGCATGATCTACGGCCTCTCCGCCGCGATAAGGGGAGAGATCACCGTGGCAGATGGCATGGTCCAACAACCCAACTTCTGGGATTTCGAACCGATGCGCCTGCGCGAATGCCCGCCCATCGCCGTGCGCGTGCTGGAAAACCTGCCGCATATCCGCGGCATCGGCGAACCCGGTACCCCGCCCGCCGCCCCCGCGCTGGGCAACGCAATCTTCGCCCTCATCGGTCAGCGCCTGCGCGATCTCCCCTTCGCCCGCAGCGTGACCTTCGCCTGAAGGCGCGCTGCGGCGCGGGTCAACTCGCCATCGCCATCCGCGCCGGCGGATGCGCGCGGGTCGTGCGGCGGTGGGGCATATGCGCCACCTCGCCGCCCTTCATGCCGCTGCCGATCTCGCCCGCCAGTCCGGACAGGCGCAGCACGGTGGTGTTGATCTCCTCCACCGCCGTGGCCTGCTCCACCGAGGTATCCGCAATAGCCGCGACAAGGCCGCCCGTCTCCTGGATCTCCGGCACCAACCGCGACAGCGTCGCCGCCGCCGACCGTGCCGCCCGCAGGCTGTCCGCCGTCGCCGTGTCGATCTCGGCCGCCGCTTCCGCCGACCGCTCCGCCAGACGCCGCACCTCCGTCGCCACCACGGCAAAACCCGCGCCCTGCGCCCCGGCCCGCGCCGCCTCCACCGCCGCATTCAGCGCCAGCAGGTCAGTCTGCCGCGCGATCTCGCTCACCACCTTGATCCGCTCGGCGATGCCCTCCATCGCGGTCATCGTCGTCTTCACCGCGTCGCCCCCGGCAACCGCATTCTCGGAAACTCGCAGCGCCGCCTCCTTCGTGGCCATGGCGCCGTTGGCATTCTCCTTGATGCTGGCCGAAAGCTCCTCGATCGTCGCCGAAACCTCGGTGACAGATGCCGCAAGCGTATCCGCGATCTCGCGCTCCTGCTCCGCCTTCGACTTCCGCTCGGTATCCAGCGCCTCGAAATAGGTGGAAATCCCGTAATCCATGTCCAGCATCGCCAGCCGGAAATAGACGCTCAGCACATGGGTCGCCTCGCCCACGCCGCGCTTGCCCAGCAGGCCGCCCTTCAACAGCGTCGGGAAGAAATCCTCGATGATCCCCCGGAAGATCAGCGAATAGCTGTCCATGTACCAACGCGGCTCCAGCCCGATCTGCGCATGGATGCGCCCGATCCGCGTCACCAGCGCCACGTAATCCTCGTCGATCCGCCCCGATGTCAGCCGGGCCCAGTGCTTCATCTGCAATCCCTTCGCCCGCTCCGCATGGGCGGCATCACGAAAGAAGGCCGCCGTGTTCGGCGTCTTCAGGATCGTGTCATAGGCGCGGTCCAGGATCGGTCCCAGCCCACGCATCAGCGCCTCCGAATGCCGCCCTGCCAGCGCCAGATCCGCCTCTGTAAGGCCAAGATAGGCCAAACGCCCCTGAAGGTCCGATTGCATGAAAGTGCCCTTGTTCTCTGCTGACAGGCCAATCCTGCCAGGTTGAAGCAACGGACGCGCCCTAATCCGACTTAGGGAAAATCAAGAATGAAACATAAAATGTGAATATGTTGAATCCAAGAGTTCCCTTTGGACCATCTTCCCCCAACTGACATGCTAGCATACACTGCCTGCAAAAGGGGAGGCCGCCATGACCCGCATCACCGCCATCCGCGCGTTGGATATCCGTTTCCCCACCTCGCGCAGCCTTGACGGCTCCGATGCGATGAACCTCGCCCCCGACTATTCCGCCGCCTATTGCATCATCGAAACCGATGGCGGCCATGCCGGCCACGGCCTCACCTTCACCATCGGACGCGGCAACGAACTCTGCGTCGCCGCCATCACCGCCCTTGCCCCCCTGATCAAGGATATCCCCGTCGAAGACCTGCTGTCGGACATGGGCGCCACATGGCGGCGCATCACCGGCGACAGCCAGCTTCGCTGGGTCGGCCCCGACAAGGGCGTGATCCACCTCGCCACCGCCGCCCTCGTCAACGCGCTCTGGGACCTGAAGGGCAAGGTGGAAGGCAAACCCGTCTGGCGCCTGCTCTGCGACATGACCCCCGCCGAAACCGTGGCCCTCGTCGACTGGCGCTATCTCTCCGACGCACTCGACCCCGGCCGCGCCCGCGAACGGCTGGAGGAACACCTCCCCACCCGCGCCGCCCGCATCGCGGAAATGCGCGCCAACGGCTACCCCGCCTATACCACCTCGGCAGGCTGGCTCGGCTATTCCGACGAAAAGATGCGCGACCTCTGCCGCGCCGCCATCGCGCAGGGCTGGAACCACTTCAAGATGAAGGTCGGCGGCAATCTGGAAGATGACATCCGCCGCGCCCGCATCATCCGCGAAGAGATCGGCCCCCACCGCCGCCTGATGATGGACGCGAACCAAGTCTGGGGCGTGGCGCAGGCCATCGACCACATGAAACCCCTCGCCGCCTTCGACCCGTGGTTCATCGAGGAACCCACCTCACCCGACGACATCCTCGGCCATGCCGCCATCGCGCGCGGGGTCGCACCGATCAAGGTGGCGACGGGCGAACACTGCCAGAACGCCGTCATGTTCAAGCAGTTCCTTCAGGCCGACGCCCTGCAGATCCTGCAACTGGATTCAGCCCGCCTTGGCGGCGTCAATGAAATCGTCGGCGTCTTCCTCATGGCCGATCACTTCGGCGTCCCCGTCTGCCCCCATGCAGGCGGCGTGGGCCTGTGCGAATATGTCCAGCACCTGTCGATCTTCGATTACGTCTGCGTCTCGGCCAGCCTGACAGACCGCGTGCTGGAATATGTCGATCACCTGCACGACCATTTCGAAACGCCCGTCCGCATGCGGAACGGCCATTACCTCCCGCCCGAGGAACCGGGCTATTCCATCACCATGAAACCCGCCTCCATCGCCGCCCATCTCTGGCCCGATGGCGCGGCGTGGAAGGGGTAGGGGGCGGTCACGCCGCCACCGTCTCGACGCTCAACACCGTGGGCAGATGCCGCGCGATCTCGTGCCAATGCGCGCCCCGGTCGCGGCTGGCAAACACAGACCCGCTGTTGGTGCCGAAATACACCCCCGTCGGGCTGGCCCGATCCACCGCCATCGCCTGCCGCAGCACGGTAAAAAAGCAATCCTTCACCGGCAGGCCATCGGTCATCGCCTGCCAGCTTTCGCCCCCATCTTCGGATCGGTAAACCGCCGCCGATGCCCCCGGCGGAAAGCGCCCCTGCGTGTCGCCGTTCAGGGGAAAGGTCCACAGCCGCCGGGCATCCGCGGGGTCCACCGCGATGGGAAAGCCGAAATCGCTGGGCAGCCCCGCCGTGATCGGATGCCAGCTTCGCCCGCCATCCGGGCTGCGGAATACGCCGTGGTGGTTCTGCTGATACATCAGATCGCCCCCGCCCGGCGCCCGCACCATGTTGTGGACGCAGAACCCCAACTCATGCCCCTCGCCATGGGAATGGTCGTGGTGGTCGTGATGCCCGTCGCCTTCGTTCGACAGCCGGTTCCGCCGCTCCCAGCTTGCCCCGCCATCCTCCGTCGCAAAGACCCCTGCCGCCGAAATCCCGACCCACAGCTTCGCCGCATCCTCCGGATCGCCCACGATCGTATGCAGCACCAGCCCCGCGCCCCCCGGCTCCCAATCCGGCCGCGACGGGTGGTTCGACAGCGCCTCAACCTCCTCCCATGTCTCGCCACCATCCCGGCTCGCAAACAGCGTCGCAGGCTTCGCGCCCGCATACAGCACCCCGCCCGAAAGCCCCAGCGACCACAGCGCCGAAATCCGCCCCTTGAACGGCGCATCCGGCATCGGCCCGCGCCCCAGATATGCCGCCATGCCGGGGTCCGCCGCCAGCATCGCATCCATCATCCCGTTGGCCAGCAGGGACAGCACCCATGTTTCGCCCCCGTCGGTCGACCGCCATACCCCCGCGCCATGGAACTCGCCGCCCCCCGCCGCATAAAGCGCGCCCGTCGCCGGATCGGCGATCACATGGTTGATGTTCCAGCCGTCGCAATGCGGCCCCGACACCTGCCACCCCGTCCGTCCCGCCCCTGACCGCAGCAGGAAAACCCCCTTCGTGGTGCCCACAAGCACCGTCACCGCCCCCGTCATCCGCTGCCCTCCCTGCCGCCGATGACCCGACCCTAGCACCAATGACCGAGTCGGGAACGCCGCTTCTGTGGCCTCCCTCACATCACCCCGATATCCGCCTGCGCCACCGAGACGGATTTCACGATGGCAAAGACCTCCGCCCCCTCGCGCAACTCCAAGGCCGCCGCCGACCGCCGCGTGATCCGCACCAAGAGCGCGTCCCCCCCCACCGACAACCGCACCAGCGCGCCGGGCCCGTCCCCCATCCGCACCGCCGCCACCACCGCGGGCAGCACGTTCAGCGCCGAAATCCCCTCCGGCCTTCCCCGCGCGATGATCACATCTTGCGCCGCGATCCGCACCCGCAGCGCACTCCCCACCGCCGCCTCTATCCGCGGCAGCCAGACTGGCCCCCCCGCCGTCTCCAGCCGCGTCAGCCCGTCCTCCTCCTGCGCCGCCACCCGCGCGGGCAGGATGGACCCCGCCTCCCGCAGCCCCAGCACCGGCGCCAGCCCCGGATCCGCCAGCACCTCCGCCACCGGCCCCGCCGCCCGGATGCGCCCCTGATCCATCACCACCAGCGTGGTCGCCAGCCGCGCCACCTCGGCCATGGAATGGCTGACGTAAAGGATGGGGATGTCCGTCCCGTCGCGCAGCCTCTCGATCCAAGGCAGGATTTCCGCCTTCCGCGCCTCGTCCAGCGCAGCCAGCGGCTCATCCATCAACAGAAGCCGCGGGTTCGACAGCAGCGCCCGCCCGATGGCCACCCGCTGCTTCTCCCCCCCGGAAAGGCCGCCCGGCCGCCGCTCCAGCAGCGCGCCGATGCCCAGCATCTCCACCACCGCCCCCAGCCCCACGCCGCCCGCCGGGGCGAACCGCTGCCCATAGGTCAGGTTCTGCCGCACCGACATATGCGGAAACAGCCGCGCATCCTGAAACACATAGCCCAGCCTCCGCCGATGCGGCGGCAGCGCCACGCCCCCCGCCCGGTCGAACAGCACCGCGCCCCCGGCCACGATCCGCCCCCGGTCCGGCATCAACAGCCCCGCCACGGCATTCACCACCGTCGTCTTGCCCGAACCCGACCGCCCGAACAAAGCCGTCACCCCCGGCGGCGCGCCAAAGGCCACGTCCAGCGCGAACCCCGGAAAACCATGCGCGATCTCGACCGAAAGGCTCATCCCGCCCCCCCGATCCGCCGCGCCACCCGCCGCGCGATCCATTCCGACGCGATCAAGGCCCCCATCGCCACCGCAATGGCGACCAGCACCAGACGGAACGCCTGCCGATCCCCCCCCGGCACCTGCAGAAAGGCATAGATGGCCGATGGCAAGGTCTGCGTCTGCCCCGGAATGTTCGACACGAAAGTGATCGTCGCCCCGAATTCCCCCATCGCCTTGGCAAAGGCCAGCACCGCCCCCGCCAGAACCCCCGGCAGGATCAAAGGGAGCGTCACCGTCAGGAACACCCATATGGGCGAGGCGCCCAAGGTCCCCGCCGCCTGCTCCAGCTTCGGGTCCACCGCCTCGAAGGCCAGCCGTATCGCCCGCACCATCAAGGGGAAGGCCATCACCGCCGCCGCCAGCACCGCCCCGGTCCAGCGAAAGGCCAGCACGATCCCGAACCACTGGTCAAGGAACTGCCCGACATAGCCTCGCCGCCCGAAGGTGATCAGCAACAGATATCCGGTCACGACAGGCGGCAGGATCAACGGCAGATGCACCAACCCGTTCAGCACCTGCTTGCCCGGAAACTCCCGCCGCGCCAGCAGCCACGCCACCCAGATGCCGAAGGGCAGGCTCACCACCGTCGCCCAGAACGACACCTGCACCGACAGCGCCACCGCCTGCCATTCCGAAGGCGAAAGCCACACCGTCATCGGCGATCAGGCCCACAGGCTGGCATGGCGCTCCCCTCGTTATGTCCAAAGGAACATAACACGACGGTCCCGCCTCCCGGCAAGGGTCCGCCTCAGTCCTGCAGGACGATCAGGTCACGCCCCGACAGGCTCACCTCCGCCGCGCTGCCGATGGCGGGCGGCGGCGCGTCCGACCGGTTGAACGTGTCCAGCGCCACCACGCTGCCCGCCACCTCGGCCCGCACCCGGATGATCGACCCAAGGAATTCCACGCTCTGGATCACCGCAGGCAGCACGACCTCCGCCCCCTCCTTGCGCCCCAGATGCACCGCCTCGGGCCGCAGCGCCAGCGACAGGCTCGCCCCTTTCCCCACGGCCACCGGTTCCGCCAACCGCACCGGCACCCCGGCCAGTTCCGCCGTCTCCGGCCCCGTCACCTTGCCGCTGAAGATGTTCAGCGTCCCCACGAAGGTCGCCACGAACCGCGTCGCGGGCCGGTTATACACCTCGAACGGCGCGCCCACCTGTTCCGCGATCCCGCCATTCATTACGACGACACGGTCCGACATGGACAGCGCCTCTTCCTGATCATGCGTCACGAAGATCGTGGTGATGCCCAACTCCCGCTGGATTTCCCGGATCTCATTCCGCAACGAAACCCGCACCTTCGCATCCAGCGCCGAAAGCGGCTCATCCAGCAACAGCACCCGCGGGCTGGGCGCCAAGGCCCGCGCCAAGGCAACCCGCTGCTGCTGCCCGCCCGACAACTGGAACGGATACCGCCCCCCCATCTCCGCCAACCCGATCAGGCGCAGCATCTCGGCCACCCGCGCATCGCGCTTGTCCTTCGCCACGCCCTTGACCTTCAACCCGAAGGCCACATTCTCCGCCACCGTCAGGTTGGGGAACAGCGCATAGGCCTGAAACATCATCCCGATGTTCCGCTGGTTCGCCTTCAACCCCGTCACATCCTGCCCGTCGATGACGATGCCCCCGGATGTCGGCACCTCGAACCCCGCCACCATCCGCAGCACCGTGGTCTTGCCACAGCCCGAAGGACCAAGCAGAGAGATGAACTCCCCCTTCTCCACCGCAAGGTTAAAATCCTTCACCACGCGGTTCGCGCCAAAGACCTTTTCCAGATGGGACAGCGACAGGAACGACATCAGGCCTTCGCCCTTTCATGTTTGGCAAATCGGGTCACAAGCTGCATCAACCCCATGCAGCCCCATGTGATGGCAAAGGCGATCACGGCCAGCGCGGGCGGCTCATAGGCGCGGTTCGCGCCAAGCAACTGCATGAAGGGCCCGAAGGCCGGCCGGTTCAGAAGGGCCGCCATGGTGAATTCCCCCATCACGATGGCCAGCGTCAGGAAGGCCCCCGACAGCACCGCCACCATCACGTTGGGCAGGATCACCCGCGCCAGAATGGTGAACCACCCCGCCCCAAGGCTCTGCGCCGCCTCCGTCAAGGTGCCGACATCGATAGTCCGCAGCCCCGTATCGACGGAACGGTACATGTAGGGCAGCGCCAGCGTCGCATATCCCATCGTCAGCAGGATATCCGTCCCCAAGGCCGACCCCGTCAGCGGCAGGAAGGATGACGTATTGTACAGCCGGATATAGCCGAACACGATGACGATCGCCGGAATGACCAGCGGCAGCAGCGTCACGAATTCCACGAAGGGCCGCGCCTGCGGCAGGCGCAGCCGCACCCAATAGGCCGTCGGCACCACCAGCACCACGCCCACCACGATGGTCGCCGCCGCCAGCGCCAGCGAATAGCCGAAGGTCTCCCAGAACCGCGGATCGGCAAAGACCACCGCATAGGCGTCAAAGGAATACTCCCCCCGCCGCATCTTCAGGCTGAACTCCGTCATCCCCACCAGCGGCAGGATGAAGTAAAGACACCCCAGTATCAGCGTGGCCCACGAGACGAGGCGGATCATTTCAGCCACCTTTCCGACCGCACGCGCAGCCAGATGTACAGGAAGTTCGCCGCCGCCGTGATGACGATCATCCCGAAGGCCAGCGCATAGCCAAGGTTCGGGTTCCCCAGCACGTCACCACGTATCTGCGCGAAAAGCTTGATCGGCACGATGTTCAACTGCGGCCCCGTCAACGCGAAAGCCGTCGCCACCGCCCCGAAGGCATTGGCGAACAGCAGCGCGAAGGTGCCCAGCAGCGACGGAAACAGAATGGGCAGCGCCACCATCCGCCAATACTGCGCCCCCGTCGCGCCCAGCACGGCGGCAGCCTCGCGCCATTCCCGCTTAAGCCCGTCCAGCGCGGGCGTGATGATCAGGATCATCAGCGGGATCTGGAAGAACAGATAGGTGATCACCAGCCCCCAGAAGGACAGCAGGTTGAACCCCATCGCGCGCAGGTTGATCCCGAACTCCGTCCGCAGCCACACCGTCACAAGGCCCACCGGCCCCAGCGTCGCGATGAAGGCGAATGCCAGCGGCACCCCCGCGAAATTCGACGCCACCCCGGAAAATGTCAGCAAGGGCGACCGCACGCCCTTGGGCAGCCCCCCGAAGACCACCGCCGCCGCCATCGCGAACCCGACCGCGCAGCCCAGCAAAGCGGTGATGAAGGACAGCTTGATCGAGGTCCAGTAGGCGCTCCGGATCGAGGCCGTGTTCAATTCCACGATGTTCTGCAGGGTGAAACTGCCTTCGGGCGTCTGGAACGCGCCCAGTACGATCTTCATCGTCGGCAGGAACAGGAACAGCACGGCAAAAACGGCAAAGGGCAGGATGCCCAGCCACTCCACCGGCCAGCGGAAGCGCGGCCCCGTCGCGGGGCGGTCATCGGCCATCTGGTTCCCCTGTTGCGTTCCGGAATACGGGGCTCGTCCCGGCCCCTTTCCCCTTCGTTAACACGAAACGCCCGCCCCCGGCAAAGGGGCGGGCGTCCCGCAGTCTCAGACCTTACTCGACGTTGGCGCCGACGATGGCATCCCAGCCCTCGACGACGGCGGCCTTGTTCGCGTCCACCTCTTCCAGCGTCGGGAAATAGGCGGCCTCATAGGCCTCGGCCGGGGGCAGTTTGTCCATCAGATCCTGCGGGATCTTGCCAGCAGCGGCCATCGCGTTGAACCGCGCGGGGTGGCAATACCCGGCCAGCCAGCCAAGCTGACCTTCATCCGAATACAGATACTCCATCCACAGCTTCGCGGCATTGGGCTGCGGCGCATAGGCGCTGATCGCCTGCACATAGACGCCCGCCAGAACGCCCGTCTTCGGCACGATCACCTCGACCGGCGGGTTGCCCGCCAGCGTGTCACGCGCCGACAGCGCGTTGTAGTCCCACATGATCACGATGGGCGTGGTCCCCTGCGCCAGAGTGCCCGCCTTGCCGATCACCGGCACGAAGTTGCCCGCATCGTTCAGCGCCTTGAAGAACTCCAGCCCGGCCTTGCCAGCCGCCTCGCCGGGGGCAGCCCCGGTGGACATGCCCGCCGCCAGAACCGCAAGGATCGCTTGGTTCGACGCACGCGGGTCACCCGCCAGCGACACCATCCCCGCATATTCCGGCTTCAGAAGGTCGGCCCAGTCCTGCGGAACGGTCTCGACCAGATCCTTGTTCACGAGGAAGGACATCACCCCGTAATAGTCGGCATACCAATGCCCTTCCGGGTCCTTGATGTTCTCCGGGATCTCGTCCCAGGTCGCAACCTTGTAGGCCTGCGTCAGGCCTTCCGCCTTGGCCTGCGGTCCGAAGGCCAGACCCACATCCAGCACGTCGGGCGCCTGCGGGCCCTTGTTGTCCTTGTTGGCCTTCACGGCCTCCAGCTCGTCCGCCGAACCCGCATCGGGGTTCAGCTCGTTCACGGTGATCTCGGGATACTTCGCCTTGAAGCCCGCGATCACATTGCCATAGCCGCACCAGTCATGCGGCAGGGCGATGGTCGACAGCATGCCTTCGGCCTTCGCGGCCGCTTCGATCTCGGCCAGCGACTGGGCCTGCGCCACAGGTGCCAGCAGCAGACCCGCCACGCTTGCCGAGGCAAACAGCAGTTTCTGGATTTTCATTTGAACGTCTCCCCGTTCCTGATTTCCGGTCCGATCCGGCCACGCCCCCGCCAAAGGGGCGGCTCCCCCTGCCGTGATGCAGGCGGAACCGGTCCGTATCCCCACGCTAAGGGCGACCAAGCCGACTCGGCAAGCATCCTCGTATGCATTTGTAACAATTTTTTCGTCCCAAGCCGCCCTGAAACGATCCTGACAGCATTAACCCTGCGTCAACGTTCCGATTCCCTGCGGCATCCGAAAAAAGGTTAACCCGCCTTTTCCGTCCCGTGCGTATGTACAGTTTGCGGCACAGTTTCCGGCACAGAATTCGGCACATCCCTTTTTCCCTCAACGTCCTGAAATCCAAGCGCCTTAACGCAGCGCCCGCTGCCATGCGCCCGCCGCATGCCACCCCTGCACCCCCACGCCTTCCGCATGGCCGCGCGGGGACCTAGATTCCCCACGCAGAACAAGGAGACCGCAAGATGTCCGCCGTGACCGTCCTCGACAGAAACGCAAAGGCCAAGGCCGCCGCGATGGAGGCCCTGGCCCAGATGTACGGCTATTACGCCTATGCCTGGCAGCCCTTCACCCCCGCCCTGACAGGCGAAAAGCGCGCCGCCTGACCCCGCGGTCAGCGCGTCCGGAACGCCACCACGTTCCCGCCCAGATGACGGTTCTGCTGCGCCACCATCTGGCTCTGCCGCATCTGGCGCCCCGATTCCGCATGATCCAGCAGCATCAGGCGGAAAGTGGCTTCCATCAGTTGCGGGTGGATCGTCGCGCCCTCGCCGCCGACAAGCGCCGCCAGACGCCACGCCCCATCCTCGCGCTCCACCTGCCGCCGCACCGCACCCCGGTCGGCCACCCCATAGGTGGTGCAGAAGGTGTCCAGATACTCCTCATCCTCCTCGGCCAGCGCAGGTTGTGGAAGCATTTCGTCCATCGGCAACAAGCCCTTGATGGAAAAGGTCAGCGGTGCCGATTTATGCGCCCCGATCGTCTCGGGGAACAGAAGGCCCCGGCCCGATGCCAGATGCCACCCCTGCGCCAGATACAGCAGGCGCTGCAGGTCGAAGAAACCGAAGCCATCCCACGCGTGATGGAAATGGTGCGAAAGGTAGATCGCCACATCCTGCGCCCGGCTTGCCATCGTCGTCTCTCCTCTCCATCGCACCGCACGCGGCGGTCACGGGGTCGTTAACCCAAAGCTGCATTCTATGCGGATGCGCATGGTTTCCCATCCTTCCCGCAGTATTACAGCCGTCCGTATGTACATACTCGCGGCCCGGTTGCGGCCCGTCCCGGCGGGTCTGGATCAGGCAGCAACAGACCGTCCCCCGGCCCCGTCTCCGGGCCGGCGCGCATGGCGTTCCGATGCTGTCCTAATTCCTCCCGCCCTCCGGGGCGGCCTTTTCGCGTCAGGCGAAGTGGCGGGTCTGCCCGTCCACCTTGCCATAGATGCGCTGCGCCTGAAGGACGACCTCCACACGGTTGCGCACGTTGAATTTCTGCATGATCTGCGTCATGTAATGCTTCACCGTCTTGTCCGACAGGTTCAGCTTGTTGGCGATTTCCTTGTTCGACGCGCCGTTCAGCAACTCTCGCACCACCTGCCCCTCGCGCGAATTCAGCGCTACGGTGGCATTGGCGACACGGCGCTGTTCCGCCAGACGCATCTCGCGGATCACCGCGCTCGCCATGGTCGAAGCGATGAATTCCCGCCCCGCCGCGACCTCTTCGATCGCATAGAACAGGTCCGGCACCGCAATATCCTTCAGGACATAGCCCAAGGCCCCCGCCGACAGCGCGGCGATGCAGGTCTGCACGTCGCTCGTTCCGGTAAAGACCAGAACCTTCGTGTCCGGCGCGGCCGCCGTGATCTCCTCGATCACATCTATCATCGTCACTGCGGGCGTCAGGCCCAGAATGACCACATCCACAGCCCCGTCGCGCACCAGATCCATCGCGGCGTCACGCGAGGTTCCGGTTCCGACGATCCGGTATTGCGCACAGGGGCGCAGCGTTTCGACCAGACCGGCAAGCACGATCGGATGGTCGTCAATCAAGGCCACATTCAGCATCTTCGTACCGCGTTAAGTTCGGAACCGATTGCCCGATCCCTTCCCAGCGCCCCCGAATATTTACCTACCTTAATTCGGACGGAGGTCTAACCGAAAGTTGGTATTCGGTCGGCTTTCGGACATATTATCGCCACGATTGGATGTGCCTTTCCGGGGCAATTCCGGCAGAATGTGGGGCTTGTTTCCGTTTCGGGCACAAAGGCCAAAATGCCCCTGTCCAATTCAGGCGGAAATCAGGCGGCGATGTGGCGCAGGTTCCGATGGATTTCGCGTCAAGGTTGTGCGCGCCTCCGCAAATGGTAACTTTTGGTTAACCCTTTTTCCCAATCGATTCGGCACCTTCCAGTCGCGTCGCCGAAAAAAGCCCCGGCGATCTCGGATCACCGGGGCCTTTCCCGTCATGCAGCGGGCCGAACCCGATCAGCCAAGGGCAAAGTAATCGGGGCTGTCGCGCAACTGCTCCAGCGTGATCCCGTCGATCCGCAGGATATCCGTCTCGGTCAGACGAAGTTCGACATAGCCGTCCAACTGATGCCCGACCGCATCCAGAAGGCCAAGGACATCGCCATAGGAAACGCTGCCCCACAATTCCGGCATCACAGAGAGTTTGTCCTCCGTGCTCAGATCGGCAATCCGGTCCGAACCAAAGCCGCTCTTGAAGATGAACGTATCCACCCCGTCCCCGCCGATCAGCAGGTCGTTCCCGGCACCGCCGTCCAGAAAGTCTTCGTCGGCACCGCCCTCCAGTGTCTCGGCGCCTTGACCGCCGGTCAGGTTGTCGCTGAAGGCCGACCCGATGACGCGCTCCACGTTCAGGATCACATCCCCTTCCGCGGCCCCGCCCGAAGCGGCACCCTTTGAAAGATCGACGTTCACTCCGCTGGAACTTGCCGCATAGGACAGCGTATCCACGCCGCGCCCACCGTCGATGGTGTCCGCGCCAAGATCACCCGCCAAAAGGTCGTTGCCGTCCCCGCCGGAGAGTTGGTCACCCCCCACCCCGCCGAACAGCCGATCCGCGCCTCTGCCGCCTTGGATGATGTCGTCGCCATCCCCGCCGCGCAGGACATCGATCCGCGTGCTGCCGGTCAGCGTGTCACCAAAGCCCGACCCGAGGACCTCGCGGATGTTCAAAAGCCTGTCGCCCTCTGCATGTCCACCCGCTCCGACCCCGGTCTGCAGGTTGACCGAGACCGCCGCGTCCGAAACGGCATAGGAGGCGCGGTTCACACCCGCCCCACCGTCCAGCATATCTGCACCAAGGCCGCCCACCAGGACGTCGTTACCCTCTCCGCCCAGCAGCGTGTCCGCCCCGGTAAATCCGCGCAGAAGGTCGTTTCCGGCCCCGCCAACCACCGAGTCATTGCCCAACCCGCCGACCAGCAGATCATCGCCCGCATTGCCCGTCAGCGTATCGCGCCCCGCCCCGCCAAACAGCGAGTCATTCCCGGCACCGCCGATAAGGTTGTCGCCAAAGGCCGACCCGGCCACCGCCTGGATATTGCGGAGCACGTCACCCTCGGCATGGCCGAACTGGCCTATGCCCTTGGCCAGATCCACGGTCACGCCCGCATTGGACCCGTCATAGGAAACCGTGTTCGAACCCGTCCCGCCATCCAGCGTATCGGCGCCAAGGCTGCCCAGCAGCAGGTCGTCACCCGCTCCGCCATCCAGCAGGTCAGCGCCATCCGTGCCGGTCAGCGTATCCGCCCCACTGCTGCCAGATACCTCCGCCATGACAGAATAGTCCCGCTGCACGGAAAGGAAGGGTGGCAGGTTCAGGTACTGGCGCAGGGCGTCCAGCTGGGCGGGGATATCGTCCTGCGACGTGACATAGAACACGTGCTGCAGCACGGTGCTGTCTCCCGTTGCCGGGATGGTGGCCGTGGTTGTCACCTCGACCCGATACAGCGTGGCAGGCGCCGTGCGCACATTGTCGAACAGGGGCGTCTGGTCATAGGGCGGCCAAGGACCGGTATCTTCCGGCGGGATCGCCGTGCCGAGGGTCAGGGTTGGCGCAGTGGTAACCACCTGCCCCATGTTGGTTTCATAGGGCACCTGCAGGGTGATTCTGTGCAGACCGGGCGCAAGGTCGAGCGCGAGGCGCCCTTCCGGCCCTTCCAGCGGATAGGATACCCCGTTCACGACCAGCACCGTTCCCGGCGCCACATTGCCGAAGGCGATGACCGATCTTTCGCCGAACGTCGATTGGCCGACAGTCAGAATGCCCGAATATTGCACGACGAAATCATCGGGCGGGGTCGCCGTGCCGAACAGGTCGGCCGGGTTCAGGTCACCCGTGGTGCCGGTGCCGTTTGCCACCGGCACAAGGCGGCCATTCACAGTCTGCAAGATCTGATAGGAAAGCTCCTTCGAACCCGCAGGCAGCAGGTTCACCGTCACCACCTGCGTATCCGCCTCGCCATCCGTATCGCTGATCGTGATGGTGATGTCGCGGCTGGCCACCGTGGAAGGCGCGGTCGTCCGGAACAGGAGGTTCTCGATCATCGCCTCCACGTCTTTCGCGGTCGTGTCTGCGGTGAAGGCGATCTGCGGTCCGCCTTCGTAATTGTACAGGATTCCAACCTCGCGCCCGCGGATCAGGATTATGCTGTTTTCCACGGTGATGGGCGATCCGCCATCGGTGCGCAGGATGATTTCCTCACCTGCCCCGACGCCGTTCACCATAACCCCGCCGAATTCCAGGTCGCTGTCCGCACGGAAGGACACATCCGCATCCAGCAACTGGCCCGCCGCGGCCTCTGCCGCCGTCAGGTCCAGCGTATCGACCATATCGGTCAGCGTAGGGATATAGCCCACATTCACCGTCACCGTATCCGATGCCACGAAGCCGCTGCTGTCTGACACGCTGATCGTCAGCGTGCGCGCGCCCGACGTGGCCTGGGTAAGGCGGAGGCTTTCGATAATCGTCTCGACCTCTTGGGTCGAGATGCCACCAAGCGTGATCGTGTAAGTCGATCCGCCGGTGGTGGGCAAAGCGGCGATTTCCGCGAACCATTCCGGTTCGAAGCCGCCACCCCTGGTGCCGAGGATCATGCCGTCGTCGCTGATGTAAAGCCCCGATCCGGATGCAGGGGTGAACATAAGGCTGTCGCCCTGACCAAGGCCCGTCACCTCGATCTTGCCGCCTTCCCAGGGGCCTTCGCCGGCAAGGGTGACATTCGAATCAAGAAGAAGCCCTTCATTGTTCACGGAACTGTAGCTGACATCGACAGTCTCGCGCAGGTCAGAGAGTGTGACAGGTGCCTGCGTGAAGGTCACCGTCCCGAATTGCGGGGCGACCGGCGTGGTGATCGTAATGGTGATCGTCTGGGTGCCAGCGCTGTTGAGTTGCGGCTGGATCGTCAGACCTTCCAGCAGCCTTTCCACCAAGGCGGGCGTCGCGGCAGTGTTGAAGAAGAATGTTCCGGTAACACTCTGCAGGCTGCCGATCAGGGTTCCATCTACATAGACGTTGCTGGTGGCCCCGCCGGCGATCATCGAAACCCCCGACCCTTCGACAGTTCCCAGCGGGATTCGCTGCCCCGTCCAGCCGGTGATCGCCATCGTCTGGTTGTTCAGGGAACCCGGGGTGGAATAGGCCTCGACAAAATCCGCCGACAACAGCAGGGCGGTATCAAGGGCGACTTGGCCGCCCGACGGGCTGACAACCTGATCGTCCAGATCGCCGATCAGGTTCCGCTCCTCAGGGGCCGACAGGGTGATATCGACCGACCCCGTCAAAGGGGTTTGCGTGTTGAGGGAAAAACTCAGTGTCCGCGAGGTCTCGGCCGCGCTCAGTGGCCCGGCCTGGAACGTCATCGCCTGCAGCATCTGCTCCAGTTGTGCGGGCGTGATCGCCGTGGTGAAGGTGAACGTGGTTGTGTAAGCGTTGCCAGCGGTCGTGGCGATTGTCTGCCCGTTCAAGGTGGTGTTGGGGTAGCCGAGGACGAAACCGGATCCAGTCGCGAACCGGATCGCATCCCCAGCCTGCGTCCCTGTGATCGTCAGCGTCAAGCCGTTCAGCGTGTTGGTTTCGTCGAACAGGTTGGTGAAGGACGTCGGCAGGGTGATGTCGCTGTCGATCACATTCCGGACAAAGCGCGTTTCAAAGGGGATGGTCACATCGTCAAACCCGCCGATGACCGGCGGCTCCTCGCCGATGGTGATCTTGACCGTCCCGGTCTGCGGGAAGGTGGGCGTGTTCAGGCTGAAGGTGAGATCCCGGGTCGAGAAAGCGCGGTCGTCGGTCGTCCGGAAAGTGAGCGATTGGATCAGGTCATCCAATTGGGCGGCGTTAGGTGCCCCCCCCTGCCGATCGAAGTAGATTGAAAAGGTGTTGTCCGTTTTGGTGATCGTCCCCATGGAAATCATTCCAGCAAGAGTGAGCACGTTGCCGAAGAGGACATAAGTGCTCAGAAAGCCGATCTGGTCCCCTGCTTCCAGCCCGGATATTGTCAGCGTAGACCCAAATACATTGGTCGATTGGGACGTATCGCCAGCATAGGCAGCAGAGAAGTTTGCGGGCAGGTCGATGCTGCCGTCGATGACTGTCGCGGTCCCCCGGTTGGCGAAGGGGATGTTCAGATCGTCAAGGTTCAGGATCGTGTCGGTCATGGGTCACTCGTACAGGGTTCAACGTGTTACAGGGGCCTGCCCTGCCTGATTGGCCGGGGGCGGGGATTGGAAGGAAGCGGTCAGACGGTCATCTTCGGTTCGGGCCTTCGCGCAGGTCACAGGTCAATTGACCCCAGCATCGCAGGATGCCGGGGCAAGCTTCGTTTTGTCGGGATGGTCTGTCGCCTTGACGGTCCCTTGGCTGCTGCCAGAACCGCCGTATTCCCTCCGCCGGGTCTTTTTCCGGTTGGTCGAAAATTACTTTCCTGTCGCCAAATCTGTCAACGAAATGAAAGCTTTGGTGGGCCTTTCCATCGAAACTCAAGCAATTGAAATAAATGGGTTATTGTGAGCGTCATCATTTTTGGTGCGAATGTCATTGCGGGAATCTGGCCGCTCTGACACCTTCGCGATGAGGGTCTGCCGGCCCCCGGATGTGCGCCGGGATGCTGGATATCCCGCCGGTTGTATCTGTGTCTGCGTAGAAGGTATCTGCATGTTGAAACGGCTGGTCGACTGGCTTTTCGGTCCGCCCGAGACGCGCCGCATGGTGCAGGCCAATTTCCGCAGCCGCGCGGATTTCGTGCAGGCCGGGCGGACCTACATGACGCATCCTGTCACGCTTTACGGCTATGCGCTGCCGCTGACGCTGTTGCTGACAGGGATGCTCAAGCCGGAATTCACCGAAGTCGGCCTTCCCGAATTCGTCAGTCATATCCTGACCTTTGCCAAGGTCGCGGTCTATTGGCTGTTCTGCTGGCTGGTGCTAGGCCACGTCCTCTGGTTTGCGATGCGGCGCGGACTGTCCTTTGTCGCGGTGGTCATGGGCCTGTGGGTGGTGGCAGTGCTCCTGTCGCAGGGGCTGACGGTCCTGACGGTCGCGGGGGCAGAATGGAGTTGGGTCCGCATCCTGCGGCAGGGCATAATCACGGTTCCCGCCTCGCTTGTCGCTGTCCATGCCTCGGCTCCGGCGCTGCGCGACAGGCTGGGCCATATTCCCGAAAACGTACCGATCTGGCGCTCAAATGTCAGTGTCGAGGTTCCCCTCCTGCTGAAGCTTCCGCCCGAAAGGCGCGCCCGCATCCGCCGCATCCATGCGGCCAACCAGTATGTCGAGGTCGTCACCGACGCTGGGTCCACCCTGCTGCGCCTTTCCCTGCGGGATGCCGTGTCCTTGATGCCAGCCGGAACCGGCTGGCTGTGCCACCGCTCTCTCTGGATCCGCAAGGATGAGGTGGTGGCGCTGGGCTTCCAGCGCGGTCAGGCGCAAATCACCGATTGCTACGGCAAGACCTACCCCATCAGCCGCGCCTCCGTCCCCGAGATACGCGACTGGCTTGACGGCACGCGCCCCGATCCGATGACCGAACCCGCCTGATCCCGCTGCGCCTTGCCAAGGTACGGATATCCCGTCCGTCCGCTGCGCCGGTCAGAGGCTCCGCATCCAAAGCCGCGCCGCATTGCCCTGCATCACGGCATCGCGCTCTCCGTCACTCAGCCCTGCAATCAGAGAATGGGTCGCCGCCACCCATTCCGCCAAAGAGGATTGCAGCGTGCAGACCGGACTGTCCGACCCCCAGACGATCCGCGCGGGGCCAAAGGTTTCCAGCAGTCGGTCGACATAGGGCGCAAGCGTCCGCAGCGTCCAATCCGGTGGCCCATAGGCGCTGATGCCCGACAGTTTCACATGCAGGTTCGGCCGCTCCGACAGACGGCTAATCCACCCCGACCAATCGTCGAATGCCCCATCCGCAATCGTAGGAACCCCGCAATGATCCAGGATGAAGACCGTATCGGGGCAGGCATCCACCAGTTCCACGGCAAGCGGCAACTGCCGCTGCAGCATGCATATGTCGAACGGCAACCCCGCCGCGCCCAGCCGCCGCAGGTTCGCCCGGAACCGCGCGTTCTGCGACACCCCGTCCGGCACCACATGCAGCACCCGCCGCACGCCCCGGACGATCCGCCGATCCGCCCGCTCCAGCCAGCCCTCGAACCCCTCCGCCTCGGGCCGCGCCGCGCTGATCGCCCCGCAGATCAGGCTGCCCGGCCGCGCCATCAGTTCGGCGATCCACGCTGTCTCGCGGTCGATATCCGTCTCGGCCGCGTCCACTTCCATGTGCAGGACCTTTGTGATCCCCACCCGCCCCGCCACCGCTGCATAGGCGTCGTAACTCCAATCCCGATCCAGCGCCGCAAGGCCCGCCAGCCACGGATAGGCCAGCCGCGTCCGGTCGATAAGGTGCAGATGCGTGTCGAAGATCATCCCGGCTCCCCCTGATTTTGCTTATGAGCGACCATTTCATGAGTAAACTGGTCTTGACGCGCGCTTTCAACTAAATTTATACATGAAACATCGTTCCGAATATAAAACAATCTGCGGTGCGAGGTGCGGTCATCGACCGGCACGCCAACAGCCAGGGAGGAAATGCCATGAAGACATTTGCCGCCAGCAGCACGCTGGCACTCTTGACGGGGCTCGGCCTCGCCTCTGCCGCCTTCGCCGAGGGCGAATTCGCCGGCGTCACCATCGACGCCAAGCTGATCGGCGGTCAGCAATACGAGGCACTCTATGCCCGCATCCCCGAATGGGAGGCGCAGACAGGTGCCAAGGTGAACATCGTCAGCCAGAAGAACCACTTCGAACTGGACAAGGAATTCAAGGCCGACATCGCCTCGGGTTCCATCACATGGTGCGTGGGCTCCAACCACTCGTCCTTCGCGCCGCAATATCCAGCGCTCTATGCCGATCTGACCTCGCTCGTCCCGGCCGAAACGGTCGCGGGCTTCGTGGGGGCCAACATCGCCGCGGCGACGCTGGACGGAAAGCTCGTTATGCTGCCCCGCGCGCAATTCGACGTCTCGGCGCTCTACTACCAAAAGTCGCTCTATGCCGATCCCGCAAAGGCCGAGGCCTTCAAGGCCGAATACGGTTACGATCTGGCCGTGCCGGAAACTTGGGACCAGTTCCGCGATCAGGCCACCTTCTTCGCCGATCCGCCCAATTTCTACGGCACGCAATATGCGGGCAAGGAAGAGGGCATCGCTGGACGTTTCTATGAACTCGTGGTCGCCAATGGCGGCACGATGTTCAACGACGACTTCTCCCCTGCCTTCAACTCGGATGCGGGCAAGCAGGCGCTGCAATGGTTCGTCGATCTCTACAAGGCGGGCGCAGTTCCGCCGGGCACGACCAACTATCTCTGGGACGATCTGGGCAACGGCTTCGCCTCCGGCACCATCGCGCTGAACCTTGACTGGCCGGGCTGGTCGGGCTTCTTCAACGATCCGGCGGCGTCCAAGGCGACGGGCAACGTGGGCGTGGCCCCGGCCCCCAAGGGCTCGGCAGGCGTCCGCACCGGTTGGTCGGGCTTCCACGGCTTCTCGGTCACCGAAGCCTGCGCCAACAAGGAAGCTGCGGCCTCTCTCGTCGATTTCCTCACGAACGAAGACAGCCAGAAGCTCGAAT
Organism: Tabrizicola sp. M-4; assembly: GCF_051132405.1. Taxonomy (GTDB): domain Bacteria; phylum Pseudomonadota; class Alphaproteobacteria; order Rhodobacterales; family Rhodobacteraceae; genus Paragemmobacter. The sequence goes on from NZ_CP128606.1 coordinate 280,777, forward strand.
CCTCCGCCGGTCCGCTGCCGACGCGCACCGCCGTCTGGGATCACGTCATCGCGCAGGCCGCCTCCGACCCCTACAAGGCCGAGGTCCTGGCCGCCTTCCAGGAAACCGCCAAGACCGCCTTCCCGGTGCCCAAGACCCCCTACTGGATCGAGGCGACGAACCTGATCTACCCCGAACTGCAGGCCGCCATCCTTGGCGACAAGACGGTGGACGAGGCGCTTCAGACAGCCTCCGACGCGGTTGATGGCCTGATGCGCGAAAACGGCGTCTACTGACGCCCCTCCTCCCCGCGCAGCGAAGCGGCACCGCGCAAAGGTGCCGCTTCCGTCCTTCCCGCTTGCAGGACCCGTCCCATGTATCGCTCCCGCATCCCACCATGGCTGGTGCTTCTGACACCGGCCTTCGTCGTCCTGCTTCTGGTGGTGGCGATACCCTTGGTCCTCAGCCTCTATTCCAGCTTCACCGCCTTCCAGTTGACGCGCCCGGAAACGATCACGCGCTGGATCGGCACCTTCAACTACCAGAAGGCCGTCACCGACTGGAACTTCTGGTCGGCCTTCGGGCGCACTCTGCTTCTGGTCACCCTTGCCCTGAACCTTGAAATGCTCATGGGCCTCGGCCTTGCGCTGATGGTGTCAAAGGTGATGCGGGGGCAGCGCCTGCTGCGCACGCTGATGATGTTTCCGATGATGTTCTCGCCCATCCTCGTGGGCTTCCAGTTCAAGTTCATCTTCAACGACAATGTCGGTCTGGTGAACAACGCCCTGCAATCCTTGGGCCTCGTCGACACGGCGATCCCGTGGCTGGTGGATGCGCAACTGGCCTTCACGGCGATCCTGATTGCGGAAATCTGGACCTCCACCTCGGTCTTCGCGATCCTCATCCTCGCGGGCCTCTTCGCCATCCCGCAGGACCCGCTCGAGGCCGCACGGGTGGACGGCTGCACCCCGTTGCAGACCTTCCGCTATGTGACGCTGCCCTTCCTCATGCCCTTCATCTACATCGCTATGGCCATCCGCTCGCTGGATATCGCCCGCGCCTATGACATCGTGCAGATCATGACGGCAGGCGGCCCCGCACGCAGGACGGAACTCCTTTGGACGCTGATCGGCCGCACGGGCTATGTCGATGCCCGGATGGGGTATGCCAATGCGATGGGCTACATCTCCATCCTGCTGGCCATCGTCTTCACCATCTACTTCTTCCGCAAGCTGAATGCCGCGCGCAGCTCGCTCGGCATGGGGGACTGAGGCATGGATATCGGCGCCCAGCATCGCATCCGCCGCAGGCTCCTGTCGGCAGGCCATCTGATCGGCCTCTTTCTGGCCATGAGCTTCATCTGCCTGCCCGGCTTCTGGGTGGTGCTGAACAGCTTCCGCCCGACGGTCGAGATCATGGCCAAACCCCCGGTCTGGATACCGACGGAACTGAACCTCGATCACTACCGCGCCATGTTCGGTGGCGCGGGCGAGGGGGGCGTGCCCGTCCTGACCTATTTCCGCAACTCGCTCATCATCTCGCTCACCTCCACGGTCATCGCCATCCTCATCGGAATGGCGGGGGGCTATGCCTTTGCCCGCTACCGCTTTCGCGGCAAGGGCGCGATCTTCGTGATGCTGATGGTCACGCGGGCCGTGCCGGGCGTGGCGCTGTCGCTGCCGCTCTTCATCCTCTACGGGCGCATGGGGATCATCGACACGCATCTGGGCATGATCCTCGTCTATGTCGCGCTGAACGTGCCCTTCACCATCTGGCTGATCGACGGCTTCTTCCGCCAAGTCCCCAAGGAACTGGCCGAGGCGGCCGAAATCGACGGCTGCACCCGTTGGCAGGCCTTCTGGAAGGTCGAATTCCCGGTGGCGCGTGCAGGCATCGCCAGCGCAGGCATCTTCGCCTTCCTCACCTCATGGAACGAATATGCGCTGGCCAGCCAGCTCACCCGTTCGGTGCAGTCCAAGACCATGCCCGTCGGGCTGATGGATTTCACCTCGCAATTCACCCTCAACTGGGGCGGCATGTGCGCGCTCGCGGTGCTGATGATCATCCCCGCCGCCGTGCTGACCTTTCTCGTGCAGAAACACCTCATCGCCGGCCTCACCTTCGGCGGCGTGAAAGGATAAGTCATGGCTCAGGTCGTCCTGAAGGATGTCGTCAAGAAATACGGAGAACTGCGGGTCGTCCACGCGGTCAACCTGCACATCGCCCATGGGGAATTCGTGGTGCTGGTCGGCCCCTCCGGCTGCGGCAAATCCACCACCCTGCGCATGATCGCGGGGCTGGAGGACATCTCGGGCGGCGAGGTGCGCATCGCCGACCGCGTCGTGAACGACCTGCCGCCCCGCGACCGCAACATCAGCATGGTCTTCCAGAACTACGCGCTCTACCCGCACATGACGGTGCGCGAAAATCTGGGCTTCTCCCTCCACATCGCCAAACGTCCCAAACCCGAAATCGACGCCGCCGTGGCCGAGGCGGCAGAGATCCTCTCGCTCACCCCGCTTCTGGACCGCAAGCCCGGCCAGTTGTCCGGCGGGCAACGCCAGCGCGTCGCGATGGGGCGGGCGATCGTCCGGCATCCGGACGTGTTCCTCTTCGACGAACCGCTCTCCAATCTCGATGCCAAGCTGCGCACCCAGATGCGGGTCGAAATCAAGCGCCTGCACCAGAAGGTCGGCACCACCGTCGTCTACGTCACCCATGATCAGGTCGAGGCGATGACGCTTGCCGACCGCATCGTGATCATGCGCGACGGCCATATCGTGCAGGTCGGCACCCCACTGGACGTGTTCGAAAGGCCGGTGGATGCCTTTGTCGCCACCTTCATCGGCTCACCCCCCATGAACCTCCTGCCCGGCACGGTGCAGGGCGATGCCGTCCGGCTGGGCGATGGCAGCCTTTTGCCCATCCCGCCCAACCAACGCGCGCAGGACGGGCAGCAGGTCCTCTACGGCATCCGCGCCGACAACATCATGCCCGACGGCCACGCCCTGCCGCCCACGCCGCACATGGCGCATGTGACGATGTCGGTCAGCCTGACGGAACCCTTGGGAACCGAAACGCTGATCTTCGCCACCCTTGCGGGCACCGAGGTGCAGGCAAAGATGCTGAACCCGCGCCCCGTCACCAATGGCGAGACGCTCCGCTTCGGCATCGCGCTGGACCGCTGCCACCTCTTCGATGCCGCTTCCGGCAAAAGCCTGAGGGTCTGACCATGGCACGCATCGCACAGGCCGAGGCCTTCCTCGTCGATCTGGTTCCAAAGGTGAAACGCACCGACGCGATCCAAAGCTTCAAGTCACAGGAAACCATCTTCGTCACCCTCACCGATGCCGATGGCGGGCAGGGCAGGGGCTATTCCTACACCATCGGCGATGGCGGGCCGTCCGTCCTTGCCCTGCTGCGCCACACGCTCCTGCCCGCGCTGATGGGCCGCGAGGCCGAGATGATCGAGGCGATCTGGCGCGACCTCCTCTTCACCAGCCACGCCACGGCGGTGGGGCCGATCATGTCGCTCGCACTGGCGGCCATCGACACCGCCCTGTGGGACCTGCGTGGCAAGCGTGCGGGACTGCCGCTGCATGTGCTGGCAGGCGGCGCCAAGACCCGCGTGCCGATGTATTCCACCGAAGGCGGCTGGCTGCATCTCGAACCTGCGGCCCTCGTCGAAGATGCGCTGGCCATGCGGGCCGCAGGCTTCCACGGATCGAAGATCAAGATCGGCAAGCCCACGGTCGCGGGCGATGCCGCCCGGCTGGAGGCCGTCCGCGCGGCCCTTGGCCGCGATTACGAGATCATGACCGATGCCAACCAGTCGATGACCCAGCCCGAGGCCGCGCGCCGCCTGTCCTTGCTGGAATCCCTCAATATCGCATGGTTCGAGGAACCGCTTCCCGCCGATGACATCGCGGGCCATGCCCGCCTTGCGCGGCAGTCGCGCGTGCCTGTCGCGGTGGGCGAAAGCCTCTACTCCCCCGGCCAATTCGCCGATTATATCGCGGCGCAGGCCTGTGGCATCGTGCAGGCCGACGTCGCGCGGGTGGGCGGGATCACCCCGTGGCTCAAGGTGGCCCACATGGCCGAGGCGCACAACCTGACGATCTGCCCGCATTTCCTGATGGAACTGCATGTCAGCCTCGTCTGCGCCGTGCCCAATGCGCCATGGCTCGAATACATCCCCCAACTGGACGAAATCGCCGCCCCCATGGCGCGGGTCGGCGGCTTCGCCTTGGCCCCCACCGCACCCGGCCTTGGCATCGACTGGGACGAGGCCGCGCTTGCATCCCGCATGGCCGAAGGCAGCCGTTTCGAAGTGAGGTCCGCATGAAACGCTATGGTTCCGTCATCGGCCTGTCCGAGGAAGGCAAGGCCGAATACCGCGCCCTGCATGCCGCCGTCTGGCCCGGCGTTCTGGCCAAGATCGCGGAATGCAACATCCGCAACTATTCGATCTTCCTCAAGGAACCCGAGAACCTGATGTTCTCCTATTTCGAATATCACGGCGACGACTTCGCCGCCGACATGGCCCGCATGGCCGCCGACCCGGAAACGCAGCGCTGGTGGGCGATCAACATGCCGCTCCAACGCCCGCTCGATACCCGCAAGGACGGCGAATGGTGGGCCGACATGACGGAAATCTTCCATGTCGATTGACCTGCGCCAGACCCTCCCGCCACCTTCCTCCACGCGCCCCGTGGTGATCTTCGGCGCGGGCTCCATCGTGGCAGATGCCCATCTGCCTGCCTATCGTCGGCTGGGATTCCCCGTCGCGGGCATCCACGACCCCGATCACGCCAAAGCCGCGGCTCTTGCCGCCCGCTTCGACACCCGCGCCCTTCCCGGCATGACCGATGCCTTGGCGCTGGGCCGCGATGCCGTCTACGACATCGCCGTTCCGCCCGAGGCCATCGCGGGCATCCTGTCCGCCCTGCCCGAAGGCGCCGTCGTCCTCATCCAGAAACCCATGGGCAGCGACCTCGCCGCCGCCGATGCCATCCTGCGCATCATCCGCCAGCGGAGGCTGAAGGCCGCGGTCAACTTCCAACTCCGCTTCGCGCCCGCCTTCCTCGCGCTCAAGGACGCCATCGCCCGTGGCCTGCTGGGCGAGGTCGTCGATGTCGACGGCCTGCTCGCCGTCGATACGCCGTGGCACCTCTTCGCCTTCCTCGCCAAACTGCCCCGGGTGGAAATCCTCCTCCATTCCATCCACTACCTCGACGCGATCCGCGATCTGCTGGGCAACCCCGCAGGCATCCACGCCCGCACCATGGGTCACCCTTCCTCCACCGTGTCCAACACACGCTCGTCGATGATCCTCGATTACGGCCCGCAGGTCCGCTGCGCCCTGTCGGTCAACCACAACCACGCCTTCGGCCGCAAATTCCAGGCCTGCGAATTCCGCATCTGCGGCACACGGGGGGCGGCCTATCTGAAACTCGGCGTCAACCTCGATTACCCCCGAGGCGAAGCCGACGAACTCTGGCTGAACACCGGCGCGGCATGGGAACAGGTTCCGCTGGCCGGCAACTGGTTCATCGAGGCTTTCCTTGGCCGCTTCACGCAGGTCATGCGCTTTGCCACCGGCGAGGATGCCACCCTCGAAGGCAGCGCCGAGGATGCTTGGCACACCATGGCCCTTGTCGAGGCCGCCTATGAAAGCGCCGCGAAACCCGCCCACCCGATCAAGGGGGAACCCGATGCTTGAACAGGTGAAACACTACGAGGATTACGAGGTCGGCGAGGGGCGCGAAACTGTGGGGCGCACCATCACCGAAACGGATTTCATCGTCCATGCCGGGCATTCGGGCGACTTCTTCCCCCATCACATGGATGCCGAATTCTGCAAGACACAGCCCTCCGGCCAGCGCATCGCCCATGGCACCATGGTCTTCACCATCGGCGTCGGCCTAACGGCGACGGTCATCAACCCCGTTGCCTTCTCCTACGGCTATGACCGCCTCCGCTTCGTAAAGCCGGTCTTCATCGGCGACACGATCCGCGCGCGGGTCGAGATCGTCGCAAAGGAACCGATGGAGAAACGCCCCGGATATGGCCGCGTCACCGAACGGCTGACGGTGACAAAGCAGACAGGCGAGGTCGTCCTCGTCGCCGACCACATCTACATGGTGGAGCGCCGTCCGTGACCGGCCCCTTCCTCCTCCTGCATCCAGACGACAACACCCTCGTCGCCCGCGCCCATGCCCCCGAAGGAACCGAGGTGGAAACCGAGGCAGGGCCGGTCCGCCTGACCCGCCCCATCCCCATGGCACACAAGATCGCCCGCAGGCCTATCCCGGCGGGCGGCACGGTGCTGAAATACGGCATGCCCATCGGGGTGGCGACAGCCGACATCGCGGCGGGCGATCATGTCCACATCCACAACATCCGCTCCGCCTATACGACCAGCGTCGCCCTGCAGGATGCCGACGGTCTGGGAAAGGGGGCCTGACATGACGATGGGCTGGCTGCGCGCCGATGGGCGCAAGGGAATACGGAACACGGTCGTCGTCGCCTATCTGGTGGAATGCGCCCATTTCGTCGCCTCCGAGATCGTCGCCGGTTTCCGGGGTCGCGATGTGCAACTGATCGGCTTTCCGGGCTGTTTCCCCAACGAATATGCCGCGCGCATGATGGAACGGCTCTGCACCCATCCCAACGTCGGCGCGGTCCTCTTCGTCTCGCTCGGCTGCGAAAGCTTCGACAAGGTCCGCGTCTCGGCGGCGGTGCAGGCCTCCGGTCGCCCCGTCCGCACCCTTGTCATCCAGAAGACCGGGGGAACCCGTTCCACCGTCAAGGCCGGAACCGATTGGGTCGAACAGGCCCTGACGCAGATAGAGGACGTCCCGCGCGCGCCCGTCCTCCCCTCCGATCTCGTCATCGGCACGGTCTGCGGCGGGTCGGATGGCACCTCCGGCATCTCGGGCAATCCCGCGGCGGGGCGGGCCTTCGACCTGCTCGTCGCCGCAGGGGCCGCCTGCATCTTCGAAGAAACCGGGGAACTGATCGGCTGCGAAGAGATCATGGCCTCCCGCGCCGTGACTCCCGAACTCGGTCAGGCACTGCGCGACAGCGTGCAAAAGGCCGAACGCTATTACGCCACGCTCGGTTATGGCAGCTTTGCCGCGGGCAATGCGGCGGGCGGGCTGTCCACGATCGAAGAGAAATCCCTCGGTGCCTATGTCAAATCCGGCGACAGCCCGATTTCGGGCCTGATCAAGCCGGGCGACATTCCCCCGCAAGGCGGGCTTTACCTGATGGATGTCGTCCCGGATGGCGATGTCCGCTTCGGCTTCCCCAATATCAGCGACAATGCCGAAATCGTCGAGATGATCGCATCCGGCGCGCATATGACCCTCTTCGTCACGGGGCGCGGGTCGGTCGTGGGATCGGCCATCTCGCCCGTCATCAAGATCTGCGCCAACCCCGACACCTACCGCGCGCTGGCCGAGGATATGGACGTGAATGCGGGTGACATCATCGAAGGCCGCCGCAGCATCGAAGAGGTGGGGGCAGAGATCCGCGATCTGGTCCTTGCCGTCGCAGGTGGCCACCGCACCCGGTCCGAGGATCTGGGCCACCGCGAATTCATCCTCACCTACAAAAGCTTCGACCCCATCGGTCCGGCCTGCCTGCCGCGCATCGCCTGAAGGAATGATCATGCAAAGACTGAACGGAAAGACCGCGCTCGTCACGGCGGCAGGGCAGGGCATAGGCCGCGCCAGTGCCGAACGCATGGCACGCGAGGGGGCACATGTCATCGCCACCGACGTGAACGAGTCGCTTCTTGCGGACCTCGCGCAAATGCCGGGCGTGACGGCCCGCCACCTGAACGTGCTGGACGGCGCGGCCATCACCGCGCTGATCGACGAGGTAGGACCGGTCGACATCCTCTTCAACTGCGCGGGCATCGTCCACAACGGCACCGTGTTGCAGGCGACCGAGGAGGAATGGGATTTCGCCTTCGACCTGAACGCCAAGGCGCAGTTCCGCATGATCCGCGCGGTCCTTCCGGGCATGCTGGCCCGTGGCGGCGGATCGATCATCAACATGTCCTCCGTCGCCGGGCCGAAGAAGGGCCCCGTGAACCGCGCCGTCTATTCCGCCTCCAAGGCCGCCGTCGTGGGCCTCACCCGCGCTGTCGCCGCCGACTACGTGACGCAGGGTATTCGCTGCAACGCCATCTGCCCCGGCACCGTCGACAGCCCCTCCCTGCACGAACGCCTGCGCGCCACGGGCGATTACGACGCCGCGCTCAAGGCCTTCATCGCGCGGCAGGCCATGGGCCGCCTTGGCCGTGCCGACGAGGTGGCGGCGCTGGTCTGCTATCTCGCCTCCGACGAGGCGGGTTTCACCACGGGAACCGAACATGTGATCGACGGCGGCTGGACCGCCTGAAGGAGGATGCGATGAAACTCTGCCGTTACGGCGAAAGGGGCGCGGAACGCCCCGGTCTGATCGATGCCCAAGGCCGCCTGCGCGACCTCTCCGCCCATGTCGCCGACATCGCCGGCCCCGTTCTGGCCGATCTCGACAGGCTGCGCGGGATCGATCCCGAAACCCTGCCCCTCGCTCCCGGCAACCCGCGCTTCGGCGCGGCGGTGGGGCAGGTGGGCAAGTTCATCTGCATCGGCCTGAACTATTCCGACCACGCCGCCGAAAGCGGCATGGCCGTCCCCCCCGAACCCGTCATCTTCGCCAAATACACCTCTGCCATCTGCGGGCCGGATGACCCCATCCTGATCCCGCGCGGATCGGAAAAGACCGACTGGGAGGTGGAGCTTGCCGTCGTCATCGGAAAGCCCGGCAAGTACATCGACGAGGCGGCGGCGCTGGACCATGTCGCAGGCTACATGGTCTGCAACGACGTCTCCGAACGGTCGTTCCAGATCGAACGCGCGGGGCAATGGTCGAAAGGCAAGTCGTCCGACAATTTCGGCCCCATCGGCCCTTGGCTCGTGACCCGGGACGAAGTGCCCGATCCGTCAAACCTGCGGATGTGGCTGGATGTGAACGGCAGGCGCATGCAGGATGGCAGCACTGCGACCATGGTCTACAAGGTGCCATTCCTGATCAATTACCTGTCGCAGTTCTTCACGCTGCATCCGGGCGACGTGATCTCGACCGGAACACCGCCGGGCGTGGGCCTCGGCCAGAAACCCCCGCAATATCTGCGGGCGGGCGATGTGGTGGAACTCGGCATCGAAGGGCTCGGCCGCCAGCGTCAGGTCTGCATCCCCGACGCCTGACCGCGCTGCCCGAAGGCCCCGCCGAATGCAACAAGGGGCCGCGACGCAAGCCGCGGGCCCATAACCCTGTCGCCAAGGCATCACGCCTTGGCCTTCCCCTTCGCCGCCATCTTCGCCCGCGCCTCCTCGGCAAATCCCGCCGGTTCGCGATAAAGCGCGGTCAGCAGATGTTCGGCATAAAGCACCAGCTCCCCCTCGCCCTTGTAGACGGAATAGCTGACCCGCAGCTTGCCCATCCTCTCGTCATGGACCTCCTTCGAAAGGTTCTCGCGGATCGTATAGATTGTGTCGCCGATGAAGACCGGCTTGATGAAGCGCAGCCGGTCATAGCCATAGGAAAAGGAATTCAGACAATTCGTCGCCGCCAGCCCAAGGCCCAGCGAAAAGACGAAGGCCCCCGCCACCAGCCTGCGCCCGAACACCCCTTCCTCGCGCGCGAAGATCTCGTCGCTCACATAGGGATGGTGGTCCATCACCAGACTGTTGAACATCATCGACTCCCCCTCCGCGATGGTGCGGCGGATCGACCGGATCCTGTCCCCGATCACGAAATCCTCGAAATACCAATCTTCGGAATTCCACACGGGTATCGCCGCGTGATCCTGCGGCAACCCCGCCAGCGCACGCGCATGGACACCGATCTCGGCCATCTCTTCACCCCCATCCTTTCGAAAGCAGGTCGTTCGCATCCCCAAGGCTCGGCGCCGCCCGATCCCCGGCGGGGCGGTGACCGTCGAACTTGATGGGCAGCCGCGTCGTCTGCAGCCGCACCTCACCGCGCCGCACTTCCTGCAGCATGTCCAGCGTCTGCATGATTCCGCTGGCCACCAATTCGCGCCAATCCATCACCGGCGCGGCCCAGATATCGGCGGCGATGAAACGCTCCATCCATTCCGCCGTCGTCTTTCCGGCCAGCGCCTCGGCAAGCCCCGCCTTGATCCTGTCGCGCTCCGCAAAAGGGTCCAGCCCCGCGGTTGCGGCATCCAAGCCGGTCAGTCCGGCCAGAATGTCCAGCTTCCCCATCGCGATCGCCATATGGCCATCCGCCGTCCTGTACACGCCATAGGGCGCCGCCAAATAGGCATGCGCCGGATTCTGCGCCGAACGCTTCGGCATCCGCCCGCCATCGTTCAGCCATGTCGTCAGCAGCTCGAACTGCAGGTCCGCCAGCACTTCCATCAGCGACGTCTCGACCAACCCGCCGATCCCGTGCCGCTCCCGCCGGAACAACAGCGCCAGCACCCCGTGCGCCAGCGCCGCCCCGGCCAAGACATCCCCGATGGGCAGACCAACGGCCACCGGCCCGTCCCCGGCCCCGCCCGTCAGCCACATCATCCCCGACCGCGCCTGCGCCAGCAGGTCCTGCCCCGGCAGATCGACCCAAGGCCCCTCGGTCCCGTAACCCGTCACCGACCCGTAGACGACCTTGGGATTGATCTCCCGCACCGCCTCATAGCCGAACCCCAACCGCTCCATCACCCCCGGCCGGAAATTCTGCAGCACCACATCCGCCCCGCGCACCAACTCGCGCACCGCCGCGCGATCGGCCTCGGACTTCATGTCGATCTCGACCGACCGCTTGTTGCGGTTGATCGCATGGAAGATCGTGCTTTCCCCCCCGATCCGCGTATCGGTCAGGTAAAGCTGCCGCGACAGGTCGCCCACCCCCGCGCGTTCTACCTTCACCACATCCGCCCCCATGTCGGCCAGCTTCAGCGCCGCATAGGGCCCGGCAAGGAACTGGCTGAAATCAAGGACGCGCAGACCTTCAAGCGGAAGCGGCGGCAGGGTCATTCGGCAAAGCTCTCCTGAAAGCGGGCATCCAGCGCATCCAGCGCGGCCCCATGCGGCACGCGGCCTGTCAGGGCATCGATCAGCACATGGCTGCCCTCTTCCTGAAACCCCATATATCCCGCATGGCGCGGGCGCAGCCACGCCGCCTCATGCGTCAGCCGGGTCCGGGCATAGGCATCGCCCACCGCCGCATTCACCGTGGCATCGCCCCATGCGCGGGCATTGCCGGGCTGTCCGTTGTTCGCCGCATAAAGCCCGCGCTGCACTTCGGCCGAGGCAAGCCACAGCGCAAAGCGCGTGCAAAGCTCCGGCTGCGCCGTCCGGGCCGAAATGGCGATCCCCGTCCCGCCAAGGGCCGAACCGATCGGGCCAGCCGACCCCAGCGCGGGCATGTCGTGAAAGGCGATCCGCCGCGCGCGGTGTCCCGCGCGGGCATAGGGGGCGTAAAGATAGGTCAGCGGAATCATCCGGTGCGTCCGGCTTTCGGCAAGGGCATCCAGCGCGGCAATCGGGTCCATCGCCCGGCAGGCCGGGTCCACCAGATCGGCCAGCGCCTGCAACGCCTCAAGCACCGCCAAGCCCGTCCGGCGCGCGACCAGCGGCCCCTTGGTCACCGCGCAGGGGTCTCCCAGATTGGCCGCCAGCGTGAAAAAGCACATCAGCACATGCGGCGGGCGCAAAGGCCACAGGACGGCCCCGTCCCGTGCCGCAGCCATCACCTCGCTCCAGCGCGTCGCGGGCTGCGCCTGCCTGTCCGGGCGGATCGCCTGAACCTGCGTGGCCGCATCGATGGGCAGCGCCCATTGATGCCCCCCCAACCGATAGGAGGCAAAGCTCTTCCCCACCGTCTCCGCCTCCAGCCGCAACAGGCTTTCCGCATCGCCATGCCGGTCCATGGGCAGCAGGCACCCCTCCGTCACCACCGCGCCCACATGCGGGTGATCGATCACCATCAGATCAAAGCGTGCCGCCAGTTCCTCCACCGGCGTCGACTCGAACCCCTGCAGCGACCGTTTCTCCCAAAGGATGCTGACACCCGGCGACAGGCGCCGAAATGCCTCGGCAGCGGCGACCACAGGGTCATATCCCCGCGGGTCAGACCATGTCATGCCTCTCAGGACGATCTCCGCAGCCATGCCCGTTCTCCTTCCGCCATCGTGTTCTAGCAAGCCATTCTTCACATGTAAAAGACAATTTCACCATTAAACGCATTTGATTTCAGATTTGAAGCTGTGATACCACTGGCGAAACGAAGGACGGGTCATGGCGCGCAAGGATTCCGACGAAGACGAAGACGACCTCCTCGAACCCGGCGAGGACAAGTATCGTGCCCCGGCTCTGTCAAAGGGTCTCGACATCCTCGAATATCTCGCCACCGAGTATGAGGGCCGGACCCAAGCCGAAATCGCAAAGACCCTTGGCCGCACCACCTCGGAAATCTTCCGGATGCTGATGGTCCTGCGCAAACGCGGCTATGTGCATCTGAACGAAGAGGATGACCGTTACAGCCTGACGACCAAGCTCTTCGAAATCGCGCACCGGCACCCGCCGGTCCGCCGCCTCACCAGCATCGCGGGCGAGGCGATGCAGAAACTGGCCAACCGCATCAACCAGTCGATGCACATGGCCATCCTGCATTCGGGCAAGGTCCTCGTCATCGCGCAGGTCGATTGCAGCGACAACAACATCACGGCGGTGCGCCTTGGCGCGCAGATCCCGCTCTACGACACCTCATCCGGCCGCGTCCTCGCCGCGTGGATGGATGACGAAACCCTCGCCTCCCTTCTGGACGAGGCAGGCACCGGGGCCGAGGATCGCCAGTCCGCCTTCCTGCGCGACCTGCCTGAGGTCCGTGCTGTCGGTTACGCGCAGAACGAGTCCTTCACCATCGCGGGCGTCACCAACATCTCGGCCCCCATCCGCGACATGACGGGGCGAGTCGTGGCCGCCGTTACCATTCCCTTCATCCGCCGCCTCTCTGGCACGAACACCGTCTCCATCGACGGTGCGCGCGGAGAATTGCTGGCCATGGCTGCGGCGGTCTCACAACGCCTTGGCGCAGGGGCCAACATCCCCACCTGACCGGGGTCCAGCCTGCCCTTCAGGCAGTCTTTCCGCGCCCCGAGGCCCGCAGGCGCAGCCTGACCTGCTTCTCGATCTCGATCAGCCCGAAGAAGACGGCCCCCACCACGACGATCATCACCCCGTCCTCCATTGGCACCGCCATCGTGCCAAAGATAGCCTGCAAGGGCGGCAGGAAGGTCACCGCGAATTGCGCCGCCGTGATCGCCACCACCACGGCCCAGATCACCGACGTCCCCCGCACCGCCACCCAAGTCAGAGAGGTGCCATGGATGTTGCGGATGAAGAACAGATGAAAGATCTCCAGCACGACCAGCGTGTTCAGTGCGATGGTTTGCGCGAGTGCCGTGGGATAGCCCCGCTCGGTCGCATAGGTGAACACCCCGAAGACAGCGGCAAGGAACAGGATCGCCACCAGCGCAACGTGCCACAGCAACTCCCCCGACAGAAGCGCTTCGTTCCGGGCGCGCGGCGGGCGCAGCATCGTGCCACGCTCCGTCGGCTCGAAGGCCAGCGCAAGGCCAAGCGTGATGCCCGTGATCAGGTTCACCCAAAGGATCTGCACTGGCGTCAGCGGCAGCGACAGCCCCGCAAGCAGCGCAACGGTCACAACCATCGCCTCGCCCATGTTGGTTGGCAGAGTCCAGCTTATGACCTTGCGCAGATTGTCATAGACGGTGCGCCCCTCGCGTACGGCGGCGGCCAGAGTGGCGAAATTGTCATCTGCCAGAACCAGATCCGCCGCCTCCTTCGCGGCCTCGGACCCTTTCATCCCCATGGCCACGCCTGCATCCGCTCGTTTCAGCGCGGGAGCGTCATTCACCCCATCCCCTGTCATCGCCACGGCCAGCCCATTCGCCTGCAAGGCCGCGACAAGGCGCAGTTTGTCCTCGGGGCTGGTGCGGGCAAAGACGTCGACCTGCATCACCTCTTCCGCCAGTCGCGCATCGTCCATCCCGGCAAGGTCCGCCCCCGTGAAGACGCGCCCCGGCCTTTCCAGCCCGACCAGCGCCGCGATGGCGGCGGCCGTGCCTGCGTGATCACCCGTGATCATCTTCACCGTGATCCCGGCACTCTGGCACTCGGCCACCGCCGCCACGGCCTCGGGCCTCGGCGGATCGATCAAACCCACCAGCCCAAGGAAGGACAGCCCACCATCGATGTCACCCTCATCGATACGGGGGCCATGCGCCTCCATCCCTGCAAGTGCCAGCACCCGCAACCCGTCGCGTGCCATGGCCTCGGCGCGATTGTGCCAATGTGCATGATCGATGTCTCCGCACATGCAAAGCACCCGCTCCGGCGCGCCCTTCACATGCACCTGCCGTCCGGTAGTCCCCTCTGTCAGCACGGCCATGAACCGGTGGCGGCTGTCGAAGGGAATCGCGTCGATCCGCTCTGCGGCAAGCCCGCGTTCCACCTTCCCGGAAAATGCCAGCAACGCGCCTTCCATAGGGTCGCCTTCCACCGCCCACACACCTTCAACCTCGCGCAGGGCCGCGTCGTTGCACAGCGCCGCTGCCCGTGCCAAGGCCCCAAGGTCGCCCGGCGGGGATATCTCTCCCCATGGCGCATAGCCCTCGCCCGCCACCACGAAGCGTCCTTCCGGCGTCTCGGCCCGCGTGACCACCATCTCGTTGCGGGTAAGCGTCCCGGTCTTGTCCGTGCAGATGACTGAGACGGAACCGATCGCCTCGATCGCCGGTAGCCGCCGCACGATGGCATGCCTCCGTGCCATGGCCTGCACGCCGATTGCCAGCGTGATCGTCATCACTGCTGGCAACCCCTCCGGAATCGCCGCCACCGCTATGGCCACCACCGTCATGAAAGTGTCTGCGAAATCGTGCTGCCCTCGCAGATAGGTCCATGCCAGCAAAGCCGCAGTAACCGTCAGGATGACAAAAGACAGTCGTCGCCCGAACCGGTCCATCTGCGCCACGAGCGGGGTCGACAATTCCTCCACCTCCGACAGCAGCGCGCCAATCCGCCCGATCTCTGTCGCTTGACCGGTAGCCGTCACCAACCCGCGCCCCGCCCCCTGCGTGACGATGGTCCCGGACCACAGCATCGACCGGCGGTCACCAACCAGCGCGTCGGCGGCGACCGACTCCACGCCTTTCTCCACCGGCACGGACTCCCCCGTCAGGATCGCCTCCTGCGCCGCCAGCCCCCGCGCCTCAATCAGCCGCAGGTCCGCTGGCACCTTGTCGCCCGCTTCCAGCAACACGATGTCCCCCGGCACCAGATCTGCCGCCGCCACTGTGAACCGGCTGCCATCCCGCAACACGGCGGCACGCGGTGCAAGCATTCCCCTGATTGCAGACATCGCCGCTTCGGCCTTGCCCTCCTGCAGGAACCCCACGACCGCATTCGCAACCACCACCGCAAGGATCACCCCGGTATCCACCCAGTGCTGCAGCGCCGCCGTCACTATGGCGGCACCCAGCAGCACATGGATCAGCACGTTGTTGAACTGGGCCAGCAGGCGGCGCATAGGCCCCCGGCCCTTCGCCTCGGAGAGGCGGTTCGGCCCGGCCTCCGCAAGACGACGCGCCACCTCGGCGCTGCCAAGCCCCTCGGGGCCGCTTTGCAGGGCGGTCAGGCACTCGGGGACGGGGCGGGCATGCGCATCCGTGATTTGCATCGTCACCGGGCCGTGTAACCGCCATCGACGGCCAGCTCGATGCCCGTCACGAACTTCGCCTCGTCCGATGCCAGATACACCACCGCCCACGCGATGTCGTCCGGCTCGCCCATATGCCCCACCGGATGCACCGATCCTGCCGCCACCTTGGCCGCCTCCAGATCGGGGGAGGTCGCGCGCAGGTGGTTCTCCACCATCGGCGTCCAGATATAGCCGGGATGGATGGAGTTCACCCTTATCCCCTCGGCGGCATAGGTGATCGCGTCATTCTTCGTCATAAGGCGTACCGCCCCTTTCGATGCATGATAGGGAGACACCCCGCCCACCCCCACCAATCCGGCGATAGACGACAGGTTGACGATCGACCCGCCACCCGCTTTCCGCATATGCGGGATCGCATGCTTGGTGCCGAAGAAGACGCCCTTTACGTTCACCGCCTGCACCCGGTCCCATTCTTCCTCGGTCACCTGATCCGTGGGCTTCGGCGCGCCCGAGATCCCGGCATTGTTCACCATCACATTCAGTCCGCCAAATCGCGCCGCCGCCGCATCCAAGGCTGCCTTGACCGCAGCCTCATCCGTAACATCCACGCGCCAGAACGCTACCTCATGACCCTCGGCTGCAAGTTCGCGCGCCAATGCCTCGCCCTCGGCCTGCATCACGTCGAAGATCGCGACCTTCGCCCCTTCCTTCGCCATCCGTTCTACGCAGGCCCGGCCGATGCCGATGGCACCCCCGGTGACTGTTGCGGTCTTCCCAGAAAGACGGTTCATGGCAATCTCCTTTGGCCAAAGTGCTTTTCTTCAGGGTCGCATCGCCCCCTAAGGGCGGCTTGCGTGTCCCGCCCCGTCGGGCGGGCAATTCGCCGTGCGGCAGGCTGTTTCGTGGCGCTTCAGAAAATCCTGCAGGTCGGCATTGGCGATCCGCCAGCCCTTGCCGATGTCGATCACGCGAAGGTCGCCCTCCCTGATCCAGTGGCGCACGGTGGCCTCGGCAACCCGCAGGCGCTCGGCCACCTCCTTCACGGTTTGATACTGATCCAGCGGCATGGTCCGGCCATTTCTCGTGCATGATGATGAAGAATAGCAAAGAACCGCTGGGTTTGATTGATCTCGGTCAATCCTGAATCGCCCAAGACATGTTTCACTGCACGTGTCAAAATGGGAATATTAGGATGAAGTCAGTCCTGCTCGCCACGGATTTTTCCGAGCGCTCCGACCGTGCCCTGCGCCGGGCGGTCCTTCTGGCCAGACAGCATGGCGCGGTGATCCATCTCCTTCACGTTGTCGATGACGACAGACCCGCCCGTCTGGTGGAACACGAGGTCGCCGATGCCCGGTCCCTTCTGAAGCGACAGAAGCGCAGCCTGACGAGGATCGACGGGATCCGCGCCGAAATCTCCGTCACGCTCGCCGATCCCTTTGCCGGGATCGTCGAGGCTGCCCGCACCCTCGTCCCCGATCTTCTGATCCTGGGGCCACATCGCAAACAGATCCTGCGCGACGCTTTCGTCGGCACCACGGCGGAACGTGTCATCCGCGCGGCGTCCTGTCCCGTCCTGTCGGTCAACGGTCCGCCCGTCGCGCCCTATGCCCATGTCCTCCTGACCACTGATCTTTCCGATGCGTCGAAATCGGCCCTGCGGCGGGTTTTCGACACCGGTCTGTCCGACGGCCTGCGCCAATCGCTCCTTCATGTCCATGATGCACCCGCCCTGCGCCTTGCCGTGGCGGGCAGCCTGCCGGATGCCGACCGCGAGCATCTTCTCGCCGAGGCTGGCCGCGATGCCCGGCGCGATCTGCTCGCCTTCATGGATGGCCTCTCCCCGCAGCCCATCCGCCCCGAGATCCGCCACCGCGACACCACAGACGCCGCAGAGATTCTGAAGGCGGCCCATGGCCTGCACGCCGACCTCGTCATGGTCGCGACGCAGGGCAAAGGGGCGCTGGCCCGACTGATGCTGGGCAGCGTGACCCAGAACCTCTTCCAGACCGCCGAGGTCGACATCCTCGCCATCCCGCCGCAGGCCGCCTGACGCCCGCCGGGCGTGCCCGCCCGCTGACCCGAGCATCCCATGGTCCTCCTTCTCGCCACCTGCATCGCGGCCCTCGCCGTCCTCATCCTCGGTGCCGAGATGCTCACCCGCGGTGCCGTCACCCTGGCCCGCCTCCTCGGCATCCCACCCATCGTGGTGGGTCTCACGATCGTCGCCCTCGGCACCAGCGCGCCAGAACTGGCCATCGGCATCGACGCCGCGATCAAGGGTCAGGGTGATTTGGCAGTGGCGAACATCGCCGGGACGAACATGGTGAACATTCTGCTGATCCTCGGCCTGAGCGCGGCCCTCCGGCCACTCTCGCTCAAATCGCAGACGATCCGCATGGACCTGCCCGCCATGATCGTCGCCGCAGCACTTCTCGTCGCCCTCGCGCTGGATGGCCGCCTGTCGCGCCTCGACGGGGCGGTGCTGTTCGCCGCAGGGCTTCTCTACACCATCCTCGTGCTGCACGCCGCCCGCAGCGAAAGCCGGAAGGTGCGCGCTGCTTTCCAGAAGGAATACCCGGCACCTGACAGCGCCGACAGGCAGGGCGGCTCCACCCTGTTTAGCGCAGTGCATCTGGTGACCGGTATCGCGCTCGTGGTGGTGGCTGCAGATTGGCTCGTCTTCGGGGCGGCCGGTCTTGCACGCATGTGGGGCGTGTCCGACGCCTTCATCGGCCTCACGGTCATCGCCATCGGCACCTCCGCGCCCGAACTGGTGACGACCGTCCTTTCCACGCTGCGCGGCAATCGCGATGTCGCCATCGGCAACCTGCTCGGCAGCAGTATCTACAACATCTGCATCATCTTAGGCCTGACCTGCCTTTTCCCCGTCGGCGGGGGCGTCGTCTCGCCCGCCCTCACTCTCTGGGACCTGCCCCTCGTCTTGCTTGTGGCGCTGGTCTGCTTGCCGGTCTTCTGGACAGGGCGGCAGGTTTCGCGCGGCGAGGGGGTGGCCTTCGTCGGCTGCTATCTCGCCTACCTGACGGCCCTTCTCATCCTGCGGACATGATCCGCCCCAGGACGTCCTCCAATGGCAGAACCGGCGGCGCATGCTCTGCGACGCCGGTTCCCGCATGGGTGACACCCTGCCTCAGTCCGCCTCGACGAAAACCTCGTCCCGCTTCTTCCGGATCGCGGGCAACAGGACGATCACCAGCACCGCCACCGTCAGCAAAAGCAGCGTCAGGCTGATCGGCCGCGTCACGAAGACCGACGGATCGCCCCGACCAAGGATCATGGCCCGCCGCAGGTTCTCCTCCAGCATCGGGCCCAGCACGAAACCCAGCAGAAGCGGCGCAGGCTCGCAGCGCAGCTTGATCAGCGCATAGCCCAAGAGGCCGAAGAAGGCGACGGCGAACAGGTCGTAGACATTGGCGTTCACCGAATAGACGCCGATGGAACAGAAGGCCATGATCACCGGGAACAGCACGTGATAGGGCACCTTCAACAGCCGCACCCAAAGCCCGATCAGCGGCAGATTCAGAACCACCAGCATCAAGTTCCCGATCCACATGCTCGCGATGATGCCCCAGAACAGCGCGGGCTGTTCCGTCGCAACGTTCGGCCCCGGCACGATGCCTTGGATGATCATCGCCCCCACCATCAACGCCATCACCGGGTTCGCCGGAATGCCCAGAGTCAGAAGGGGAATGAAACTCGTCTGCGCGCCCGCGTTGTTGGCCGATTCCGGCCCCGCGACACCCGCCACGGCGCCCTTGCCGAACTCCTCCGGCTTATCCGACAACCGCTTTTCCATCGTATAGGACGCGAACGAGGCCAGCACCGCCCCGCCCCCCGGCAGGATGCCAAGGATCGACCCGACTGCCGTCCCGCGCACCATCGGCGCAAACATCGCCTTCAGGTCCTCCTTCGACGGGAACAGACCCCCCAGCTTGGTCCCCAGCACCGTCCGGTCCTGCTCCCCCTCCAGATTCCGCAGGATCTCCGCTATGCCGAACACCCCCACCGCCAGCGCGACGAAGTTCAATCCGTCCGCATATTCGGGAATCCCCAAGGTAAAGCGCGGATCACCCGTATAGATATCCGTCCCCACCAGCCCCAGCAGCAGCCCAAGCACCACCATCGCCAGCGCCTTCAGGATCGACCCATGCGCTAGCGCGATGGCCGACACGAGGCCCAGCACCATCAGGCTGAAATACTCCGCCGCCCCGAACCGCAGCGCGATGGCCGTCAGCGGCGGCGCGAACAGCGCGACCAGAAGCGTGGCCACCGTCCCCGCGAAGAACGACCCCAGCGCCGCCACCGCCAGCGCCGTCCCCGCCTTGCCTTTCCGCGCCAGTTGATACCCGTCGATGGCCGTCACCGCCGAAGAACTCTCCCCCGGCATGTTGATCAGGATCGCCGTCGTCGACCCGCCATACTGCGCGCCGTAATAGATGCCCGCCAGCATGATCAGCGACGACACCGGCTCCAGCTGAAAGGTGATGGGCAACAGCATCGCGATGGTCGCCGTCGCCCCGATCCCCGGCAGCACGCCGATCAATGTGCCAAGGATCACCCCGATCAGGCAGAACAGCAGGTTCTCCGGGCTGGCTGCCGTGGCAAAGCCCAGTGCGAGGTTGGAAAGCAGGTCCATGTCGGCCCCCTCAGAAGGTCAGCCAGGGGCCGATGCGCCGGAAGGGCAGGCCGAGGGCATAGGAAAACACCAGCGTCGAAAAGACCGTCACCCCGACGGCCAAAAGCAGCGCCCAGTGCAGTTTCATCCGCAGCGAGGCCAACCCCGCGATCAGCGTCGTCACGAAGATGGCCGGCACGAAGCCAAGGCCGCGGACAGTCAGGCCAAAGAAGATGGGCGCGGGCAGGATGAACAGCATCCCACGCCATGCCAGCGCGCCCATGTCGCCATTCCCCGCCGTCCGCAAGGCGTTGAACAGCACCAGAAGCCCGAACATCCCCAACACGCAGGACAGGACCAGCGGGAAATACCCCGGCCCCATGCGGAAGGCCGTCCCGATCTCCAGCCCCAGAGACTGCAGACCGAAGAAAAGCGCGAACAGGATGAACAGGATGCCAGCGGCGGCATCCGTCCGGTCGATCGATTTCATGGAATCACCCGTGGCCTGATGTGGCAGGGGCCGCGTCCCGCGCGGCCCCCTTCGTCGGTCAGTCGGCATAGACGCCGGCGGCTTCGATCACCGGCTTCCACCGTGCGATCTCCGCATCCAGTTTCGCCTTCAACGCTTCGGGCGTGGCATCCGCGGCGGGCGAGGGCGCGGTGCCCAGTTCCGCCAGCTTCTCGGCGATGCCCGGATCGGCCAGCGCCGTCTGCAGCGATTGCGTCAGCCGCGCCACGGCCTCGGCAGGTGTGCCCTTGGGCGCATAGAGCCCGTGCCAGACGGAAACCTCCATATTCGCGAAACCGCCTTCCGCCACCGTCGGCAGGTCGGGGAAGATGTCCAGCCGCGCGGGCGTCGTCACCGCATAGGCCTTGATCGTGCCGCCCTTGATCTGCTCTGCCGTGTTGGTGGTCTGGTCGCACATGATGTCGATCTGCCCGCCCAGCAATTCCGTCATCGCGGGCCCGGTCCCCTTGTAGGGCACGGTCACGATGGGCGCTTCCAGCGCCTGCATGAACAGCATCCCGCACAGATGCGACGCGGCCCCGATCCCGGCATTTGCCATGGTGATCGTATCCGCATTCTCCTTCACATAGGTCACCAGCGAGGCGAAATCTGCCGGTTCCAGATCCTTGCGCGCCACGATGGTCATCGGCACCTCGGTCACCAGACCGATATGCTCGAAGGCCTCCTGCGGATTGTAGGGCAGGCTGCGATACAGGGTGGCGCTGGTGGCCATGCCGATATGGTGCAGCAGGATCGTATAGCCATCCGCCTCGGCCGAGGCGACCTGACCGGCCCCCAGCGTGCCCCCGGCACCGCCGACATTCTCGACGATGATCTGCTGGCCCAAATCAGCCGACATCCGCTCCGCGATCAGGCGGCCCACGGTATCGGTGGGGCCACCTGCGGCAAAGGGAACGACCATGGTGATCTGCCGTTCGGGATAGCCCTGCGCAACGGCGGTGGATGCCAGCAGCATCGCGCCGGTCGCAAGACCGGCGATCAGTTTGAGCGTCGTCATGATGTCCTCCCAGACATGTATGATGTGCCCCGCGCGCTCTCCTCTGGCCGCGCGGTTGCCGCCACGAAACGCCTCGCACGGCTCCGACGCAAAGGTCCTGCGTCTCCGCTTCAGGGGAATCTCTTGGCAGGAGCGGCCTGATGGGTGGAAATCGAAACATCGGGCCGGACGGGATGGGTGGAAATCCACCCAAGCGAGGGCGATCACTCCTCCTCGCCCTCTCCCTCCGACAGCAGGCGACGGTCCAGCCCGTGCTTCTGCATCTTCTCGTACAGCGTCTTGCGGCTGATCCCCAACTGCTCATAGACGCTCCGCAGCCGCCCGCCATGCGCGACGATGGCCCCCGCAATCACGCTGCGCTCGAACTGTGCCACCCGATCCGCCAACCGGGGCGAGGCGGCGGCCTCCCCCTCGTCCCAATCCAGCCCAAGCACATGCCGATCCGCCGCATTGCGCAACTCGCGCACATTCCCCGGCCAGTCCCGCGCCGACACCGCCGCCAGCAGGTCCGCATCCGGCAAGCGGTCCACCACCCCCTGCCGCGCCGCCGCCTCGCGCAGCAGCGTCAGGAACAGGAACGGCACATCCTCCCGCCGATCCGCCAGCGCGGGCAGCCGCAGCGTCGCCACGTTCAGCCGATAGAACAGGTCTGCCCGGAAGCGCCCCGCCGCCACCGCCTCCGCCAGATCGGCCTTCGACGTCGCGATAAACCGCACATCCAGCGCCACGGGATCGTTCGACCCCAACCGCGTGATCACCCGCTCCTGCAACACCCGCAAGAGCTTTGCCTGCAGGTCCAGCGGCATCGACCCGATCTCGTCCAGCAGGATCGTCCCGCCCCGCGCATGTTCGAACCGCCCGAACCGTGGCCGCATCGCGCCGGGAAAGGCCCCCGCCTCATGCCCGAACAATTCGCTCTCGATCAACGCCTCCGGCAGCGCCGCGCAGTTGATCGCCACGAAAGGCTTCGCCGCGCGCGGAGAAAGGTCATGCAGCGCGCGCGCCACCACTTCCTTCCCGCTGCCCGTGGGCCCGGTGATCAGCACATCCGTTTCCGAAGGCCCCAGCGTCCGGATCACCCGCCGCAGGTCCACGATCGCCGCCGACCGCCCCGGCAGCCGCGCCTCCAGATCGTCGCGCTGCCCCGCCGCCGCGCGCAGCCTGCGATTCTCCATCACCAGCGCCCGATGGTCCAGCGCCCGCCGCAGCACCGCACCCAGCGCCTGCATCGCAAAGGGCTTTTCGATGAAATCATAGGCCCCGCGCCGCATCGCCGTCACCGCCAGCGCCACATCGGCATGGCCCGTGATCAGGATCACCGGCAGGTCGCCGTCGATCTCGCGCACCCGCTCCATCAGGGTCATGCCGTCCATCCCCGGCATGCGGATATCCGTCACCACCACCCCGTTCAGCCCCGGCGACACCGCCCCCAGCGCCTCCTCCGCGCTTGCGAAGCTGCGCACCTCATGCCCGGCAAGCTCCAGCCCCTGCTCGGTGGACCGGCGCATCGCCGCATCATCGTCGACCAGAAGGATGCTCTGCCTCATTCCGCCGCCATCTCCCGCGCCGGGGCGGGCTGCAGCACCACCTCGAACACCGCGCCGCCCCCCGGATGGTTGGCCACCCGCAGGTCGCCGCCGAAATCCTTCACGATGTTATAGCTGATCGACAACCCCAGCCCGAGGCCCGACCCGACCGCCTTGGTTGTGAAGAACGGCTCCAGGATGCGGTCCGCTATGCTGGCCGGAACCCCCGGCCCATGGTCGCGCACCGCAAGCACCACCCCCTCCGCCGTCCTGCGGGCGGCAATCTCTATCATCGGCGCGGCCACGCCCTCCATCGCGTCGGCCGCATTGGACAGAAGGTTCACCACCACCTGCTGCAACCGCACGGGCCCGCCCCGCACCGGCGGCAATCCCTCCGCCACGTCCAGCCGGACTTCCACCCCCGATGCGGCAAGCCGCGTCTGCGACAGCTTCACCGCATCCGCGACCACCGTCGCAAGGTCCACGGGATGCAGCTTCTCGTCCGGCTTGCGCGCCACATTCCGCAGATGCCGCGCAATCGCCGCCATCCTGTCGATCAGAGACAGGATCTCCCCGATGTTCCCGCGCGCCCGCGCCGTCTCCCCCCGGTCGATCAACAGCGCCGCACTGTCCGCATAATTCCGCGCCGCCGCCAGCGGCTGGTTGATCTCGTGGCTCAGCGCCGCCGACATCCGCCCCAGCGCCGCCAGCTTCCCCGCCTGCACCAGATCGGCCTGCATCCGCTGCAACTCCGCATTGGCCGTGGTCAGGTCCGCCGTCCGCTCCGCCACCTGCCGCTCCAGTTCGGCCTGCGCGGCCCCCTGCATGGCGATCCGCTCCGCCAGCCGCGCCCGCCGCTGCACCAGCGCCCAACCCAGCGCCAGCGTCACCGCCAGCATCAGCACCACCGCAGCGACCAGCAGCCGCGCCTGCGCCCGCAACGGCGCGGTGTCCAGCGCCACATGCACCGTCCATCCCGCCTCCGGCATCGCACGTGCCGCCACCACATATTCGTGCTGCACCCCGTCCGGCGTCGCCAACGTCATCAATTCGAACCCGCCCTCGTCGCGTGCCGTGACCTCCAGCTCTTCCAGCGGCATCTCGGAATAGCGCCGCGACGCCTCGGTCCGCGCCACGCGCTCCGCCGTCAGCGGCAGCAGGCCGCGATACCGCCACTCCTCCTGCGTCGCCATGAAGACGATGCCCTCGGGATCAGTGACCAGCGTCTCGTATTCCCGCGCCTTCCAGCCCTGCTCCAGATCATCCACCCCGATCTTCAGCGCCAGCACGGCCACCACATCGCCCATCCGGTCCAGCACGGGCGAGGCGAAGTAATAGCCCCGCACCCCCGATGTCGTGCCCAAGGCGAAGAACCGTCCCGTCCCGCCCGCCAGCGCCTCGGTGAAATAGGGCCTGTAGGTGAAATTCTGCCCGATGAAACTGTCGGCCCGGTCGTAATTCGATGCGGCGATGGTCGTCCCATCCGTCCGGATCAGATAGAGATCCGATCCGTCGATCAGCGCGTTGGTGGCCTTCAGCCAGCGGTTCATCGCCGCCGTCTCCGCCTCTGTCGGCACCCGCTCCATGAACCGCCGCAATTCCTCGTGCCGCACCAGCAGGGCAGGGACCGTCTCGAACCGCCGCAGATGCCCGTCCAGCGCGTTCACCGTCTGCCGCAGCGTCGCCTCCGCCCGGTCCCGCCCCTCGGTCAGGGCTCCCTGCGTCGCTAACCGTGCAACGGTCAGCGTAGCCAGCAGGCAAAGCCCCGCCAGCACCGCCGCAATCAGGATCGCCCGCCACCGAACCACGCCACCTCGCTTTCCCTGCCGGACCATGACCAATTCTCCCCGCCCTGTATAGCAGGCAAACCGGTTCTGATGCCGCAGCCGGAGGCAGGGCAGGGGACCCGCCATCCCTCAGCGGGTCAGCGTATCCACCGGATAGGCCGTGGTGAACTTCATCCGCTCCATCGCGAAATGGCTGGTGACGTTCTTGATCGGCACCGCATCGGTCAGGCGCTTGTAAAGCATGTCAAAGGCCGCCATGTCCGCTACCGCCACGCGCAGCAGGTAATCCATCTCGCCCGCCATACGATACACTTCCATGATCTCCGGTATCCCGGTCACAGCCTTCGCAAAGGCCTCGCGCCACTCTGCGGAGTGATCCGGGGCCTCGATCCCGACAAAGACCGTCAGGCCAAAACCCAGCTTGGCCGGGTCTGCAAGCGCCACCCGCCCCGTCAGCACGCCGTTCGCCTCAAGTTTCTGGATGCGCTTCCAGCAGGGCGTCTGCGACAGACCGGCCCTGTCGGCGATCTGGGCGATGGGCAAGGTCGCATCGCGCATCAGTTCGGACACGATCTTGCGGTCAATCAGGTCGAGGTCGGTCACGTGTCAGCAGCCTTTCCTGCCCTCTTGGTGGGCACAGCGACAAGGATGCACCAAAACAAAACAATGTCTACCATCTTTATCGTGTATAGGTGGTTCGGCCGGGTAACCGCTCAGGTCATTGATTTGACAAGCTTTCGTGGCAGAGATCACGGATGGTGCCGGGCCTTTCCGCTGTCCCACCGCCGATTCCCCCCGCACCACGTCTCTTGCCCCTTCTTCTCCCGGTGAATACTGGCCCCGCGGAACACCTGTCCTTCATCGCATAGCCGGGCAGAGGGCCGCACCGTATCACCGCCACTCCTCTGGCCAATCGTGCGAACCCTCTCCGCGTAACCTGCGCATATGCCTGTCGACTCGCAGCCAACCCCGGGGCCGCCGCCACGCCGAAACACCCACACGCCCCTCCACCGCAACGGTGGGGTTTGACCTGCAAGCACCTGCCAAACACAGGGAATTCCCGGCCTCCGCGTAGGCTTTGCCCATCCCGAAAGGAGAATAATCTTCCCAATACACGACAATATTTGGCGTGAATTTTCCTTTGAAAAACTCGACCAATCCTGTCGTTATTGTGGACATGAAGGGGATAACCCTAAACGAATGCGAAGGAGAGACACGTTGCCCGCCACCCTTGACCGCAGTCCGTCGGAACAGGCCGGACGCACCCTCTCGGCCATGTCTGCGCCGCTGGTACAAGCCGGCGCCGTTCGCCTGATCGACCGCCGCACGGGCCTGACCCACCGCATCAACGGCAGCCTGCTGGTCCTCTTCACCCGGTCTCCGGATATCGCCGCAGCCGAATTGCTGTCCGGCCGCGATGCCGCGATCTGGGAAGCCCGTGTCGAACCCCTCGGCGCAACGATCCACGATGACAGGGGGCGCGCATGACCGGCCCCCTTCCCCATCCGCAAACCATCCTCGGTCTCGCGCCCTATCGCCCGATGACCCCGTCCAAGTCCACAAAACCACAGGAAGAGACCATGATCGCCACGATCTCCGTCGCCGGAACCGTCACTGCGCAGGGCCCGGTCATCGCCACCCGCCCCGATGGCCGCCTCACCATTGCCGACGGCCTGCGCCGCCTCACCGGCTGGCCGGTCGGTCGCGCCCTGCGCGGCACGCTCTCGGCGCTTGCCCTCGCTGTCCTTTCCCTTGCCGCCACTCCCTCCGGGGCGCGGGCGGAGTCGCTCCTGAACGTCAGCTATGACCCGACGCGCGAACTCTATCGCGAACTGAACGAGGCCTTCACCGCCTACTGGGTCGCTCAGGGCAACGAGGCCCCGACGATCGAGGTCAGCCATGGCGGCTCCGGCAGCCAAGCCCGCGCCGTCATCGACGGGCTCGAGGCGCAGGTGGTGACGCTGGCGCTGGCCTCCGACATCGACCGCATCGCCGAGGCGGGCAAACTCCCCGCCGACTGGCAGACCAAGCTGCCGCACAACTCGTCGCCCTATACCTCGACCATCGTCTTCCTCGTGCGTGAAGGCAATCCCAAGGGCATCAAGGACTGGGGCGATCTCGTCGCCGATGGCGTGCAGGTCATCACCCCGAACCCGAAAACCAGCGGTGGCGCGCGCTGGAACTACCTTGCCGCCTGGGCATGGGCCGAAAAGAACGGGCAGGATCCCAAGGAATTCGTCGGCGCCCTCTACAGGAACGTTCCCGTCCTCGACAACGGCGCGCGCGGCTCCACCACGACCTTCGCGCAACGCGGCATCGGTGACGTGCTGCTCGCCTGGGAAAACGAGGCCTATCTCGCGTTGAAGGAAATCGGCGAAGACCAGTTCGACATCGTCGTTCCCTCGGTCAGCGTTCTCGCCGCACCGCCTGTCGCACTGGTGGAGGGCAACATCAAAACCGGCGAACAGCGCAAACTGGCCGAGGCCTACCTGAATTACCTCTACTCGCCCGAAGGTCAGGCCCTCGCCTTCAAGCATTACTATCGCGCTTGGGACACCTCGAAGGCAGCCCCCGAAGACGTCGCCCGCTTCCCACAGCTTGAACTGGTCGACATCGCCTCCTTCGGCGGTTGGGCCAAGGTGCAGCCCGAACATTTCGGCGACGGCGGCATCTTCGATCAGATCTACGTCCCGAAGTAAGGTCGCAGCGATGGGCAGCCCCCTCATTCACAGATCCCCCATGCCCGGCCTTGGCCTCAGCATGGGGATCACCCTGACGATGCTCTCCCTCGTCGTCCTCCTGCCCATCGGTGCCCTTCTCCTGAAGGGCGCCAACTTCGGTCTGGCGGGAATCTGGGAAACCGTGAACCGTGAACGCGTCTGGTCGGCGCTGTTCCTCTCGTTCCGCCTGTCGCTCCTTGCGGCACTGTTCAACCTCGTGTTCGGCGTCCTGCTGGCATGGGTCCTCGTGCGCTACCGCTTTCCGGGCCGCCGCCTCCTTGATGCCGCCGTGGACCTTCCCTTCGCCCTACCCACCGCCGTCGCCGGCATCTCCCTCACCGCCCTCTACGCACCGAACGGGGCCTTCGGGCAACTCGCGGCCGAGATCGGCTGGAAAATCGCCTATACCCAATGGGGCATCTTCATCGCCCTCGTCTTCGTGGGGCTGCCCTTTGTCACGCGCACCGTCCAGCCCGTGGTCGAGGAAATCGAGCGCGAGGTGGAGGAAGCCTCAGCCACCCTCGGCGCCTCCCGCTTGAACACGATCCGACACGTCATCCTGCCGATGCTGACCCCCGCCGCGCTGACGGGCTTCGCCTTGTCACTGGCCCGCGCCGTGGGCGAATACGGATCGGTCATCTTCATCGCCGGGAACATCCCTTTGGTGACGGAGATCGCCCCCCTCCTCATCATCATCCAGCTCGAGGAATTCAACTACGACGCCGCAGCCGCCATAGGCATCGCCATGCTTCTCATCAGCTTCGCCATGCTTCTGGTCATCAACCTCATCCAGGTCTGGAGCCGCCGGAGGATTGGATATGTCTGACGCAACCCTCGTCAAAGCCGCACGCTTCCGCCCAGCCACCGAGGAATCCCCCGCAACCCGTTGGGCGCTCATCGCCGTGGCCTTTGCGGGCCTTGCGATCCTCGTCTTCGCGCCCCTCGTCGCGGTCTTCGTCGAGGCTTTGGCCGATGGTGTCGCCGCCTCGCTGAAAAGCCTCGCCTCACCCGATGCCCGCGACGCGATCCGTCTCACGCTCACCATCGCCGCGATCTCGGTGCCGCTCAACGCCATCTTCGGCATCGCGGCGGCATGGTTCATCACCAAGTTCGACTTCCGGGGGAAGGCCTTCCTCATCACCCTGATCGACCTGCCTTTCTCCGTCTCGCCCGTGGTGGCGGGTCTCTGCATCGTACTGATGTTCGGCACCAACTCGCTCGTCGGCGGCTGGCTGGTGGCCAATGGCTATCCCATCGTCTTCGCCATGCCCGGCATCATCCTTGCCACCATGTTCGTGACCTTCCCTTTCGTCGCCCGCGAACTCATCCCCGTGATGATCGAACAGGGCCGGGCCGAGGAAGAGGCCGCCCTCACCCTCGGTGCCTCCGGTTGGCGCACCTTCTGGACAGTGACCCTGCCCAACATCCGCTGGGCGCTCCTCTATGGCGTGCTTCTCTGCAATGCCCGCGCCATGGGCGAATTCGGCGCGGTTGCTGTCGTCTCCGGCAAGATCCGGGGCCAGACCGCCACCATGCCCACCACGATCGAGATGCTCTATCAGGAATATCTCTCCGTCGCCGCCTTCAGCCTTGCCGCCGTCCTCGCGATGCTGGCCCTGCTCACCTTGCTGCTCAAGACCGCCCTCGAAATCCGACACGCCGACCAACTTGCCGCCACGCACCGCCATTAGGAGACCCGACATGCACATCGAAATCGACGAAATCTCCAAGCAGTTCGGAACCACGGCGGCCCTGCACCCGGTGTCGCTCTCGCTGCCCTCGGGGGCCCTCGTGGCGCTGCTCGGCCCCTCCGGCTCCGGCAAGACCACGCTTCTGCGCATCCTCGGCGGCCTTGAATTCCCCACCTCCGGCCGCGTCCTCTTCGACGGGCAGGATGCCACCGGGCTTTCCGTGCAGGAACGTCGCGCGGGCTTCGTCTTCCAGTCCTACGCCCTCTTCCGCCACATGACCGTCTTTGACAACATCGCCTACGGCCTGAATGCCCGCCCTCGCGCCACCCGCCCCCAGAAGGCCGAGATCGCGCGCCGCGTGACCAAACTCCTCGACCTGATCCAGCTTCCCGATATCGGCGCGCGCTACCCGTCCCAGCTTTCCGGCGGCCAGCGCCAGCGCGTGGCCCTCGCCCGCGCCCTCGCCATCGAACCCCGCATGCTGCTTCTGGACGAACCCTTCGGCGCGCTCGATGCCAAAGTCCGCAAGGAACTCCGCCAGGGTTTGCGTGACATCCACGACACGACGGGCCTGACCACTGTCTTCGTCACGCATGATCAGGAAGAGGCGATGGAACTTGCCGATCTCGTGGTGGTCATGTCGATGGGCCGCATCGAGCAGATCGGCAAACCCCAGGACATCCGCGCCCGCCCGGCCACCCCGTTCGTGAGGGAGTTC
This sequence comes from Tabrizicola sp. M-4, assembly GCF_051132405.1. Taxonomy (GTDB): domain Bacteria; phylum Pseudomonadota; class Alphaproteobacteria; order Rhodobacterales; family Rhodobacteraceae; genus Paragemmobacter. Next base: position 311,125 of record NZ_CP128606.1, read on the forward strand.
ATCTCTGCCTGACATCCGGCACGCTGCTCATGCATGGTGCGGTGTGCCGGTCCCTAGCGGACACGGCAGATCTAGGTCGGCCTGTCGCCGCCGGCCATCTTCCTCTGCCTTAGGCCTGCAAGAGCCGCCTTGCCGCCAGCCAACTCGCCAGCGCCATGGCACCGGCGGTGGAGAGACAAAGTGGCAGCCCGCCGACCTGATAGCTGACCCCTGAAAGCAGCGTGCCGATCAGCCGACCGGCCGCGTTGGCCATGTAGTAGAAGCCCACATCCCGCGTGATCCGATCCGCGGATCCGAAGGCAAGGATCAGGTAGGAATGGACCGACGAATTCACGGCAAAGACAAAGCCGAACACAAGCAGCCCTGCAATCAGCGTTGCCGTCAGCCATTCCGCCATGTTGCCCGCGATCCATGCCGCACCAGCCAGCAGGAACGGAATCGGCACCAGAAGCCCGGCCCACAGGACCGCCTTCCGGACCGTTTCCCCCTCTGGCTTGTCCCTTGCGCCAATAAGCCGGGGCGCGAAGGCCTGCACCACGCCATAGGCGATGATCCAGAGCGCGAGGAAACTGCCGATGAGGAAGAATGCCTCGCGCCGCCCCTCGGCCGTGCCGTCGGACAGGACGGCCTGAAAATAGACCGGGATGCCCACCACGAACCAGACGTCCCGCGCGCCGAAGAGGAACATCCGCGCCAAGGACAGACGGTTCACGCGCGGGTCCTTCGACCGCCAGCCGCCCCAGGTTTCCTCCGATTTTATCCGACCCGGCAAACCTGCGGGCAGGAAAAGGACGACAGCGATCAGGATCGCCGCCAGCACGGCCGCCATACCCCAGACTGCCGCCTGAAACCCTGCCAAGGCCAGAAAACCCGCGCCGAGGAAGAAGCCGAGCCCCTTTACGGCATTCTTCGACCCAGTAAGCAGGGCGACCCAGCGAAAGAGGCCCCCGTCTTCCTTGGGCGCCAGCAACTTAACGGCAGACTTGGAGGACATTTTGGCCAGATCCTTGGCCACGCCCGACACACCCTGCACCGCCATCACAAAGGCCACGGAGGCGGCGACACCCCAAGACGGGTCAAGCTGCGCCAGCGCCACCAGTGCGCCAATCTGCAGCGCGAGACCGCCGTAAAGCGTGGCGGCAAGACCGAAACGGGCGGCGAGCCATCCCGCCGCAAGGTTCGTGACAATGCCGGCTACCTCGTAGAGAAGGAACAGCCACGCCAACTGGATCGGCGTGAAGCCGAGGCTGTTGAAGTGCAACAGGACCAGCATCCGCAGCGCGCCGTCCGACAGCATGAAACTCCAGTAGGCCGCGGTGACAGCGGCATAGGCGCGCAGTGGGTTGGGCGGCGGTGCGGCGGGGTTTGAGGCGTCGGTCACAGCGACCCCGCAACCATGCGCGTGATATCGGCGAGGCGGCAGGCATAGCCCCACTCATTGTCATACCAGGCGTAGACCTTCACCTGCGTGCCGTTGATCACCATGGTGGAGGGGCCATCGATGATGGAGGATCGCGGATCATTGGTGAAGTCGCAGGATACGAGGGGTCGGGTCTCGAAGCCGAGAATCCCCTTCAGCGGGCCATCGGCCGCCGATTTGAACAGGGCGTTCACCTCCTCGATGGTGGTCCTCTGCTCCACCTCGAACACGCAATCGGTCAGCGAGGCATTCAGCAGTGGCACGCGCACGGCGTGACCGTTCAGACGGCCCTTGAGTTCGGGGTAGATCAGGGTGATCGCCGTGGCGCTGCCCGTCGTCGTCGGGATCAGATTCATCAGGGCCGAGCGGGCGCGGCGCATGTCCTTGGCCGGACGGTCCACGATGGTCTGGGTATTGGTGACGTCATGGATCGTGGTGATAGACCCATGGCGGATGCCCAGCGCCTCGTGGATCACCTTGACCACAGGAGCGAGGCAGTTGGTCGTACAAGAGGCGGCGGTCACGAGTTTCTGGGTGCCGTCATAAAGGTGATGGTTCACCCCATAGACAATGTTCAGCGCTCCACCGTCCTTGACTGGGGCCGAGATGACCAGCGTCTTGACGCCCGCCGCGTAATAGGGCGCGACCTTTGCTGCGGTCTTGAAGACGCCCGTGCAATCGATGACCAGCTCAACGCCAAGCTCCGCCAAGGGCAGCGCTTCGATGGTTTTCTCATGTGTAAGTCGGATGACCTTCCCGTTCAGGACCAGCGCCCCATCCGCCGCGCTGACCGGCGTACGCCAGCGTCCATGGACAGAGTCGAACTCCATCAGCAGGGCATGCTGCCCGGCGTCGCCGACAGGGTCGTTCAGCAGCACGATCTCGCCAGCTGCGCCGGTGTCGATCAGGTCCCGAAGAACAAGCTTTCCGATTCGGCCAAGGCCGTTCAGGGCAATGCGTGTCATGCGGATCAGGCCTTTGCTTGTGTGTCAGTGCCGATGGCATCCACGCGGGATTGCAGCGACATGCGATTGAGCGACGCGAACGGCAATTCCACGAAGGCCATGATCCGGCGGCGAAGCGCGGCATAGGTCTGCGCGAAGACCAGCGCCTTCTCGGCATCGGTGCCGGTCGCCTTTACCGGGTCGGGCAGGCCCCAGTGTCCCGTGATCGGTTGCCCCGGCCAGGGCGGGCATTCCTCGGCCGCCGCCGTGTCGCAGACGGTGAAGACGAAATCCATCGTGACCGAGTCTGGTTTCTGGAACTCGGAGATGTGCTTCGACCGCAGGCCAGAGGTGTCATGGCCGTTGCGCTTCAGGATCTCCAGCGCGAAGGGGTTAAGTTCCGTGTTGGGACGCGTACCTGCCGAAAAGGCCCGGAACCTGCCGCGGCCCAGATCGCGCAGAAGAGCCTCGGCAAAGATCGACCGGGCCGAGTTGCCCGAGCAGAGGAAGAGAACATCGAAATTGGTCTCGGGATGTTCGGCCGTCATCGGTTGGAAGTCCTGTTGAACGGAACGCAGGGGGGCAAGCAGGTCTGGCCGGGCCCGGCCGATATCGAGGGCGAGATAGCGGATCAGCCCTTCCGTCGCGTCTAGGTCGACCGCATAGTAAAGCGACCGGCCCTGCCGTTCGACACCGACAAGGCCGGAGGCCGTCAGATCCCCGAGATGATGCGACAGGGTGTTCTGTTTCAGACCGAGTGCCTCGGCGATTTCCGTCGGGCGCACACCCTGCGGGGCAAAGCGCATCAGCAGCCGAAAGACGGCGAGGCGACCGGGATGGCCCAATGTGGCAAAGGCATGAACAGCGGGATTATTTTCCATGTTTCCCGAATATTGGAATCATTTGCGCCTGTCCAATGAAGGTTTCATGACAGGGCGGGGCGCGCCAGTTCCTGCTTCTGTCCCCGCAGCAGGCCATTGCCCCGTGCCAAAGCGCCGCGCGATCCTTTCGCTTTCTCGACAGGCCGCTTTCCAGAGGTTTCACCATACCAATCAGGCGTGTTGTGCGTACCAAGACGCCCTTGCAAAAGGGATCGGTCATCAAGACGGCGAAGGCTGCAGAGAAACGGCGGGATTTGCAGGAAACCCCAACTCGGCGCAATTCTCGGAGGTCCTTGACCTTGGGAAAGGCGAGTTGGGCGATGGAATGCCATTCAACGCCAATGCGCAGCGCTCTGTCGCGCGCTTAAGGCTTGGCCAACGCCACGGGCGCGGGACCGGATCAGAACGCACAACGGCGCTGTCGGAGGTTGGGTCCCATCCTGCCTGGCCAGCAATCGCACAGACTGCCGATCGCCGGCGGCGGCTGGACCTGCGGTGCCCTTTCCTACGCCACCCCCTCGGTTGCCGCCGACGTTCCAAGCGGCACAAGCGCCGCATCCTTCAGATAGTTGCGCTTCATGAAGTCCATGAAATTGTCGCGGAACTGGCGTGTATGCAGATGCGCGAGGTTGTCTGCGCGCTCGATATTCCTGTCGCGGATCGCTGCCAGCATCTCGTCATGTTCCTCGGTCAGAAGGTGGCCCTCGTTACCTTCCTCGAGATAGCGAAAATGCAGATGCAGCATCCGCCTGCCCTGATTCAACAGGCGGTCGTAAAAGGCGGCCAGATAGGGGTTACGCCCTGCCGCGGCGATCGACATGTGGAAATCCTTGTTGGCCTCGGACATGGCCAGATGCTGGCCGGATCTGACGGCGGTCACGAAATCCTGCTGGCGGGCTGCGATGGCCTCGAGGTCGGAATCTGTCCGCAGTTCGGCGGCAAGGCGGGTGTTCATCCGCTGCGCGATATCAAGCGCCTCGACGTATTTCGGAAAACTCTGGATATCGATCGGCGCCACGATGGTGGAGCGGTTTGATAGCGTGACCACCAGATCATCGCCCGCAAGCCGGATGATCGCCTCGCGGACGGGCGAACGTGACATGCCAAAACGTTCGGCGAGGGACGTCTCGTCCAGCACCGATCCTGGTGGCAGGTCCAGCGAGAGGATCTCATCCCGCAGTGTCTCATAGGCGAACCTCACGCCCATGCCCTTCAACCGCTTCGTCTCGACGTCCTCAGCCATGGCGCTTCCCTGTCTGCCTGCCGCCTTTGCTATACTGCCCGACCCCATCCTGTCGACACAGAATATTCTTGATTGATTTGTCGGCATAATGTCGTCATGTTTGCTGGCATCGGATTGCCTCGGTCCCAAGGTCCCCGGTGGCGCAGGATCGAGGCCGCAAGAAAGGACGAACCCATGCTGAAACTCTCGGGCGTCATGCCGGCGCTGGTCACCCCCTTCGATGCAAGGGGACTGGTCGACTTCGCTGCCTTCGGGAAACACCTTGCCGACCTGCGCGCAGCCGGGGTGTCAGGCTGGGTGCCTTGCGGGTCGTCGGGTGAATACAACCTGATGTCGGACCCCGAGCGCGAGTCCGTTCTTCGCTTTGTGAAGGATTTCGCGCTGCCCGGCGAAACCCTGATTGCCGGGACCAACGCGCCATCGACGTCCGGGGTCATCGCCAATACGCTGCGCGCAAAAGAGATGGGCTATCACGCGGTCCTGCTTGCCGTGCCCTTCTACACCAAGCCGACGCAGGCCGAGATCATCGCCCATTTCAAGGCGGTGATCGCAGCGACCGACATGGACATCGTGCTTTACTCCTATCCGGGCAAGGACGGTGTCGAGATCGGATATGAGGCGCTGGACGCGCTGGCGGACGAGCCGCGCATCATCGGCATCAAGGAATCCTCCGGCATCCTGCAGCGCGCCATCGGCATCTCCACCCGCTATGCGGGCCGCATCCAACTTGTTTCAGGTTCCGACGACATCGCATGGGATTTCATGCAATGGGGGGCGGATAGCTGGATCTGCGGCCCCGCCAATTGCATGGCGAAGCCGGTCTGCGAAATGGATGCCGCGTTCCGCAGGGGGGACCATATCCGCGCCAAGGAGATCATGACGGCGATCTGGCCTGCGATGAACGTCCTGGAGTCGGGCAAGTTCGTGCAGAAGCTGAAATACGGCTGCGAATTGCAGGGAAATCCGGTGGGAGAATGCCGCATGCCATTCGGTCCGCTGACCGATGCCGAGAAGGCGGAATTCGCGGCCGCCATGCAGCCGATCCTCGACTGGACATAAGACGGTCGGGGCAGGGCATGACCACTCTCGTCATCGGTGCGGGCATCATTGGAACCGCCATCGCACATGATCTGCAACGGCGCGGCCAGCAGGTTGTTCTGATCGATCGTGACGCACCGGGGCGCGGTGCCTCCTTCGGCAACATGGCCTCCATCGCCGTCACCGAGTTCATGCCCGCCTCGCGGCCCTCGGTCTGGCGGCAGATCCCCGGCTGGATGCTTGACCCAGAGGGTCCGGTGCGTGTCCGCCCCGCCTACATACCACGTCTGCTGCCTTGGTTCCTGCGCTTCATCGCGGCCTCACGCCCCAGTCGGCTGCGCGAGCTGGAGGAGCAAGGGGCGGCGCTCTGTGCCCGCGCCCTCGACGACACGATGGCTCTGCTGCGCGAGACCGGGCTGGAAGACCAGATCAGCGAGGAAGGCTGCCTGTCGCTCTACACCGACGAGGCCGAATTCAAGGCGGACCGCGCGCATATCGAGATCCTCGAACGCTTCGGTTTCCCGCATGAGGTCATCGGGCGACAAGCCATCCGCGCGCTGGAGCCGGAGCTTTCGGACAGGATCGGGCTGGCGGTGCTGTTCCCGCAGAACCGGTCGATGAAGGACCCCTACCAGCTGGTTGTCGCGCTTGCCCAGCGGTTCACCGCCCTTGGGGGCCGGATCGAGACGGGAGAGGTGACGGGCTTTGTCCGTGGCGAAGGCATCCGCGAGGTGGTGCTGAAGGATGGCCGCAGGATCGCCGCCGAGAGGGTTGTGATCTGTGCCGGGGCATTCTCCGCCAAACTGGCGGCGATGCTGGAAGAGCCGATCCCGCTGGAGACTGAGCGCGGCTATCATACCCAGATCATGGCACCGGGCATCAGCATGAAGCACTCCATTATCTGGCCGGCGCGGGCTTTCATGGTGACGCCCACGGCAGGTGGCATCCGGGTAGGCGGCACGGTCGAGATGGCGGGGCTGGATGCAGCCCCCGACTATCGGCGCAGCAAGATCACGGTAAGACGGGCGCGCGAGGCTCTACCCAATCTGGCCTGCGAGGACTTCACCGAATGGATGGGCCACCGTCCGGCCCTGCCGGACACGGTGCCGATCCTGTCGGCCAGCGCAAGGACGAAGGGCGTGTTCTATGCCACCGGTCATGGCCATCTCGGCCTGACCTATGCCGCCACTACCGCGCGGCTGATGGGAGATTTGATCACGGGGGTCAGGCCGCCCGTCGATCTGCATCCCTACCGCATCAACCGCTTCTGAGGAACGGATCATGCAGACAGAATTTTTCATCGACGGCAGATGGGTCGCCCCCGTGGCAGGCGCAACGCTTCCCGTGATCAACCCCGCGACCGAGGCCATCTTCCATCGCATCCCGGCCGCCACGGCCACCGATGCCGATGCCGCCGTCCGTTCGGCGCGCGCAGCCTTTGATCACGGGCCATGGCCGCGCATGACCGGGGCCGCGCGCGCGGCGGTCCTGCGTGCCATCGCGCAGGGCATCCGCGACCGCCTGCCGGACCTGGCGCGGCTGGAAGTGCTGGACAATGGCAAGCCGCTGCCCGAGGCGGAATGGGACATCGGCGATGCGGCGGGCTGCTTTGATTTCTACGCCGGTCTGGCCGCGGAACTGGACGGCGAGGTTGAAACCGTAACCCTGCCCGATGCCCGCTTCACCGCAAAGGTCGTGCGCGAACCCGCGGGCGTGGCGGTGGCGATCATTCCGTGGAACTATCCGCTGCTGATGGCTGCATGGAAGGTGGCACCCGCCTTGGCCGCCGGATGCACGATGGTGCTGAAACCCTCCGAGCATACCTCGCTGACCGCGCTTGAACTTGGGAAGATCGTGCAGGCGGCGGGGCTTCCGCCGGGGGTTCTTAACATCGTCACCGGCCTTGGCGCCGAGGTCGGGCAGGCCCTCGTCGATCATCCCGGCGTGGACAAGATCGCCTTCACCGGATCGGTGCCCACGGGCGCACGGCTCATGGCGGCGGCGGCGCGCGATGTGAAGACCATCAGCCTCGAACTGGGCGGCAAGTCGCCCTTTGTGATCTTCGCCGACAGCGACATCGAAAAAGCCGTCGAATGGATCATGTTCGGCATCTTCTGGAATCAGGGACAGGTCTGTTCGGCCACCTCGCGCGTGCTGGTGGAGCGCGGCCTTTATGCGCCACTTCTCGAACGACTGGTGGCAGAGGCGGAAAAGATCACCATCGGCAACGGGCTGGAACCCGGCACACTGCTCGGCCCACTCGTCAACGAAGGCCAGTATCGCAAGGTGCTCGGCTTCATCGAGCGGGCCGTGGCGGCAGGGGCGACGCTGGCGACCGGCGGCAAGGCCGCGCATGACAGGGGTTACTTCGTGGCCCCCACCATCCTGACCGATGTGGCGCTGGAGGCCGAGGCTTGGGTCGAAGAGATCTTCGGTCCCGTGGTCTGCATCCGCCCCTTCGATACCGAGGAAGAGGCGATCCGTCTGGCAAACGAAACCCGTTTCGGCCTTGCGGCGGCGGTCATGTCCGGCGATGACGCCCGCTCCGAACGGGTCGCGGCGGCCTTCCGCGCCGGAATTGTCTGGATCAACTGCTCCCAGCCCACCTTCACCGAAGCGCCATGGGGCGGATACAAGCAATCCGGCATCGGGCGCGAACTCGGACGCTGGGGGTTGGATAACTATCTTGAAACCAAGCAGATCACCAGACTGGTCAGCGACCAGCCCTGGGGCTGGTATCTGAAGGGCTGACCGCATGCGCTGGAACCGGACCTTGCAGACCGTCGATGTGCATTGCGCCGGCGAGATCGGCCGGGTGATCACAGGGGGGGTGCTGAACATCCCCGGCGCTACGATGGCCGACAAGTTGCACCATCTGAATACAGTGGATGACAGCCTGCGCCGCTGGCTTTGTTCGGAACCGCGCTCGGGTCCGGCGGGCTCGTTCTGCCTGCTGGTTCCTGCCTGCGATCCGGCGGCGGATGTCGGGTTGATCATCCTTCAGCCGGATCAGGCACATGCCATGTCGGGCTCAAACGCCATGTGCGCCACGACGGCTCTTCTGGAAACCGGGATGATCCCGATGGCCCAACCCGAAAGTGTGGTCACCTTCGACACCGCCGCCGGATTGGTCAGGGCGACCGCGACCTGTGCCGATGGCAAGGTCACCAAAGTGACCCTCGACATGCCGCCGGCCTTCGTCGCCGGTCTGGATGCCACGATCGAGACGGCGGAATGGGGGCCGGTCCGTTATGATCTCTGTTTCGGCGGCGTCTTCTACGCGCTGGTCGATGTCGATCAGATCGGGCTGACGATCACCCCCGAGAATGCCCGCCAACTGGCGATGATCGGCGTCGATCTGCGCAACCGCATCGCGGCGCAGGAAGCCGCACCCCATCCAATGACACCGGCGTTGAACGGCCTCGCCTATGTGATGTTCCGCGCCGAGGAACCTGACGGGCAGTTGCGCACCTGCACCACGTTGCGCCCCGGTCGCGCGGATCGTTCGCCCTGCGGCACCGGGTCGAACTCCAACATGGCGGCATGGCATGCCCGGGGGCGGGTGAGGCCCGGCGATGTAGTGACGTCGCGCTCGATCATCGGCGGCGAGTTCCGAACCGAATTCGTCGGGGAAACGCGGGTCGGTCCCCATGCCGCCACCCGCAACCGCATCTCGGGCCAGTGTTGGATCTATGGCCTCAGCCAGATCGGCATGGACCCCACCGATCCCTTCCCGAACGGGTTCACCCTCTCCGACACATGGGGCGGATGATGCTGACCGGCCAAACCATCCTTGTGACCGGGGCCACAGGGGCCATCGGGCAGGCCATCTGCCAGAGCCTCGCTGCCGAGGGGGCGCGCGTTGTGATCCATTGCGGCCGCAATCGCGCGGCGGCAGAAGCGCTGCTCCTTTCCATCGGCAGGCAAGGGGCCATCCTCACCGCTGATCTTTCGTGTCCGGAAGGCGCAAGCCTGCTTTGGGAGGCCGCCCTTGCCGCAGAAGGCCGGATCACCGGCTTGGTGAACAATGCGGGCATCCGCAGCGAGGTGGCGGTCGATGCCCCCCTCTCCGATTGGCAGGCCGTGTGGGAGCGGGAGATGCGCGTGAATTTCCTGTCGGCGGTGGATCTCACGAAACTGGCCATCCTGCATTTCCGCGCCCATGGCGGGGGCCGGATCGTCAACATGGCCTCCCGTGCGGGACAGCGTGGCTATGCCTCCGCTGCCATGGCCTATGGCGCGTCGAAAGCCGCGCTGATCAACCTGACGAAGTCGGTCGCGCAAAGTCACGGGCATGAGGGAATAACCGCCGTCGCACTTGCCCCCGGCTGGGTGCGCACCGAAATGGCCGAGGATTTCATCGCCCGGCATGGTGAAGCCGCGGCCTTGGCTGGCATCCCCATCGGCCGCATGGCCGCGCCGCAGGAGATCGGCGAGTTGACCGCGTTTCTTTTCCGCCCGTCGCAGGCATCGCTCAACGGGGCGGTGCTGGATGTGAACGGCGGCAGCTATCTGCGCTAGGGGGACAAGCATGCGCTTTCAGGACAGGATCGTGATCGTCACGGGGGCGGCCGGAGGCATCGGCACCGCCATCGCGCAGCGCTTCGCCAGCGAGGGAGCACGGGTAATCGTCACCGACAGGAATGCCGAAGGTGTCGAGGACACGGCCGCCGGAATCCGCGCCGGGGGCGGGCGCGCAAGGGGCTTTGCTGCCGACATCTCCAACGCTGCGGGCTGCAAGGCGGTGATCGCGGATGCGCTTGCCCATGAAGGGCGGATCGATGTCTTGTGCAACAATGCGGGCATCAACCGGCGCGGGCCGCTCTTGGCCTTGACCGAGGAGGACTGGACCCTGTCCTTCGCCGTCAACATCGACGCCATGTTCCATCTCTGCCAGGCCGCGTTGCCCGGAATGATCGCCCAGGGGGGCGGCGCAATCGTCAACACGGCATCGCAATGGGGCCTCTACCCTGCGCCGAACCACATCGCCTATAACGTGACAAAGGCCGCGGTGGCGAGTTTCACCCAGAACCTCGCCCGCGACTATGCCCCGCAAAAGATCCGCGTCAACGCTGTCTGCCCCGGCGAGATCCACACGCCAATGCTGGAGGCAGGGGTCAGGCGTTCAGGCCGCAGCATCGCCGATCTCGACAGGCTGGTGCCCTTTGGTCGCATCGGCAAGCCGGAGGAAGTCGCGGCGCTGGTGGCATTCCTTGCCTCGGACGAGGCGGCCTTCATGTGCGGTTCGCTTGTGGAAATCACCGGTGCGCAGGCGGTGGCATAGGTCCGTTCCCTGTCACGGCGGCGAGTGGCCTTGCGGGCTGGAACCTTCCGCCTGTTCCGGATGAGAGGGGGCCGTCGCCTCGCGGACCTCCGTTCCTGACCGGACTTGCGCTGGGTGCGTTCCGGAGCTGCGCCGGGGCTGTCCAAGGAACTCTGTCCCTTGATCCTTTGGCATTAGTTATACTGATGCGCAACCGCAGTGCATTCTCCTTTGCGTCGGTTCCGTCTCGGGTCTAGCCCTATCTGCAAAAGCCCCACCTCTTCTGGAGCCCGCTCCGCGAGAACAGGGCCGATCGCATCGCAAAGGAGGGTGGCCCATGAGTGTCCGTTTCAGGCTGGAAGGCATCTACACGCCCGTCATCACGCCCTTCCACACGGATTGCGAGGTTGATTTCGACGCTCTGACCGATCTGGTGGAACGTCTTGTCACGGCGGGTGTGCATGGTCTGATCTCTGGCGGATCGACGGGCGAGAATTACGCCGAAACGATCGAGGAACGGCTGACCATCGCGCGTTTCATCGTGGATCGCGTGAAGGGGCGTGTCCCCGTGGTCATCGGCACGGGCGCTATGCGGACGCCCGACTCCCTCGCGCTGGCGACCGGAGCGCGCGAGATGGGGGCGGATGCGATCCTGCTGGGCACGCCGCCCTATTCGGTACCGACCGAGCGCGAGAACGCGCTCAACGCGCTGGCGATCGACCGGGCGGCCGATCTTCCGATCATCCTCTACAACTATCCCGGCCGCATGAGCGTCGAGATGGGGCGCGAATTCCTTGACCGCGTGGGGCGGTCGCGAAACGTGATCGGCATCAAGGAAAGCAGCGGCGACATCAACCGTGTCCACCTTCTGGCCCGCGACTACCCGCATATCCAGATGTCCTGCGGCATGGACGATCAAGCGCTCGAATTCTTCGCTTGGGGCGCGCAAAGCTGGATCTGCGGCGGGTCGAACTTCCTGCCCGAGGAGCATATCGCGCTGTGGGAAACCTGCGTGGTGAAGGGCGATTTCGCCAAGGGCCGCCGCATCATGTCGGCCATGCTGCCCCTGATGGCCGTGCTGGAGCAGGGCGGCAAGTTCATCCAGTGCATCAAGCACGGGGTCGAGGTGACGGGCCTGCGCGCGGGGCCGATGCGCCCGCCGCTAAAGGGCCTGAACAAGGAAGAAAAGCGCGAGCTTGAGCAGGTGATCCGCACGCTCAAGACCACCGTCAAGGCGATCGTCGAGGGAAACTGAGCCATGTCCGACCTGCTGACCCATGAAGAATACAAGGCCGTCGCGGCCTCGCTCGACCTGCCGCAGAATGCCTGGATCGACGGGGCCTATCGTCCGGCGATTTCCGGCAAGACCTTCGAGACGGTGAACCCGGCCACGGGTGCGGTGCTGGGCACCGTCGCGGCCTGTGGCGCGGCAGATGTGGATCTTGCCGTCGCCAAGGCGCGCGAGGCGTTCGAGGATGGCCGCTGGTCGCGTCTGCATCCTGCCGCGCGCAAGGACGTTCTGGTCCGGCTGGCCCGGTTGATGGAGCGCCACGCCCGCGAACTGGCCGTGATGGAAAGCCTCGACAGCGGCAAGACGATCCATGACTGCGAGCAGGTCGACATCCCCGAGTCCATCCATGTCATCAAGTGGCATGGTGAATTGATCGACAAGATCTACGATCAGGTCAGCCCTGCCTCGAACGACCATATCGCCATGGTCGTGCGCGAAGCCGTGGGCGTCGTGGGTCTGGTCCTACCGTGGAACTTCCCGCTCCTGATGCTGGCATGGAAGATCGGCCCCGCGCTGGCGGCGGGCTGTTCCGTTGTGGTGAAGCCTGCGGCGGAGACATCGCTCACAGCGCTGCGGCTGGCGGAACTGGCGGCCGAGGCGGGCATTCCGCGCGGGGTATTGAATGTCGTGACCGGCAGCGGGTCAGAGGTCGGTGAACCCTTGGGCAGGCATCCGGATGTGGACATGGTCTCCTTTACCGGATCGACAATCACGGGTCGCCGCTTCCTGCACTATTCGGCAGACAGCAATCTGAAGGAGGTCGTGCTGGAACTGGGTGGCAAGAACCCCTGCATCGTGCTGGACGATGCCGAGGATCTGGACGCCGTCGCCGCCCATGTGGTGAACGGCGCGTTCTGGAACATGGGGCAGAACTGTTCCGCCGCCAGCCGCCTGATCGTCCAGCGGGGCATCAAGGACCGCCTGATCGAGAAGATCCGCGCCCATGCCCGCGAATGGGTGGTGGGAGAGCCCCTGAACCCCGAGGTTCGGGTCGGGGCGCTGGTCTCGAAGGCGCATTTCGGCAAGGTGTCCGGCTATCTGGCGACGGTGGCCAAGGAACAGGTCCTGATGGGCGGCAAGGTCGTCGCCGAGGGCTTCGTCGAACCCACAGTGGTGGAGGTGGCAAGCAACGCTTCCATCCTCGCGCGCGAGGAAATTTTCGGGCCGATCCTGACGGTCATTCCGGTCAACAGCTTCGAAGAGGCCATCGCGGTTGCCAATGACACCGATTACGGCCTTGCCGCGTCGATCTTCACGGCGAACGGCAAGCGGGCGCTGCGTGGGGCGCAGATGCTGCGGGCGGGGACGGTGACGGTGAACAGCTTCGGCGAAGGGGACATCACCACGCCGTTTGGCGGCTACAAGCAGTCTGGTTTCGGCGGGCGCGACAACTCGATTCATGCGCATGATCAGTATACCCAGCTCAAGACCATCTGGCTGGACCTTACCGATACCAGCGATACCGCGATCGACTGAGGAAGACCATGGCCCTGCGCAAGGTAAGTCGCCTGCCCGTGCATACCGGCCCGGCGGGGTGGAATGCGATCCTGCCCCCCGCCGCGCCCCTTCCGCAGCTTCGGGGCGAGACGGTCTGCGACATCGCCATCGTCGGCGCAGGTTTCGCGGGGCTTTCGGCGGCGCGGCACCTGCTGCTCGCCGATGCAAAGCTGTCGGTTGTCGTGCTGGATGCGGGCCGCATCGCCGAAAGCTCGGCAGGCCGGAATTCCGGTTTCATGATCGACCTGCCGCATGACCTGACCAGTTCCGACTATGCCGGATCGGGCGCGGCACGCGACAGGACACTGACGCGGCTGAACCGGCAGGCCATCGATTTCGCCGAGGATGTCAGCCGCGAATACGGCCTGCCCGCAGGCCACTTCCAGCGCTGGGGCAAGATCAACGCCGCCGCCTCCGATGTTGGAGAGCAGGGCAACCGCACCTACGCGGAACACCTTGCCGCCCTTGGCGAACCGCATGAGATCTATGACGCGCAGACGATGCACGAGGTGACGGGGACGCGCTACTATTCCAGCGGCCTCTACACCCCCGGAACGGCGCTGATCCAGCCTGCCGGCTATATCCGCGGTTTCGCCGCCGGGCTTGTGGCGAGGGGGGTTCAGGTCTTCGAATCCTCCCCCGTCACCGGATACGAGAGCGCCGGGGCGGGCTGGAGGCTTGTCACGCCGCAGGGAGGGGTGCGGGCGACAAGGGTGATCCTTGCCAATAATGGCCATCTGGAAAGTTTCGGTTTTCGTCGCGGGCAGTTGATGCACATCATGCTGAACGCCTGCATGACCGAGGAAATCCCGGGTGACCTGCTGCGCGGTCTGGGCGGCCAAGGCACATGGGGACTCACGCCATCGGACCCGATGGGATCGACCGTGCGCCGCATCTCGACGGCGCAGGGCGGCAATCGCATCGTCATCCGTCAGGGTGGCTACTACCGGCCCGGCATGCAGACGAGCGCGGGCGATCTGGCGCGGGTGACGGCCCGGATGCGGCAGAAGTTCGATGCCCGTTTCCCGACGCTCAGGGGGGTGCGGTTCGAACATGGTTGGTCCGGCCATCTGTGCCTGACAAAGAACGGCGTTTCAGTCATGCGGGAACTGGAGCCGGGGCTTTTCTCGGCCTGCGTGCAGAATGGTCTCGGCACCACGCGGGGCACCCTGACGGGTATCGCCGCGGCCACGCTGGCGCTTGGCCGGACAAGCGATGTCACCCGTTTCTTCCTTGAAGAAGGCGAACCGTCCCGCCTTCCGCCGCATCCTTTCGACACCATCGGTGCAAATGCCTATCTTCGCTGGAAGGAATGGCAGGCGAGGACAGAATAGCATGAGACCGGTCCGCCGCAGGCACCTCCCGTCCCTTGGCGCTCTGGCGACCTTCGAGGTTGCCGCCAAGCATCTGAGCTTCACGCTGGCGGCGAAGGAGTTGAACATCACGCAGGGCGCGGTCAGCCAGCAGATCCGGGTGCTGGAAAAGGCCCTCGAAGTGGCGCTCTTCATCCGCAAGCACAACGCGCTGGAACTGACTCAGGCAGGGGTCGACCTTTTCGCCGCCGTGGCCGCTGGCCTTGATACCATAAGTGCGGGCGTTGGCCTCCTTCAGCCCGATGGCCTGCCCGAAACCGTGACCGTCTCTGCCACCGATGGCATGGCGACCTACTGGCTGCGCCCGCTGATCGAGAGTTTTCGCGCCGAGCATCCCTCGGTTGGCTTCGTGATCCTCGCCTCGGATGAGGATGAAACGCTGCGCAACTATTCGGGCGTCGATCTGGCGCTTCTCTGCGGCAACGAGCGAAGCGAGGTGGGCGAGGAACTGCACTTCCTTTTCCCCGAAGCGGCGCAGCCTGTCTGCACGCCCGCCTATCTTGCGCAGCACGGCCCGTTCGAGGATGCCCAAAGCCTCAACCGCGCGAATCTTCTCCACCTTCACGAACGGCATTGGAGCGCGGATGCCATCGGTTGGCAACCGCTGGGCTGGGAAGAATGGTTCCGCGCGCAAGGCGCACGGTGGGAACGGGGGCCATCCAGCTTGTCGACGAACAAGGTCGGGCTGCTGATCGAGGCGACCCTTTCCGGCGAGGGGGTCATGCTGGGCTGGCAGCACATGGTGCAGCCCCGGCTGAGGGATGGGCAACTGGTCCATGCCCATCCGTCCCCGATCACGGCAGGGCGCGGAAATTTCCTGCGTTGTCAAAGCGCTGCCATGCAGCGCCCCGCCGTGGCACGCTTTGTGGACCATCTTCTCGGATCGCTGAAATAGGGCCGGGGCGGTACCTGCGCGGCCGCTGAGCCGCCGCCCCACACCATCAGATTTTCTAATGCGCAACCCTGCGAAATTCTCGTTTGCGGCAGTGGGGCGCGATACGGGATACCATGGGCAAGGAAGGCGCCGACCGGCCGCCCATCCCGCAGGCCGCCCGCCGACCGCGGCCTGATCCGACCGGAGAAGGTGCGCGGCGCACGCTCCCATCAAAAGATCACCGGACATCCGGTGGACGGTGCCTCAGCACCATCCGCCCGGCTGCGGCCACGGTGGCGAAAGCTCAATGCAATCCGGAGGACCTCACATGAACTGCTTCGTCAAGGCGCTTGGCGCGACCGCCATCGCAGCCACCCTTTCCCTTCCCGCCTTCGCGCAAGACGGCACCACGATCACCATCGGCACCATGGGCTGGGAAGACCTTACCCCGATCGCCGGCATCACCAAGTCGGTCCTCGAATCGAAGGGCTATACCGTCGAGGTCGAGGAATTCTCGGAATGGGGCATCGCCTTTGCCGCCCTGACGAACGGCGACGTGGACATCATGGCCTCGCAGACCGACTACGTGGCGCATGACTACTGGACCAAGAACATGGACAGGCTGGAGAAGATCTCTCCGGTCTCGCACGGCCTTTATCAGGCGATTGCCGTGCCCTCCTATGTGGGCATCTCCTCGATGGAGGAACTGGCGGCCAACAAGGACATGTTCGGCGGCAAGATCATCGGGATCGAGCCGGGTTCGGGCCTGATGCGCGATGCCGCCGCCGCCGTCGAGGCCTATGGCACGGGCATGGACCTTGTCGAAGGATCGACCGCCGCCATGACCGCTGCGCTGGATGCGGCTATGTCCCGCCAGGAACCGATCGCCGTGACGATCTGGGAACCGTCGTGGATGATGCAGAAGTATGACGTGAAGTTCCTTGCCGATCCGAAGGGCGTCTTCCCGGCAGCGCAGTCCTACTACTTCATCGGCACCGCAGGGTTCTCTGCGGCGAACCCCGCCCTGCGCGAACGGCTTGCCAGTATCTATGTCCCGCTTGCCGACATCACCGCGATCAACGGCGCGATGAACGACGGCAAGGCGATGGAAGAGGCCGTGGCCGACTGGGTTGCCGCCCATGCCGACCTGATCGCGCGCTGGACCGCAATCAAGTCCGAATGACCATTCGGGCCGGTCCGGGGTGCCGGGCCGGCCATATCTCTTCCGCAGGATTGGGACAGCGCCGATGACCCGCAACGACACCGCCCCGTATGACGCGCCGCTGATCGAATGCCGCTCCGTCTGGAAGGTGTTCGGCGACCGTTCCCGCGACGCCATCGCCGCGCTCAAGTCCAGGGGGCTTGGCAAGCGCGAGGTCCTGTCCGAATTCGGCTGTGTCGTGGGCGTCCACGATGCCAGCTTCACCGTCGGCAAGGGCGAGATCTTCTGCATCATGGGCCTCTCGGGCAGCGGCAAATCCACGCTGATCCGTCTGCTGAACCGTCTGATCGACCCGTCGCTGGGCGAGGTTCTGGTGAAGGGCCGCGCCATCAACGACATGCCCGCCGCCGAACTGCGTGACATGCGGGCACACACGATCGGCATGGTCTTCCAGAACGTCGCGCTGATCCCGACTCGCACCGTGCTGGAAAATGCGGCCTTCGGTCTGGAGGTGCAGGGGGTGGCCCCGGCGGAACGCCGCCGCATCGCGACCGATGCCCTGACGCGCGTGGGGCTGGGCGACTGGCTGAACCGCTACCCACGCGAACTCTCGGGCGGGATGCAACAACGGGTGGGCCTTGCCCGCGCCCTTGCCGCCGACCCCGAGATCATCCTGATGGACGAGCCGTTCTCGGCCCTCGACCCGCTGATCCGCCGCCAGTTGCAGGATGAGTTCCGCCAGTTGACCAAGCAACTCGGCAAATCCGCGGTCTTCATCACCCATGACCTCGACGAGGCGATCCGCATCGGCGACCGCATCGCGATCATGAAGGACGGCGCAATGGTGCAGACCGGTACCGCCGAGGAAATCGTGATGAACCCCGCCGACCAGTATGTCGCCGATTTCGTGGCCGGCATCTCGCGCATACATCTCGTGAAGGCGGGTTCAGTGATGATGCCCGTCGGCGCCTTCACCGCTGCCCCCTTGGATGCGCTTCCCTCGGCGGGACTGGACGCCGACATCGACCGGTTGATCCATCTTGTTCTGGCGTCTGACCATCAGGCCGTGGCGGTCATCGACGGCGGCAAAAGCGTCGGCGTGGTCACGGCGCGCACCCTTCTCGAAGGCCTTAAAGGCGATCACGCGCCCGCGGCCGGGGTGGCCTGACATGGACCTGACCCCTTGGGTAGAGGCCTTCGACGCCTCCGTCGACCGCGCGATGGCATGGGCCACGGACAATGGCGGGCTGTTCTTCGACCTCGTGCGCGGCACGCTGGAAGGATTGTTCGACCTGATGGTCGACAGCCTCATCTTCGTGCCCTTCTGGCTGGTCGCTATCGCCTTCGGCGGTATCGCGACCCGTTCTCTCGGTTGGAAAGCGGGACTTGCCTCGGCGGCAGCACTGGCGTTCTGCCGTGTGATGGGCCTCTGGACCGCGACGGTCGAAACGATGTGCCTTGTGTTGATCTCGGTCGTGCTCGCCGTGATCATCGGCGTTCCCGTGGGTGTCGTCGCGGGCTACAGCAGGCGGCTGACCCGTATCCTCGAACCTATGCTGGACCTGATCCAGACCCTGCCGCCCTATATCTACCTGCTGCCGGCCATTGCATTCCTCGGCTACGGTCCGGCAACGGCCATCGTCGCGACCTTCATCGTAGCGGTTCCCCCCGTGGTCCGCCTGTCCGCCCATGGTTTCCGGATGACCCCCATCGAATTCATCGAACTGGGACAGGCGACCGGGGCAAGACCCTTGGACGCCTTCCTCAAGATCCGCGTCCCCTTCGCGCTGCCCAGCGTCATGGCGGGCATCAACCAGAGCTTGATGATGGCCTTCGGCATGGTCGTCATCGCGGGCATCGTCGGGTCCGGCGGCCTTGGCGAGACGATCTATGGCGCGGTCCGCAAGCTGGACATCGCGCTTTCAGTCAACGCCGCCATCGCAATCGTCATCCTGACCATCATCATCGACCGCATCAGCCAGTCGGCAGGCAATTCCAACGGGGGCACGCGATGAAGGAAAAGGCGCTCCTCTCGCCCGGCGACGTCGTCGCCCCGGTGATCACCTGGCTCAACACGAATGCCCACGGCTTCTTTCTGGCGATCAGCACCGGTGTCGAGGCCGTCCTCGGCGCGACCGAGGCCGCATTGCTGGCGGTGCCCGGCCCGTTCTTCGCGGCGGCCCTCGTGCTGCTCATCCTGTGGCGTCAGGGTTTCGGGATGGCCATGGTCGCGGCGGCCTGCATGGCGGTCGCGGGCCTGTCGGGCCTTTGGGTCGAGACGATGCAGACCGTGGCGCTCGTCTCGCTTTCTGTAGCGATGGCCGTCCTGATCGCCTTTCCGCTCGGCGTTCTTGCCGCCCGGCGACCCCGCATCGAGGCGGCCCTGCGCCCCGTTCTCGACCTCATGCAGACCGTGCCGCCATGGGTCTATCTGATCCCCGCCGTGATGATCTTCAGCCTTGGCAAGGTGCCCGCACTCATGGCGACCGTGATCTACGGCGTGCCCCCGATGCTCCGGCTGACGACGCTGGCCTTCAGGCAGGTGCCGAAGGAGCTCATCGAACTCGGCGCTGCTTCTGGCGCGACCTCATGGCAGACGCTGACGCGGATCGAGATACCCTCCGCGCGGAAGACGCTCCTCATCGGGCTGAACCAATGCATCCTTCTGTCGCTTGCCATGGTCGTGCTCGCGGGTCTCGTGGGGGCGGGCGGTCTGGGGGCCGAGGTGACGCGCGGCCTGACCCGGATGGAAATGGGCCTAGGTCTGCGATCGGGGCTCTCGATCGTGGCGGTGGCAATCTTCATGGACCGCCTCACCCGACGGGCCTTCGGTTAGGTGGGGGCCGGACCGCTCCGAGCCTTGGCTTCTGCCGCGCGCTCCTCGTTCGGCCGGTCATGGCAATGGCCCTAAGTCCTATCCTATCAGCCCTCGCCAGTCACCGGATAGGGCCCTAGGAACGCCATACCCAGCATGCCTGCTCCCTCAAGGGCCTTCCGCAGTTCGGCGGAAACGAAGAGCCATCGTGGGAAATCCGCAGCGCAGAACAGGTGCTTGCCGGCGACGGCCTCACGAAGAAAGACGGGCGCCCATTCAGCAGTCGCTGTGCCGCTGGCAAAGAAATGAAGCGGTCTTGCCGGATCGGGCTTGACCAGATCTGGACGTTCGGGGAACGCGCGCATCGGCGGGCGCGTGCGTCCGTGATCCAGCGAAATGACGACGCGCTGGCACGGCACCATAAGGAAGAATGGACGAGTTTCTTCTTCGTTCCCGGCAAAGATGAGCCGGACTGGTTTGAACTGATGGACGCCGGGTTCGAAATGCTCGACGATGTCCCGGAACCGTTGCGACACGATGCTTGCGCCTTGCGTGGAATCCAGATCGGGAAGGTCGATCCGTGACCTTGCGAGAGGCTTTCCGGAACTGGAGATCGCCCGCCACCGAGTGGGCAGGTGCTCGAGGCCGATCCTGCGCCCATAGCGGAACCAGTTCACGCCGAATTGCTGGGGAAAGCCGAAATCAACGGTCCGATCCACCGTCCTGACCTTCAGCATGTCACCATCGACGGCTTGCAGGCCATAGCCATACCCATCCTTGGTCGTCGGCAGCGCATTGTTCATGATCGAGATCATCGCATTGTCTCCGATGTGTCCGTTTCTTTGGGGGACCATCAAATTGCTCGACGTGGCAGTCTCAAGGCATGTTTTTGCTGAATGCAGTTGCAGTGTATCATCACGGCCCTGAACTGGCCCCCATTTCGACCGGACAGTCAGGCTTAACCCTGAGATTGAGATCATCACGGATGGGGGCCGCCGTCGGCGCTGGAGTGCGTCCGGGCCAGAGTTCGACTGCCATTTCCTAGAATCCACGACTGGCGATGCGGAGACTGTGGCATTCTCGAGCGCTCCTTACCTCTGGCCTCGCTGGGGTATGCTATCGAGGACAGGCTTGCGCGAGCTTGATCTGCGACGGCGGCGTGTCCGTTCATCGTGGGACGCGCCCGTCCCTAGATGCTTCCACGCAGGATCAGTGTTGGATCGATCTCGATGTGCTCCGCGATCTTGCGGCCGTTCATTCGGCTGAACAGGGCCTCGGCCGCGATCTTGCCGAGGCGCGGCCCGTCCTGATCGATGGAGGTGAGGTCGACCATGGAAAGCGCAGCAACGGGCGAGTTGTCGTAGCCTATGAGGGCGAGGTCGGCGGGTATGCGCAGGCCAAGCCGATGCGCCGCGCTCAGGATCGGGATCGCGTCCAGGTCGGACCAGCAGAAGATCGCAGTAGGCCTATCCGTCGCGGATAGGATCGCATCGATCTCGGCATCACGCGGCACGCCATGCTGCGGCAGTCCGATGACGCGTATGCGGTCGGCCAATCCTGCCTCGGCCATGGCGGCGCGGTAGCCGACCTCGCGCTGGGGGGCGACGTCGGCGAAGTGGTCTTCCTGATCCGATTGCGTGACAAAGGCGATGTCCCGATGCCCCTTGTCAAGAAGGGCACGCACGGCCAGACGCGCACCCATCTGGTCATTGTTGTTGATCGTGTCATAACCCTGAGCGGCAGGTTCATGATGCCCGACGACGACGATGGGAATCTGGCGGGCGTAATGCTCCAGCGTCTCGCCCGCGATCTGGCTGGCGACGAGGATGAGCCCGTCCATCCGGTTATCGATCATCTGTTCGATCAGTTGCGCCTCGGTCCGGGCGCGGGCGGCGCCGACGCCCACCATGATCTTGTAGCCCGCCGCCTCGGTGATGCTCTCGATGCCTTGATAGATGCCGGGAAGGAAAGGGTTGTCGATTCCCACAAGCAGCACGCCCAGCGTGAAGGTGCGCCCCCGCATGCCGCGCGCGGCGACGGAGGGGCGGTAGCCAAGCTTCTCGATGCTCGCCTCCACCCGCAGGCGGAGCGCATCGGACACGCCATAGGCTTTGCGCATCACCTTGGACACCGCCGCGACCGACACGCCCGCATCCGCCGCAACGGTGCGGATCGTCACGCGTGACTCGCTGTCGCCATCGGCCATTCCGTTTCCTCCGCCGGGCAGCCTAGCAAAAAACCGTTGCAAGGCAAATCGGTTTGTAGAATGATTTACGTAGAACGGTATACGAATTGGGGGAGGAGCCTGATTCGGCCGTAGGGAGGATGATCGGATGGGCCTTGAGGGGCAGGTGCGGGCTGGTTCCGCAGATGGTAAAATATTGCCGAAAAATCAGTTTTCTGCCGACATGATCGCGCCGGCCTGCGATGCCGGGACGGGAGGCGCGGGCTGCTTCGTGGCGCGGGAGTTCGAGCTTGCATCGGTCGACGCGGGCGCGGTTCTGCATCTTTCTGCGCAAGGACTTTACCGTGCCTTCCTGAACGGCGTGCGGGTCGGGGATGATCTGCTGACGCCCGGCTGGACCTGCTATGACGACCGCATCGCCTATCAGAGCTATGATGTCTTCTCCCTCCTGAAACCGGGGCGGAACCGGCTGGAAATCTGGCTGGGGGACGGCTGGTATCGGTCGCGGCTGATGTGGGCGCTCAACCCCATCCCGAACACATGGGGCGACCGGATCGGTGCCTTTGCCGAACTGGTGGCGGGCGGGCGCGTGCTGGTGAAGACCGATGCCTCGTGGCGGTCCGGCGTCACGCCGGTGACGGGGAACGGCATCTACCACGGCGAGGACTATGACGCGCGCATCGCCATCGCGGACACGCATGGGGTAGAGGTGCTGCCCTTCGACCATGCGCTGCTGGTGCCGCAGGAGACTGGGACCGTGAAGGAGATGGACCCCGTCGCGCCCTTGGAAAACTGGGCGGACGGGGCTGCGACGGTGCATGACTTCGGCCAGAACTGTGGGGCCTATGCGCGGATCGCCGTGACGGGTCCGGCGGGGGCGCATGTGCGCGTGGAGTTTTCCGAGGTTCTGGGGCCGGGGCGGGAGTTCGACAACCGCAACTTCCGCTCGGCCCGTGCCGAGCAGCACTACACCCTCAAGGGCGAGGGGGTGGAGACCTATGCCCCGATGTTTACCTTCTTCGGGTTCCGCTATGCGCGGGTGACGCTGACGGGCGGGGCGCAATTGGTGTCGATCCATCAGGTCCCGGTGACGTCGGTTCCGGTGCAGGCAGGCGGTTTCACCTGTGCGGTGCCCGAGGTGGACCGGCTGGTGCTGAACACGATCTGGTCGCAGCGGTCCAACTTCATCGAAATCCCGACCGATTGCCCGCAGCGCGATGAGCGGCTGGGATGGACCGGCGATGCGCAGGTTTTTGCCGGAACCGCCTGCTGGCTGGCCAATTGCGAGAGCTTCCTGAAGAAATACCTGCGCGATGTCCGGCATGATCAGCGCCCGAACGGGGCGGTTCCGCATTTCTCGCCCGATCCGACGCGGCTGCATCCGATCGAAGGGCGGGGGGACTGGGCAGGCTCGACAGGTTGGGGCGATGCCATCGTCATCATCCCGTGGCAGCTTTACCTGCATTACGGGGACAAGGGCGTTCTGGTCGAGAATTTCCCGGCCATGGTGAAATGGCTCGATTACGTCTGGGGCATTTCCGACGGGCCGATCGTGAGGCCACCTTCGGAATGGGGCGCGCATGGTTTCACCTTCGGCGACTGGATCCAGCCGGTGGGGGACAACCGCAAGCCGCGCCCGACCATCGCGGATGATTGCGCGGCTACGATCTACCACTTCATCTCGACCGACCTTGCGGCGCGGATCGCGGACGTGATCGGCGAGGAGGCGCAGGCCAAGGCGCTGCGGACCCGGGCCGAGGCGATACGCGCTGCCTTCAAGCACGAGTTCTTCTCGCCCTCGGGCCGTATCGCGCATAACGATCAGACGTCGTGGAGCCTTGCCTTCCTCTACGGTCTGGTACCGCCCGAATACCATGAGGCGGGCAAGGCCTATTTCCGCCGCGTGGTGGAGGATGCGGATGGCCTGATCGGCACCGGGTTCATCGGAACGCCCGCCATCCTGCCCGCCCTTACGATGCACGGGATGGCCGATCTGGCCGAGAAGATCTTCCTCAACCGCAAGGTGCCGGGCTGGCTTTATCAGGTGGAACGGGGGGCGACGAGCATCTGGGAACGCTGGGACGCGCTCGGAGAGGACGGGACGATCTATGATCCCGACATGAACAGCTACAACCACTATGCCTATGGCGCGGTGTGCCAATGGCTGTTCGAGGGCGTGGCGGGCGTGGCCCCCGTGGCCGAGCGTCCCGGTTTCGACGAGGTGACGCTAGATCCCCTGATCCTGCCCGCGCTTTCGCCCGTTGCTGCATGGCATGAGTGCCGCCACGGGCGGATCGAGGCGGGCTGGGTGCTGGATGGCGGGCGGGTGACCTATGGCGTGACCCTGCCCGAAGGATGCACCGGGCGGCTGACCGCCAACCCGCAGCGCGTGAACGTGACGCTGGACGGCCGCAGCGTGACGGTCGGCCCGGAGGGACTGATGGTCCCGTCGGGGCGGCATGAGATCGGTTTCGACCTGAAGACCTAACGAGAACGAACCACTCTGGGAGGAGAGAACACGATGAAGACCATCAGATACAGTGCAGCCCTTGCCGGGGCGATCGTTCTGGCAGCGGGCATGGCGCAGGCAGAGGTGACGCTGTCGGTGCTGATCGACAACAACCCCGAAACTGTCGCCTCGATGGAGGCGCTGACGGCGGCCTATACGGCGGCCAATCCCGACGTAACCTTCGACATCGA
The DNA here is from genome assembly GCF_051132405.1 of Tabrizicola sp. M-4. GTDB lineage: Bacteria > Pseudomonadota > Alphaproteobacteria > Rhodobacterales > Rhodobacteraceae > Paragemmobacter. The sequence continues at coordinate 335,811 of NZ_CP128606.1, forward strand.
ACAGCGCACGGGCGGGGCCGAAGGGGACAATATCGTCAAGACCCGTCTGGCGACGGGCGAGATGGCGGATATCTTCAATTACAACTCCGGTTCGCTGTTCCAGGCGCTGAAACCATCCGAGACACTGGTCGACCTGTCCGCCATCGACGGTCAGGCGAATGTGCTGGACAGCTTCAAGCAGGTGGTGACCGCTCCGGACGGAACGGTGCGCGGCGTGCCTTTCGGGCCTGCGATGGGCGGGGGCATCTTCTACAACCGCAAGATCTATGCGGATCTTGGCCTGTCGGTGCCGAAGTCCTGGGACGAGTTCATGGCGAACAACGCCAAGGTGGCCGAAGCGGGCAAAGTGCCGGTCATCACCACCTTCGGTGACACCTGGACGAGCCAGCTCTTCGTGCTGGCCGATTATTTCAACGTTCAGGCCGAGGTGCCGACCTTTGCCGCCGACTACACGGCGAACCAGGCCAAATATGCGACGACTCCTGCCGCGATGCGCGGGTTCGAGTATCTGGAGGCGGTGTTCAAGGCCAATTACATGAACGCCGATTTCGGCGTGGCAAAATTCGATGACGGGATGCGCATGGTCGCCACCGGCGAGGGCGCGCATTATCCCATGCTGACCTTCGGGATCGGCACGGTGAAACAGAACTTCCCGGACAACCTGAACGACCTCGGCTTCTTCGCCCAACCCGGCCCGGATGCGTCCAAGAACGGCCTGACGGTCTGGATGCCTGCCGCGCTCTACGTGCCCGCGGCCAGCGAAAATCAGGAAGAGGCGATCAAGTTTCTGAACTACGTCGCCTCGGTCGAGGGCTGCAACACGATGATCGGGGCGGCGGGTGCCTCGGGCCCCTACCTGATCAAGGGCTGCGAGCTGCCTGCCGATGTGCCGCCCGCGGTCAAGGACATGATGCCCTATTTCCAGACCGAGGGCATGACGGCCCCCGCGCTGGAATTCCTGTCGCCGGTGAAGGGGCCCGCGCTCGAACAGATCACCGTCGAAGTGGGCTCGGGCATCCGTGGGGCTGCCGATGCGGCGGCGCTCTATGATCAGGATGTCGAGAAGCAGGCCAAACAACTCGGACTGCCGAACTGGTAACCTCCCTACGAGAGGCAGTCCTGCCCCTGCCGCCGATCCGCGGCGGGGGCATCTTGTGGAGCGTGGGCACATGAAGCGGAAATCGGCATATCCCTATTGGTTCGTGCTGCCTGCGGCGGTGGTCTTCGTGACGCTGTTCCTCGTGCCGACGGTCGCCAGCTTCTGGTTCAGCCTGACGCGCTGGGACCTTTTCGAGGCTGAGTTCATTGGACTGGAAAATTACCGCCAGTTCTTCCGCGAACCGTTCCTGATACAGGGCCTCTTCAACACACTGATCTACGCTTTCGTCACCTCGGGCGCGAAGACGGTTCTGGGCCTGCTGCTGGCCGTGCTGTTGACGGGGGGGATCTGGTTTCAGGGATTCCTGCGGTCTGTGGTCTTCTTTCCGGTCCTCGTCTCCACCATCGGCGTCGGCATCACCTTCGCGGCGCTGATGCACCCGACGCGGGGCGTGATCAACCTCGGCCTCGCTCAGATCGGCATCGACGGGCCGGCATGGCTGTCGGATCCGACTCTGGCGCTCTATTCCGTCGCGCTGATCGACATCTGGAAGGGCGTGGGCCTTGCCACGCTGATCTACATCGCCGGGCTGGCCGCCATCTCGCCGGATTATTACGAGGCGAGCCGGATCGACGGCGCGACACGCTGGCAGCAGTTCTGGCGCGTGACCGTGCCGCTTGTGCGTCCCGCGACGGTGACGGTGGTGACGCTGTCGCTCATCAGTGGCCTGCGGTCCTTCGATGTGATCTGGGCCACGACGCGGGGCGGGCCCGGCTTCTCCTCCGACGTTCTGGCCAGCGTGATCTACAAGCAATATCAGGCGGGGTTCTATGGGCTGTCGACGGCCGGGAACGTGATCCTGTTCCTCCTCATCGCCCTCATCATCCTGCCCATGACATGGTGGTTCAACAAACGGGAGATCGACCTGTGAGCCTTCGCCGCGACGCCGCGCGACAGCGCAACATCGGGATCGCCGCGCTCTTGGTCGCGACGGTGATCTTCATCCTGCCGTTCCTCTACATCTTCTTCATGGCGGTGAAGACAAAGCAGGAAGCGGCGCTCTTCCTGTTCGACTGGCCGGATCAATGGCAATTCTGGCAGAACCTGACCGACGTGGTGAAGACCCGCAACTACATGCTTCTGCTGGCCTATTTCAATTCCACCGTCATCACGGTCGGGGCGGTGACGCTGCTCGTCATCTTCGGTGCGATGGCGGGCTATGTGCTGCAGCGACGACCGTCCGGGTGGAACAAGCTGATCTATGCCTGCATCCTGATCGGCCTCATGGTGCCGCCCGCCGTGGTGCCCACGATCTGGGTCCTGCAGGGACTGGGCCTGTTCAAGACGCTTCATGGCATGGTCCTGATCCAGGTGGCCTACGGTCTCGCCTTTTCCGTCCTGCTCTACCGCAGCTTCATCGCCACGATCCCCCGCGATCTGGACGAGGCCGCGATCATCGACGGCGCGCGCCCGTGGCAGGTGTTCTTCCGCGTGATCCTGCCTTTGCTGAAACCCGTCACCGTCACGCTGATCGTGGTGCAGTCCATCACCATCTTCAACGATTTCACCAACCCGCTCTACTACCTGCCGGGGAAGGAGAACGTGACGGTGCAGCTTACCCTCTTCAACTTCCAGAGCCAGTTCCAGAGCCAGTTCAACCTGCTCTTCATGAACATCCTCCTGGTGACGATCCCGCCTCTGCTGGTCTTCGTCTTCTTCAACCGTCAGATCGTGGCCGGGATGACGGCCGGTGCCGTGAAAGGGTAGCGCATGGGTGGGACCACATCCTCGGTCGTCCTGAAGGACATCCGCAAAAGCTTTGGTGCGGTGGACGTGATCAAGGGCATCGACCTGACCATCGAGGCAGGCGAATTCTGCGTCTTCGTCGGACCGTCGGGCTGTGGGAAATCCACGCTCCTGCGGCTGATCTCGGGGCTGGAAGAGGCAACGTCCGGTGTGATCGAGATCGGCGGGCGGGACGTGACCGACGCGGAACCCTCGGCGCGCGGCATCGCGATGGTGTTCCAGAGCTATGCGCTCTACCCGCATCTCAGCGTGCGCGACAACATAGGCTTCGGCCTCTCGCTGGCGAAGACTCCCAAGGCCGAAATCAAGGCCAAGGTCGAGGCGGCGGCCGAGGCCTTGCAACTTACGCCGCTTCTGGACCGCAAGCCCAAGGCGCTTTCTGGCGGGCAGCGACAGCGGGTGGCGATCGGGCGGGCCATCGTTCGCGACCCGCAGGTCTTTCTGTTCGACGAGCCGCTGTCGAACCTCGATGCGGCGCTGCGGTCGCAGATGCGGATCGAGTTGAGCGACCTTCACCGCAAGCTGGGGGCGACCATGATCTACGTCACCCATGATCAGGTCGAGGCGATGACGATGGCCGACAAGATCGTGGTGCTGAACGCGGGTCGGGTGGAACAGGTCGGCACGCCGATGGAACTCTACAACGCCCCTGTCTCGCCCTTCGTCGCCGGGTTCATCGGCAGTCCGAAGATGAACCTCTACGATGGGGCATTGGCCGGAGAGGACTGCCGAACCTACGGCATCCGGCCCGAACACCTGCGCATCACAGAGGACAAGCCGCGCTGGACAGGAACAGTCCGCCATGTCGAACGGCTGGGGGCAGACACCATCGTCTATCTAGACGTTCCCAGACTGGGCGAAATGGTGATCCGCGCGGATGGCGAGCAGTTTCCCAAAGTCGGATCAACCTGTGGTGCATCACCTGTTTCGGGCAGGGAATTCCGGTTCCTGTAGCCGGCAGCGTTCCGATCCTTCGCCGTTGAGTGATGACGGTCTGCCTTCCGCCCGGCTCAACGCTCACCTCATCCGCGAAGTCGCGTGCAGCGTCGGTTTGGTCGAAGGTCCACGGTGGTTAGGCCAAGGATTAGATTGTTGCTTGGTGGTTTGTTCAAAGAGACCGGATAGTCCGGGGCAGGGTGGGTCGGTGGACAGGAGGCTGCGCCTTGTCAATCCAGCAACTTCCCGCACTCCGCCCAAGACGACCTGTCTGGAACAAGGGGCGTATCGTCGGTCAGAAGAGGCCACTCGCACCAAAACACGCCTGTTCGATATGCGCCCGCCTCGAAATGGCAGACAAGCGACGAGATCTCGCCCTCTTCAACACCTCCTTCAACACCTCCATCGACAGCAGGCAACGCGGATGCGATCCGGTGCGGATGAAGGTGCGTGATGTCTACGCATCTGGCTCCATCAATGATTCAACGGGCGGAAAGCGGTCCTTCGCAAATGTAACACCATGGTCCGGGATCGGACCTGCGGGGAACGGATATTTCCAACAAAAATAATCAGCTTTACGGAAAGTATTTTTGTCGGGTATAAATCGGGCATCACGCCGAGGCCCCATGTCGCAACCCCAGCTCACTTATTTCCCCTTCGCGCGCCCACCGGCCCGCTGCAATGCACCGCAGGTGGAGCCCATTCCCTGCCACGATGCGGTCGATCTGACCAAGGGTGGGCCTGTCGCGCATATCCGTCTGAACGGGCAGCACTATGCCCTGCGCATCACCCGTCAGGGCAAACTGATCCTGACCAAATGACGAAAGACCCCACCATGAAGCGCACCCTTGCCGCCGCCCTGCTTTCGACTGTCCTTGCTGGGACCACTGCCCTCCCGGCACTGGCCGCCACGCAAGAGGAGGTGGTTGTTCACTACGCCGACCTTGCCGCCGCGAAATACTCCGACAGCCTGACCGCCGCTCGCGCACTGCTCGCCGCCGTCGATGCATTGATTGCCAACCCTTCCGACACGACGCTGACAGCCGCCCGCACGGCCTGGATCGCCGCCCGCGTTCCCTATCAGCAGACCGAGGTCTTCCGCTTTGGCAACGCTGTTGTCGACGACTGGGAGGGTAAGGTCAACGCCTGGCCGCTGGATGAGGGTCTGATCGACTATGTCGCCGCCGACACCGCGACGAATGAGGAAAACGCGCTTGCCGGGCTGAACGTGATCGCCACGCCGAAATTCACCCTGTCAGGGGCCGAGATCGACGCCACCGCCATCACCCCGGCATTGATTTCCGAGGCCCTGCACGAAGCGGATGGGATCGAGGCCAATGTGGCCTCGGGCTATCACGCCATCGAATTCCTGCTATGGGGACAGGACCTGAACGGAACCGGCCCCGGCGCGGGCAACCGTCCCTTTACCGATTTCCTGCAGGCTGACGGCTGCACCGGGGGGAACTGTGACCGCCGCGCCGCCTATCTGAAGGCCGCGACGGAGCTTCTGGTGTCGGATCTTGAATTCATGGCCGCTGCCTGGGCCGAGGGCGGCGAGGGCCGTGTTGCCGTGACCGCCGACTCGCAGGCCGGGCTTCTGGCCATGCTGACCGGCATGGGCAGCCTGTCCTACGGTGAACAGGCGGGCGAGCGGATGAAGCTGGGCCTGATGCTCAACGACCCCGAGGAGGAGCATGACTGCTTCTCCGACAACACGCACAACAGCCATTACTACGACGGGCTTGGCATCCGGAACGTCTATCTCGGCACCTATACCCGCCTTGATGGCACAGTGATGACCGGACCTTCGCTTTCGGACCTTGTCGCCGAAAAGGATGCGGGCGTGGATGCGCAACTGAGGGCGGAGCTCAACGCCTCTGTCACCGCGCTGGCCGCGATCAAGGCGGCGGCCGAGGGCGCGTTCGCTTATGACCAGATGCTGGAAGCCGGCAACGCCGAAGGCGAGGCGCTGATCATGGGGGCGGTCAACGCGCTGGTGACGCAGACCGCCTCTATAGAGCGCGCGGTCACCGCCCTTGGGCTGGAGAAGGTCAGCTTCGAAGGGTCCGACAGCCTCGACAATCCCTCGGCCGTCTTTCAGTGAGCGCGCGATGATCGTCTGCCATTGCCAGTCCATCAGCGACCACGACATCCGCGCCGCGGTGGAGTGGATGCGCGCCTCTGACCCCGAGACGATCATCACGCCCGGCAAGATATACCATGCCCTTGGCAAGCGGGCCGATTGCGGCGGCTGCATGCCGCTGTTCCTTGCGACGATGAAGGGCAACCGCAGCTTCCGCGTGCCCAGCCGGGAGGAGGTGCCGGTTCTGCGCGCGCGTTCAGCCACCCACGAGAAACACCCGACTGTTTCTGTAAGACTCTGATTTTTCGCGCATTTCCTGCGCTCTTGCATTGGACAACTCGGCCCTGCCGCCCTATCCTTGCGGCAAGGGTCAAGCCACTGCCAAAGCGCATCAGCCAGGCCCGTTTCCATTCATCACGGAGGCGGCCATGAAGGGCGACGCAAAGGTCATCGAATATCTCAACGCGGCATTGCGGTCGGAACTGACCGCCGTCAGCCAGTATTGGCTGCACTTCCGCCTGCAGGAAGACTGGGGCTATGGCCATGTCGCGGCGAAAAGCAGGGCCGAAAGCATCGAGGAGATGCACCACGCCGACAAGCTTATCGCGCGGATCATCTTCCTCGAAGGCCACCCGAACCTGCAGAAGCTTGACCCTCTGCGTATCGGCCAAGACCTTCGCGAAACGCTTGAGGCCGATCTGGCCGGCGAACATGACGCGCGCAACCTGTATATCGAGGCGCGCCGCCATTGCGACGCAGTGGGCGACTATGTCTCGCGCGCACTCTTTGATGAGCTTATCGCGGACGAGGAAGGCCATATCGATTTCCTTGAAACCCAACTTGGCTTGTTCGACCGTCTCGGCGCCGAGAAATACGGGATGCTCAACGCCAAGCCAGCCGATCAGGCGGAATGAGACGCACGGTCACAGCATCTATTTTCCGATTGAATTAGTCGGAAAACTGGCGTTCAAACGGGGGCGAGAGGATTTCGTCATGCTCCGCCCCCTTCTTCTTCTCTGCATCGCCACCCCCGCCTTCGCGCAGGATCTGGACGACCGCCACCTGCCCGTGGTTCCCCGCACTGCCGACGAAAGCGCCCGGATCGCGGCCATCCTTGCGCCGCCTACGGATTTCACCAAGCCCGAGCCGTTCGAGGACAAGCCTGCCGGCGCAGCCACCGTCAGGGCGCGGATGAACACCGACGCCTTCAGCCAGTTCTCGGCCAACATGCCCTTCGCGCATGAGATGGACTTCAAGCTGGGCAATGCGCTGTTCCGCAAATCCTGGGTCGCCTCGCCTGCCTCCACCCTCGCGTCGGACGGTCTGGGGCCGTTCTACAATGCCCGGGCCTGTCAGGATTGCCACCTGAAGGACGGGCGCGGTCACACGCCAGAAGGGCCCGAGGATGGCCGCGTGTCAATGTTCCTGCGCCTGTCGGTGCCGGGCGCCACGTCTCCCGCCGATATCGAGGAGTGGCTGGCCACCGGCCCCGAGCCCACCTATGGCGGCCAGTTGCAGGATTTCGCTGCCCCCGGTCACGCGGCCGAGGGTCGGATGGAGATCAGCTGGACCGAACAGCCGGTCACGCTGGCCGATGGAACGGTGGTGTCGCTGCGTGCTCCGGCCTATGCCGTGTCGGACTTGGGCCATGGTGCCCTGCATCCCGACACGATGCTGTCGCCGCGCGTGGCTCCCCAGATGATCGGCCTTGGCCTCTTGGAAGCGATCCCTGCCGCCGACATCCTTGCGCTTGCCGACCCTGACGATGCAGATGGCGATGGCATCTCGGGCCGGGCGCAGATCGTGCCTTCGGTTGAATTCGGAGTGCCGATGCTGGGCCGCTTCGGCCTCAAGGCCGGGGCGCCGACGGTCAAGGAACAGTCCGCCGGGGCCTTTTCCGGCGACATGGGCCTGTCCACCCCGCTGCACCCAGACCCGTGGGGCGATTGCACGGTTGCGCAGGCAGAGTGTCGCGCAGCACCGCATGGGCAAGAGGCGGGTCTGCGCGATGGGCTGGAGGTCGATGCCGCCAGCCTTGATCTTGTGACCTTCTATTCCCGCAACCTTGGCGTTCCGGAACGGCGGGGGGTGGATGACCCCACCGTGCTGCGCGGGAAAGAGGTGTTCCATACCCTAGGCTGTGCCTCTTGCCACACGCCCAAGCATGTGACCCACCGGCTGGAGGGGCAACCCGAGCAAAGCTTTCAGCTGATCTGGCCTTATACCGATCTTCTGCTGCATGACATGGGCGAGGGGCTGGCCGACAACCGGCCCGAAGGCCGCGCCACGGGGCGGGAATGGAAGACCCCGCCGCTTTGGGGTATCGGGTTGACGCAGGCGGTCAGCGGACACACCCAGTTCTTGCACGATGGCCGCGCCCGTAGCCTGCTGGAGGCGATCCTCTGGCATGGGGGTGAGGCGCAGTCCGCCCGGGATAGGGTGGTGACGCTGCCCGCCGATGACCGCGCCGCCCTGATCGCCTTTCTGGAAAGCCTGTGATGCGTGCTGCCCTGACCGCCCTGTGCCTGCTGATGCCGCTGCCCGCCTTGGCGGATGTTGCCGAGGTGGTAAAAGGCCACATCCTGCCCGGCTATGACCAGCTGGTGGCGGAAAGCGGGGCGCTGGCGGAACTGGCCCGTGAAACCTGTGAAACGGAACGTCTTGCCCCCGCATTCCATGCCGCCTTCGATGCTTGGATGGGCGTGCAGCACCTCCACCTTGGCCCGGCCGAGGATGAGGGGCGGAGCCTCGCCATAGTCTTCTGGCCTGATCCCAAAGGATTAGGCCGCAAGGCGCAGCTTGCCCTGCTGACCGGCGATCCAACGAAATTTGCCCCTGAAGCCTTTGCCGATCAGTCGGTCGCGGCGCGTGGGCTGACCGGGCTGGAACGCCTGCTCTGGCCCGAGGCACCGCTGCCCGCCGATCCCTGCCCGCTGATCCGTGCCACGGCATCCGACTTGGCCCGCCTTGCCATTGAAATCCGCGATGGCTGGACGAACGGCTATGCCGAGCTTCTGCTCACGGCCGGGGCGGCGGGAAACACCGCCTATCTTTCGCCCGACGAGGCGAGGCAGGCGCTGTTCACCCTTGTCGTAACCGGGCTGGAACACCTGCGTGACCAGCGCCTTGGCCGCCCCTTGGGCACATTTGACCGCCCAGCCCCGGAAAAGGCCGAGGCCCGCGCCTCTGGCCGCAGTCTGCGCAATGTCGAGCTTTCCCTGCTGGCCCTGCGCGACATGGCGGCTGCACTGAGTGCATCCTCCCCCAAGACTCTGTCTGCGCTGGACCGTGCCGTGGCCTTGGCAAAGGGCATCGACGATCCGGCCCTTGCCGGCGTTGCCACACCCGCGGGGCGCCTGAAGGTCGAGGTGCTGCAGCAGTCGGTCGAAGCCGCGCGCCTTGCCGCGGTAGAGGAACTTGGGCCCGCCCTTGGTGTTGGCCTTGGCTTCAATGCTCAGGACGGTGACTGATGGCCACGCGACGCGGATTTCTGGCCGGGCTGGCCGCCCTTACCCTGCCGGTGCCCGGCTGGGCCGACGTGGGTAGCCCGCGCTTTCTGGCCGCGGGCAAACAGGACGAACGCTTCGTGCTGCATGGCCTGTCGGGAACTGGCGAGACCACCTTTTCCATCGATCTGCCGGGGCGCGGCCATGCCGCCTGCGCCCATCCCACGCGCCCGGTTGCCGTTGCCTTTGCCCGTAGGCCAGGCACATTCGCCGTCGCGCTGGATTGTCTGACAGGTGCAGTCATCGCCCGGCTTTTCCCGCCGGAGGGGCGCCAGTTCAACGGCCATGGCGTCTTTTCGGACGATGGCAAGCTCCTCTTCACGTCCGAAGTGGTGGCCGAAACCTCTGAGGGCCGCATCGGTCTATGGCGCTTCCCGGACTTTCAGCGTATCGGTGAATGGGCCTCGGGCGGGATCGGCCCGCATGACGTGAAGCGATTGCCCGAAGGCCGGCTTGTGATTGCCAATGGCGGCATCCGCACCGACCCGCAGGACCGGAGCAAGCTGAACCTCGACAGCATGCGCCCGAACCTGACCCTTCTTTCCGCAGATGGCGGCATCGAGGCGCAGGCCGAACTGCCCGCCGACCTCTGGCAGAACTCCATCCGCCATCTGGCGGTGAATGCCGTCGGCACCGTCGCTTTCGCCATGCAATGGGAGGGCGACCTTTCCGAACCTGTGCCGCAACTTGGCCTGTGGCAACCCTTGCGGGCGAAGCTGCAGACCTGCCCGCCTGATGCCGCCGGGACCTTCCGGATGAAAGGTTACGCCGGATCCATCGCCGTGACAGACGGGGGTCTGATCGCACTTACGTCGCCGCGCGGGGGCGTTGTGATGATCCACGATGCCGAAGGACGGCATCTGGCGACCCATGCCCGCGCGGATGTCTGCGGTATCGCCCCGGATGGCGAGGGGTTTCTCGCCAGCGATGGGTCCGGCGCGCTTTGGTCCTGCACTGCGCAGGCCATCACCCCGTTGCGCCGCACGGGGCCGCAATGGGACAACCACCTGATTGCGCTTGTCTGAAGGGCGATGTGCTTTCCAGAGCAATGCTCACCTGAAGTCTGTCGCCACCTTTGGACTTGATGCACTCAGAGACGATTGATGCTGACAAACTGGGCAGACGTGCCCCTTCGGCGGGGGGCGGCTGCGGGTGACGGCGTGGTGCCGAAGGACATGACGGTCACCATGCGGCGACCTTCCTGCCCAAAGACGGGGCGCGGGTACGGACGGGCAGCCCGGCGCGCCGGTCCAGATGGTCGCGCAGGGTCAGGGCCGCGGGCCAGGGGCCGAACCCGCTGGCCACGTTGATTTGCCCGGCAAGGCCGAGGTCGACCAATTCAGCACCCCAGACCTTGGCCAGATGGCTGCTTTGACCAACAGTCATCCAAGGGTCGTGGCGGCTGGCCACCACCGTTGCGGGCACGCCGAGGATGCGGTCCGGCTACGGCGGGCCACCGCTCGACCGCGGCTCCGACTCTTTTCCTTACGCGCGCGACGGAGGCGCGGGGGAAAGATCTCACCTCTGGCGGGCCTGTCGGGAGGCGATATCCTCCCAATCCGTTCCGGCTGCTCAAGGGATAGTTCCGATCCAAAGCGGTCCTTCGCCGCAGCAGACACCATAGGCAGGGATGCCTCGTTCGGCGCTCCCCATGTCTCGCGCGCCCCATCGATCTGCGGCAAAGGGAAACTGACGATCCTGAGGCCTGCTTTTTCGCGGGCGCGCATGTCGTCCGCAAAGGCCGATATGGACGACTTCGTTGCGCCCCGGAATGAGGCGCAATCCTTCGGGACCGGTGATCCGAACAACCCATCGTCCCCGAAGGAACGGACGTTCTTCTGCAGCCTGAAGCGTCGTCCCGGAGCGGCCACCACGCCAAACCCTTGCCCGCTAGGGGCTTCCCGCATCTCAACGACATGAAGGGGAAAAGGTGAGAGGCTGGACAACGACCCAAGCGGGGCTCGTTACGGCTGCTACCTTCCGGTCCTGACCGGGTTGGCGAGGCGCTCGCCCGCGCCAACCTCTCGACCGCCGATATAGGCCCACGCCCCCGGATTCGCAAGCGCCACCCGCAGACCCAATGGGCGGGCCGCGCAAGACGGTGGCCTGAACCCCGGCGCTGCATTACCCTCGCCCCCGGCAACCAAGGGAGGCGCGCCATGCCCGGCACCATCCGCATCGACTGGCCCGAACGCGGCACCCCCGACCTGCCGCCACCCCTCGCGCTGTCCGAACTGGCCGCCCGCCTTGCCGCCCTGCGCGCCGCCGCCGCCGCGCGGGGCCTCGACGCGGTGGTCGTCTATGGCGACCGCGAACATGCCGCCAATCTGCACTGGCTCACCGGGTTCGATCCCCGCTTCGAAGAGGCGGTCCTTCTGGTCACCCCCACCGACGCCCTTCTCCTCGCGGGCAACGAATGCCTGCCTTATACCGAAACTTCTCCCCTCGTCGCCGCGGGCCTCATCCGCACCGCGCATTGCGCTTCGCTCTCGCTGCCCTCGCAACCGCGCGGCACCGCGCGCCTTGCCGATCTGCTGGCCGGAGCGCTGCCCAAGGGCACCCTCGGGGCCATCGGCTGGAAATGGTTCGGCCCCGACGAGGTGGAGGATCCCGCCACCGCCCTCGACATTCCCGCCTTCCTTGCCGATCCCCTCCGTCGCCATGCGCGCCGGGTGGAGAATGTGACGGACCTCCTCATGCATCCCGCGCATGGCCTGCGCGCTCGCGTGGATGCCGCCGAGATCGCGCGTCTGGAATTCGCCAACCACATGGCCGCCGCCGCCCTGCGCCGCATGGTGCATGCCTTCCGCGAAGGGCAGACCGATTTCGCCGCTGTCGAGGCCGCGCGCATCGGCGGCCTGCCGCTTGGCTGCCATGTCACCTTCGCCACCGGCGGGCGGGCGGCGCAGGGCCTGTCGGGCCCCACCGGGCAGCGTCTGACCCTCGGTTCCCCGATCAGTTTCAACATCTGCCACTGGGGCGCCAACATCTGCCGCGCCGGATGGGTGGCGCGCGGCGCGGCGGACCTGCCGCCCGCCGCCGCCGATTACCTTGAAACCTTCGTGCAGCCCTACATGCAGGCCATGTCCGACTGGTGCGCGATGATGCGCCCCGGCGTCGCAGGCAGGGCGGTCTGGGAGATGATCCAGCGCCGCCTGCCGTCCGCCACCTTCGGCATCACCCTGAACCCCGGCCACCTCATCGGGTTGGACGAATGGATGTCGTCCCCGATCTGCGCGGGCTCCGACATCCCGCTCGCCTCGGGCATGGCGATGCAGATGGATGTCATCCCCGGCCATCCCGTCTATGGCTCCACCCGGATGGAGGACGGCTATGTCATCGCCGATGCCCAACTGCGCGCGTCCCTCGCCCGCGACTTCCCCGAAGTCGCCGCCCGCTGCGAGGCCCGCGCAAGGTTCCTGCGCGAGGTGATCGGGATGGACTGCCCCGAAACCCTCCTGCCCCTTGCCGATACCTGCGGGATCATCGCCCCATGGCTGCTCGATCCCGCGCAGGTCATGGTCGTCTAGGCATGCCGCTTCCGTCGCAGGCCGTTAAGGGTCTGTTCACGAAGTGAGTCGCGAATCTGGTTAACGCCAGAAATTTCCGGAACGTTGCGGCACAGGGCGGGTGTACAGTTTGCGGTACTGTTTTCGGTACGCTCTGCCCGGCGGGTTTTCGAAAGTTAATCCAGCGTCCGCAAAGGGTTGCGTTGCACTCAGATCAACCCGGCCGCCCGCGCCCCCGCCAGAAGGTCTTCCGCCAGATGCCGCGCAAAGCGCCCGTCGGTCGGCGCGACATCCGGCACCTGAACCACCACGCATCCCGCCCGGTGCGCCGCTTCCGCCCCCACGTCGCTATCCTCGAAGACAAGACAGCGCGCCGGGTCCACCCCCAACCGCTCCGCCGCCAGCAGATAGGGTTCCGGTGCGGGTTTCGGGTGGCGCACGTCATCGAAGGTGACGACGGTGCGGAAATGATGCGCGATGCCTGCAAGGCCCAGCTTGTGATGCGCCCCCTCGCGCCCCGTAGAGGTGACAAGGCCAAGAGGATGCTCAATCATTTCAAGAAGTTGCGTCGCGCCCGGTTTCAGGGGAAGGCCGCCTTCTATCGCCCCGTCAAAGGACACGCGCCAAGCGGCGTGAAAGGCCTCAAGGTCGATCCCCGGCATATGGCCCCGAATGATCTCGGCCGCCTGCGGCCCGGCCTTGCCCACAAGGCCATGCATGAACCCCTCGTCCACGCGATGCCCGACCTCGGCAAAGGCGCGCAATCCGGTCGTCACCGCCAGACTCTCGGTATCCACCAGCGTTCCATCCAGATCGAAGAATACAGCGTCGAACATCGGCCACTCCTGCGGGTCTGGCCGTTCCTACCCCATCACACCCAAAGACGAAAGCGCCGGAACCCCGCCGCGCCCCCCTGCGTGACCTCGGGCCGAAGGGCAGCCAGATCGGCCAGATGCCTGACGGATTCTTCTGCAGAATCAAAGGTTACGCTGCTTCCGACCGGCTCATATGCCCAGCGGAACGTGTCCTCGGCAAAGGGCCGTTGGGCCTCTGCCAGAAAGTCCGCCAGCACTGCGCGGGACAGCTTGCGATCATCCAGGATCACCCGGTCCGGACGGCACCCTGCAAAACCGCCACTTCCGGCCGAACGGAAACTGTTGGTCGCCAGAACGAACCTGTCCTGCCGCCGGATGGGTTGCCCCAGATAGGATAACTCCTTGATTCTTCTGCTCTCCTGCAGCCGCTCGCCATTCAGGTCAAAGCGTGGCGGTCGGGTCAGGTCGATGCGGAACGACAGCTTGTCGATCAGGTCGAAGTCGAAACTCGGGCAGTCCTCCTGCACCAGCGGCACCTCCCTCCCGCCCGGCGTCAGCGTCGCGAACTGGATGACGGCCCGTTCCAGCCAATCCACGATGTCCGCACCTGTCACGATCAGGGCCACCACGGTATTCGGAAAGGGATAGATGTCCGCCACATGCCGAAGGTTCAGGTCACCGGGCGGAATATCCGTGAAATGCGACGCCCCCCCGCGCCCCCCGGCCCGGAAGGGGGCTGCCGCCGAAAGCAGGGGCAGCTCTGCCCAGGCCGTGCCCCCCAACGCCCTGCGCACGTGCCCGGCCTGGGCTGCGGCAACCAACCTCACGATATCGCAGGGAAAAATCCGTGAAAAGTAACTGTGCAGATGGTCCGTCGCCTTGCCGATCCGTTCCCCGTACCAGCGCCGCGCGGCCGCATGGGCCTGCCCGCAGGCCTGCTGCACACGCGCATGCGGGCCCGGTCCTGCATCCGGCAGCAAGACCTCGGCCCGCGTGTCGCCAAGTTGCCAGCGCTGCCCGTCATGACGCAGCGACAGGTCGATCCGCCCCAGATGCGACCCGAAGAAACCGGGCATCACGGCGGGCTTCTCCAGTCCCTTCGAAGCCCCGCCATCCCGCCTCTCCGTCCCTGTATCGGTCGCGGGATAGACCAGATGCGAATGGCCAAGGATGATAGCATCCGCCCCCGATGTCCGGGCCAGTGGTTCGGCGACGTTCTCCGGCACCGCCTCCACCCGCATAAGCCCTTGATCCGCCTGCATTCCTGTATGCGCCAGCAGGACCACCAGATCCGCCCCCGCCCGGCGCAGGGCCTCCACCGCTTGACGCGCGGCCGGAACCGCCGCCGATGCCGTCACCTGCCCGTCGATCTGCGTCGCCTCCCAGACCGTGGTCTGCGGCGGGGCGATCCCCGTGATGCCTATCGTGATCGGGCGGCTTCGTCCCTTGCCATCGGAAATCACCTTCTCGATCAACACGGATGCCGCCACCAGTGGCGTGTCGGTCGTCGATTCCAGATTGGCCGAAACCACCGGGAAATCCGCATCCGATATCGCGCGCCGCAGCAGGCCAAGCCCGTGGCTGAACTCATGGTTCCCCAGCGTTGCTGCGTCGTAACCCAATGCGTTCATTGCGGAAATCATCGGATGGACGATATCCTCGCCAACCTCCGCCGCCCAATCGCCAAGCGCGCTGCCCTGCAGGAAATCGCCATTGTCCACCAGCAGCGTATTGGGGCACTCCCGCCGTGCGGCATCGATCAGATGCGCCAGACCGGACAGGCCGACACCCGCCTTGGGGCGATCGGCATGGTAATCCCAACCGAACGCATGGGCATGCAGATCGGTCGTGGCAAGAAGTCTGAGCGTCGCCTTCAACATGGCTGGCACTTGAACCGGAACGGGAGCCGCGAAACGACATCCGCAAAGTCAATAATGTAAATCCAACATTACATTCAAAATGTCCATTTTGACAAGAAGGCATGGTCGAGGGTGATGAATTTGCACTGGCCCGCCGGGCATGGCATCACGGTGCGCAACCATCCCTTGGGGCGCGGCACATGCGAATTGCGGAAACGGTGACTTTCGGAGGATCCGGGCTTGATCGCGCGGCGGCGATCCGGGGGGATCAGAACCGGCTCGACGCGCTTTATCCGACTGCGCGCATCCTGCCGGTCTGGCGCGGCAAACCGCTGAGCGCGGATGGGGCGGGCCTTGGCTGGGTCGCGGCAGGAAGTCCGGTCCTGGCCCATGCGCAGGCCGCGATCTTTTTGGGGTTTGATGGCGAAGCCCCTGTATTCGCTCAGGATATTTCCGACTGGTCGCCCGAAGCCGGGGCCGAGGCGGTGGAGCAGGGCTTTCTGGATGCGTCCGCGCAGCACCATCCTTCCCTGTCGCGGGATCTGGCTTTCCGCGAGTTACGCGCCGTGATGGCGGCCCTTTCCGCGCGGGACGCCGAACTTGCCGCCACGGCGAAGGCGGTGCTGCAATGGCACCGCAGCCATGGTTTCTGTTCGACCTGTGGGTCGGCCTCCGTCATGGCCGAGGGCGGCTGGCAGCGCCGCTGTCCCGCCTGCGGCACGGCGCATTTCCCGCGCACCGATCCGGTGGTGATCATGCTGATCACCAAGGGAAATTCCGTCCTCGTCGGGCGTAACTCGAACTGGCCCGAGGGGATGTATTCCCTGCTGGCAGGCTTCATCGAACCGGGCGAGACGCTGGAGGCGGCGGTCCGCCGCGAGGTTTTCGAAGAGGCGGGCATCCCCGTCGGGGCCGTGCGCTATCTGGCTAGCCAGCCCTGGCCCTTTCCGGCCAGCCTGATGTTCGGCTGTGCGGGCGAGGCGCTGGATGACCGCATCCAGATCGACAGGAACGAACTCGAAGATGCCTGCTGGGTGACGCGCGAGGAAATGGTCGCGGTGATGGCGGGGCGGCATCCCCGCATCAAACCCGCGCGACGTGGGGCGATTGCGCATTTCCTGATTGCGAACTGGCTGTCCGACAGGCTTGATTAGGCGCTCCCCTATCAGGCAGGGGGGGTTGTGACGTTACATGTGGTTGAGGCGGTTGCCGCGAGGCAAGTCGGTGCAGGAATGAAACTTAACGGTCGAACAGATATCGGTGCCCCCGTAGCCTTCGTCTTCTCGTCGCTCTCGGATTTCGAGGCATGGGAGAGGGCTGCCCTGCGTCGCGGAGCGGATGTCCACCGCACCGACAAATTGCGCCTGCCCGCTCCTGGAATGACATGGCAGGCCCGCTTTGCCTGGCGCGGCCGCGAGCGGCAGATGCAGGTCAGGCTGACGCAGCTTGTGCCGACCACCGGCATGGAACTGGCATTCGACAGCCCTTCCGCGACAGGTACGCTCCGGATCGAACTGGTGGAATTGTCGGCCCGCAGGACGCGCATGATGATGCATCTCGATGCCAAGCCGCGCACCCTTGCGGCCCGGCTGTTCATCCAGTCGATGCGACTGGCCAAGCGGCGCGTCCAGAGGCGTTATGACGCCCGCCTCGCCGCCATAGCGCAGGATATCGAGCAGCGCTTCGCTGGGCAGCCGACGCTGTGATGGGTCAGCCGCGCTCGCGGTCGGCGGGATAGACCCCGAGAATCGTGCAGGCCGAGGTGAAATACCGCAATTCATCGAAGGCCAGCTTGACGTTGGCATCTTCCGGATGGCCTTCGATATCGGCGTAGAATTCCGTCGCGGTGAAGCTGCCGCCGACCATGTAGCTTTCAAGCTTCGTCATGTTCACGCCATTCGTGGCAAAGCCGCCAAGCGCCTTGTAGAGGGCGGCGGGAATGTTGCGCACGCGGAAGGTGAAGGTCGTCATCATCTTGCCGTGCCCACGGCGCGACAGATCGAGGTCGCGGGACATCACAAGGAAACGGGTGGTGTTGTTGGCCTGATCCTCGATATGCCGCGCCACCACGTCCAGACCATAGATATCAGCGGCCAGCTCGCTGGCCAGTGCGGCGCGCTTCGGATCTTTCAGTTCCGCCACTTCCCGCGCCGCGCGGGCATTGTCGCTGCTGACCTTACCCTTGATGCCATGCGCCTTCAGGAAACCCGCGCATTGCGGAAGGATCACCACATGGCCATGCGCCTCGGCGATCTGATCCAGCGTCGCGCCGGGAACACCCAGCAGGTTGACATGCACCCGGACGAAAGCCTCGTCGACGATGTGCAGCCCTGCCTTGGGCAGAAGGCTATGGACATCCGCCACCCGACCATAGGTGGAATTCTCCACCGCCAGCATGCCAAGGTCCACCTCGCCCGACCGGGTCAGTTCGACGACATCCTCGAATGTCTGGCAGGGTACCACCTCCATTCCGGGGCGTGCCTGGGCACAAGCCTGATGGGAATAGGCACCGGGCTCTCCCTGAAAAGCTATGCGTCCGGTCATGTCGATCAGGCTCCGCCATCGAAAAACCCCGCAACAGGGGCGATTGGTCGCGCTACTACACCTTGAAACCCAAGGGGGGAAGCGGATACATACCCGCGCAAAGGACGACCAAGGGAACGCGCGCAATGTTCGACACGATGACGATGACCAAGGCCACCGGGGCGGTTTGCGGCTCGCTTCTGGTCTATCTCCTTTCTGCTTGGGCGGCGGAGTCGCTCTATCACGTCGGGCATGACTCGCATGGCGGGGAAGAAATCGCGCAGGCCTACACCATCGACACAGGCGCGGATGAAGCCGCGACCGAAACCGCAGAGGCAGGCCCGGACTTCGCAACCGTCTTTGCCGCTGCCGATGTGGCGGCGGGTGAAAAGGTCTTCGCCAAGTGCAAATCCTGCCACAAGCTTGACGGTGGCGACATCACTGGTCCGCACCTGAACGGCATCGTTAACAAGAACAAGGGCACGTCCGCCGGCTATTCGTATTCCGAGGCGCTGGCTGCCCTTACGGCTGATGTCTGGTCACCCGAGAACCTGAACGGTTTCCTTGAAAATCCCAAGGGTTACATGCCGGGTACAAAAATGTCCTTCGCGGGTCTGCCGAAGGTCGAGGACCGCGCGAACCTGATCGCCTATCTGGCGACGACCACGCCGTAATGCAGCCTATTCGGTTGTTCGCTAGGGCCGCTTCCGCAGGGAAGCGGCCTTTTGCATTTGCCTGAAACCCGGTCATTTGGCGTTGGAACGGCGCCGATTGTGCGTGTTTCACGCAAACGCAACTTGTGACGGGCGTGGGTGCGCTCTAGCTTGCAGAAAACAAGCGGGCAGGCAGCCGCGACAGTCAGGGGAGTATCGGGATGGCAGGACGCAAGGGCGCGCAGTCCGGTGTCGCAGTGCAACGGTCAGGGCATGTCATGCGGTGGGCTGCTGCGGGCTTTGCCGTGCTGGCATTGGCAGGCTGGGCCGTGGCTGCACGGGCGCAGGAAGTGACCGTTGCCCACGCGATCACCACCTTCGGCGATCCCCCTAAGTATCCGGCGGATTTTGCGCAACTCGACTATGTCAATCCCGATGCGCCCAAGGGAGGCGAGATATCGCAATGGGCCTTTGGCGGCTTCGACAGCCTGAACCCTTATTCCTTGCAGGGCCGCGCTGCGGCTCTTTCCAGCGCGCCTTACGAATCCATCCTGACCAGCACTGCGGATGAGATCGGCACGTCTTACTGCCTGTTGTGTGAAACGATGGAATTCCCTGCCGACCGGTCATGGGTGATCTTCAACCTTCGCCCCGAAGTGACCTTCTCCGACGGCACGCCGATGACGGCGGATGACGTGCTGTTTTCCTATCAGACCTTCCTTGCCAAGGGCCTGACGGATTTCCGCACCGTGCTGGCCGAACAGGTGGAAAAGGCCGAGGTGCTTGGCCCGCATCAGATCAAGTTCACCTTCAAGACCGGCATACCGACCCGCGACCTGCCTTCCGAAGTGGGTGGCCTGCCCATCCTGTCCAAGGCGCATTACGAGGCGAATGGGCTTGATCTGGAAAAATCGACACTGACCCCCTTCCTCGGCACTGGCGAGTACATGCTCGACAGGATGGAGGTCGGCAAGTCGATCACTTGGAAACGCAACCCAGATTACTGGGGCGACGATCTGCCGATAAATCGAGGGCGCGGCAATTTCGACAGCATTCGCATCGAGTATTACGCTGATTACGATGCCGCTTTCGAAGGCTTCAAAGGCGGGGACTACACCTTCCGGACCGAGGCGTCCTCCATCACATGGGCGACGCGCTATGACTTCCCCGCTCTCACCAATGGTTGGGTGAAGAAGGAAGAGGTGCCCTCTGGCGCAAAGGCAAGCGGGCAGGCTTTCCTGTTCAACCTGCGGCGCGAAAAGTTTCAGGACCCTCGTGTGCGTGAGGCGTTGGGCCTGATGTTCAACTACGAATGGTCGAATGCCACGCTGTTCTACGGGCTTTATGACCGGATCGATTCCGTCTGGGAAAACTCTTGGCTGGAACCCGAAGGACCGCCTTCGCCGGAAGAGGTGGCGCTTTTGCAACCCCTTGTGGATGAGGGGTTGCTTGCCGCCTCCATGCTGACCGATCAGCCGGTTCCTGCCCCCACCAGCGGCGAGCGTCAGCTTGACCGCGCAAATCTGCGCGCCGCGTCGGCCCTGTTGGATGCGGCCGGGTGGGCTGTGGGCGATGATGGCCTGCGCCGCAACGCTGCGGGCGAAGTGCTGCGGGTGGAATTCTTGAACGACTCGCCATCCTTTGATCGCGTAATCATTCCCTACGTCGAAAACCTCAAGGCCCTTGGAGTAGATGCCGTCCTGACCGGCATCGACAATGCCCAGATGGAAAGCCGCACCCGCCCGCCGTCCTATGACTTCGACATCGTCGTGGGCAATGCCCGCTCGGGCTATATTTCCGGCTCTGAGTTGAAGCAGTTCTTCGGGTCGGAGACCGCCGATGTTTCCTCTTTCAACCAGATGGGTCTGAAATCCACTGCCGTGGACAGAATGATTGAGGTGGTCATGGCTGCGCAGTCGATGGACGAATTGACAGTGGCGACCAAGGCGCTTGATCGCGTGCTGAGGGCGGAACGTTTCTGGGTGCCGCAATGGTACAAGGCCACGCATTGGGTCGCCTATATCGACATGTACGACCGCCCCGCTAATCTGCCGCCCTACGCCTTGGGCGAGCTTGATTTCTGGTGGTTCAACGCCGAAAAGGCCGAAGCCCTGCGCGCTGCTGGCGCCATCAGATAACCGGAAGGCCAAGCTCCGAATGGGTGCCTATATCCTGAGGCGGCTTCTGCTGATCATCCCGACGCTGGTCGGGATCATGGTCATCAACTTCGCACTGACGCAATTCGTGCCGGGCGGCCCCATCGAACAGGTGGCGGCCCGCCTGGAGGGCGATGGTGATGCGATGGAGGTCGTGTCGGGCGGTGGCGATGCCGGGGCCGAGATGCAGGGTCAGGACGGCTATATCGGCGCGCGGGGGCTGCCGCCGGAATTCCTTGCGCAACTTGAGGTGCAGTTCGGTTTCGCCCGCATCGTCTGCGAAGAGGGTTATGTGGGTGAGCCGTCGGTCACCGCGCCGGAGTGCCAGAAGGAGATGATCCCCGCCACGGAACGCTTCTTCATCATGATGTGGAATTACATCCGCTTCGATTTCGGCGAGAGTTACTTCCGGTCCATCGAGGTGGTCGATCTGGTGATCGAGAAGATGCCCGTTTCCATCACGCTGGGCCTGTGGTCCACGCTGATTGCCTATTTGATCTCCATCCCGCTGGGCATCCGCAAGGCCGTGCGCGACGGCACGCCCTTCGACACATGGACCAGCGGCGCCATAATCGTGGGATATGCTATCCCCGGCTTCCTGTTCGCCATCCTTCTGCTGGTGCTGTTCGCAGGGGGATCCTACTGGAAGATCTTCCCGCTGCGGGGCCTGACATCGGACAATTGGGAAGAGCTTTCGCTGCTGGGCAAGGCGGGTGATTATCTTTGGCATATCGCCTTGCCGGTCATCGCTTCCACGATTTCCAGCTTTGCCACGCTGACCCTTCTGACGAAGAACAGCTTCCTTGACGAAATCAAGAAGCAGTATGTCATGACGGCCCGCGCCAAGGGGTTGACCGAGGCGCGGGTCCTTTATGGGCATGTGTTCCGTAATGCGATGCTGATCGTGATCGCGGGTTTCCCGGCGCTGTTCGTGGGCGTTTTTTTCGGCGGCAGCCTGATCATCGAAACAATATTCTCGCTTGATGGGCTGGGGCAGTTGGGCTTTCGAGCGGCGGTGGAGCGGGATTATCCCGTGATCTTCGGCACGCTGTTCTTCTTTGGCCTGATCGGCCTGATCATGGGGATCATCTCTGACCTGATGTATGTCTGGATCGATCCGCGGATCGACTTCGGCACGCGGAGGACATGATGGCGCTGTCCCCGCTGAACCAGCGCCGCTGGCGCAACTTCAAGGCAAACCGCCGGGCCTATTGGGCGCTGTGGGTGTTTCTGGTGTTGTACGGGATCACCCTCTTTGCCGAAGTGATCGCGAATGACCGCCCCCTTCTGGTGAGCTATCGGGGCGAGTTGCACACGCCTTTCATGACCTTCTATCCCGAAACCGCCTTCGGCGGAGACTTCCGCACCGAGGCGAAATACACCGATGTCGAGGTGCAATGCCTGATCAAATCCGGCGGCAGTCTTGATTGTTGGGACGATCCGGAAGGGGTGATCGCGCAGGTCGAGGCGGGCACGCGCGCGGCGGCGGACCCGGAATTCGTCGAGGGCTGGATCCTCTGGCCGCTGATCCCCTACAGCTACAACACGATCAACGATCTGGACGGTCCCGCCCCTTCGGCCCCGGACGCCAACCACTGGCTTGGCACCGACGACACGGCGCGGGACGTGCTGGCGCGGGTGATCTATGGCTTCCGGCTGTCGGTGAGTTTCGCGCTGATCGTGACGCTGATCACATCCGTCGTGGGCATCGCGGCAGGGGCGGTGCAGGGCTATTTCGGCGGGTTGACCGACCTGATCTTCCAGCGCGTGATCGAGATCTGGGGGGCGACGCCCAGCCTTTACATCATCATCATCGTGGCGGCGATCTTCACAATGGATTTCTGGCTGCTGGTGGGCCTTATGGTGCTGTTCGGCTGGACAGCGCTGGTGGGGGTCGTCAGGGCCGAATTCCTGCGGGCGCGCAACTTTGAATATGTGCGCGCGGCAAAGGCACTTGGCGTTTCGGACCCGGTCATCATGTTCCGCCATGTCCTGCCCAATGCGATGGTGGCGACGCTGACCATGCTGCCCTTCATCATCACCGGCACCATCGGCAGCCTTGCCACGCTGGACTTCCTCGGCTTTGGCCTGCCTGAAAGCGCGCCGTCGCTTGGCGAACTTACCCAGCAGGCCAAACAGAACCTGCAGGCGCCATGGCTTGGCTTCACCGCCTTCTTCACCTTTGCCATCATGCTCAGCCTTCTTGTCTTCATCTTTGAAGGCGTGCGCGATGCCTTCGACCCCAGAAAGACCTTCCGATGACCGCTGTGCTGGAGGTCGACAACCTGCACGTCCGGTTCCGTCAGGATGGCCGGGTGATCGAGGCGGTGAAGGGCGTGACCTTTGCCGTGGGCAAAGGCGAGACAGTTGCTCTGGTGGGGGAAAGCGGTTCGGGCAAGTCGGTGACTGCGCTGTCGACCGTATCCCTCTTGCCCGATAGTGCTGCCGTCGCGGGTTCGGTACGCTATCTCGGGCGCGAGATGGTAGGGGCGTCCGAGGCCGAATTGCGGCGGGTGCGCGGAAACGACATCAGCTTCATCTTCCAAGAGCCGATGACGAGCCTGAACCCGCTGCACACGATCGAACGGCAGTTGGGTGAAAGCCTTGCCTTGCATCAGGGACTTTCGGGCGATGCGGCGCGGGCGCGGATCGTCGAATTGCTGGGCAAGGTTGGGATCGCGGATGCCGAAAGCCGCCTTGGTGCCTATCCGCATCAGCTTTCGGGTGGGCAGAGGCAGCGCGTGATGATCGCGATGGCGCTTGCCAACGGGCCGGAACTTCTGATCGCGGATGAGCCGACAACGGCGCTGGACGTGACGATCCAAGCGCAGATCCTTGATCTTCTTGCCGAGTTGAAGGCGAAAGAAGGTCTCAGCCTGCTCTTCATCACCCATGATCTTGGCATCGTTCGCCGGATCGCGGATCGTGTCTGTGTCATGCAGGGTGGCGAGATTGTAGAGCAGGGGCCGGCGGCCGAAATATTCGCCAATCCGCAGCATCCCTATACGCAGAAGCTGTTGGCGGCCGAGCCGAAAGGGGTGCCGGACCCCATCGCCACGGATGCACCCGAAGTGGCGCGGACGGAGAATCTGCGTGTCTGGTTCCCCATCCAGCGCGGGCTGCTGCGGCGGACGGTCGGGCATGTGAAGGCGGTCAACGATGCCACCCTTTCCGTGCGCGCGGGCGAAACGCTGGGAATCGTGGGCGAAAGCGGATCGGGCAAGACGACGCTGGCACTGGCTGTGCTGCGCCTGACTCCGTCCGAGGGCCGTGTCGTTTTCATGGGGCGCGAGTTGAAGGATATTCAGGGCGCAAGCCTGCGGGCGCTGCGCCGCGACATGCAGGTGGTGTTTCAGGACCCGTTCGGGAGCCTGTCGCCGCGCATGACCGCAGAGCAGATCATCGCGGAAGGTCTTGGCGTGCATGGGGTGGAACCGGGCCGCGACCGCCGCGAGATGGTGGCCGAGATCATGGCCGAGGTGGGCCTCGATCCGGCATGGATGGGGCGTTACCCGCACGAATTCTCGGGCGGGCAGCGACAGCGGATCGCGATTGCAAGGGCGATGATCCTGCGGCCGAAGCTCGTGGTGCTGGATGAGCCGACCAGCGCGCTGGACATGACGGTGCAGGTCCAGATCGTCGATCTGCTGCGATCATTGCAACGCAAGTGGGGTTTGGCCTACATCTTCATCAGCCACGACCTGCGCGTGGTGAAGGCGTTGTCGCACAGGGTGATGGTGATGAAATCTGGTGATGTGGTCGAGGCGGGCGCGTCTGAAGAGGTGTTTGGTGCCCCGAAAAGCGAATACACTCGAGCCCTGATGGCTGCGGCCTTCGGGGGGCAAGGGCATTGAAGGTTCTTCTGGTCCACCAGAATTTTCCCGGACAATTCCTGCATCTGGCCCCCGAACTGGCCCGGCGCGGGCATGAGGTGCTGGCCCTGACCGATATCAGGAACAAGCGAGAGACGGGCATCCGGACCCTGCGATACAAGCACGATGCGCCTGCGGTCGATCCGGGGGCCTGCCGCCTTGGCCGGAACTATACGCAGCAAAGCGACCGGGGCGTGACCGTGGCCCGCGCCTGCCTGCAGTTGCGCAAGGATACGGGCTATGTGCCCGACGTGATCTTCGGACATTCCGGTTGGGGCGAGACGCTGTTCCTGAAGGAGGTCTGGCCCGAGGCGAAGCTGATCGTCTATGCCGAGTTCTACTATCGCGGGCGCGGTGCGGATGTGGGGTTCGACCCCGAGGCGGGTGCGGCGGGTTTCGATCAGGTGATGATCGCGCAGGGCCGCGCGGCGCATCTTGGGCAGGCTCTCCTGCATGCCGATGCCGGTGTGTCGCCGACGGATTGGCAGGCCTCCACCTATCCGCCCGCGCTGCGGCAGATGATCGAGGTGATCTTCGACGGGGTCGATACCGATGCCATGCGGCCAGATCCTGCGGCACAGGTGACGTTGCCTGATGGGCGCGTGCTGCGCGCGGGGGATGAGGTTCTGACCTTCGTGAACCGGAATCTGGAGCCCTATCGCGGATATCATACGTTCATGCGGGCTTTGCCCGATGTTCTTGCGGCGCGGCCCGCGGCGCAGGTCGTGATCGTGGGCGGCGATGAGGTCAGCTATGGCCCGGCACCCAAGGACGGGCGGCGGTGGAAGGACATCCATCTGGACGAGGTGAAGGATCGGCTGGACCTGTCGCGGGTGCATTTCCTTGGCAAGGTGCCCTATCCGACCTTCGTGTCGCTGATGCAGGTGAGCCGGGCGCATGCCTATCTGACCTATCCCTTCGTGCTGAGCTGGTCGATGCTGGAGTCGATGGCGGCGGGGGCCTTGGTCATCGGGTCGGATACCGCACCGGTGCGCGAGGTGATCCGGCACGGCGAGAACGGGTTGCTGATCGATTTCTTCGATATTGCGGGGTGGTCCCGGACCTTGACCGAGGCCTTGGCTGAGCCGGAGCGGTTCGTTCCGTTGCGCAAGGCCGCGAGGCAGACGGTTCTGGAGAGATACGATCTGCGGACCATCTGCCTGCCGCAGATGGTGCGGATGGTAGAGCGTTTCGTCCCCTAGATCGCGGCGGAGTGCTGGGCCTTGGACTGGTCGTAGGCGTCGAAGGCGCGGGCGATCATACGGGTCAGGGGGCGGGCCTTGGGCGGGATGGCGAGGCCTGCGCCGTCGATTTCGACCCAACCGTCGAAAGCGGTGGCGGCGGCGCGGAACAATTCGTCAAGGCGTTGATCGGAAACGCCGAAGTCCCTCTTCAACTCGGCCCGGTCGACGCGGAAGTCGCACATCAGTGCCTCGATGATCCTTGCGCGCAGGAGGTCTTCGCCCGCGAAGACATGGCCGCGATGGGTTGAGAACAGCCCTGCGCGGATGGCCTTGGTGTGGTCGGAGGTGCCCGAGACGTTCTGGGCGTAGCCTTGCGGGAAACGGCTGATGGAGGATGCGCCAAGGCCGATGAGGACCGGGGCGGTGTCGTCGGTGTAACCCTGGAAATTGCGGCGCAGGGTGCCGTTGCGGGCGGCGATGGCCATACCGTCGGTGGGGCGGGCGAAATGGTCGATGCCGATTTCCTGATAACCGTCCCATGTGAAAAGCTGACGCGCGGTTTCGAACAGGCGCAGGCGTTCCTCGGGGGTGGGCATGGCGTCCGAAGGGATCATCTGCTGGCGGCGGCTCATCCACGGGACATGGGCATAGCCGTAGAGAGCGACGCGGTCGGGCGAGAGTGTCAGGAGTTTCTGGACGGAATCCGCGATCCTTGCTCGGGTCTGGTGCGGCAAGCCGTACAGGATATCGGCGTTCAGGCTGGCTACGCCGCGGGCGCGGATCATGTCGGCGACGCGTTTGGTCAGTTCGTAACTTTGTTCCCGGCCTATGGTCTTCTGGATTTCCGGATCGAAGTCCTGCACCCCAATGGAGGCGCGGTTCATGCCAGCGGCGGCGAGGGCGTCGAGGCGGGCTTCGTCGATCTCGTTCGGGTCGATCTCGACGGAGAATTCGGCGCCGTGGCCCATCGGGACCGCATCGAAGATCGTTTCGGCAAGGTCGCGCATCATGTCGGCGGGCAGGAGGGTGGGCGTGCCGCCGCCCCAGTGCAGGCGCGAAAGGGTGATGCCGGGGGCGAGGTTGCGCTTGAGAAGCGCGATCTCGGATTTGAGCGTCTGGGCATAGGCGCGGACGGGTTCGTCCGAGGAGGTGCCCTGCGTGCGGCAGGCGCAGAACCAGCAAAGCCTGCGGCAGAAGGGCACATGCAGGTAGAGCGAGATCGAGGCCCCGGCGGGAACCGCCTGAATCCACTGGGTAAACTGCTCTGGCCCAACGCCGCCGCCGAAATGGGGGGCGGTGGGATAGCTGGTGTAGCGGGGCACCCGCGCGTCAAAAAGACCGAGGCGCATCAGTTGCGATTCATGGTTCATTCGAATACCATTATGAGACGTAAGGAATTTGGCCTTGATGCAGATCAAACCGATTATTGGGATGGGTGCCTGGCCGAGAGACGAAGGAGCTGGCCATGGCTCATCATGACCTGCAGACGGTGTCTCATGAGTGCGGGGATTGTCCGATCCGGCATCGCGCGGTCTGCGCCCGCTGCGAGGCGGATGAGCTGACCAAGCTGGAACAGATCAAGTATTACCGCAGTTTTCAGGCCGGCCAGACGGTGATCTGGTCAGGGGACCGGATGGATTTCGTCGCCTCGGTCGTGACGGGAATCGCCACGCTGACCCAGACGATGGAGGACGGGCGGCGGCAGATGGTGGGCCTGTTGTTGCCTTCGGATTTCGTCGGAAGGCCGGGGCGGGCGACGGCGGCCTATGACGTGACCGCGACGACAGACCTTGTAATGTGTTGTTTCCGAAAGAAACCTTTCGAGGAACTGATGCAGTCCACGCCGCATATCGCGCAGCGCCTGCTGGAGATGACGCTGGACGAACTGGACGCGGCGCGGGAGTGGATGCTGCTTTTGGGGCGCAAGACGGCGCGGGAGAAGATCGCGTCACTGCTGGCAATCATCGCGCGGCGGGATGCGCATCTGAAGCTTAAATCGGCCAAGGGGTCCATCGTGTTCGACTTGCCGCTGACGCGGGAGGAGATGGCGGATTATCTGGGCCTGACGCTGGAGACGGTCAGCCGTCAGGTGAGCGCGCTGAAGCGCGACGGGGTGATCGAGTTGGAAGGCAAGCGCCATGTCATCGTGCGGGACTTCGATCGGTTGATCGAAGAGACGGGGGATGACAGCGACGGCGGGTATCTGGTCTGAATTAACTTTCTGAAATTCCGGGAAAATGTTCCGGGGACAGTCCTTCGTGGCTGTGCCGGAACCTGTGCCGTAAAGTGTACCGCAAAGTGTGCATACAAAATCCGGCAGGTTGGCCTGCCGGATTATGGTTAACGGTGCGTGGGCGCACAGGGGCGCCCGCGCGCGGATCAATGCGCCCAGATCAATGCGCTCGGATCAATGCGCCATGAGGACCGGCACCTCGGCCTTTTCGAGCATGTTGCGGGTGGCACCGCCAAGGATCGCTTCGCGGAAGCGGGAATGGCCGTAGGCCCCCATCACAAGAAGGTCGGCGTTCATGTCGCGGACATGGCGGGCCAGAACGTCGGAGATGCGGGGCAGGGTGCGGGCGAGGACCGTCACCTCGGCCTTCACGCCGTGGCGCACAAGCATCTGGCACAGCATGCCGCCCGGATCGGAGCGTTCGGGGCCGTGCTGCGGCGGGTCGATCACCACGATGCTGACCATATCCGCGGCCTTGAGGATGGGCAGGGCCTGACGGACGGCCGACATCGCCTCGGCCGACTGGTTCCAGGCGATGGCGACGCGGCGCGGATTGGGCGCGCGGCCCGCGCCGCTGTCGGGCAGGACGAGGACGGGGGCATGACCTTCGAAGAGCGCGGCCTCGATCACCGCCTCGGCCTCGGCCCCCTGCGAGGGGCCATAGGGCCGGGGCAGGATGACGAGATCGGCGAAGCGCGCCCGTTGCGCCACGAGGTCGGTGAGCGCGCCGAGCTGGCTCACGGCGGCCTCGACCGTCCAGCGGAGGGTCGGGTCCTGTTCGCCCACGGCCTTGCGGGCGGCGGCCTCGATCTCTTTCGCCTCCTGCTCGGAGCGTTCGAGGGCTGCCTGAAGGATGACGGCGCCCGATCCCACATAGGAATAGCCGACCTGCGTGCGGTCCACGCCCAAGGCGAGGATGTCGAGATGCGCGTCATGGGCGGTGGCAATGGCTGCCGCCCCGGTAATGGCAAGATCACAA
The DNA here is from genome assembly GCF_051132405.1 of Tabrizicola sp. M-4. Lineage (GTDB taxonomy): Bacteria > Pseudomonadota > Alphaproteobacteria > Rhodobacterales > Rhodobacteraceae > Paragemmobacter. The sequence continues at coordinate 365,024 of NZ_CP128606.1, forward strand.
CGCTCGGCACTGGTCGCGATGGTCAACAGCGTCTTGTAGGCCATGGGAAAGCCCTCCTTCCAGATGATGGATGAGACTTAATCCGATGCGCGGGACATTTCTTTGATTGAGGTCAAGGCGAAGCTCACGGAGTGTTGACATGGATCAAGGCACCGGCTGGCCCGCACCTGCAAAAGCGGACCAGTCGCAAAGTGCCCCGCCTGCCCGGATTCGTCCGGTCCTGACCGGGCCAAGAGACGAAGGGACACGAAATGTGGGATTATCTTAAACTTGTCGTATTGGGGTTGATTGCCGTTCTGGCGGCAATCGCCACCAATTACGCGCATGATCTGGCCTATCAGGTGAATGCGCTTGTGGTCATGCTGGCCGCGGCGATGACGTTCATCTGGGTGCTTCGGACGATGGGCGAGCCGAAGCGCGTGAGCCGCAATGAATACATGGATGGCGTGGTGCGCGCCGGGGTGATCGCGACGACCTTCTGGGGTGTCGTCGGTTTCCTCGTAGGTGTGTGGATCGCCTTCCAGCTTGCTTTCCCGTCGCTCAATTTCGAGTGGTCGCAGGGGATCTTGAACTTTGGCCGGTTGCGCCCGCTGCATACGAGCGCGGTCATCTTCGCCTTTGGCGGCAACGCGCTGATCATGTCGTCCTTCTACATCGTGCAGCGCACCAGCGCGGCGCGGCTGTGGGGCGGCAATCTGGCGTGGTTCGTCTTCTGGGGCTGGCAATTGATGATCGTGCTGGCGGCGACGAGCTATATTCTGGGCGGCACGCAGTCGAAGGAATATGCCGAAACGGTCTGGTACATCGACTGGTGGATCGTGGTCGTCTGGCTGTCTTTCCTCGCGGTGTTCCTTGGCACGCTGATCAACCGGAAGGAGCCGCATATCTATGTGGCGAACTGGTTCCTGCTGTCGTTCATCGTGACCATCGCGATGCTGCATGTGGGCAACAACCTTGCCATCCCGGTTTCCATCTTCTCCTCGCAATCCGTGCAGGTCACGGCGGGCGTGCAGGATGCGATGATCCAATGGTGGTATGGCCACAACGCGGTGGGCTTCTTCCTGACCGCGGGCTTCCTCGGGATGATGTATTACTTCGTGCCGAAGCAGGCGGAACGGCCCGTCTTCAGCTATAAGCTGTCGATCATCCACTTCTGGGCGCTGATCTTCCTGTATATCTGGGCCGGCCCGCACCACCTGCATTACACCGCGCTGCCGGATTGGGCATCGACCTTGGGGATGACCTTCTCGGTCATGCTGTGGATGCCTTCGTGGGGTGGCATGATCAACGGTCTGATGACCCTGTCGGGGGCATGGGACAAGCTGCGCACCGACCCGATCATCCGGATGATGGTGGTTTCGGTGGGCTTTTACGGGATGTCGACCTTCGAGGGACCGATGATGTCCATCAAGGCCGTGAACAGCCTGTCGCACTATACGGACTGGACCATCGGGCACGTGCATTCGGGCGCGCTGGGCTGGAACGGGATGATCACCTTCGGGGCGCTGTATTTCCTGACGCCGCGCCTGTGGAACCGGGACGGGCTGTACAGCCTGAAGCTGGTGTCGTGGCACTTCTGGCTGGCGACGATCGGGATCGTTCTTTACGCGTCTGCGATGTGGGTCACCGGCATCATGGAAGGGCTGATGTGGCGCGAGGTGGATGCGAACGGGTTCCTTGTGAACGCCTTTGCCGACACCGTTTCCGCGAAGTTCCCGATGTATGTGGTGCGCGGACTGGGCGGGGTGATGTTCCTGACCGGGGCGATCATCATGGCCTACAACCTTTGGATGACGGTGCGGGCGCAGCCGGCGAAGGCACCCGTCAATGCCAACAACTTCGTTCCGGCGGAATAAGGGAGCGCGAGAGATGGCTTTTCTTGACAAGCACAAGGCGATCGAGACGAACGCGACCCTGCTTCTGATCCTGTCCTTTCTGGTGGTGACCATCGGGGGGATCGTGCAGATCGTGCCGCTGTTCTATCTGGAGAACACGATCGAGGATGTGGAAGGGGTGCGCCCCTACACGCCGCTGGAGTTGGCGGGGCGGGATATCTATATCCGCGAAGGCTGCTATGTGTGCCACAGCCAGATGATCCGCCCGATGCGGGACGAGGTCGAACGCTATGGGCATTACAGCCTTGCCGCCGAGTCGCAGTATGACCACCCGTTCCAGTGGGGGTCGAAGCGGACCGGGCCGGATCTGGCACGGGTTGGCGGGCGGTATTCGGATGCGTGGCACGTGGACCACCTGACGGACCCGCAGAGCGTGGTGCCGGAATCGGTGATGCCGAAATACGGTTACCTGATGAATGCCGAGATCGACGGTCGGTATATCGAGGGGATCATGGCGACGCATCGTCTGGTGGGCGTGCCCTATGACGATGCGATGATGGAGAACGCGGTGGCGGACTTCGTCGCGCAGGGGGACCCGAACAGCGACTATGCGGGTCTGCAGGAGCGCTATGCCAAGGCGAATGTGTCGAATTTCGACGGGCAGCCGCAACTGACGGAGATGGACGCACTGATCGCCTATCTGCAGGTGCTGGGGACGATGGTCGATTTTTCGACCTTCACGCCGGATGCGAGCCGGTGAGGGGGGCGGATCATGGAGACCTATAGCCTGCTGAGAGAGTTCGCGGATAGCTGGATGCTGCTTCTGCTGACGCTGGTCTTCGTGGGGGTGGTGATCTGGGCCTGGCGGCCCGGCAGCCGGCCCATCCACGAGGATGCCGCGAAGTCGATCTTCCGCAACGAGTTGAAACCCGCCGGAGGGGGCGCGCCTGCCCCCGCCCGCAGCGACAGGGAGGCGTGAGATGTGCGCCAAGCAAGTGACGAAGAAGCCCGCCGGTCAGGTGGAGACGACGGGCCATGAATGGGATGGCATCGAGGAATTCAACAACCCGATGCCGCGCTGGTGGGTCTGGACCTTCTATGCGACGATCCTTTGGGCGGTGGGCTATATGATCGCCTATCCGGCATGGCCCCTGATCAACGGGGCGACGCCGGGGGTTCTGGGCGCCTCGACCCGCGCGGATGTCGCGGCAGAGATCGAGCGGTTCGATGCGGCGAATGCCGATATCAAGGCGCAACTGATTGCCGCGCCGCTGGCGTCCATCCCGGCGGACCAGACGCTGATGGCCTATGCCGAACCGGCGGGGGCGTCGGTGTTCCGCACCTATTGCGCGCAGTGCCACGGGTCGGGCGCGGCGGGGGTGGAAGGCAAGGGCTATCCGAGCCTTCTGGATGACGATTGGCTGTGGGGCGGGACGATCGAGGATATCCACCTGACGATCACCCACGGCATCCGCAACACGACCGATCCCGATGCCCGCTATTCGGAAATGCCGAAATTCGGCGTGGACGGGTTGCTGGAAGAGGCGCAGATCGACGCGGTGGTGGAACATGTGCTGGCCATTTCGGGGCAGGAGCATGATGCGACCCTCGCCGCAGAGGGGGCCACGGTCTTTGCCGACAACTGCGCCGCCTGCCACATGGAGGCGGGCGAGGGCGACCGGACGCAGGGCGCGCCCGCGCTGAACGATGCGATCTGGCTGTATGGCGGCAGCCGCGAGAAGATCAAGGAGACGGTCATCTATGCCCGTTTCGGCGTGATGCCGGGTTGGGCGGGGCGGTTGACCGAGGACGAGATCCGGGCGGTGGCGGCCTATGTCCATTCCCGTGGGGGTGGCGAGTGACCTGACGGCATTGCCGCGCGGGATGAGCCCCGCGCGGCAAGGGCACCGGCACCTTACCTGTTCGCGCGTTTCCTGGAGGTGTCGGTGCCTTCTTCACAGGCGGGGTCGAGAGGCCCCGCCTTTTCTCATGGCCGGTCAGGCCCCGGCGGCGGCAAGGCCCGCGTCGAGCAGCGCCTTGATCTCTTCGCGCGAGGTGCCTGCGACGCTGCGGCCCAGTTCGGTTTCGCCCTTCAGCAGCACGAGGGTGGAGCGGCGGGGGATCTGGAGTTTCCGCGACAGGTCGCCATCGCCGTGTTCGTCCCAATCCACCGTGATGAAGCGGATGGCCTGGTCGTAGGCGGGGTTTTCGGCACGGAGTTCGTCCATGACGCGGACCTGTGCGCGGCAGGTGGAGCACCAGCTTGCCCAGAAGTCGAGCAGGATGACGCGGCCGTCGGCCATGTCCTTTTCGGCCATGCCGGGGGTGTAGAAGAGTTTCGGCATCTCGGCCCGCAGGGGCAGGGGGGCCACTGCGAGGGTGGCGGCAGAGGCGAGGAGCAGGGTGCGGCGGTCGATCATGGGCGTGTCCTTTCGCAGGGTGATCAGAGGGCGACCGAGAGATCGGTCAGCCACGGGGGAAGGGTGTCGAGAAGCCAAGCCTCTACCGGGTGGTTGAGGCCTGACCAGAGGAAGAGGCCCACGGCAAGGAAGGTCGCGCCGAGGATGGGGCGGGCCTTGGGGGCAAGGCGCAGGAGCAGGGCCTTGCGGGCCTGCAGGCGCGATTTCGCGCCATAGGCGAGGGCGAGGATCAGAGTTGAGACGCCTGCGGCGAAGGCCACCATCGTGAGGCCCGCGCCGAGAAGATCGGTTCGCTGCGCCGCGAGCGAGATGGCCGCGCCGAGGGTGGGGCCTATGCAGGGGCTCCAGACCGCGCCGAGGAGGAGGCCGCCCGCGATCTGTCCGGAAGGGGAGGTGGCCCAGTCCGACCCGAGGCCGCGGTCGGCGCGCGCGGCAAAGGCCGTGGTTGCGGTGGCGAAGCGGGCGGAGAAGGCAGGGACCAGCATGACGAGGCCGAAGCCCGCCATGAGGAGCGCCGCCGCGCGGGCCGCGGTTTCGGGCGAGAGGCCAAGGGCGGGGCCTGCTGCCGAAAGGATGAGGCCGAGGGTAACGAAGGAGAGGCTCATTCCGAAGGCAAGCCGGAGGGGGGCGCGGCGGTCGGCGGAGAGCGCGGTGGACAGCACGATGGGCAGGATGGGCAGGATGCAGGGATTGATGAGCGTCAGAAGGCCCGCGCCATAGGCGAAGAGCAGGTCGATCATGGTATCCCCTTGCTGTTCCTTGGCCCCTCGGACCGTAGATAGCGGTCCATACGCCGGGGAGGGGTGGGGCGTTTCCTGTGATGACGGAATGGTGATCAGGGGGCGGGGCGGAGCTTGACATTTATACGGGATTTCCGTATTTTTGCAGTCGTGATGAGTGATTTTGATCCGGTCAAGGACGCTGCCAATCTTGCGAAGCATGGGCTGTCACTGGCCTTCGGGGCGCGCGTTTTCGAAGATGCGGAACATCTTGTCATCCCGTCCATCCGCGTGATCGATGGAGAAGAACGGTTCAAGGTGATCGGATCGGTCGAAGGGCGGCTGTTCACCGCAGTGTTCGTCTGGCGGGAGGGAAAGCCGCGGTTCATTTCCGTGCGAAGGAGCAATTCAGGTGAAGAGCGAGCCTATCATTCTGACCTCTGACCCTTTGGATGAGGCGGATTTCGATGTCTCTGGCCGCGCGATGGAGCGGGCGCTTCGCGCGCGTCTGGTGCGGCGGACGCGGTTGGCGCTGGGCCTTTCGCAGGCTGCTTTTGCGCAGCGCTTTCATGTTCCGGTCGGGACGTTGCGTGATTGGGAACAGGCACGGGCGACACCGCCTGATTTTGCCATGGCATATATGCGCGTGATTGCGCGGCATCCTGAACTGGTGATCGAAGCGACCGCGTGACAGCAGTTCAGGCTGCGCGCCCCTGCGACAAAGCTGCATCGGGGATGACGGTTTGATGCATGTCAAGGTGCGGGTCGCCCCGGCGCGGGATACCGGGGCTGTCGAATCCCGTGGGAGAGTGCCGTGACGAGCCCCGATACCGAACCGCCGAGCCTTTATGCCGCGCGCGAGCCGATCTTTCCGCGCCGGGTGAAGGGGAACTTTCGCACGCTGAAGTGGTGGATCATGGCGGTGACGCTGGGCATCTATTACCTCACGCCGTGGATCAGGTGGGACCGGGGGCCGCATCTGCCGGATCAGGCGGTTCTGATCGACATGGCGAACCGGCGGTTCTTTTTCTTCATGATCGAGATCTGGCCGCATGAATTCTATTTCGTGGCCGGTCTGCTGATCATGGCGGGGCTGGGGCTGTTCCTGTTCACATCGGCCGCGGGGCGGGTGTGGTGCGGCTATGCCTGCCCGCAGACGGTTTGGACGGATCTTTACATCCTTGTCGAGCGCTGGGTGGAGGGGGATCGCAATGCGCGCATCCGTCTGCATCGGCAGGGCTGGGATGGCGAGAAGATCCGGAAGCGGGCGGTGAAATGGTCGCTGTGGTTCCTGATCGGGCTGGCGACGGGCGGGGCGTGGATCTTCTATTTCACCGATGCGCCGACGCTGGCCGTCGATCTGGTGACGGGGAACGCGCATCCCATCGCCTATACGACGATGCTGATCCTGACGGCGACGACCTTTGCCTTCGGCGGGTTCGCGCGGGAGCAGATGTGCATCTATGCCTGCCCGTGGCCGCGGATTCAGGCGGCGATGATGGATGAGGACACGATCACCATCGCCTACCGGGAATGGCGGGGCGAGCCGCGGGGCAAGCAGGACGTTGCGGGCAATGGCGATTGCATCGACTGCAAGGCCTGCGTGAATGTCTGCCCGATGGGGATCGACATCCGGAACGGCCAGCAGCTTGCCTGCATAACCTGCGGGCTGTGCATCGATGCCTGCAACGACATGATGGACAAGATCGGCAAGCCGCGCGACCTGATCGGCTATCTGGCCTTGACCGACGAGGTGCGGGAGCGGGCGGGCAAGGCGCCCAAGAGCGTGTGGAAACATGTGTTCCGTCCGCGCACCATCCTTTACACCACGCTTTGGGCCGGGGTGGGGGTGGCGCTGGTGGTGGCGCTGTTCCTGCGGTCAGATATCGACGTGAACGTGAGCCCCGTGCGCAACCCCACCTTCGTGACGCTGTCGGACGGGACGATCCGCAACACCTATGACCTGCGGCTGCGGAACAAGACGGGGGATGACGCGTTCTTCAGCATCTCGATCACGGCGGAAGAGCCCATGGTCCTGAAGCTTGAGGGATCGGAGGATGCGCTGGTGCGGGTGCCCGCGAACGAGACGCTGCAGCAGCGGGTCTATATCGAGGCGGCACCGGGAAGTGCGGCGGCGACCGAGGACCGGACGGAGGTTCGGATCTGGGTGGCGGATACGGAGGGACGGGATCGGGTGGCGCATGATACCGTCTTCAACGGGAAGGATGACTGAGATGGCGGAACTGACGGGCAAGCATGTGCTGGCGATCACCGTGGGGGCCTTCGGGATCATCATCGCGGTGAATGTGGTGATGGCGGTGCAGGCGGTGCGGACCTTTCCGGGGCTGGAGGTGGCGAACGGCTATATCGCGAGCCAGACCTTCGATGCCGAGCGGAAGGCGCAGCAGGCGCTGGGCTGGACGGCGGTGCCGGAGTATCGCGACGGACGTCTGACGCTGCGCCTTACGGATGCGGAGGGTCTGCCTGCGGCGGTGCGGTCGCTGGATGTGCTGGTGGGGCGGACGACGGCTTCGAATGACGACCAGCGGCCGGTCCTGACGCGGGTGGCGGGGGTCTGGGAGGCGGATCTGGCGCTGGCGCGGGGGAAGTGGATGCTGAAGGTGGAGGCGGTGGCGACGGACGGGACGCTGTTCCGGCAGCGGCTGGAACTTTTCGTGATGGATCAGGTGCAGGGGTAAGGGCATGACGATTTCCGCGCCCCTGTCCGGTGCCATGGCCGAGCCGGAGCATGTGACGGCCTCGGCCTGCCCGGCCTGCGTGGCGGCGCCGAGTGCGGCGGCCATCGCGGCGGCGGCGGCAGAGGAGAAGGGCGCGCGGCTGATGCTGTCGCTGCCCACGGCGCATTGCGCGGCCTGTATCTCGACGGTGGAGAACGCCGTGCAGGCGGTGCCGGGGGTGCGCAGCGCGCGGGTGAACCTGACGCTGCGGCGGGTGTCGGTGGAGGCGGATACCGATGTGACGGCCGATGGCCTGATCGGGGTGCTGAAGGGCGTGGGCTATGAGGCGCATGAGCTGGACCCTGGCCTTCTGAGCGCGACGGAGACGGACCGGCAGGGGCGCGATCTTCTGATGCGGCTGGGTGTGGCGGGGTTCAGCATGATGAATGTCATGCTGCTGTCGGTTGCCGTCTGGTCGGGGGCGGGGGATGCGACGCGGGACCTGTTCCACTGGATTTCCGCCGCGATTGCGCTGCCGACGGTGGTGTTCGCGGGGCAGCCTTTCTTTCGCAGCGCTTGGGCTTCTCTGCGTGTCGGTCGGTTGGGGATGGATGTGCCGATCAGTCTTGCGCTGATCCTTGCCTCTTCCATTTCGCTGTTCGAGACGTGGAAGGGCGGGCATCACGCCTATTTCGACGCGGCGGTGATGCTGTCCTTCTTCCTTCTGGCTGGGCGGTATCTGGACCATCGCACGCGGGCGGTGGCGCGGTCGGCGGCGGAGGAATTGGCGGCGCTGGAAGTGCCGCGCGCGGTGGTGCTGCGCGACGGGGCGGAGGTGGTGCTGCCGATTGCCGAGGTTGCCATGGGCGATCTGGTGCGGGTGCGCCCCGGCGGCCGGATGCCGGTGGATGGCGTGGTGGCGGAGGGACAGTCGGAGCTTGACCGGTCGTTGTTGACGGGGGAGAGCCTGCCTGTCTTCGCGGGGCCCGACACGGTGGTTTCGGCGGGGGAGGTGAACCTGACCGGGCCGCTGGTGGTGCGGGTGACGGCGGCGGGGCGGGACTCGAGCCTGCATCGGATGGCCGATCTGGTGGCGGTCGCGGAGAGTGCCAAGACGCGCTATACCTCGTTGGCGGAGCGGGCGGCGCGGTGGTATTCGCCGCTGGTGCATATCCTGTCTTTCGGGGCCTTCGGGTTCTGGATGTGGAAGACGGGGGGGGACCTGCGGTTCGCCGTCAATATCTCGGCCGCCGTGTTGATCATCACCTGCCCTTGCGCGCTGGGATTGGCCGTGCCTGCGGTGGTGACGGCGGCGAGCGGGAAGCTGTTCCGCAAGGGTCTGCTGATCAAGCACGGCACGGCGCTGGAGCGGATGGCCGAGGTGGATACGGTCGTTTTCGACAAGACCGGGACGCTGACCATGGGTGCGCCTGCGGTGACGAACCTTGGCGACCATCCCCGCGCGGCGGTGGAGGTGGCGGCGGCGCTGGCGGCGGCGTCTTCGCATCCGCTGGCGCAGGCTTTGGTGGCCGGGGCGCGCGCAGCGGGGATCGCGCCCGCGCGGGTGGAGGAGTTGCGCGAGGTGCCGGGCTATGGCGTGGAGGGGGTCTGGAAGGGCCGCCGCGTGCGCCTTGGGCGGGCGGAATGGTGCGGTTCCGAGCCTGTGGACACGACGGCCACCTATCTTTGCACCGGCGAGGGGTCGGCGCGGGCCTTCACTTTTGCCGACAGCCTGCGCCCCGGCGCGGCGGAGGCGGTGGCGAGCCTGCGGGAGCAGGGATTGCGCGTGATGCTGATTTCCGGCGACGCGCAGGGCGCGGTGGCGGGGCTTGCGGCACGGCTGGGGATCGAGGACTGGACGGCGGGCGCGCTGCCCGCCGAAAAGGCGGCGGCTGTGACCGGGCTGACGCAGGCCGGGCATCGCGTCCTGATGGTGGGGGACGGGTTGAACGATACGGCGGCGCTGGCGGCGGCGCATGTGTCGATTTCGCCCGCGAGTGCGCTGGATGCGGCAAGGGTGGCGTCGGACATCGTGCTGCTGGGGCAGGACATGGCGCCCATCGGCGACGCGTTGCGGATCAGCCGTCAGGCGGCGCGGCGGATCGTGGAGAATTTCGCCGTGTCGGCTGGGTATAACGTGATCGCGGTTCCGCTGGCCTTGGTGGGGATGGCGACTCCCCTTGCGGCGGCGGCGGCGATGTCGTTGTCTTCCATCACGGTTTCCCTGAATGCGCTGCGGTTGAAGTGAGGGCGGTATGGCGATCCTGACATTCCTGATCCCAGTGTCGCTGTTTCTGGGCGGGCTGGGGCTGGCTGCGTTCTTCTGGGCGATGAAGACGAAGCAGTTCGATGATCCCGAAGGGGATGCGAACCGCATCCTGACCAAGGATTGGGACGACCGGCCGAAGCCGTGACGTGTTTTGCGTGACCCCGCCCCGGACTTGATCCGGGGCCTACGGGACGTTGAGTATCGGGGCGGTTGGGGGAGGTCCCGGGTCAGGCCCGGGACGGGGTTGGCCGGTTCAGGCGATGGTGATGGTCGCGGGGGGCAGGTCGCCGATGGCGACGGTGCAGGTTTCACCGCGCGCGATGGGGCCGACGCCGGCAGGCGTGCCGGTGAAGATCAGGTCGCCGGGGCGGAGGTCCACATAGGTCGAGAGATGGGCGATGATCTCGGGCACGGACCAGATCATGTCGGAGAGGCGCGCCGATTGCGTGAGGCGGCCGTTGACGGTGCAGGTGATGGGGGCATCCGCCAGCGGACCCTCGACCAGCGCGCCGATCACGGCGGAATTGTCGAAGCCTTTCGACATGTCCCACGGACGGCGGGCGGCCTTTGCCTCGGCCTGCAGGTCGCGTCGGGTGAGGTCGTTGCCGGCGGCATGGCCCCAGATATGGGCGGGGGCCTGATCTTCCGGGATGTCACGCCCGCCCGTGGCGATGGCCACCACGAGTTCCGCCTCGTGGTGGAGGTCGGCGGTGCGGGGCGGGTAGGGGATGGTGCTTTCGGACGTGACCAGCGCATCGGCGGGTTTGGTGAAGAAGAAGGGCGCCTCGCGTGTGGGGTCGCCGCCCATTTCGCGGCTGTGTTCGGCGTAGTTGCGGCCCACGCAGAAGATGCGGCGGACGGGGAAGCGGCGGTCGCTGCCGTGGATGGGCAGGGTGACGGGGGCCGGGACGGGGGGGAGTGCGGGCACGCCCTACGGCCCCATCGTGAAGCACTGGATCGCGCGGGCCTGAAGGCGGCGGCAGGCGAGATCGGCCTGATCCTGCGTGAGACCCACGAAGGTGGCGTCGAAGGCGCCGTTGCGGCGCATCACCTTGCGTAGCGAACCGTTCAGCGTGGCGCTTTCGACAAGCTGGGTCTTCAGCAGAGCGCGTTCGGCGTCGAAGCTGCTGGGATAGCTGCCGATTGTCACGCCCCAATGTCTGTCGCCGGAGGTGGAGACGGAGAGGACGACCTCGGGTTCTGCCTCATCCTCGTCGGGGGCGGGAAGGGCGACCTCGTCATAGATCGGCGCGTTGCGTTTCGCGGGACGGGGGGAGGTAACGGCCCCGGCGGAGACGACCTGGAAGGGGATGAATTCGGCCTCGCCTTCCGGGCCGGTTGCGGCGTCGGCCGGGGGGGCATCGGGGCGTGGCAGGGGCGCGGTGCCTTCCATCGCGGCGGCGAGGGTTTCGGCATCGGGCAGGGCTGCGGTGGCGGTGGTGCCGGCGGAGGCCAGTTCGACATCGTCCACGGCCAGCGTGCGGGTGGGCGGGGCTGCGGCCTGTGCCAGTTCGGAGGCCTGAGCCTCCAGCCCCTCTTCGCCGGCGAGGGCGGCGGCGAGGGCGCCTTCGATGCCCGATTGCATGGCGGTCACCGCCTCGGCGGTGGCGACGACAGTTTCGGCGGGCGGCGGGGCCGCGCTGCCCGGACGGGCAAGCGGGCGGGGTGAGGAGGAAATCTGCATGGAGACGCGGACGGTCTTGCCCGCGCCATCGGCGACTTCGGGCAGGTCCGTGTCGGCGACCAGCATTTCCTCGCCGCCCTGATAGGCGGGCGGGTTGGGCGGGTTGACAGGCGCGTTGCGCGGGGCCTTGCCGAAGCCCATGTCGAGGAGCTTGGAGATGCGGGAATTGCGGTCGGCGGTGGATTTGCCGCCGAAGACGGTGGCGATCAGCCGCTTGCCGCCGCGTTCGGCGGAGGCGGTGAGGTTGAAGCCCGCGGCGACGGTGTAGCCCGTCTTGATGCCGTCGGCACCCTCATAGGCATCCAGGAAGCGGCGGTTGGTGTTGTTCACCGTGGCGATGCCCGCATCGACGGAACGGCGGGAGAAGAGGTTGTAGTATTGCGGAAAGTCATAGAACAGGTGGCGCCCGAGGATCGTCATGTCGCGGGCGGTGGACAGATGGCCTTCGGCCGTCAGGCCATGGGCGTTCCGGAAGGTGGTGTTCGACATCCCCAGCGCCTTGGCGGTGCGGGTCATCCGTTTGGCGAAATTGGCTTCGTTGCCGCCGATGGCATCGCCGATGGCCGCGGCGGCGTCGTTGGCGGATTTGATGGCGGCGGCGCGGATCAGGTTCCGCAGGGAAATCTTCTGCCCCGCCCGCAGGCCTAGGCGCGAGGGCGGCTGGGCGGCGGCATGTTTGGAGACCGTCACCATCGTGTCGAGCGAGATGTTGCCGCGCTGGATTTCCTCGAACGCGATGTAGAGGGTCATCATCTTGGTCAGCGAGGCCGGGTGCAGGCGGGTATCGGCGTTTTCGGCATAGAGCACCTCGCCGGAGCGGGCGTCGATCACGATGGCGGCATAGGGGGCCGCCTTGAGGGGGGATGACGCCAGAAGCGCGGCAAAGGCCGCGACCAACCAGAATGCCAAGAAGCGGGCATGATGCCCCAGAAGCGATGCCACGTCGCCGGTTCCTTGTTCCTGCCTCGATCGCCCCGATTTTTTGGGTGGGGCTTATTGCTCAGCGGTGACGTTAGCATAAGGCGGTTGTACGGAAAACCCCCGAATTTCAATGACTTTCAGGGTGAAGCTTAGGCATCCGAAGGGATGGGGCGCGGTGTACGGGATGCGGGTTGGCCCTATAAGTTGTGGCCTAGCCGAGGCGGAACACCAGATCGGGGAGGTGGCCGAGGTCCGGCAGCGCGGCAAAGCGGGGATGGCCTTCCGGCGGATCGGCATGTTCCAGCGCCCATGTCAGGCCATGCGGCACATGGACGCCGAAGCCGCCTGCCTCGATCACGGGGATGACATCGGATTTGAGGGAGTTGCCGACCATCAGCGCGCGGTCGGGTCCATCGCCGTGGCGGGTGAAGATGCGCCCGTAGGCGGCGGCGGTCTTGTGTGAGACGATCTCCACCCCGTGGAAGAGATCGCCAAGGCCGGATTGGGCGAGTTTCCTTTCCTGATCCAGAAGGTCGCCCTTGGTGATGAGGAGGACGCGGTGGGAGTCGGCGAGGGCTTCCACAGCCTGTTGCGCGTGGGGGAGGAGTTCGATGGGATGTTCCAGCATCTCGCGCCCGGCGGCCATGATCTCGGCTATGACGGAGGCGGGGACGCGGCCCTCGGTGACTTCGATGGCGGTTTCGATCATGGACAGGGTGAAACCCTTCACGCCGAAGCCGTAATGGCCGAGGTTGCGGCGTTCGGCGGCGAGGAGGCGGTCATGCAGGTGGTCGGGTTCGGCATGGTCGGCCAGAAGCGCGGTGAAGCGGTCCTGCGTCAGGCGGAAGAAGGATTCGTTCTGCCAGAGCGTGTCGTCGGCGTCGAAGCCGATGGTGGTGATGCGGCTGTGGGCGGGCATGGGCGCACTCCTTTCACGGCGTTGTGCCGTGCTGGCACGCGGCCTGCAAGCGGGGTGCGGGCAGGGCAAGGTGTCCGGGGGCCTTTTCCCTTTTGCAGATTGGTCTATATTGCGGATTGTCATCCAAAGTCCGAATCCCTTTCAGAGAGCGGAGTTCTCGTCCTGTGAGCCTGACGCCCGTGAGCATGTCCGATACGCCGCAAGGTCCGGGAACGAGTCGGGCGTCCTGACCAAGACGAAGGCCAAGACGCAGCGGCCGCCGATGTACAAGGTGATGCTGCTGAACGATGATTACACGCCGATGGAATTCGTGGTGCATGTGTTGGAGCGGTTCTTCGGCATGAGCCATGCGCAGGCCTTCGACATCATGCTGACGGTCCATAAGAAGGGGCTGGCGGTTGTGGGGGTGTTCTCCTTCGAGGTGGCAGAGACCAAGGTGGCGCAGGTGATGGATTTCGCGCGGCGCCATCAGCATCCGCTGCAGTGCACGATGGAGAAGGAGTGATCCTTCGCCACAATTCTCGGCTGTTTGCAGGCTAGACCGTTCCGACAGCGTTGCCGTGCCATCGCGAACGTTAATTTTGATTGATTTCTGCTGCTAGTCTCCTGTCTCCTTCCGGCATGCTGGATTGGTTGCGGCCAAGTTGCACGGGGGGATTGGTTTGATGGATACGACGTACGAAAGAACGCTCGGCTTCAATTCCATCACGAGATTCCTTCATACCACCCGATACAAGAACCTGAGAACGGTCTGCCAGCTTCCGGAACTGCGTGGACCGATCAAGGTGGTGGATATTGGATGCGGGACAGCAAAGAGCTTTGAGGTTATTTCCGAAGTTCGGTCCGACTTTGACTATGTCGGGATCGAACCACTTGAAGAGTTCTGCAGGGTCGTTTCGGAGCGGCATGGGCACAAGGCGAATTTCAAGATCGTGCAGGGGTTTGTGCAGGACCATTGGGACATCCTGCAGGATGCCGATCTGATCATCGGCCTTGAGTCATTCGAGCATATCCCCGAGCCCATCGTCGTACGACTGTGCGAGCGGATCGCGGCGTGTAACTTCAAGGTTCTGTACGTGACCGTGCCGAATGAGGTTGGCCCTGCCATCCTTGTCAAGAATGTCGGATCTTGGCTGATGGGGTATGTGCGGCACAAGGAATATACTTGGGCTGAGACTTTTTCCGCAGCCATATACAGGCTTGATGATGTGACTAGGCATGGAACTGGCCATATCGGTTTCGACTGGCGGTGGCTGGCGGCGACGCTGCGGCAGAACGTGCGGATTACGGGATATACCTGTTCCCCGAGCCAACTCGTCCCCCGGTTCCTTTCCCCTTCGATCGGTTTCCTGTGTCGGCCGACAGCGGGTGCCGACAGGTCGTGACCTGCGGCCGGACGGGGCGTTCGCCCCTTGACCGGGCTCAGCGCCCTAAGCTCCAGAAACGATGATTGTATTGGCATTCCGTCGCCCTCCGCCTAGGGTGCGCGGCGATTTGCGAAGGGGATGGCGATGCGGTCTGCGCGGTTGGAACAGGCGCTGGAGGCGGGGCTTTGGCCCCTGCCGCCCGAGGGGCGGATCGCGGTGATCCGGCCGCGCGTGGGGGATGACCTTTCGGCCCTGCCGAAGGACCGGGTCGAGGTGGTCACGGGGTTCAAGCCGGATGCCGACTGGTTCGCGGGGCGGGGCTATGCCGTGGTGACGCGGGCCGGGGGGGGCTATGCGGCGGCGGTCGTCTGCCTGCCGCGGGCGCGGGCGCAGGGGCAGGCCCTGATCGCGGAGGCGGCGGATTGCGTCGTTCCGGGGGGACCCGTGGCCGTGGATGGGCAGAAGACCGATGGCATCGATGCCATGCTGAAGGACTTGCGGGGGCGGGTGGCGCTCTCGGAGGTCTTTTCCAAGGCGCATGGGAAGATCGCGGTCTTTCCGGCGGGGCCGGGGCTGGAGGCGTGGCGTGCGCAGCCTGCCGAGGTTGAGGGCTTCCGCACGGTGGCGGGTGTCTTCAGCGCGGATGGGGTGGATAGGGGGTCGGCGCTGCTGACCGCCGCGCTGCCTGCCGAGATGAAGGGGAAGGTCGCGGATTTCGGGGCCGGGTGGGGGTATCTGTCGCGGGCCGTGCTGGCGCGCGAAGGTGTGAGGGAATGCCATCTGGTGGAGGCGGAGGCCGAGGCGCTGGATTGTGCGCGGGTGAATGTGGCGGATGCGCGGGCGGAGTTCCACTGGGCCGATGCGACGACGGTGCGGCTGCCGAAGCTGATGGAGCATGTGGTGATGAACCCGCCCTTCCATGCGGGGCGGGATGCCGATCCGGCGCTGGGTCTGGCCTTCATCGGCGCCGCGGCGCGCGCCTTGGCGCCGGATGGGGTGCTGTGGCTGGTCGCGAACCGCCACCTGCCCTATGATCGCGCGCTGAAGGTCCTGTTCCGCGAGGTGCAGGAGATTGGCGGCGATGCCGCTTTCCGGGTGACGCGGGCCGCCTATCCGGTGCGGGCGCGGTAAGGGGAACGGGATGAGCTTTTCGATTTCGGGCAAGACGGCCATCGTGACCGGCGCGGCGAATGGCATCGGCCTTGCCATCGCGCGGCATTTTCTTGACCGGGGGGCGAATGTGATGTTCGCCGACATGGACGAGACGCGTCTGGAGAACGAGGTGGGCGAGGAGGCGCGGGCCGAGGGGCAGGTGCGCATGTTCGCGGGCGACTTGCGGCAGAAGCTGACGATTGCCAACCTGCTTTCGGCGACGGTGGATGCTTTTGACCGGATCGACATCCTTGTGAATGCCAGCCGGCAATGCGCGCTGTCCGACCCCTTGGACATCGAGGGGGATGCGGTCGAGGAGCTTTGGCAACAGAATGTGATGACGAGCCTGCGGCTGAGCCAGATGACGGCGAAGCGGATGATCCAGAAGGCGGAGAAGACCGGGGCGGAGGGGATGATCGGGGCGATCATCAACCTGTCGTCGCTGGCGGCGGTGCGGACGCAGCCGCAGCTCTTGGCCTATTCCATCAGTTCGGCGGCGGTGGAGCAGATGACGCGGTCGCTGGCGGTGGCGCTGGCGCCCAAGGGGATACGGGTGAATGCGGTATCCTTCGCCAGCGTGATGAGCGCCTCGCTGCAGGGGGCGCTGCGCGAGAATCCGGATTGGCGCGAGGTGGTGGAGGCGGGCACGCCGCTGGGCCGCATCGCGAGCGCCGACGAGGTGGCGGAGGCGGCGCATTTCCTTGCCAGCGACGCGTCGGGATTCATGACGGGGCAGGTCCTGACGCTGGATGGCGGGCGGGGGCTGCTGGATGTGGTGGCGGCCCCGTCCTTCTGACGGTCATTCGGGATATTGCGCCTTGCACTGGGCGATGACGGGTTCCGCGGCGCGGGCGAGTTGGTCGCGGCGTTCGAGGAGGCTGTCGAGCTTGGCCCCTTCGGCGCGGAGGTCGATGGCCTTGGGGCGGGTGCGGGTTTCGGGTTCTTGTTCGAAGCAATAGCGCGGCGGTGGGGGCGGCTGGTTCGGATCGGTCTGCACGGGGATGTCGCAGATCTGCCAGACGGGGACGTAGACCGTGTATTCCTCGATCGCATAGCCGCGCGCGATGTTGGCCTGCGTTTCGTCCACCAGACGCTGGATGGTGCGCAGATCGCGGGTGTTGCGGTTGATGCATTGTTCCTGCGGTGTGCCGCAGGCGGTGAGCGCGAGGAGGGAGAAGAGGGCAAGGCGGCGCATGGAACTCTCCGTGTTGGTCCCGTGATAGCGCGGGGGAGGGGGGATGCCAAATGCCATGTTGGCGCGGGCGATGCGCGGTGCTAGGCATGGAAGTGTCAACTTGGAGAGACAGATGACCGACCAGTTCGATGCCCGCAAGGCGCGTGCCGCCGCTTGGTTCCGGGAATTGCGCGACAGCATCGTCGCGGGGTTCGAGGGGTTGGAGGATCGGTTCGGGACGGGCGCACCGGGCCGGTTCGAGGTGACGCCGACGACGCGCGCCGATGGCGGTGGCGGGTTGATGAGCGTCATGCGCGGGGGGCGCGTGTTTGAGAAGGTGGGCGTCAACGTGTCCGAGGTGCATGGCACCTTGGGCGAGCGGGCGCAGAAGGCGATGGCGGCCCGGGGCGTGCCGGGGATGGACCGCGACCCGAGGTTCTGGGCATCGGGGATTTCTCTGGTGGCGCATATGGTGAACCCGCATGCGCCGGCGGTGCATATGAACACGCGGATGTTCTGGACGCCGCATGCGTGGTGGTTCGGGGGAGGGTCGGACCTGAACCCGGCGATCGAATATGCCGAGGATACGGCGCATTTCCACGGGCAGATGCAGGCGGCCTGCGACCTGCACGATCCGGGCTATTATCCGAAGTTCAAGGCATGGGCGGACGAGTATTTCTTCGTGCCGCATCGGGGCCGGGCGCGGGGCGTGGGCGGCATTTTCTATGATGACCTGAACACCGGGGATTGGGAGGCGGATTTCGCCTTCACGCAGGATGTGGGGCGGCATTTCCTGCCCGCCTTCGTGCCCGTGACGGAGCGGCGGGTGAACACGCCTTGGTCCGAGGCGGACCGCGAGGCGCAACTCATCCATCGCGGGCTTTATGCGGAATACAACCTTGTCTACGACCGGGGCACCAAGTTCGGGCTTGAAACGGGGCATGATGCCAATGCCGTCCTGATGAGCCTGCCGCCGATTGCCAAGTGGACTTGACCCCGCGCTGCCTGTAAGGGGCGCGCGACGTGGCGAAAGGGTGCTGACATGGGCGGGAACGCGGCGGATATCGAGATCAGGGCGCGGGCCTTCTGGGCCGATACCGAGGGCGGGGAGCATGCCGTGGGTTTCGCGGCGAGCGAGGACCCGGAGGATGGCTATGTGATCTTCGAGGGCCGTCCGGGGGACCGCAAGGGGCTGTATCTGGAGGTTTCGGACGAGATCTTCGCCGCGAAGGATGCGGTGGAGGGGGTGGCCTTTTCGCCCGAGGGGTTCGTCGTGACGATCCGCCCCGCGATGCAGGCAAAGCTGGGCATGGTGGCGACGGTGGCTGTCTTTGTGGCGGCCGAGGATGCCGACGGGCAGGCGGCGCTGGCGGTGCTGCGGGGGTTGATGGGTTAGTTTCCGTGGCCGCCCGGACACGGTGGCGGCGGAACGATGCAAGGTTTTTCAGGAATCGCAATCGCTTGCATCGCACCGATGCACGAAAGATGTGTCTGATGACAAAGTTTTTCCTTGTCGCCTCCGCCCATTGCGACCTAGGGTCGCGTTAATAAACAAAAACGACATCGAGGCAGTTACAGACATGAAACGGCAGCTTTTTGCGGCCGCCCTTGGGGTGGCATTTTTCAACGGCATGGCGACGGCGCAGGAATTCAAGGGTGACATCACCTTGGGCTATTCGGCGTTTACCAGCGACACCTCGCTGAACACGCTTTCGGGTACCGGGTCCTTCGAGTTTGGGATCGGGGACCGCGCCTCGGTGCAGCTTGATCTGGGCATTTACGGATTCGGCCTGATTGGTGTCGAGGGCGGGAATGTCGTGCTGCACGGCATCTATGACGTGCATCCGCAGGGGTCGCTGGGCCTGTTTCTAGGTGTCGATTCCGCTGGGGGGCAATCGGACGATTTCTACGGTATCGAATATGGCCAGTCCTTTGGCGCCGGCAGCTTCGAGGTTTATGGTGCGCGCGGCAAGGAAGCGGGCGTTACCGGCACGATCATCGGGGCGGAGGCCCTGTTCGAGCTTAACCCGACCTGGGGCCTTGGCGTGAAGGCGGACAACGCCGATTACGACGGACAGTTGGACGCCACGCGGATCGGTGTGAAGGGTATCCATGCGCTGGGTCAGGGCACCACGGTCTTTGCCGAGGTGGGCTCTGCGCGGTTCGATGACGGCACCAACTCGATCAGCGAGCCGTTCGTGGGCGTGGGGCTGAATTTCCAGCTTGGCGGCGGCAAGGCGACCTTCGGGCAGCGCAGCCAGTTCGCGCTTATCCCCGGCCTGTGACCTAGGCCTGCTGCAAGAGCAGGGCGGCGACGCCGGCAAGGATGACGGCCATCCCGAGATACTGTCTCGGGGTGGTCTTTTGTTTGAAATGCAGGCGCGCGACGAGTTGGGCGAAGGGGATTTCCACCAGTGCCAGCGTGCGGACATTGGCGGCGGAGGTGAGGGAGAAGCCGGTGAACCAGCAGGCCGAGGCGAAGGCGCCGAGGAAGCCCGCGGCGAGGGATTGGCGCCAGACGCGGAAGGAACCGCGCAGTGCGGCGCGGTCGAAGAGGGCGAGCCAGATCAGAAGGGTCGCGGATTGGATCGCCAGCGCGAGGGTGAGGGTGGTCAGCGCGCGGGTGAGGAAATCGCCGGACGGGAGCGCGGTGATGCCGCCGCGAAAGCCGATGGCGGCAAGGCCGTAGCCCAAGCCCGACAGCAGGCCGAGCGTGGCGGGGCGGGCGTGGAAGAAGCGGCCGAGGCCGGGGCCGGGTTTCACCGACAGGATCAGGACGCCGGTGGTGGCGATGGCGATGGCCGCCATGGTGCCGGGCGTGAGGTGGTCGCCGAGGAGGGCGACGCCCAGCAGGGCCACGAGGACCGGTTCGGTCTTGAGCCATGCGGTGGCAACGCCGAAGCTCTGGTCCTGCATCAGGAGGAGCATGAGGGCCGTGCCCGCGATCTGCGCCCAAGCGCCGAGCGCCGTCCAGCCCAGCGTCGCAAGGCCGGGCAGGGGGAGGGGCGTTGCGGTCCAGAGGGCATGGCAGGCAAGGAAGAGCGCGGCGAAGGGCAGGCCGAAGAGGAAGCGCACCTGCGTTGCGCCGACCGTGCCGAGGGCGGTGGTCAGCCCCGCCTGCGTGGCGTTGCGCCCGGTCTGGGCGATGGCGCCCAAGAGGGCGGCCCAAACCCAGAGCGGAAGCGTCATGTCAGGCCCCGCGCACCGTGTCGATCATCAGTTGCACGTTGTCGGGGTTGGCATCGGGGGTGATGCCGTGGCCGAGGTTGAAGATGTGGGGGCCGTTGCGGAAGGCATCCACCACGCGGCGGGTTTCGCGGATGAGGGCTTCCCCGCCCGTGACCATGTGTTCGGGGGCAAGGTTGCCTTGGACGCAGCCCGCGGGTTGCACATTCGCGGCGGCCCATTCGGGGGTGACGGAATTGTCGATGGCGACGCAGTCCGCCCCGGTTTTCCGTGCGAAGCCGACATAGCCGTCGCCTGCCTCGCGCGGGAAAGCGATGATGGGCAGGCCGGGGTGGCGTTGTTTCATCGCGGCGATGATGGCCGCGGCGGGTTTGACGGCGAAATCCTCGAAGTCCTGACCTTTCAGAGATCCGGCCCATGAGTCGAAGAGCTTGACGACCTCTGCCCCCGCCTGCACCTGTGCCGAGAGGTATTCGACGGTGGCCTCGGTGATGCGGTCGATGAGGGCGGCGAAGGTGGCGCGGTCGGTGTTCTTGAGCGCGTGGGCCGCGCCTTGGTCTTTGCTTCCGCGACCGGCGATCATGTAGGTGGCCACGGTCCACGGCGCGCCGGCGAAGCCGATGAGGGTGGTTTCGCGAGGCAGTTCGCGCGACAGGATGCGCAGGGTTTCGTAGACGGGGGAGAGGGTGTCGTGGATGGCCTCGGTGGGTTTCAGGGCGCGAACCTGATCCATCGTGGTGGTGGTTTGCATGCGCGGGCCTTCGCCGGTTTCGAACCAGAGTTCCGGGCCGAGCGCCTGCGGCAGCAGAAGGATGTCGGCAAACAGGATCGCCGCGTCGAAGCCGTAGCGGCGGATCGGTTGCAGGGTGACTTCTGCTGCAAGATCAGGGTTGTAGCAGAGTTTCAGGAAATCCCCCGCCTGCGCGCGGGTGGCGCGGTATTCGGGCAGGTAGCGGCCCGCCTGACGCATCATCCAGATCGGCGGGGTGGGCAGGGTTTCGCCTGCGAGGGCGCGGAGGATGGTCTTTTCGGGCTTGGCGGTCATGGGGTGGCTTTCGTGCTGTCGCCCGTGCTGCGGGCGATGAGGGCTTGCAGGTGGCGCAGCGACAAGCGCCATGCGGCAAGGTGCCAGAGGGCAGAGAAAAGGAGCGTGGCGGCCGCCGCCAAGGCGCCCTGCACCCACCATGCGATGGCGGCGAGGGGGAGGGTGGCGGTGGCGCTGGTGATGAAGGCGGCGAGAAGGGTGAGGCCGTTCGCCCCCGTGACCCGCTGGCGGATGGCGCCCGCTTCCATCCGGTGGGCGATGGCGAGCAGGAGGGCCGAGGCGGCAAGGGCGAGGGCATAGAGCGGCGTCATGACCCATGCGTCGGCTGGCGGCGGGGTCTTGTCAAGAGTTGTCAGGTAAAGATGACAGTTGTATGCCTTGGTGCATGACAAATCCGCTCCCCTCCCCCGCCCAGCCCTTGAAGATCGGAACCCGTGGGTCGCCCCTTGCTCTGTGGCAGGCGCATGAGGTGCGGCGCTGCCTGATGGGGGCCTTTGGCCTGCCGGAGGATGCGTTCGAGATCGTCGTGATCAAGGTCACCGGGGACCAGATCCTTGACAAGCCGCTGAAGGAAATCGGCGGCAAGGGGCTGTTCACACGCGAGATAGAGGAGGCGTTGCTCGAAGGGGCCATAGATATTGCGGTCCATTCGATGAAGGACATGCCGACGGTGCAGCCTTCGGGGTTGATACTCGACTGCTACCTGCCGCGCGAGGATGTGCGGGACGGGTTCGTTTCGCCGGGGGTGGCGTCGCTGTCGGAGTTGCCGAAGGGGGCGGTTGTCGGCTCTTCCAGCCTGAGGCGGCGGGCGCAACTGGCGCTGCGGCGACCGGATCTGAAGCTGGTGGAGTTCCGCGGCAATGTGCAGACGCGGATGCGCAAGCTGGAAGAGGGGGTGGCTGTGGCGACCTTCCTTGCCATGGCGGGGCTGAACCGGCTGGGGATGGCCCATGTCGCGCGGTCCGCGATTGCGCCGGAGGAGATGCTGCCCGCTGTGGCGCAAGGTGCCATTGGCGTGGAAAGACGCGAGGCGGATCAACGGGTTGCGGGAATGCTGGCGGCGATCCACGACGGGCCGACCGGGGTGCGGCTGGCGGCGGAGCGGGCGATGCTGGCGCGGCTGGACGGTTCCTGCGAGACGCCGATCGCCGGGCTGGCGGTGATCGAGGGCGAGGCGCTTTGGCTGCGGGGGGAGATCCTGCGGCCCGATGGCAGCGAGTCGATCACCGGAGAGCGGCGGGGCGGGGTTTCGGAGGCGGCGGCGCTGGGGCGGGATCTGGCGGAGGAATTGCTGGGGCGGGCGCCCGCAGGGTTCTTCAGCTGGCGCTAAGGGGTTGCGGGCGCTGAGTTAATTCCCGGATATCCGCAATCTTGGCGGTGCAGGCGGTTGTGCCGTAAACCGTACCGCAAACTGTGCATACGCACGGTGGCTTTGCGCGGCGTTAACCATGACCGCGACTCGGGGGCGATTTTTCTGCGAAAAATCGTGGTGACGAATTTTCTGCGAAAATTCGGGGTTGTCTCGGGGTTGTCTCGGGGTTGTCCTTGTCAGGCGCGGGCGCGGTCGAGCCAGCAGAGCAGGGCCGCGCCGATGAGGGCGATGGCGCTGCCTGTCAGGGCGATGGTGGCGTAGCTGCCGCCGAGGATGCTGCCCGTGGCGAAGGCCGCAGCGGCGAGGAGTTCTGCTGCAAGCCGTTGCAGCGCGAGCATGGCCCCGGCGGTGCCGGGGCGGCCTGCCAGCAGGTCCTGATAATAGGCGATGGGCAGGGTGAGGATCGCCGCGCCGCCAAGGCCCGCCAGCAGGGGCAGGGCCCAGAGCCATGCGCTTTCGGTCAGGATGGGCATCAGGGCGAGATGGGTGACGTAGAGCGCGGTGCCGAGGCCGATGAGGGTGGCGCGGCGGAAGCGGTGGGTGATCAGCGGCAGGAGCAGCATGAAGGGCACCTCCCACCCCGCGACCAGCCCGATATAGAGCGCGGTGGTTCCGGCATCGCGGGTGGGGGAGGCCTCGAAGACCAGCGAGGTCAGGATCATGTAGAGGTTTCCGGCCGAGGCGATGGCCCCGAGCAGCAGCAGGCGGATCAGGATGGGCGGGTTGGCGATTTCGGCCAAGGCGCGGGTGAAGTTCAGGCCGGAGGGTTGATCCTGCCATGCGGTCTGGCCGTCGCGGGGCCATTTCAGCGCGAGGAGCGTGGTCAGCGCCACGGCGGCGGCGGTGCCGGAGAGGTAGACGGCCATGACGCCGACGCCCGCGCCGAAGGCGAAGGTCCAGACGATCAGCATGGCGAGGAAGCTGAGCGACATGGCGGAGCGGATGGTGGAGAGGATGGCATCGCGCGCCGCGCCGTCATCGGCGCGGGCGAGGCGGGCCAGCGCGAAGAGTTGGCCATAGAGCGAGGAGGCCACGGGGAAGAGCAGCCCGTGGCAGAGGAGGAAGGTGAGCGGCGAGGGGGCGACCAGCATGAGGCCCACGCCGGCCGTGCCGGAGGCGGCGGTGAAGAGCGCGATGCGGCGGCGGTTGGCCTTTTGATCCGACAGGATGCCGAGGAGGACCGAGGCGGTGACCGAGACGGCGGAAGCGAGGGCGAGGATCAGGGCGAAGGCGGGTTCGGAAAGGCCGATGCGTTCGATCCCGACGAGCGACTGGTAGGGGTAGACCGAGGCATTGAGCGCGCCGAGGAAGAGGAGCGCCCATGCGATGAGGCGCAGCGTCGGGTCGCGCAGGACGGCGAGGGTGGTCATTCGGAGGCGTCTTTCGGCGGGATGACCTTGCCGGGGTTCATCAGGTTCTGCGGATCGATGGCCTGCTTGATCGCGCGCATGAGGTCGAGGGCGACCGGGTCCTTGCGGCGGGCCATGGAGTTGAGCTTGGACAGGCCCACGCCATGTTCGGCGGAGAAGGAGCCGCCGAGATCCTGCACGATATCCTCGATCGCGTGGATGACGCGGTCGTAGAGCGCCTTGGAGGGATCGCCGGGATAGACGGAGAAATGCAGGTTGCCATCGCCCAGATGGGCCACGGTGACGGTTTCCGCGCCGGGGGCGATGTCGGCGAGGCGGGGCGCGATGCGGGTGAGGAAGGTTTCCACGCGGTCGAGCGGGAGGGCGATGTCGCTGTCGATCATGGGTTTCACCGCCGCGCCGATTTCGGCCGCCGCTTCGCGCCGCGCCCACATGGCCGCGCGTTGGGTGGTGGAGCGGGCGATGGTGGCATCGAGGATGAGGCCTTCGTCCATGAGTTGGGCGAGGGTTTCCTCCAGCAGGTCGGTGAGGGGCAGGGTGCCGCCGTCGGTTTCGGTGGTGAGGGCGGGGGAGGTGGCGGCGAGTTCGACGAGGATCGTGCAGTCGCGATGCGCCGGGAAGGGGATGCCGAGGTCGGGGCGGATGCGGTCGAGGCGGGCCATGTAGTCGGCGGGCATGTATTCGAAAGCCTCCACCAGCCCGCCGGATGCCGATTGCAGGCGGTTGAGGAGGTGGAGCGCGTCGGGGAGGGAGCGGGCGGCGAGGGTGGCCGTGGCGTGGGCCTTTGGCGCGGGGACGAGTTTCATCACGGCGGCGGTGATGATGCCGAGCGTGCCTTCAGCGCCGATGAAAAGGTTTTTCAGATCGTAGCCGGAATTGTCCTTGTGGAGTTCCGACATGAGGTTGAGGACGCGGCCATCGGGAAGGACGACCTCCAGCCCGAGGCAGAGGGCGCGGGTGGAGCCGTAGCGGAGGACGTTGGAGCCCCCGGCATTGGTGGAGAGGACGCCGCCGATCATGGCGGAGCCGCGCGCGCCGAACCAGAGGGGGAAGTAGAGGCCGTGGGTTTCGGCGGCGTCGTGGAGGCGCGAGAGGATGACGCCCGCCTCGACGATGGCGATGCGGGAGGCGGGGCGGATCTCGCGGATGCGGTTCAGGCGTTCGGTGGAGAGGAGGAGACCGGCTTCGGTGAAGGTGCCGCCGGTGAGGCCCGTGTTGCCGGAGATGGGGATGATGGGGGTGTTGTATTCTGTCGCCAGTTTGACGGTGGCCGCGACCTCGGCGGTGGTGGCGGGGCGGGCGACGGCGAGGGGGGTGCCTTGGTAGTTGCCCATCCAGTCGCGGGAGAGGCGGGCCATGTCTTGGCCGGTGAGGACGTTCGTTTCACCGAGGAGGGATGTAAGGGCGGGGATGAGGGACATGGGCGCGCTCCGATCGTCGGGCGCTGTTGTCGGGCGGGCGCGGGGGAGTTGCAAGAGGGGATGCGGCCCCGGCGACGCGCGGGGGAGGGCGGCGGTGCGAAGTTGGGTATTTGGGCCGAGACGAAGGCCGGGGCGGGGATTGGGGGAGTGACGCTGCCCCTGTGCGGGGCAGGGTCTTGGGGCGGATCACTCGGGCAGGGTGTCGGCCAGCGAGAGGATGGCGGGGCCCAGATTGGCCACCACGCGGGAGACGCCTTCCTTGTTGGGGTGGATGCCGTCGGGCTGCATCCAGGGGCGGAGGGCGTCGAGGTCGTCGGCCTGCGGTGACATCATGCGGAAGAAGGGTTGGGTGATCTGCGCGTCGTAGCGGGCGGCGATCTCGCGGTAGATGCCGTCGAATTGCAATTTGTAATCGGGGCCCATGTTGGGCGGGGCCTCCATCGGGACGAGGAGGACGGGCAGGCCGCGTTCGGTGGCGGATTTCACGATGGCGTCGAGGTTGTCGCGGGTCTCGGCGGGGGGGAGGCCGCGAAGGAGGTCGTTGCCGCCCAAGGTGACGATCAGAGCGTCGGTTTCGGGGGTGAGGGACCAGTCGAGGCGGGAGAGGCCGCCGGCGGTGGTGTCGCCGGAGACGCCTGCATTGACGAGGGTGACATCGGTTCCCTGCGCGTCGAGCCATGCCTGAAGCTGAGGGACGAGGCCCTCGCCTTCGGGGAGGCCGTAGCCTGCGGTGAGGCTGTCGCCCAAGGCCACGATCGTGGTTTCGGCGCTGGCGGCGACGGGGGCGAGGGCGAGGAGCGTTACAGAGGCTGTCGCCAATGTGATGTTGCGGAGCGTGCGGCGCGCGCCATATCTGGATTTGGACAGTTGGAAGGCGGTTTTCATGACGGATACGGTGCTCGGTACGGTTCTGGCGCTGAGGGACGTTCGGTTGACTTTGGCGGGAAATGCGGGGCCGGTCGATATCCTCAAGGGCATATCACTGGAAGTTCATGCGGGCGAGACGGTTGGGCTGGTGGGACCGTCGGGATCGGGGAAGTCGTCGCTGCTGATGCTGATGGGGGGGCTGGAGCGGGCCACGGGGGGTGAGGTACGCGCTTTGGGGCAGGACCTGACGGCGATGGATGAGGATGGGTTGGCGCGGTTCCGGCGGGGGAAGATGGGGGTGGTGTTCCAGTCCTTCCACCTGATGCCGACGATGACGGCGCTGGAGAATGTGGCGGTGCCGCTGGAGTTGATGGGGGTGCCGGATGCCTTTGCGCGGGCGGAGGCGGAGTTGCAGGCGGTGGGCCTTGGCGCGCGGATGGGGCATTACCCGAGCCAGATGTCGGGGGGCGAGCAGCAGCGGGTGGCGCTGGCGCGGGCGGCAGCGCCGCGGCCTGCAATCTTGCTGGCGGATGAGCCTACGGGAAATCTGGATGGCGTGAACGGGGCGGCGATCATGGATCTGCTGTTCGGGCTGCGCGACCGGCACGGGGCGACGCTGGTTCTTGTCACCCATGCGCCGGAATTGGCGGCGCGCTGTGACAGGGTGGTGCGGCTGCAGGATGGGCGTGTCGCGCCGGAGGTTGCGGCGTGAGTCTGGCATGGCGGATTGCGCGGCGGGAGTTGCGCGGGGGGCTGAAGGGATTTCGGGTGTTTCTGGCCTGCCTTGCGCTGGGCGTGGCGGCGATTGCGGCCGTGGGTTTGGTGCGGGCCTCGATCCAGCAGGGGTTGAGCGATCAGGGCGCGGTGCTGCTGGGTGGCGATGCGCAGATGGAGTTCACCTATCGCTTCGCGGATGAGGCCGAGCGGGCGTGGATGGAGGGGGTGGCCGAGCGGGTTTCCGAGATCGTCGATTTCCGGTCGATGGTGACGCTTGGCGAGGAGACGGCGCTGACGCAGGTGAAGGGGGTGGATGACGCCTATCCCTTGCTGGGGTCGGTCGTGCTGGAGGCAGGCGATCTGCCCGGCGCGCTGGCCACGGTGGAGGGGCTGCCGGGCGTGGTGATGGACAAGGTGCTGGTGGACCGGATGGGGCTTTCGGTCGGGGACCGGTTCCGGATGGGGGTGAAGGAGTTCCGGCTGGGCGGCGTGCTGCTGCGTGAGCCGGATAGCGCGAATGGCGGCTTTTCTCTGGGGCCGCGGACGATTGTGCGCACGGTGGATCTGGCGGGGTCGGGGCTTTTGGAACCGGGGTCGCTGTTCGAGACGGAGTATCGGCTGCTGCTGCCGGCGGGCACGGATCTGGATGCAATGGAGGCGCGGGCCGAGGCGGAGTTCGCCGATAGCGGCATGGGCTGGCAAGACAGCCGCCGCGCCGCGCCGGGGGTGGAGCGGTTCGTGGACAGGATCGGGTCTTTCCTGATTCTGGTGGGGATTGCGGGGCTGGCCGTGGGTGGCGTGGGCGTGCAGGCGGCGGTGCGTGCCTATCTGGAGGGGAAGGTCGCCACCATCGCCACGTTGAAGACGCTTGGCGCGGAGGGGCGGCTGATCTTTCGCATTTACCTCATGCAGATCGCGGTTCTGGCGGGGGTCGGGGTTGCGCTGGGCCTTTTGCTGGGCGCGGCGGTGCCTGTGATCTTTGGCGGCGTGATCGAGGCGGCGCTGCCGTTTCCGGCTGAGGTGGGGGTTTATCCGCTGCCCTTGATCGAGGCGGCGTTCTACGGGTTGGTGACGGCGTTCCTGTTCACGCTGTGGCCCTTGGCGCGGACCGAAGGGGTGCGGGCGGCGGCGCTGTATCGCGGATCGGGGCGCGGGGGGGTGCCTGCGGCGCGGCATCTGCTGGCGATTGCCGGGCTGGCGGTGTTGCTGATCGGCGGGGCGGTTTGGTTTTCGGGGACGTGGGAATTGACGCTGGGATCGGCGGGCGGGGTGATTGCCGCGCTGATCGTGCTGGCAGAGGCGGCATGGGGCCTGCGGCGGCTGGCGCGGGGCATGGCGCGGGCGGGGCTGGCGCGGGGGCGCGTGGCGCTGCGGTTGGCGCTGGCGAGCATTGGCGGGCCGAGGGAAGAGGCGGGGGCGGTGGTCCTTTCGCTGGGGCTGGGGCTGAGCGTGCTGGCGGCGGTGGGGCAGATCGACGCCAACCTGCGCGCAGCGATTGCGACGGACCTGCCGGAGCGGGCGCCGAGCTATTTCTTCGTCGATATCCAGCCGGATCAGATCGAGGGGTTCCTCGACCGGGTGCAGAATGACCCTGCGGTGAGCAAGGTGGAAAGCGCGCCGATGCTGCGCGCGGTGCTGACGCAGATCAACGGGCGGCCCGCGAAAGAGGTGGCGGGGGAGCATTGGGTGGTGCGGGGCGACAGGGGGATCACCTATTCAGCCGCGCCGCAGGAGAATGCCAAGGTCGTGGCGGGGGAATGGTGGCCCGCCGATTACACCGGCCCGGCGCAGGTGTCCTTTGCGGCGGAGGAGGCCGAGGAGATCGGGCTGAAGCTGGGGGATGAGTTGGTGATCAATGTGCTGGGGCGGGATATCCCGGCGACGATCACCTCGTTCCGGCAGGTGGATTTTTCGAGCGCGGGGATGGGGTTCGTCATGACGATGAACCCGGCGGCACTGCAGGGGGCGCCGCATACGTTCATTTCGACGGTCTATGCGGAGGAAGCGGCGGAGGCGGCGATCCTGCGGGATGTGTCGAAGGCCTATCCCAATGTGACCGCGATCCGCATCCGTGATGCCATCGACCGGGTGACCGAGGCGCTGGAGGCGATTGCCACGGCAACGGCCTGGGCGGCGGCGGCGACGCTGGTGACGGGGTTCGTCGTGCTGATCGGCGCGGCGGCGGCGGGGGAGCGGGCGCGGGTCTATGAGGCGGCGGTGATGAAGACGCTGGGGGCGACGCGGGGGCGGATATTGGCGAGCTTCGCCTTGCGGTCGGGGTTGATGGGGGCAGCGGCGGGGATCGTGGCCATCGTCGCGGGGGGCCTTGCCGGATGGGCGGTGATGGTTTTCGTGATGGAGGCGGAGTATTTCTTCGAGCCGGTCTCGGCAGTGGCGATCGTGGCGGGCGGGGTCTTCGCGACCATGGCGGCGGGGCTGTTGTTCGCGCTGCGGCCTTTGGCGGCGCGGCCGGCGCAGGTGTTGCGGGCGAAGGAGTAGGGTTCGGAAAATTCTTCTGCGAAGAATTTTCGGGGCGATCCTTCTGCGAAGGATCGGGAGGAAGCTTCTTGGAAGCTTCCTCCTTGCGATTTTCGCAGAGAATCGCTGCTCTCGGCGGGGAGGCGATCCGGGGGCGGTTGACGATCTTCGTCAGATTGGAACATTCGGGTTGAAGCTGTCGGGAAGTGGAATAGAAGTTCTGTTTGGGGGCTTGGCGTTCCATTGGGGGGGGATCATGCCGGATCATGCGCGGACGGTTGCTGTCATCACGGGGGGCGGGCAGGGCCTTGGTTTGGCGATTGCCGAGCGGTTGGTGGCGGAAGGGTGCCGGAAGCTGGTGATTTCGGGGCGGAATGTCCTGAAGGGTGAGGCGGCGGCGGAGGGCTTGCGCGCCAGCGGGGCGGATGTGCGGTTCCTGCCTGCCGACATGTCGGATGCGGGAGAGGCGGCGGAATTGGTGGAGCGGGCGCTTATGCGGTTCGGCCCGGTCAATGCGCTGGTCAATGCGGCGGCGTCGACGGCGCGCGGGTCGATTCTGGATACGACGCCCGAGGGGTGGGACGAGTTGATGGACACCAATGCCAAGGGGCCGTTCTTTGCGCTGCAGCGCTTTGCGCAGGCGGCGGTGGCGGCGGGGCATCCGGCGAGTGCCGTGAACATCGTGACGATGAGCAGCCATTGCGGGCAGTCCTTCCTTGCGGGCTATGCGGCCAGCAAGGCTGCGCTGGCCAATATCACCAAGAACAGCGCCAATGCGCTGCGCGCCCATCGGATACGGGTGAACGGGGTGAATGTGGGCTGGATGGACACGCCAGGCGAGGATGCGATCCAGCGGTCTTTCCATGGGGCGGGGGATGGCTGGCTGGAGGCGGCGGAGGCCGCGCAGCCCTTCGGGATGCTGGTGAAGCCCGCGCATGTGGCGGGGTTGGTGTCCTATCTGCTGTCGCCGGAGTCGGGCGTGATGACCGGCGCGATGGTGGATTTCGATCAGAACGTGAATGGGGCCTACGGGGAGTGATCCCTTGGGGCATATGGGCAAGGGCCAAGGAGTTAGGCA
Organism: Tabrizicola sp. M-4; assembly: GCF_051132405.1. Taxonomy (GTDB): domain Bacteria; phylum Pseudomonadota; class Alphaproteobacteria; order Rhodobacterales; family Rhodobacteraceae; genus Paragemmobacter. The sequence continues at coordinate 395,696 of NZ_CP128606.1, forward strand.
TATGGCGATCAGGTTCGGTCTGCTGGGCGCGGGGCGCATCGGCAAGGTTCATGCGAAGGCGGTGACGGGCGACGCGAATGCGAAGCTGGTGGCGGTGGCGGATGCCATGGCCCCGGCGGCGCAGGCGATTGCCGACCAGTATGGCTGCGACGTGCGTACGATCGAGGCGATCGAGGCGGCCAAAGACATCGACGCGGTGGTGATCTGCACGCCGACCGATACCCATGCCGACCTGATCGAGCGTTTCGTGAAGGCGGGCAAGGCCGTGTTCTGCGAGAAGCCCATCGACCTGAGCCTCGCGCGGGTGAAGGCTTGTCTGGAAGTCGTGCGGGCGCATAAGGGTGTGCTGATGGTGGGCTTCAACCGCCGCTTCGACCCGCATTTCCGCGCGGTGCGCGCCGAGATCGACAAGGGCACCGTGGGCGATGTGGAGATGGTGGTGATCACCAGCCGCGATCCCGGCGCGCCTCCGGTCGATTACATCAAGCGGTCGGGCGGCATCTTCCGCGATATGACGATCCATGATTTCGACATGGCGCGTTTCCTGCTGGGCGAGGAGATTGCGGAAGTCGTGGCGACGGCGGCGGTGCTGGTCGATCCGGCCATCGGCGCGGCGGGGGATTTCGACTCCGTGCAGGTGCTGCTGAAGACGGCGTCGGGGCGGCAGGCGATGATTTCGAACTCGCGCCGCGCGACCTATGGCTATGACCAGCGGATCGAGGTGCATGGGTCGAAGGGTGCGGTCTCGGCCGAGAACCAGCGTCCGGTGTCCATCGAGGTGGCGACGGGGGCAGGCTATACCCGTCCGCCGCTGCATGACTTCTTCATGACGCGCTATACCGAGGCCTATGCGGCGGAGATTGCGACCTTCATCGCGGCGCTGGGCGGCAAGGGGGCTGCGGAGCCTTCGGGCGAGGACGGGTTGATCGCGCTTGCTCTGGCGGATGCGGCGGTGAAATCGGTCGCCGAGGGGCGTGTCGTGAAGATGTCGGAAGTGATGTGAGTTCTTGGATGATGGCGGGGTGAACCCCTACAAGGCGGGGTGAACCCCGCCCTACGCGCCGCGCATTTTGCGCGGCGTTTTTGGTTTGGGGTGTGGGTTCGGGATGGTTGGCGGGTTTGGGTATTTGGGCCGAGACGAAGCAGGGTTGAAGTGACTGCATGCTGTGGTGCTTCGTTTCCGAGGGTGGTCGTGGGGGCGCCGGAGGATTTGGGTATTTGGGCCGAGACGAAGGGGCGGTTTCTCTGCGGCTTCGCTGCGCAGCATGGGCATGGCGATGCTGCAGTTCTCGCTGCGCAGCAAATGTTTTGGATCAATGGGTTAGTTCGTGAGTAGGCTGTAGGTTGCGGTGGTTTCGCTGCGGTTCGTCACGGTCACGGTGAAGATGGCGTTTTCGACTGGGGTGAAGGTGCAGAGGGCGCGGTCGGCGGGGGCGGTGTCGAGGCAGATCGGGATGTCCTCGGCGAGGGTCACCGAGAGGTCGAGATTGGCCTTGCCGTCGCCGAGGAGGCCGATTTCTGCGGGGCTTGCCGCGAAGAAGGGGAGTTGCCACACCTGCGCCTCGCCTGCCGCGATGCCGCGAGTGGAGCGGATGATGGTGAGGGTTGGGGCGTTGGCGGTTTCCGCGAGGGTGCGGGCGGCGAGGTCGGTGACGAGGTCGTCTTCCTTGGCCAGTGCCTTGGCGGCGGTGAACATCACATCGGCTGTGGGATAGGTGGCGGGCACGGGTTCGCCGGGGGGGGTGGGGGTGCGGTCGTCGTCGGTGGCCGCGATGCCTGCGGCGAGGCGGGCGGCGGATAGCGCGGCGAGCGGGTCCTTGCGCGCGAGGGCAAGGTCGAAGAGGGCGTGGGCGTGAAGGAGTTGCGCGACAGCGCCGCCGTCGCGGGGGCTGGGCGGGGCGGTGTCCTGTGCGGCTGCGGGGGCGGCGAGGAGCAGGAGGGCGAGGAGGGGGCGCATGGGATTCGCTTTCGTCTGTCTGGATGCGACCTTTGCACCGGGGGGCGGGGATGGGGAAGGGGCGGGGGTTCCGCTTCACGGTCCTTTGCGGTTAGGTGGGGCTGTGATTGGAGGGCCCCGGAATGGATGCGCGCGCGATACTGGAGCGGCTGATCGCCTTTGACACGGTGAGCGACCGGCCCAACCGGGCCTTGATGGACTGGGTGGCGGGGCTGCTGGCACAGGCGGGGGTGGAGGCGGTGCTGATCCCCGATGCGTCGGGGGGGAAGGCCAATCTTTATGCGACGGTCGGGCCTGCGGGCGTGGGCGGGGTGATGCTGTCGGGGCATACGGATGTGGTGCCGGTGGAGGGGCAGGCCTGGACCTATCCTCCGTTTGCGCTGACCGAGGCAGGGGGGCGCTATTACGGGCGCGGCACGGCGGACATGAAGGGGTTCGTGGCCTGTGCGATTGCTGCCGTGTTGGATGCGGCGCGGCGTCCGTTGCGGGTGCCGCTGCATCTGGCCCTGTCCTATGACGAGGAGATCGGCTGCATGGGGGTGCGGTCGATGATCACGATGCTGGAGGGTGCGCCTGTCCGGCCGCGCATGTGCATCGTTGGGGAGCCGACGGGGATGGCGGTGGCGACGGGGCACAAGGGGAAGGTGGCCTTGCGCGCGACCTGCGTGGGGCGCGAGGGGCATTCGGCGCTGGCGCCGCTGGCGCTGAACGCGCTGCATCTGGCGGCGGATTTCGTCGGCGTGCTGCGGGGCGTGCAGGCGCGGGTGGCGGCGGAGGGGCTGCGGGATGGGGATTACGACGTGCCTTACACCACACTGCATGTGGGGAAGATGTCGGGTGGGGTGCAGGTGAACATCGTTCCCAATCAGGCGGTGGCGGATTGGGAGATCCGGTCGCTTGCGGGGGAGGATGTGGCCGGGTTGATCGAAGAGGTGCGGGCGGGGTGCGAGGCGGTGGTTGCTCCGCTGCGCGCGGAGTTCCCGGAGGCGGAGATACGGATCGAGCGGTTGTGGGATTATCCGGGGCTGGGGACGCCGTCGGATGCAGATGTGGTGAATTTCGTCAAAGGACTGACGGGGGCGAACGGGACGATCAAGGTGGCTTTTGGGACGGAGGGCGGGTTGTTCGATGCGCGGCTGGGGGTGCCTACGGTGATCTGCGGGCCCGGGTCGATGGCGCAGGGGCATAAGCCGGATGAGTTCGTCAGTGTGGAGCAGATGGGGCGGTGCGAGGCGATGCTTTCCGCGCTGGTTGCGCGCTGCGAGGCGGGGTTCTGAATGGCTGTCGTGCTGAAGTCGCTGGCGGATGTGCTGGCGCTGGATTTCGACGATATCATCGATGTGAGGGCGCCGAGCGAGTGGGCGGAGGATCATGTGCCTGGTGCCATCTCGTTGCCCGTGCTGGATGACGAGGAGCGGGCGCGGGTCGGGACGATCTACAAGCAGGTGAGCCCGTTCTCGGCGCGCAAGATCGGGGCGGCGCTGGTGGCGAAGAATGCGGCGGCGCATCTGGAGGGGCCTTTGGCCGAGAAGCCGGGGGGGTGGCGGCCCTTGGTCTATTGCTGGCGCGGGGGGCAGAGGTCGGGGTCGTTTGCATCCATCCTGAGCCAGATCGGCTGGCGGGTGGAGGTGGTGCAGGGCGGCTATAAGTCGTGGCGGCGGCTGGTGGTGGATGCTTTGTACAATGCGCCCTTTGCGCATCGGCTGGTGGTGCTGGACGGGAATACGGGATCGGCGAAGACCGAGGTTCTGAACCTGCTGCCCGCGCGGGGGGTGCAGGTGGTGGATCTGGAGGGATTGGCGAACCATCGCGGGTCGCTGTTCGGGTCGATGGGCGAGCAGCCGTCGCAGAAGGCGTTCGAGGGGCGGCTGGCTTTGGCGCTGGCGCGGCTGGACCCGTCACGGCCGGTGGTGGTGGAGGCGGAGAGCGCGAAGGTGGGTGACTGCCGCCTGCCGCCGAAGCTGTGGCGGGCGATGGTTGCCGCGCCGCGCGTGTCGATCGAGGCACCGAGGGCGGCGCGGGCGGAGTATCTTTTGCGGGCCTATGCCGATCTGGTGGCGGATGTGGGGCGGCTGGATGCGGTGGTGGCGTCGCTGTCCTTGGCGCATTCGCGCGAGCAGGTGGCGGAGTGGCGGGCGATGGTGGCGGCGGGGGAATTCGGCGCGCTGGCCGAGGGGTTGATGGAGCGGCATTACGACCCGCGCTATGGCAAGCACCGGGCGCGGATGGCGGTGCCTTTCACCGAGGTGGCGGTGGAGGGGCTGGAAGATCTGGGCGGGTTGGCGGACCGGGTGGCCGAGGTGGTGCGCGGGATGTGAGGCGTGGTGGCGGGGGGCCGCAGTCCCCCCGCGTTGCCGGATCAGCCGCGCTGGCGGCGGCGGTGGGCGGGGGGGATGCCCTGCATCTCGCGGTATTTGGCGACGGTGCGGCGGGCGATCACGGCCCCTGTGGCGGAGAGGGTCCGTGCCAGCGTGTCGTCGGTGAGGGGGTGGCTGCGGTCCTCGCTTGCGATGAGGTCGGCGATGCGGGCGCGCAGGGCATGGGCGGAGAGGCCGGGATTGTTGCCGTCGCCCATGCGGGCCGAAAACAGCGCGCGCAGCCAGATCGTGCCGCGTGGCGTGTCGACGCTGGTGCCAGAGACGACGCGGCTGACCGTGCTTTCATGCAGGTCGAGGGCGGAGGCCACCTCGGCCATGGTGAGTGGCAGGAGGCGGGTGGGGCCGTGGTCCAGCGCCTCTGCCTGATGGCGGAGGATTTCGCCGCCGACGCGGAGGAGGGTGGAATTGCGCGCCTCGATCAGGCGGAGGAGGGCGCGGGCGGCGCCCTGACCCTGACCGCGGCCGGGACGGATGTCGATGCCGGGCAGGGAGGAGCGGTTGAGCGAGAGGGTCCAGCCTTCGGGGCCGCGGCGGGCGATCAGGTCGGGTTCGCGGATGGGGGCGGCGAGGCCATCGAATTGCGCGCCGGGTTTGGGGTTGAGGCGGCGCAGGCGGCGGATGGCGAGGGCGATCTCGGCCTCTGGCAGGCCGATCCGGGCTGCGAGGCGGGGCAGGTCGGCGCGGGCGACGAGGTCGAGGTTTTCGATCAGGGCGAGGAGGACCGGGTCCACCGGATCCTCGGCCTGAGCCTGAAGCCGCAGGCATTCGGCGAGGTCGCGGGCGAAGAGGCCGGGGGGGTCGATCCGTTGCAGGCGTTGCAGGATGGCGCGGACCTGCGGGAGGGGGGCGGACGCTTCGGCGGCGATGGTTTCCAGCGGTTGGCCGAGCCAGCCGGAGGGTTCCAGCGCCTCGGTCAGGGCGAGGGCGATGCGGGCATCGGCCGGGGACAGGGATTGGCGGGCGATCCAGTCGGAGACATGGGAGATCAGGCTGGCGGGTGCGGTTTCGAGGCGGTCCGGGACGGGGTCCGCGCTACGGAAGAGGATGTCCCAGCGGGGGAGCCAGTCGCCGGGGGGCGGGGGCGAGAGGAGGAGGGCCGGGTTTTCGGCGGCCTGTTCCTCGAGGAAACGCGTGAGTCCTGCGGCATCGGCCTTGAGGAGGCGGATGGAGGAATGGAGCGCCGCCGAGAGGTGGAGGCGCTGGGTTGTCTTGACCTCGATCCTTTGGCGCGTGGACATGGGGATATCTAGGCCGGAGTGACCTTGGGCCGCAACGGGGGGCTGTGGTCGCGGCGGTGAATTCGGGGTAATGGCGCGCAGGGCCGGGGGCCGTTAGGCGGGAAGGGGTGGCAGGGATGCGGGATGACGTGCCGCTGGTGCAGGACATCGTCCTTGTGGGCGGGGGGCATGCGCATGCCCTCGTGCTGCGGATGTGGGCGATGGACCCCTTGCCGGGGGTGCGGCTGACGGTGGTGAACCCGAACCCCGCCGCGCCCTATACGGGGATGTTGCCGGGGCTGATCGCGGGGCATTACCGGGCGGAGGAGATCATGATCGATCTGGTCCGGCTGGCGCGGTTCGCGGGGGCGCGGGTGATCCTTGACCGGGCGGTGGGGATCGACCGGGAGGCGCGGCGCATCCTTCTGGGGGGTGGGCGGGCGCTGCGCTATGACATCGCCTCGGTCGATGTGGGCATCGGGTCGGACCTGCCCGAGGTGCCGGGCTTTGCCGCCCATGCCGTTGCCGCCAAGCCGCTGGGCGATTACGCGCGGCGCTGGGAGCGGTTCGTGGCAGAGGCCCCGCCGGAGCCTGCGCTGGTGCTGATCGGGGCGGGGGTCGGCGGGGTGGAGTTGGCGCTGGCGTCAAGCCATCGGCTGCGGGCGGCGGGGCGCGTGCCGCGGATCACGCTGCTGGAACGGGGCGGGGCGGTGCTGCCCAATATCGGCGCGCGGGCGCGCGATGTGCTGTTGCGGCGGCTGGCTGCGGAGGGGATCGCGCTGCGGACGGGGGTGACGGCGGCGGCGGTGGGGCCTGACCATGTGCTGCTGTCGGACGGGGCGCGGGTGGCATCGGATTTCACGCTGGCCGTGGCGGGCGCGCGGGCGCAGGGCTGGCTGCAGGGGACGGGGCTTGTGTTGCAGGACGGGTTCATCGCGGTGGATGCGCATCTGCAAAGCTCTGACCCCGCGATCTTTGCGGCCGGGGATTGCGCGCATCTGACCCATGCGCCACGCCCGAAGGCCGGGGTCTTTGCGGTGCGCGAGGCGCCGGTCCTGTTGCACAATCTGCGGGCGGCGGCGTTGGGGCGGCCCTTGCAGGCCTATCGGCCGCAGCGGGATTACCTGAAGCTCGTCTCGCTGGGCGGGCGGGAGGCGGTGGCGGACAAGTTCGGGCTGCGGTCGGGGGGGGCGTGGCTGTGGCGGTTGAAGGACCGGATCGACCGGGCGTTCATGGCGAAGTTCGACGCCTATCCGGCGATGGCGCGGTCCTTGCCGGAGCCTGCTGTGCGGGGCTTGGCCGAGGCGATGGGGGACAAGCCCATGTGCGGCGGCTGCGGGGCGAAGGTGGGGGCGGGGGCCTTGGGCGATGCGCTGCGCGCCTTGCCGCGACCGATGCGCGGAGATGTGCTGGCGGGCGCGGGCGATGATGCGGCGGTGTTGCGCCATGGCGGGGGGGTGCAGGTGATCACCACCGATCATCTGCGCGCCTTTACGGCGGATGCGGGGCTGATGGCGCGGATCGCGGCGATTCACGCGTTGGGCGATGTCTGGGCGATGGGGGCCGCGCCGCAGGTGGCGCTGGCGCAGGTGACGCTGCCGCGCCTGTCGGCGGCGATGCAGGCGGACATGCTGGCCGAGGTGATGGCGGCGGCGGGCGAGGTGTTCCGCGCGGTGGGGGCGGATGTGGTGGGTGGCCATACGACCGTCGGGGCGGAGTTGACCATCGGTTTCACCGTGACGGGGCTGGCCGTGATGCCGGTCAAGAAAGGGGGGGCGCGTCCGGGGGATGTGCTGATCCTGACCAAGGCGCTGGGAACGGGCGTGATCATGGCGGGCGAGATGGCCTTGGCGCGGTTGCCGGGGGGGATATTGGGCGAGGCGGTGGCTGGGGCGTTTTCGCAGATGGGGCGGATGCAGGACCGGGCGGCGGCGGTGCTGGCCCCGGTGGCCCATGCGATGACGGATGTGACGGGGTTCGGTCTGGCGGGGCATCTGCTGGAGATGCTGGAGGCATCGGGCTGTTCGGCGCGGCTGCGGCTGGAGGCGGTGCCCGTGCTGCCGGGGGCGGAGGCGCTGGCGGGGCAAGGGGTGGAAAGCTCGCTCGCGCCGGCGAACCGGGCGGCGGTGGCGGGGCGGATGACGGGTGGGATCGGGGCGCGGGGGGCGCTGTTGTTCGATCCGCAGACGGCGGGGCCGCTGTTGGCGGCGGTGCCGGGGGAACAAGCGGAGGCCGTGATCGCGGCGCTGGCGACGGCGGGGGAGGCTGCGGCTGTGGTGGGTGTGGTGGAAGAGGGACCGGCCTTCCTGCGGGTGGTGTGAGGGGGGCGAAATCTGGCACAGATTTCGCGACGATTTCTGCACGCAGAAATCGGTGGGTTGATGGGGCGTGACGGGTGGGGGCCGGAATTTGTGTCAAATTCCGGGGCGGTTTCTGTGTCAGAAACCGCTTTGGCGACAGGAATGGGTCGCCTTCGGGGGTGATCTTGGCCGCGCTTCGCATTAGGTGCCGGACGGAAGAAACCGGCAGGCAGGACGATGGCGTATTTTCTGGGCGTGGACACCGGCGGCACCTACACCGACGCGGTGATCGTGGACGAGGCCGCGACGAAGGTGATCGGGTCGGCCAAGTCGCTGACCACGCGGGGCGATCTGGCGCTGGGCGTGGGACGGGCTGTGGATGCGGCGCTGGCGCAGGCGGGGGTTGCGCCAAGCGAGGTGGCGCTGGTGTCATTGTCCACCACGCTGGCCACCAATGCGCTGGTCGAGGGGCAGGGGGGGCGCGTTGCCCTCGTCTTCATCGGATTCTCCGATGCCGATCTGGAGCGGGGCGGGCTGGTGGAGGCCTTGAAGGGCGATCCGGTGATCCGGCTGGGGGGCGGGCATAACCATGCGGGGATCGAGGCCGCGAAGCTGGACCTTGCGGCGCTTGAGGCGGAGGTGGCGGCGCTGGCGGATCAGGTGATGGGGTTCGCGGTGGCATCCAGTTTCGCGACGCGGAACCCGGCGCATGAGGTGGCGGCGCGCGACGTGATCCGGCGCGTGACGGGGCGGCCCGTGACCTGTTCGCATGAGCTGTCGGCCAATCTGAACGGTCCGAAGCGGGCTTTGACCGCAGTGCTGAACGCGCGGCTGATCGGGATGATCGACCGGCTGGTGGCGGCCTGCGAGCGGCATCTGGAAGCGGTTGGGATTGCCGCGCCGCTGATGGTGGTGCGGGGGGACGGGGCGCTGATTTCGGCGGCGATGGTGCGGGAGCGGCCGATCGAGACGATCCTGTCGGGGCCTGCGGCCAGCATCGTGGGGGCGCGGTGGCTTACCGGGGAGAAGGATGCGCTGGTCTCTGACATCGGCGGGACGACGACGGATGTGGCGCTGTTGCGAGACGGGTTGCCCGAGATCGACCCGCAGGGCGCGCGGGTGGGCGGCTTCCGCACCATGGTGGAGGCCGTGGCGATGCGGACCACGGGGCTGGGCGGTGACAGCGAGGTGCATCTGATCACCGAGGGCTTGGATGGCGGGTTGCGGCTGGGGCCGCGGCGGCTGGTGCCCGTATCGCTGCTTGCGGTGGAGCATGGGGCGATGGTGCATGCGGCGCTGGATCGCTGGCTTTCGGCTGAGGCGGTCGGGGAATTCGACGGGCGCTTCGCCATTCCGATGGGCGGGAATGCCGGGGGCCTTGGCCCGCGCGATATTGCGGTGTTGGGGCGGTTGGTGCAGCCGATGCCAGTGGGGCAGGTTCTGACGTCACGGCTGGAGGTGGCGGCGCTGGAGCGGCTGGTGGCGCGGGGGCTGGTGATGATCTCGGGCGTGACGCCATCGGATGCGAGCCATGTGCTGGGGCGGCTGTCGGCATGGGACGGGGCGGCGGCGGAGAAGGCGGTGCGCCTGTTGGCGCGGCGGCGGAACGGGCGGGGGGAACGCTTCGCGCCGGACGCTGCAACGCTGGCGCAGGGGATTGTCGATCAGTTGACGGCGCAGACGGTGGATTGCCTTTTGGAAGCGGCCTTTGGCGAGGATGCGGGTTTTTCGGGCGAGGTGCCGGAGGTGCTGGCGCGGCATCCGCTGATGGCGGCAGGGCTGGCGCGGCATCGCGGCATCGTGGAGATTTCCGCGCGGTTGGGCGTGCCGGTGATCGGGTTGGGCGCCTCGGCCCCGTCCTATTACGGCGCGGTTGGGGAGCGGCTGGGGTGCCGGATGGTGCTGCCGGAGCATGCGGGGGTGGCGAATGCCATCGGCGCGGTGGTGGGGCAAGTGAGCCAGCGTGTGACGGGGCTGGTCAGCAGCCCGGCGGAAGGGCGGTTTGTGGCGCATCTGGCGGAGGGGCTGAAGGCCTTTGGCGACAGGGAGGCGGCGCTGGCGGCGATGGAGGCCGCGCTGGTGGCGGAGGCGGTCGAGCGTGCGAAGGCCGCAGGCGCGGAAGAGGTGCAGGTGCGCGTGACGCGGGATGTGCGCGAGGCGGAGGTCGAGGGGCGGTCGATGTTCATCGAGGCGACGGTGAGCGTGACGGCCTCTGGCCGCCCGCGCGTGGCGCATGGGTGACGGCGGGACATGTCGGATGGTGGCTTGACGCCACCTTTGCGAGTCTGTAGGGACCACGCCAGTGGCTAGGTAGCTCAGCTGGTTAGAGCACATGACTCATAATCATGGGGTCGGGGGTTCGAGTCCCCCCCTCGCCACCAATTAAATCAAACACTTGTGCGCGTGGGGCTAAGGGCGGAAGCCACCTTTTGCAGGGCATGTGCAGTTTTATGGGCCCTGAATGCATCCGATGCCGGTCGTGGCAGGGTAGCCAAGCCAATTCGTGATCTGGAAGGCGCGCGAATTCTGTCCATTGAAGAGGCGGGCGGTACCGTCACCCCGGTGACATTGTCGGCCGCGCCGTGAAGACGTGTCATTCCGCATCGAACGCCAGCGCCCGCACGGTAGCGTTCGCCGTGGCGAACCCGGCTGCCGGGAACATGGCGACCACCTTCCCCGTTGCCAGCAGTGGCATCGCCGCATTCCGACGTTGCGTTGGGGCTTTCTTGGCCCTTGCCGTCCTGCTGAAATCGACAGGCCACAGATGCTGGCTCACCTCCAGCGGCTGGCATGGGACCGCAGTGGCCAGGATCTGCACATGCCCGCATCCCCTTTTCCGGCCGGCAATCCGGGCAGCGGGGTCCGTTTTCTGGCACCTTGCCGCTATGTGCGCAGCAAGGTCGTCAGCGTATGGAGCAGGTCCCGCTGTTTGAACGGTTTGGCGAGGTGCGTGTCGAACCCGCCCATGATGTAGTCGGCAACCTGGTTCGGCATCGCATTCGCCGTCACCGCGATGGCTGCGACGGGTTTGCGCCGCTGTTCCGCCTCTTTGCTGCGGATCATCGCCAAGGCGCCCAGACCATCCAGCACCGGCATGCTGATATCCAGCAGGAGAAGGTCGAAGGGCTGGCCCTGCTCGACGGCCTTGGTCCAACTGGACACCGCCTCCTGCCCGTTCCCCACCGTGGATACCTTCACGCCAGTCTGTGCCAGCATCTCTGACAGGACAAGGCGGTTGGTTTCGTTGTCATCCGCCACCAGCAGCCGCTTGCCTGCGAGGATCGCCGTATCCTCGACGGCCTCGGTCTCCACCACAGGCCCCTTTCCCTCGGGTGCCTCGGGCAGGGGAAGGATGACCCGGACCTCCGTGCCTTCGCCGGGGCGGCTTTGGATCGTGATCATCCCGCCCATCAGCAGGATGAGCTGCCGCACGATGGATAGACCCAGACCCGTTCCGCCGAAGCGGCGCGCCATCGACCCGTCGGCCTGTTCGAAACTCTCGAAGACCCGGGAGAGTTCCGCCTCGGTCATGCCAACGCCGGTGTCGCTTATGTCGATTGTGACGGGCTTTCCGGGACGACAGGACAGTTTCACGCGCACATGGCCATGTTCGGTGAACTTGATCGCATTGCTCAGAAGGTTGTTCAGGATCTGGACAAGCCGATGCGGGTCACCCATGCGGGGCTGGTCTGCGCCGGCGCTGATGAAGACCTGCAGATCCAGCCCCTTCTCCTCGGCCTTCACGCGATGAAGCGCCTCCACCTGACCCAAGATCTCGGACAGCACGAGAGGCACCGTCTCGATGTCCATCTTGCCGGCCTCGATCTTCGACATGTCGAGGATCGAGTTCAGCACCGTCAGCAGCGTCTCGCCCGATTGGCGGATGGTGCCCACCATGCGCTGGGCCTCTGCCGTGGTCACATGGGCCTGCAGGATCTCTGCCATGCCCAGAACACCGTTCAGGGGCGTGCGGATCTCGTGGCTCATGTTGGCAAGGAAGATCGACTTGGCCCGGCTCATCTCCTCTGCCTTGGCCCGTGCCTCTTCCAGTTGCGACGACATCCGGACGAGGTGATGCGCGGCAAGGTAGAGAAGCCCACAAATCAGGGCGAACCAGACCAGCAGGATCGGTGTGAGATGCCCGATCATGTCGCGCCCCGGCGCGTAGCCCTGCCAGTTGAACCAGATCACCGTCACCCCGTCAGAACCCGCAAGGGGCACGCCATGCATCTGCCCTTGGGGCGGCGCGTCGGAGAAGGCCGGATCGGCAAGTTCCATGGGCGCCGCGATGCGCCGCGCGAAGGTTTCGTCTAGATACTGCACCGCAACATGCAGATATTCCGTGCCGGGTTCCTGCACGATGTCCCCCGAGTCCGACAGGACGGGGACGACGCTGATCAGCGCGGGCTGGCCGCGAAGCCGTGCGATCTCGGACACATAAAGCGTCTCTGGGCCTTCCGTATCGGCATCCTCGTTGGTGGCGAAATTCGCCTCGACCGAACGAAGACGCCCGACAAGGGCAGATATCTGGGGTTCCACATCGGACATGACGGCAGGATCGACGGTCATCCCGCCCTTGGCCACATAGATCGGCCGCCCCTCTGGCGTCAGGACATAGCTTTCGTCATGGCCGAAATAGTCCTGCATCCAGACGCCCAGATTCTCTTCGAAGAAACGCCTGTCGCGCGCGACCACCGCCGTGATCGAGTCATCCCAGATGGTCGAGCTTTGCTGTTCGACGGCCAGTTCCCGGCGTTCGGCATAGATCGCCCGCAGGACCAGCCGTCCCTCGCGCGCCGCCGCCTCGTTGTCGATGACCATCATCGCACGGACGGCCACCCCGATGCTGCCCAGCATGGCCAGCAGGCAAAGACCGAACAGCATCGCGACAAGCTGGGTCGAGAAGGACTGAGCTTTCCACGCGCGGAGCAATCTGGCCTCTATCGGGAATCGTGGATCGGGCGATGGGAAACCCGATGTTCCAAAGCGGGTCAAACCGATAATCTTGCTTACCAGAACGGCAAAGTTGTGACGACTTTACTCCGTGGGCATCTGGTGATGTCAAATTCTGGTTCATATTTGTGAATATGATGAACCGCGCTTCTTCGGTGCCATCGTTGATGTGCTTGGCCCGTCACGCTGAGCGAAACTTGAAGGCTCTGCCTGCGGGCGGCCCAATGTCGAGGATCGGACCAGCCCCTTCTGGTCATCATTTCTCGCCATCAGGATCAACCAAAATCGGGCTAGGGTCATCGTCATAGGGTCTGTTGTTCATGTCGGTCACGGGATGTCGTCCGGGACCCGTGGGCTCAGGGGCATTGACCTGCGTCAAAGTCGTATCCTGCAGTTGCCTTATCGTCAGGCCACGGGTGGAAACTGGGGAAGGCCGTGGGCTTGGACGGGGTGATCATCGAGGCGCGGGGTCTGACCAAGACTTACCGGAATGGTCCGGCGGAGGTGCATGCGCTGCGGGAGGTGGATTTCACCGCGCGGCGGGGCGAGTTCGTCGTGGTGCTGGGACCGTCGGGATCGGGGAAATCCACCTTTCTGAACATCCTTGGCGGGATAGACAGGGCCACGTCGGGGCATGTGCTGTTCGACGGGCAGGATCTCACGACGCTGGGTGACGCTGCGCTGACGCGCTATCGGCGGGATCATGTCGGGTTCGTCTTCCAGTTCTACAACCTTGTGCCCAGCCTGACCGCGCTGGAAAACGTGGCGCTGGTGACTGAGATCGCCGCCCGCCCGATGCGCCCGGAGGAGGCGCTGGAAATCGTGGGGCTTTCGTCGCGACGGGGGCATTTTCCGGCGCAGCTTTCGGGGGGCGAACAGCAGCGGGTCGCGATTGCCCGCGCCATCGCGAAACGGCCGGAACTGCTGTTCTGCGACGAGCCGACGGGCGCCTTGGACAGTGCGACGGGGGTTCTGGTTCTGGAGGCGCTGGAGCAGGCGAACAGGTCGACGGGGGCGACGACCCTGATCATCACGCATAATGCGGCCATCCAGCAGATCGCCGACCGCACGCTGCGCTTTGCCGATGGGCGCATCGTGGAAGAGGTGACGAATGCCGCCCGCAAGCGGCCGGATCAGGTGTCATGGTGATCCCGCCCCTGCGGCGCAAGGCGCTGCGCGACCTGAGGCGGCTGTGGGGGCAGGCGCTGGCCATCGCGCTGGTGCTGGCGGCGGGGGTGGCGACGCTGATCCTTGGGAGCGGGGCGCATCGCGCGCTGACCGAGACGCGGGACAGGTATTACGCCGATTACCGTTTCGCCGACCTGACGAGCGATGTGGTACGGGCGCCAATTGCCCTGATGGAGGAGGTCAGTGCCATCGAGGGCGTGGTACAGGCGGAGCCGCGCATCGTGAAGCTGGGACGGCCAGAGATGCAGGGGATGGTCGAGCCGGCCTCTGTCCTGCTGGTGACCGTGCCGGGTGAGGGCGGACTGAACCGGCTGCATCTGCGCGAAGGGCGGCTGCCGCAGGCGGGGGTGGCGGATGAGGCGGTGGTGTCGCAGGATTTCGCCGCCGCGCACGGGCTGCGGCAGGGATCGCGGCTGGCGGTGGTGATGAACGGCAAGCGGCGGGTGCTGGCGGTGACGGGTGTCGCCCTGTCGCCCGAGTTCATCTATGCGCTGGGTCCCGGCGAGATGATGCCCGATCCGCGCCGGTTCGGCGTGGTCTGGCTGCCGCGCGCGACGCTTGAGCAGGCCTATGACCTTGAAGGAGCGTTTTCCAACCTCGTGCTGCGGCTGGCCCCCGGCGTGCCGGATACGCGTGTCATCGCGGCGCTGGACCGATTGACCGCCCGCTATGGCGGGGGCGGGGCCACGGGGCGGGCGGAGCAGACATCGCATGCCTTTCTGGATGCGGAGTTAAAGCAACTGGGGGCAATGGTGCGGGTGCTGCCGCCCATTTTCCTGCTGGTGGCGGCGATGCTGGTGCATATGACGCTGTCGCGGCTGATCACGCTGGAGCGGGAGCAGATCGGGCTTTTGAAGGCCATCGGATACGGGCCGGTGCAGATCGCACGGCACTATCTGGAATTCGTGCTTCTGATCGCGGTGTTCGGCATCCTGCTGGGATTTGCCGCCGGAGCATGGCTTGGGGCGGGGCTGGCGGAGATTTATGCGCGGTTCTTCTCGTTCCCGTTCCTTGTGTTCGGGACGGATCTTCGGGTCTATGGGGTGGCGGCGCTGGTCACGTTGATCGCTGCGGTGGCGGGGGCGCTGCAATCGCTGCGCGGGGTGCTGGCCTTGCCACCTGCTGTGGCGATGGCCCCGCCGGCGCCTGCGGATTACCGGCAGGGAGGCGGGGGCCTGCTGCTCCGCGTCCCGCTGCGGCAGACCGCGCGGATGGTGGCGCGGCATCTGCTGCACTGGCCGTTCCGCACGCTGTCGAGCGTTCTGGGCATGGCGATGGCGGTGGCGATACTCGTGGCGTCGCTTTGGTCCTTCGGGTCAATCGACCACATGATCCGGGTGACCTTCAACCTTGCGGAGCGGCAAGATGTGAAGATGGTCTTCGTCGCGCCAAAGGCGATGCGGGCGCTTGAGGATGTCCGGCACATGCCGGGGGTAATGGCGGCGGAACCTTTCCGGATGGTGCCGGCGCGGCTGACCAAGGGCAGCAGGTCCAAGCGTCTTGGCATCGAAGGGCGGTCGGGCGATGCGCGGCTGTCGCGGATGCTGGCCCCGGACCTGCGGCCTTTGCCCCTGCCCGAGGCGGGACTTGTCGTGAGCGAGGCGCTGGCCGAGGCGTTGGCGCTGCGGACAGGGGACCGGGTAGAGGTGGAGTTCCTGGAGGGCCGCCGCGCGCGGGTGGAAGTGCCGGTGAGCGGGATCTCGATCGGCTATGTGGGCCTTGGCGCGGCGATGGAGATTGGTGCGCTTGGGCGTGCGACGGGGGAGGGGCCGCTGATTTCAGGGGTGAACCTGATGTTGGACGAGGGGCAGGGGAGGGCGTTCTTTGCCGCCGCAGCCGCCGCGCCGGGGACGGGGTTTCTGAATGTCACCGATCTGACCGTGTCGCGCTTTCGTGCCACCTTGGCCGAGAACATCACTCTGATGATCACGGTCTATGTCAGCCTTGCCGCCATCATCGCGCTGGGGGTGGTCTACAATTTCTCGCGCATCGCTCTTTCGGAACAGGGGCGGGAACTGGCGAGTCTGCGGGTGCTGGGCTTTACCCGCGCGGAGGTGGCGGGGGTGATCCTGATGGAGCTTGCCGTGGTGGTCCTGCTGGCGCAGCCTTTGGGCTGGCTGATCGGCCATGGCATCGGGCTTGCGATGGTGGCTGCGTTCTCGTCGGACCTGTATCGCGTGCCCTTTGTGATGGGACGGGAGGTCTATGCCACGGCCAGCCTCATCGTCATTGCCGCCGCGCTGCTTTCCGCCCTTGCCATCAAGGGGCGGATCGACCGGCTTGATCTGATTGCAGTCCTGAAGACAAGGGAATGACCATGCGCCGCCTCTCCGCCTTTGCCGCCATCGCCGCCGTTCTGGCGCTGCTTCTGTGGGTCTTCCGGGCCGATCCGGTGGCTGTGGAGACCGGTGCGGTGACGCGGGGCGAGGTGACCGTGGGGGTGGAGGTGGAGGGCGAGGCGCGCATCCGCGAGGTGGTCGTGGTGTCGGCGCCCATCGCGGGGCTGTTGCAGCGCGTCACGCTGCATCCCGGGGATGTCGTGGAGGCGGGGCAGGCGGTGGCGCGGATCGGGCCGGTTTCGCCCGCGCTTCTGGATGCGCGGGCGCGGGCCATCGCAGAGGCCACGGCGGCGGCGGCTGATGCCGCGGTGGAATTGGCGCGAAGCCAGTTGGTGCAGGCGGAGGCCGCGCGGGATTTCGCAAGGACCGAGGCGGATCGCGCCCGTGCGCTGTTCGCCCGCGCGGCGCTGTCGCAGCGTCTGCTGGATGATGCGGTGCTGGCCGAGCGGACGGCGGAGGCCAGCGCCGACAGCGCCCGCGCCAACCTTGCCGTGCGCGAGCGGGAAAGGCAGAGCGCGGAGGCGATGCTGAATGGCGACGGTGCAACCGATGGCACCTGCTGCATCGCGGTGACGGCCCCTGTCGCGGGCAGCGTGCTGCGGGTGCTGACCGAGGATGAGCAGGTGGTGCAGGCCGCCACCCCCATCCTTGAGATCGGCAATCTTGGCGAGATGGAGATCGTGGTGCATGTCCTGTCGCAGGATGCCGTGGATATCGTTGTGGGGGCCGAGGCGGTTGTGGCGGGCTGGGGTGGGCCTGACCTTTCGGCGCATGTGGAGCGTATCGAACCAAGCGCCAGCACAAGGATTTCCGCGCTGGGGATCGAGGAGCAGCGTGTGGAGGTGCGGCTGTCGTTGTCAGAGGTGCCGCCGCCCACCCTTGGTCACGGGTTCCGGGTCACGGCGCAGATAACGCAGGAGCGGGCGGAGGATGTGCTGCGGGTGCCTGTGGCAGCCTTGTTCCGGAATGGCGGGGACTGGGCCGTCTATGTGGTGGTGGATGGCCGCGCAATGCTGCGCCCGGTCGTCCTTGGCCGACGGAACGCGGAACTGGCCGAGGTGGTGGAGGGTCTGGACGAGGTGGCGCGTGTCATCCTGCATCCGGCGGATGAGGTGCAGGACGGGGTGCGGGTCGCCGAGTGACCGCAGGGGCCGGGGGTCACGGTGTGTGCCCCGTCAATCGTAGGGGATGTTCTCGCGGAAGATGACCTGCAGCCGTGGCGGGATGAAGTTGTAGGATTTTCCTTGCGTGGCGGCGGCGAGGAGGTTCAGCGCCTCGCGCGCTTCGACTCGGGCGTTTTGGTCGATCACCGCATCCATTGTGCCCTCGAGCAGGAGGCGTTTGTTTCCTTCGGTCGCATCGTGGCCGATCAGGATGACCTCCTGCGCGCGACCTGCCTCGGTGAGGGCGCGGGCGATGCCCTGCGTGCCGCCGCCCACGTTGTAGATGCCCGCCAGATCGGGGTGCAGTTTCAGGAGCGACTTCGCCTCCTGATAGGCGCGTTCGCGGTCGTCGAGGACCTCGCGCATTTCGACGATGTGGATGTTGCGGAATTCGTCGCGCAGGATGCTGCGGAAGCCCATCTCGCGTTCCTCGTGCCCGCGATAGGAGAGGGACCCTGCGAACATGGCGATGTTCAGGGGTTTCTGCGCGGCAAGGAGGCGGCCCATCAACTGACCCGCAAGCCGCCCGGCCTGACGGTTGTCGATGCCGACATAGGCAAGGCGTGGCACGCTTTGCACGTCGGAAGCCAGCGTGACCACCGGCACACCGGCGCGGTCGAGGCTGCGGAGGGCCTCGCGCACGACGGGATGGTCCTGCGCGATCAGGCCGATTCCATCGGCCAGCCCCTGCAGTTCGGACAGGCGCGCGGCGACGGTGGTGGGGTTGAAACCTTCGAGTTCTTCGATCCGGAGATCGATGTCGGGGCGTTCGGACGCCTGCTGTTCCAGTTGCTGTGCGAGGAGCTTGATGAAGCTGTTGGTACCCGCCGGCAGCAGGAAGACGAGGGTGGCACGCTGGATGACGCTGCGCACGTCCGGCGGCAGGTCCGATTCGGTCACGTAGCCAAGGCGATGGGCGACGGACATCACCACGTCGCGCGTGCGGCGGCGCACGCCGTCGCGGTTGTTCAGGACGCGGTCGACCGTTGCGGCGGACACGCCCGCCTCGCGGGCGATGTCATGCAGGGTGACGCGGTTGTTCATCTTGCGCTCCGACCGGGTTCTTTCCTTTACCTGCCATTGAATGGGCGATGTGTAAATGATGATCTTTGATGTATTTTGATGTTATGCGTTGGAGGGTTTTGGTTTCTTGTCTGTCTCCCCTTGAGTGAGGGTTGTTTTTGAAGCGGTGTACATCAGAAATCTGAGGGAAATCCAAGATTTGGCAAGAGAAAGCGTCATTTTGATATTTTTATGCGCTGTGAAATGATTATTTTTGAGTTGACCTATTGCTTTATGTCATCAATATTCCTCATCCGGGGCGTCGGGAGGGGCGGACCCGATAGGGAGGGATGAAATGACCAATCAGAACCGCGTTTCGCGGCGCCAACTGCTGACGACCGGTGGCAAGCTGGCCATCTATGGCGCGGCGATCGGGATCGCGCCGCGCTTCATCCGGCCGAGCCGCGCCGAGGGGGCGGATGCGCTTGCCCCCGGCATGATCGGCGGACCCACCGGCTTTCCGGGGTGCGAGCGTTACCAATACGGGCCGGACACGCCGGAGGGGCGCGCCATCGAGGCCGCGAAGGCGTTGAAGGGGGCGGGCAAGGCCCCTGCCAAGATCGTGGTCGGCCTGTCCGACGGGTCGATCGGCCAGTTGACCCAGCCCTTCCCGGCGGGCGCACCGTCGATCAAGGAATTGTGGGAGAAGGAAACCGGCATCGAGATCGAGATCGTGGGCCTGCCGAACGGGCAGGAATTCACCAAGACGATGCAGGACATTTCCACCAAGGCGGGCGGGTTCGACATCTATTCGACGGATTGGAACCGTCTGGGGGATCTGGCGGAATCGGGCGGGATCGCGAAGCTGGATGATTACGTCGCGCAGCACCGGCCCGAATGGGATGATGCCGAGCGCGGTTATGTCGGCGGGGCGCAGGGCGTGGCTCTGCTCAACCAATATCGCGGGTCGACCTACGGCGTTTCGCTGGATGGTGATTTCCAGACATGGGTCTATCGCAGCGACCTTCTGGGCGATGCGGCGGAGCAGGCGGCGTTCAAAGAGACCTACGGCTATGATCTTGCGCCGCCGCGCACCTGGAAGCAGTTGGACGATGTGGCCACCCATTTCCACCGCCCCGACAAGGGCATGTTCGGTTGCACCGATCTGCGCAATCAGGGCTGGGGCTATACCAACTGGTATCAACGCTATGCGAGCATGGCCTCGCCCAACCAATTCCTGTTCGGCGATGACGGCGTGCCGTTGATCGCGGGCGAGCAGGGGATTGCGGCGACGCAGGAATATGTCGCCTCGCTTTCCTATCATTCGCCGGATGCGGTGAGCTGGGGCTGGCCGGAGCAGTATGGCAGCTTCGGCAGCGGGAATACGGCGATCACCTGCGCCTTCTCGAACCTGCCGAAGTTCCTGGACAATGCGGGCAACAGTGGGTCGGTCGTGACCGGCAAGGTCGGGTCGATGCTGCCGCCGGGGCGCGAGATCGACGGCAAGATCGTGAGCCGTTCGGTGCTGTGGTTCTCGTTGACCGGGATGGTCAGCGCGCAGTCGCAATATCCGGAAGTGGCCTATCTGCTGTTGCAGTGGTTGGGATCGAGCCGGATCTATTCGTGGATGACGGCCAATCCGGGCGGGTATTTCGATCCCTTCCGCCTGTCGGATTTCAGCGATCCCTTGGTGCGCGAGACCTATCACGGCTATCACATGGACGTGGTGCGCGAGACGGTGGCCCGCACCGTGCCGTCGATCAACTATCCCGGCGCGACGGCGTTCCACAATGCGCTGGACGAGAACCTGATGGCGGCGCTGACGGGGGCCAAAACGGCCGAGCAGGCGATGGCCGATGCGGCCGACGAATGGCAGAAGATCACCCGCCGCACAGGCGAGGAGAAGATCATCGAGGCGGTGCGGGCCAACAAGGCGGCATGGCCCACGGTTCTTGATCCGGTCTGATCGTGACGGGCCGGGGCGCCCTGGCGTGCCCCGGCCGACAAATCCCGAAAGTTGATCTTCCCATGAGACGTTCCCCGGCCTTCGAGGCCTTTCGATACGGCGCGATCCTGCTTGCCTGCGCCATCACTCTGGTGCCGATCCTGTGGATGGTGTCCATGGCCTTCAAGCCGATCGCCGAATGGCAGGCGACGGGGGCGGATCTGACGTGGTTTCCCAAGGAACCGACGCTGGACAATTTCCGCTATATCTTTGGCGAGAGCGGGTCGAACCTGATCGTGGCGCTGGACCGGACGGCGGCGAAGCCGATCCTTTCCTCGCTGCTGTCGGCCAGCCTTGGCACGCTGATCGCGATGGCGGCGGGAACCTCGGCGGCCTATGGGCTTTCGCGGTTCGGGGCAGGGGGCAACCTGCCGCTGGCATTGATCCAGTTGCGGCTGTTTCCGCCGATGGCGGTGATGATCCCCGTGATGATGATGTGGTCCTTCCTGAACCTGATGGATACGTGGTGGGGCTTGGCGCTGATCTATGGGATCGTCACGCTGCCATTCGCCTTCTGGCTGATGAAAACCTTTTTCGACGACATGCCGCGCGAGATCGAGGAGGCGGCGCTGGTGGAGGGCTGCTCGCGGGGGCGGGTGTTCTGGCGGATCACCCTGCCGATGATGCGGGCACCGCTCGCCTCGGCTTCGCTGTTCGTCTTCATCCTGAACTGGTCCGACTATCTGATCGCGCTGCTTCTGACGACGCGGGAATGGGTGACCATTCCGGTCTATATGGCGTCGCTCTCCTCTTCGATGACGGGGCAGCTTTACGGGGCGAAGGCCGCGCTTGGACTGATCGCCGCCGTTCCGCCGGTGGTTCTGGGGATCATGATCCAGCGGCACCTTGTCCGTGGCCTGACTTTCGGAGCGTTGAAGCAATGACCACCGCAGAAATCCGCAAGGACATGCCCACCCGTCCCGCCGCGCGGGAGGCCGATGAGGGCGCGCGCCTTGGGCTGCGGCTGACGCTGCCTGCACAACTCCTCGTGCTGTTCATTTCGGTCTTTCCGCTGCTGATGCAGCTTTACATCTCGCTGACGGATTGGTCGCCGCTGTCGGGGCTGGGCTGGCCGCATGCGCATGAGATGTGGAACGGCTTTGCCAATTACGTCGATGTGGCGGGGGACGGGAGGCTCTGGTCGGCGCTGGGGCGGACGGCGCTGGTGATGGCGGTCTGCGTTCCGGTGGAGTTCCTGCTGGGCCTCGCGCTGGCCACGCTGTTTGCCGACAGCTTTCCGGGAAAGCGCGTCTTCTATTCCATCCTCATCATGCCGATGATGGTGGTGCCGGCCGTGGCCGGATACATGTTCTACATGCTGTTCCAGTCGGGCGGTCCGGTGAATGACATCCTGTCGTCGCTGCTGGGCATGCCGGTGACGGTGGCGTGGCTGTCCGATCCGATGCTGGCGATGCTGGCCGTCATGGTGGCGGACATCTGGCAATGGACCCCGCTGATGTTCCTGATCCTGCTGGCCGGCCTGGTTGGTGTGCCGGAGGATCAGATGAAGGCCGCGACGCTGCTGGGCGCGTCGCCCTGGCAGAAATTCCGGACCATCGTGCTGCCGCGGATGAAGACGATCATCATCATCGCATTGGCGATACGGGTGATCGAATGCTTCAAGATCTTCGACACGCTTTTCATCATGACGGGCGGCGGGCCGGGCGTCGCGACGGAAACCATCAGCGTCTACATCTACAAGATCACGACGCAGGATCTGATCTGGGGCTATGTGGCGGCCATCGCCCTTGTGATCCTGCTGGTGCTGTCGGTGGCCTGCGTCTGGGCGATGAAACGGATGGCGCGAAAGGGGCAGCCAGCATGACCGCGATCCGTCTTGAAAATCTGGTGAAGCGGTTCGGTGGGTTCACCGCGTTGAAGACCATGGACCTGAGCATCGGCGACGGGGAGTTCATGGCGCTGCTTGGGCCTTCGGGCTGTGGCAAGTCCACGACGATGAACATGATCGCGGGGATGGAGGAGCCGAGCGAGGGACGTATCCTGTTCGGCGACCGGGACATGGCGGGGGTCGCCATGGGCAAGCGCGGCGTGGGGTTCGTTTTCCAGAACTACGCGATCTTCACCCATATGACCGTGCGCCAGAACCTTGACTACGGTTTGCGCATGGCGCGGCGGTCGAAGGCGGAGATCGCGCGCCGCACCGCCGCCATCGCCGATCTGCTGCAACTGGGGGATCTGTTGGACCGTCCCGCCTCGGGGTTGTCGGTGAACATCCTGCAACGGGTGGCCATCGGTCGTTCGGCCATGATGGAGCCTGCGATCTTTCTGCTGGATGAACCGCTGTCGAATGTGGATGCCGCCTTCCGCGCGGTGATGCGGACCGAGTTGAAGCATATCCAGCGCGAGTTCCGCCAGACCATGGTCTATGTCACGCATGACCAGCTTGAGGCCATGACGATGGCGGACCGCATCGCTGTGATGGATCATGGCGTGCTGCAGCAGGTGGGCACGCCGCTGGAGGTGTACAACAACCCCGCCAATGTCTTCGTCGCCCGGTTCATCGGCGCGCCGGGGATGAACCTGTTGCCGGGCGTGCCGGTCGAGGGGGCGGAGGGGCTGCGCATCGATCTGGGTGCGCTGGGCCGATCTGTCGTGCTGGACGCGCCGCTGGCGGCGGCGGCGCGGCGGGCGAAGGGCGGCGTGCAGTTCGGGTTCCGACCGGAGCAGGTGGAACTTGTCTCGGCGGGGGCGGGGCTTGGCATGACGGTGGGTTTCGTCGAACGCATCGGGGCGCGGACCATCGTCCATCTGGAGCGTGACGGGATCACGGCCAAGGCCGTTTTCGACAATGATACGCGGGTCGCGGTGGGTGATCTGGTCCATCTTGCCCCGCAGCGGGGGGCGCTGCGCCTGTTCGACGCCGAAAGCGGCGCTGCCTTGCGGGGGATTTGAGATGGCGGAGATCAGCTTTCGGAACGTCACCAAGCGCTATGGGCAGGCCGTGGCAGTGGACGATGCCAGTTTCACGGTGGCCGACAACGAGTTCTTCTGCCTGTTCGGCCCGCCGCTTTCGGGCAAGACGACGATGCTGCGCCTGATTCTGGGGCTGGAGCGGCCGGATGAGGGGGAGATCCTGATCGATGGCCGCCGCGTGAATGAGGTGTCGCCCGCACGGCGCAACATCGCGATGGTGTTCCAGAACCTCGCGCTTTTCCCGCATATGACGGCCGAGCAGAACGTTCGTTTCCCTCTGGTGGAGCGGGGCGAGACCGAAGCTGTGATTGCGGCGCGGCTGAAGGATGCGGCGGCGAAGCTGCATATCGGGCATGTGCTGCACAAGATGCCCGGGCAGCTTTCGGGGGGCGAACGTCAGCGCGTGGCGATTGCGCGGGCGCTGGTGCGCGATCCGGTGGCCTTTCTGATGGATGACCCGATCTCGGCGCTGGATGCGCGGCTGCGCGAGGAGACGCGGGTGGAGTTGAAGCGTATCCAGCGCGAGGCGGGGCGGACGCTGATCTATGTGACGCATGATCAGGAAGAGGCGATGTCGGTCGCGGATCGGATGGCCATTCTGGAGCGGGGCGCGATACGCCAGATCGGGCGGCCGGTGGAGATTTATGATCACCCGGCCTCGGCCTATGTGGCGCGGCTTCTGGGGGCGCCGGCGATTAACATCCTGCCGGTCGAGATGGTGCAGGGCGGAGGCGGCGTGATCCGGCTGGAGGGCCTTGCCCCCGCAGGAACGGCAGAGGTCGGCGTCAGGCCGGAGGATATCCGCGTCGGGGCGCATGATGGCCATGGTGCGGCGGCGAAGGTCTGGGAGGTGGAGCCGCTGGGCGGGACCACTGTGGTGACGCTGGATGTGGGCGGGCGGATGCTGCGCGCCCTTATGCGCGGCCAGCCCGACATCCGCGTCGAGACGCCGGTGACTTTGTCGGTCGATCTGGGGCGGGCACATTTCTTCGGCGCGGGCGGTCAGGCCCTGCGCCGCGCATGAGACAGAGGGGGAACTGAGAATGGCGATGCATGATTTCCAGCCGGATCCGCCGGTCAGGAGCAGGGAGCAGCCCATCGGCTGCATCGGCGCGGGCATGATCATGGCAGAATGCCATCTGGCCGCCTATAAGGAGGCTGGGTTTCCCGTGGTGGCCATCGCCAGCCGCACGCCCGCAAAGGCGGCGGCCGTGGCGGGGCGCTGGGGCATCGGAAAGGTGCATGACACGCCCGAGGCCCTGATCGCCGATCCGTCGGTCACGATACTGGACATCGCCTATCCGCCGGACCAGCAGCCAGCCCTGATCCGGGCTGCGCTGAAACAGCCGCATATCAAAGGAATCCTTGCGCAGAAGCCGCTCGCTCTGACGCTGGCGGAGGCCATCGCGCTTCGGGACGAGGCGGCAGCGGCGGGCAAGATCCTGAGCGTGAACCAGAACATGCGCTATGACCAGTCGATGCGCGTGCTGAAGCAGATCCTCGACCGGGGGGAGTTGGGGGATGTGGTCTTTGCCCAGATCGACATGCATGCCATCCCGCATTGGCAGGGGTTTCTGGAAGGCTATGACCGCCTGACGCTGGCAAACATGTCGGTGCATCATCTGGATGTGCTGCGGTTCCTCTTCGGTGATCCGGAGGAGATCACCACGCTGACCCGCAAGGACCCGCGCACCAAGTTCGACCATAGTGACGGGATCACCGTCTCTACGCTGCGCTTTCCGTCGGGTGTGCTGGCCCTGTCGCTTGAGGATGTGTGGTCTGGCCCGCGCGCGGAGGGTTACCGCGACGATCAGCAGATCACCTTCCGGGTGGAGGGGACGGCCGGGGTTGCCAAGGGAACGATCGGCTGGCCCACCGGGGCGGCATCGACCCTGACCTATGCCTCGCAGAAGACGACCAATGGTGAATGGGTCACGCCGACATGGGAGACGATGTGGTTTCCGCATGCCTTCGTCGGGGTGATGGAGCAGTTGCAGCATGCCGTGACCACCGGCATGCCGCCCGCGCTTTCGGTGGCGGACAACGTGCGGACGGTTGCGCTGATCGAGGCGGGATATCGATCGATCGCGGAGGGGCGCACCGTCCGGCTTTCTGAAATCAACACAGACTAGAACAGAGGGAGGACTAGACCATGCTTCATTCGGGCATCTTCACCGGATACTACCCCTACGGCCTTGAGGAGACCGCGCGCCGCATTCAGGCGCAGGGGTTCACCACCGTGCAGCTTGACCTGCATTTCAAGGATATCGACCTGTCGGCGGGGCAGATCACGGCAGACAAGGCCAAGCGTGTGCGCGATACCTTCCGCGACCACAACCTGCCGATCTGCTGCATCTCGGGCTATACGAACATCATCCATCCTGACAAGGAAGAGCGGGCGCGGCGCGTCGGCTATCTGAAGGAGATCATCCGCAACGCCCGCAACTTCGGCACGCCCTATGTGATTTCCGAGACGGGGACCTACAACACGGAATCCGACTGGGTCCACCATCCGAAGAACAAGACCGAGGAAGGGTTCGAGGAATGCCGCAAGGTCATCGCAGATCTGGCGCAGACCGCCTATGACCATGGCGCGACCTTCCTGCTTGAGACCTATGTGAACAACGTCGTCGGCAGCGTCGAGGAGACGGTGAAGATGTTCGCGCAGGTCGATCATCCCGGACTTGGCCTTCTGATGGACCCGACCAACTATTTCGAGACGCACAATATCGACCGAATGGACCAGATCCTGAATCAGGTCTTCGACACGCTGACCCAGCATATCCGCATTGCTCATGCCAAGGACGTGAAGCGGTCGGGTGACGACAAGTCGGAGAAGCATGCCGATATCGGCGACGAGGATGCGCTGGAGTCGCACACCTTCCGGGGTGTGGGGGAGATCGAGCTTCCGGCGCCGGGGCTCGGGTCACTGAATTATGACCTGTACCTGAAGCGGCTGGCCGAGAAGCATCCGAACATCGCCGTCATCATCGAGCATCTGTCCGAGGATGACATTCCCCGGGCGAAGGCCTTCCTTGACGGCAAGTTCAAGGCAAACGGCCTGTGACCATATGGGGTGGCGGGTGACCGCCACCCCCCTATTCCCCTGAAAGCAGCAGGAGCGGTTGCCGTGGTTCATCTCTACGGTCGGGAAAACTCACGCCTTGATCTGTCCCGGCGGACGGGAAGCCTGTCGCAATTCGGCGGGGTGCGCCTTGTCACGCTGGGCGACGGGGTGGAGCGTGGGCAGCGTATGCTGGAGTTCCGTACCGGGACCGGGCTGCGCTTCACCGTGATGGTGGATCGGGCGATGGACATCGCCGAGGTGGAGCACAAGGGCCGCGCCATCGGCTGGCATTCCCCGACCGGCTTTCGCAACCCCGCGCTGCATGATGCCGAGGGGGAGGGCGGGCTTGGCTGGGCACGTTCCTTCTCGGGGTTTCTGGTGACCTGCGGGCTGGATCACACGTTGGGCCCCGAGACGGTGGACGCGTCGAATTATGGCTATCCGCACCGCAGGACCATCGCGCATGTCCTGCATGGACGCGTGACGGGGGTGCCGGCACGGTTGCGCGGATACGGCGAAAGCTGGCAGGGGGAGCGCTGCATCCTCTGGGCGGAGGCCGAAGTGGTGCAGGCCACGGTCTTCGGCGAGCATCTGGTGCTGCGCCGGAGGATCGAGGCGGATCTGGGCGGGGACGAGATCCGCCTCATCGATCGTGTCGAGAATGCAGGCTTCAGTCCGACACCCCACATGATCTTCTACCACGTCAATCTTGGCTATCCGGTGCTGGAAGAGGGCGCGCGCTTCATCGCGCCGGTGGAGGAGGTGGTCTGGGCGGCGCATGGCGGCGCGGGCTATCGGGCGCAGGGCGTTGGATACAGGCGCATGGGCGGCCCGGTCGACCGGTTTTCGGAACAGGTGTGGCAGCATGAGATGCGTGCCGATGCGGAGGGCCGCGTGCCGGTGGCGATGGTGAATGACCGTCTCGCGCTTGGTCTGCAGGTGGTGACACGCAAGGCGGAACTGCCCTGCACTTTTCAGTGGCAATATCTGCAATCGGGCAATTACGCGATGGCGATCGAACCGTCGACGCATCACGTGCTGGGCGATCAGGCGGCCCGGGACAGGGGCGAGATGATCTGGCTGGGACCGGGCGAGGGGCGCGACTATGCGCTATCCTTCGAGGTTCTCGACGGGGCTGCGGCCATCGCGCGGGCAGAGGCCGCGATCGGCGCCATAGCGCGACAGCCCGAGGATGATTTTCCCGAACCTTCGGGCAATTTCCGGCCCCTGACGTGGGCACAGAAGACCAAGGAGATCACGACATGACGATGTCGCAGCTTGTCCAGAAGCGCGATTACAGTCTGACCGGGCCAAGTGCGCGGCGGGCGGTCGAACTCGGCCTTGCCTCGGCGGAGTGGTATCACTCCGAGGTGCCGCGCAAGGTGATGAAAGAGTTGATGCAGCGCAGGGACGGGCCTGCCTTGCGCGATACGGCAATATGGATCGGGTTGCTGGCGGCGTCGGCGGCGGGGGGCATCGCCTTCTGGGGAAGCTGGGCGGCAGTGCCTTTCTTCGTCGTCTATGGCGTGCTTTACGGATCGGCCTGCGACAGCCGCTGGCACGAATGCGGGCATGGCACGGCGTTCCGGACGCAATGGATGAACGATGCAGTCTATCACATCGCCAGCTTCATGGTGATGCGCAATCCGGTAAGCTGGCGCTGGAGCCATGCGCGGCATCACACGGACACGATCATCGTGGGGCGCGACCCCGAGATCGCCTTTATGCATCCGGCGGGGCTTTTGCCGAACCTGCTGCATTTCGTTGGAATTCTGGATACCTGGGCGTCGTTCAGGGTGCTGCTGCGGAACGCGGCGGGGATGCTGACGGCGGATGAGCGCGACTACATCCCGGAGAGCGAGATTCCCAAGGCCATCCTTGCGGCGCGCATCCATGTGGCCATTCAGGTTGCGGCCGTGGCGGCGGCGGTCTGGATGGGGTCGATTCTGCCCCTGATGCTGATCGGGGGGCCGCGGATCTATGGCTGCTGGCACATGTTCATGACCGGCCTGATCCAGCATGGCGGTCTGGCAGAGGATGTGGTCGATCACCGTCTCAATAGCCGGACGGTTTTGATGAACCCGATCAGTCGCTGGATCTATTGGAACATGAACTACCACGTGGAGCATCACATGTTCCCGATGGTGCCCTATCACGCCTTGCCGCGGCTGCATGCGTTGATCAAGCACGACCTGCCGCCCGCGAACCCGTCGATCTGGTCGGCCTTCCGCGAGATGGTGCCTGCGATCCTGCGGCAGCGGCGCGAGCCGGGCTATTACCTGCGCAAGGAGCTGCCCCCTACGGCGCGGCCCTATCGCGAGGAATTCCACACAACCGTGCCCGAACGGGCAAGCATGGGGTAAGACATGACCAGATGGATTGAGGCCTGCGGGCTGGACGATATCGAAGCCGAGGATGTTCTGCGCTTTGATCATGGTGGGGCGAGCTTTGCCATCTATCGCGATCCGGAAGGGGCCTTCTTTGCCACGGACGGGCTTTGCACCCATGAGCGGGTGCATCTTGCCGACGGGCTTGTGATGGGAGACCAGATCGAATGCCCCAAGCATAACGGGCGCTTCAACTACAAGACGGGGGCGGCGCTCCGGGCACCGGTCTGCGTGAACCTGAGGACCTATCCCGTGCGCGTGGCCGGGGACCGGGTGGAAATCGGGCTGGAGGAGACGCAATGACCCGCCGGAAACCGACCGTTGCCGACCTGCGGGCGCGCAAGGGCAAGGGGCAGTTGACGATGCTGCGCATCTTCACGCTGGAAGAGGCGGCGGCGGCGGAGGCGGCGGGGATCGACGTGGTGTCGATCCCGCCCGAGCTCGCGACCAATCCGGAATATCGGCAGGTTGCCCCGACGCTGTTTTCCATGACCGGTGTGGATCATCGCGAGGCGGGGACGCGGGAGGACTATCTGCGCTTTGCGGGCCGGATGCTGATGGCGGGGGCGGATGCGCTTTACTGCTCGGCCGGTCTGGGGACGGTGCGGTATCTGGCGGAGGAGCATATTCCCGTGGTGGGGCATGTCGGGCTGGTGCCGTCGCGCGCGACTTGGACGGGGGGGTTCAAGGCGGTGGGCAAGACGGCGGATGCGGCGATGGACCTGTTCGAGGAGGTGCGCGCCTATGAGGAGGCCGGGGCGTTTGCCGTGGAGATTGAGGTGGTGCCCGTCGAGGTCGCGAGTGCGATCAGTTCGCGGGTGGGCATCCTGCTGTGGTCGATGGGGTCGGGGCCGGGTTGCGACGTGCAATACCTGTTTGCCGAGGATATCCTTGGCACCAATCGCGGCCACATGCCCCGGCATTCCAAGGTCTATCGGAACTTCGCGGCGGAGTTCGACCGGCTGCAGTCAGAGCGCATCGCGGCGTTTCGCGAGTTCATCTCGGATGTCGCATCGGGGGCCTATCCGGAAGAGCGGCACGTTGTCCGCATGGCGCCCGACGAGGCCGCATCCTTCCTTTCACGCATCGAGACAGCAAAATGACCGACTTCTTCCAGGGCATCCCGCAGATCAAATACGAGGGGCCTTCCAGCACGAACGAATTCGCCTTCCGGCACTACAACCCGGACGAGGTGATCCTCGGCAAGCGCATGGAGGAACACATGCGCTTCGCCGTCGCCTATTGGCACAGCTTCGCCTGGCCGGGAGGTGACCCCTTCGGCGGCCAGACCTTCGACCGTCCGTGGTTCGGCGACAGCCTCGCGCTGGCAAAGCTCAAGGCCGATGTGGCCTTCGAGATGTTCGACATCCTGAACGTGCCCTTCTACTGCTTCCACGATGCCGACATCCGCCCCGAAGGCGCGAGTTTCGCGGAAAGCAAGCGCGCGCTGGACGAGGTGGTGGATTACCTCGGGCAGAAGCAGGCCGCGCACAAGACGCAGCTCCTCTGGGGCACCGCCAACATGTTCAGCCACCGCCGCTGGATGGCGGGCGCGGCGACGAACCCCGATCCCGACGTCTACGCCTATGCCGCCGCCACTGTGAAGGCGAACATGGACGCCACGCACAAGCTGGGCGGTGCGAACTACGTCCTCTGGGGCGGGCGCGAAGGCTATGAGACGCTCTTGAACACCGACCTGAAGGCCGAGCGCGAACATGCCGGCCGCTTCCTGCAGCAAGTCGTGGAATACAAGCACAAGATCGGCTTCAAAGGTGCGATCCTGATCGAACCGAAGCCGCAGGAACCGTCCAAGCACCAGTATGACTATGACGTGGCCACCGTTTACGGCTTCCTTGTGCAGTTCGGGCTGGAGAAGGAGGTGAAGGTGAACATCGAACAGGGCCACGCCATCCTCGCCGGCCATTCGTTCGAGCATGAGATTGCCCTCGCCGCCTCGCTTGGCATCTTCGGCTCCATCGACATGAACCGGAACGATTACCAATCCGGCTGGGACACCGACCAGTTCCCGAACAACCATGCGGAAAAGGCGCTGGCCTTCTATGAAATCCTCCGCGCGGGCGGCTATACCACCGGCGGCACCAACTTCGACGCCAAGATCCGTCGCCAGTCGCTGGACCCGGAGGACCTGATCCTCGCCCATGTCGGCGGCATGGACACCTGCGCCCGTGCGCTCAAGGCCGCCGCCGCCCTGCTGGAGGATGGCGCGTTGGAGAAAGCCCGCGCCGACCGCTACGCCGGATGGGAGAAGCCCGAGGCCAAGGCGCTGCTCTCCGGCTCGCTGGAGGATGCCGCCGCCGTCGTCACGGCCAGAAACCTCAACCCCGAACCGAAATCCGGGCGGCAGGAGCGGCTGGAAAACCTCTGGAACCGCTTCATCTGATCGGCGGGTTGGATGGGTAAGGGAAGGCTCAGGTCGCCTCGTGGACAAGGGTGCCTGCGAAGACCTCGCGGGCGACCCCTTGGATCATTCCGGCAATCAGGGGAGCTGCGTCGTCGGTGCTGTTATTGCGGATGACGAGGCCGACCGAGCGCAGGATGCGCGGGCCCTCCACGGGGACGACGGCCACGTCACGGTCCTCTGGGCCGATCTCGGAGCGGACATAGAGTGCGGGCATGAAGGCGATGCCCATGCCCATGCCCGTCATCAGGCGGATGGCGTCGAGACTGTTGCCTTCGTAATCCGAGCGGAGCCTTGCGCCGAGGGTTTCGCAGAGGTCCGTCACCTGCTGGCAGAGCGCGAAGGCAGGGCCAAGGGCGAGGACGGTCTGGTCGCGCAGGTCTTCGCGACGGATGCGGTCGCGCCCGGCGAAGGGGTGGTCGCGGGCGACGACGACCTGCAGGGGTTCGCGGAAGAGGCGGAACTGTCGGACGTCGCCGCGCACGGGCAGTTGCACGAGGATCATGTCGTAATCACCGCGTGCGAGGCCCGAGGTCAGCGACTCGGGCGATGCTTCGCGGATGAAGAGTTGCAGGTCCGGGTGGCGGGCGTGCAGGCGGGCGATGACATGGGGCAGGAGATAGGGCCCGAGCGTGCCGGAGGCCCCGAAGCGGATGGTGCCGGACAGCCCGCTGCGGGGAAGGTCGAAGCGGTTCACGAGGGTCTGCGTCGCGTCGAGGATGGCGCGGGCGCGTTCGTGAACCTCGCGCCCGGCGAGGGTGGGGATCACCCCGGCGCGCCCGCGTTCCACCAGTCTTTGACCCAGCCGCTTTTCCAGTGTGGCAAGCTGGACCGACAGGGAGGGCTGGCTGATGCCGCATTGTTCGGCGGCGGCCTTGAAGCTTCCCGTGTCGACCAGCGCCACGAAGTATTCGAGTTGCCTGAGGCTGGGCAGGTCGCGCATGCCTAGAGGAACTCATCTTCGCCGCCGCCTTCGTCGAAGGAGGGGGGCGGGGGAGGCGCGCCTTCGGTGCCGGGAGTATCAGAGCGGAACAGTTCGTTCGGGAGCCACGTGGCGAGGTCCGGGAAGGCCCAGAGAGCGGCGAGTGCCAGTATCTGGAGCGCGATGAAGGGAAGGACGCCGCGATAGATCATCGGTGTAGTGATCGTGCGCGGTGCCACGCCCCGCAGGTAGAAGAGCGAGAAGCCGAAGGGCGGCGTGAGGAAGGATGTCTGCAAGAGCAAGCCGATCATCACCCCCAGCCAGATCGGATCGACACCCATGATCAGAAGGACAGGCGCCGTTATCGGGATCACGATGAAGATGATCTCGAAGGTGTCAAGGAAGAAACCGAGGATGAAGATGATGAGGAACACCACCAAGAGCGCGCCGAATTGACCGCCCGGCATGCCTTGCAGGAAGCCTTGCACCATGGCGCTGCCGCCGAGTTGGGTGAAGACGAGGGCGAAGGCCGTGGCACCGAGCAGGATGATGAAGACCATCGAGGTGATCGACATCGTCGATTTCGACGAGTGGAACAGCGTCTGGAAATAGCTGCGGCGCAGGTCGCCGCGGGCGAGGATGGCCAGAAAGGCGAGTGCCAGAAGCACAAGCATCGTGTTCAGCAGACCAGCCGCGCCGAAGAACCACGCCGTGATGCCCAGACCCGCCATGGCCGCTAGCCAGAACCAGAAGAGACGCAGGTCACGCTTGGGGTCGCCTTCTGCGCCAAGATAGGCATCGGCAAAGAGCTTGACCGCCGCGAGGAAAAGCGCGCCGACCGCACCGACGCTGGCGCTTTCCGTCGGGGTGGCGATGCCTGTGACGATGGACCCCAAAACCGACATGATGAGCAGGAGCGGCGGGATCAGCGCGCCGACGATGCGCAGGCCGAGGCCGTTCCTCTCGGCCGCGGTCATGGCGACGGGGGGGCAGGTCTGCGGTTGGAAGATCGCCTTCCAGATGATGTAGAGCGAGAACATCGCCACCAGCGCGAGGCTGGGCAGAAGCGCCCCGGCGAAGAGGTCGCCGACCGAAACGGTATCGGGAGCGAAGTTTCCGAGGGAGAGTTGGGCGGCGGAATTCGCGCCCTGCAGGATGTCGGCAAGGAAGATCAGCACGGTGGAGGGCGGGATGATCTGCCCGAGCGTTCCAGCGGCGCAGATCGTGCCCGTGGCGAGTTTCGGATCATAGCCCGCGCGCATCATGGCGGGCAGGCTGAGCAGGCCCATGGTCACGACCGTGGCCCCGACGACCCCTGTCGCGGCGGCGAGAAGCGCGCCGACGAGCACGACCGAGAGGGCAAGGCCCCCGCGCAGCGAGCCGAAGAGCTGGCCCATGGTCGTCAGAAGGGACTCGGCAATGCCGGATCGTTCGAGGACTACCCCCATGAAGACGAAGAGGGGCACGGCGACGAGAACGGGGTTTGTTATGACACCCCAGAAGCGGTTGGGCAGGGCCGCGAAGAGCGATTGGTCGAAGGCACCGACGGCGATGCCCGCGAAGCCCACGAGGATGGCGAGACCGCCCAAGGTGAAGGCCACGATGTAGCCCGACATGAGGAAGAGGATGATCAGCAGGAACAGGCCTGCTGCCATTATCTGGCCGAGAAGTGCGGCATCCATGACTATGTCTCCTGGCCTATTGGGTCTGATTGGCGCTGTGGCCGCCGTGGTGGAGGGCGTGGCGTTCGTGGCCTGCAAGGACCATCAGCCCGCGCAGCACGAAGGCCGCGCCCTGAAGCCCGACGAGGATGACGAAACCGATGAGCGAGGCCTTGAGGATCCAGTAATTGCCCATGCCGCCGGGGTTGAGCGACCCTTCGTCCGAGGCGTAGGATGTTGTCCAGAAGGTCCAGATCGCGGTGCCGAAGACGATGAGGAAGGGCACCAGCAGCAGGAGTGTCATCAGCAGGTCGGAGAGTGCCTGACGGCGGACCTGCCAGCGGGAATAGAACACATCCACCCGCACGAAGCCGCCGGTCATCATGGTGTAGCCCGCGCCAAGCACGATGACGATGACATGGGTCCAGATGTAGGATTCCTGCAGCCAGATCAGGCCGGTCCCCATGACGTAGCGCAGATAGACCGTGGCGAAGCAGAGGATCACCGTCGCCAAGGTCGCCCATGCGACGATGTAGCCGCTCCATCGGCAGATCGCGTCGATCATGCCCACGATGCGCGCAGTCGCGCGCACCCAGCCGGGCTCAGGCCCGGCATCCGCAGTTGCCATGCTTTCCTCTCCCCTGTCGCGCGGCGGCCCGCCCGTCTTGGCGGCGGTGCCTCCGCACTGTCCCTGTTGCATTTTCCGGGGGCAAAACCCCGGACTGACGGGGTAGATTGCTGCGGTTTTGGGGATTGCAAGGGGCGTGAATAGTTTTTTTTAATTAAAATAGGAAGCGGTGATAGCTTTCGATAGTTTTTTCCTAAAGATCGGTTTTCCGCGCGTCTTCCCGTTGCCCTGCGACAAAGCGTCTCCAATTCCACCGGATCACGGCGGGTTCGATGGAGTGCCTGACCGTCGGCAAGCTTGTTTTCATGGGAGGAACGAATGAAAAGACGCGACTTTCTGACGAAATCGGTGTTGGGCGGCAGCGCGGCGGTCGCGGCTGCCGGACTTGCGGCGCCAGCCATCGCGCAGGGCACGATCGAGTGGCGCATGGTCCATTCCTGGCCGAAAGGGTTGCCGGGAGTGGGCGTGGGGGCCGAGCGTCTTGCGCAGCGCATCGAGGCGATGTCGGGCGGGCGGATGAAGATCAACGTGTTTGCCGCGGGCGAGCTTGTCCCGGCGCTGGGTTGCATGGATGCGGTGATGGATGGGACGGCCGAGATGGGCCATGACGCGTCCTTCTACCATGTGGGCAAGCATCCGATGCTGGCGGCCTTCTTCGCGGTGCCCTTCGGGATGACGGGCGATGAGCAGGCGGCGTGGCTGCTGCATGCAGGCGGGCAGCAGTTGTGGGACGAGTTGAACAGCCAGTTCGGGATCATGTCGCTGCCGGCAGGGCAGACATCGGCGCAATCCTTCGGCTGGTTCAAGAAGGAGATCAATACGCCGGAGGATTTCCAGGGCCTGAAGATCCGCATGCCGGGCCTTGGCGGCGAAATGGTCAAGAAGCTGGGCGCGACGCCCGTGCTGCTGCCGGGTGGTGAGATCTTTGCCGCGCTGCAATCGGGCGCAGTGGATGCGGCGGAATTCATCGGTCCGGTGAATGACCTGCCGATGGGGTTCCATCAGGTCGCGAAGATCAGCTATGGCCCCGGCGTGCAGGAACCGGGCGGCACGGTGCAGGCGATGTTCAACACCGCCAAGTTCCAGGAATTGCCGACCGATCTGCAGGAGATCATCCGCGCCGCCTGCCATGCCGGGCACGAGGACATGAAGGTGGAATATGACCTGCAGTCCGGCCGCGCGATGGAGACGCTGAGGGTGCAGCATGGCGTGGAGTTCCGGCGTCTGGAGCGCCCGGTGCTGGAGGCACTGGGCAAGGCGGCGGGTGAGGTGATCCAAGAGTCCTACGATGCGGGCGACGATCTGACCCGCCGCATCTGGGACAGCTATCTGGCGAGCCGCGCCGACACGATGCGGTTCCTGCGTTTCAACGAGCAGGCCTTCCTGAATGCCCGCACGCTGGAATTCCCGTTCCCCGGCCCGCAGGCGACCTGATCCTTTCATTAGCCCAAAAACGGATGGCGCGCCGGGGTTCCGGCGCGTCGTTTGGTTTCGATGCCTAACCTTGTCTGTGCGTCTTGCCCAAGGCTGAGGCTTGGCAGGACAGGACCGATATCGGGCGGGCGTCAGGGACTGGAAATCGGCGGTGGAGCGGTATCTTATGGCGCATGACGGAAGACCGAGGAGAGCCGAGATGACCGCGCCGCGCCTGAGCCTGAACGATGGGAAAAGCATTCCGCAACTGGGTTTCGGCCTGTGGCAGGTGCCCGAAGACCAGACGGCGCGGGTCGTGCGCGAGGGATTGGCGGCGGGGTATCGGCTTATCGACGGGGCCGCGATCTATGGCAATGAGGTGGGTCTGGGCGAAGGGCTGCGCGCGGCCCCGGTGGCGCGGGACGAGGTCTTCGTCACCACGAAGGTGTGGAATGACAGGCAGGGTGAGGCGTCAACGCGGCAGGCGGTGGAGGAGAGTCTTGCGCGGATCGGCCTGCCTTCGGTGGATCTGATGCTGATCCATTGGCCCTGCCCGGAGCGGGGCAAGTTCCTTGAGACATGGAAGACATTGATCGCGCTGCGCGACGAGGGGAAGGTCACCTCTATCGGGGTGTCGAATTTCCGGGTGGCCGATCTGGAGGTGATCATCGGCGAGAAGGGCGTGGTGCCGGTGCTGAACCAGATCGAGTTGCATCCGCGCCTGCAGCAGGCGGAGTTGCGCGCGTTTCATGCCAAGCACGGGATCGTCACCCAAAGCTGGACCCCGCTGGGGCAGGGGAAATCCTTCGGTGCCGATGCGATCCGCGCGGCAGCGGCGCGGGTTGGCAAGAGCCCGGCGCAGGTGATCCTGCGGTGGCATGTGCAACTGGGCTGTTCGGTGATCCCGCGGTCGACGCGGGCGGCGGGGCTTGCCGAGAACCTTGATGTCTATGGCTTCGCCCTGACCGAGGCCGAAATGGCGGGTATCGCCAAGCTGGAGACGGGCGAGCGGACGGGGCCGGACCCCGCCGTCTTCAACTGACCTTCGGCGGTTTCGGCCAGTATTGCCGTGCGGCGGCGAGGGCGAATTGCAGCGCAAGCCCGCCGCCGATCAGCAAGCTGTCGGTCAGAAGGTCCTCGCCCGTCGTCAGCTTGATGCCTTGCAGGCCGATGCAGAGAACCGAGCCGAGGGCAAAGACGGGCAGTGCCTGACGCCCCAGAAGTTCGAAGGGCGCGGCAAGGGCGTGGGCGCAGGCGCGACGGATGGCCGGGAAGGTGGACAGGAAATAGGTCAGCGCAAGGATGTGCAGCAGGCGCGGGGCGGTGACGAAGGTCTTGTCGAAGGCCGTCAGGTGCCACGGCAGGTGGAAGGTTTCCTTGGCAAGCCAGAGCGTCTGGCCGGTGATCTTGCCGATGGCAGGAAACTGGGCGGAGAGCGCGGCATAGAACAGGAAGATGCCGGTCGCGACCTGCAGCCACGGGATGATCGGAACGAAGCGGCGGCCTGCGCGGATGGAGACGCCCGTGATGAGGCCGGCGACAAAGATCACCTGCCATGCCATGGGGTTGAAGAACCAGACGCCTTCGGATGGGAAGTTGGGCGGACCGAGGCGGAAGAGGCCGGTCAGGAACCAGAGAGCGACCGACACCGCCATGAGCCGCAGCGGCCAGCGCCATGCGGCGTAGAAGGCGATGGGCGAGACGGCGAGCAGCGCAAGGTAGAGCGGCAGGATGTTGATATAGCCGAACTGGTGGCTGAGCGTCACAAGGCCGATGAAGGTGTGCAGCGGATCCAGCCAGACCCATTTCATCTGGTTCTTGAAGAGGATCCGTGCGTCGTCGAACCACAGCGCCACGGCGGCGGCGATGGCGAGGGCGGCAAGCGTGGTAGCGATATGGACGAGGTAGAGTGTCCAGACCCTGCGCCAGACGCGGGCGAGGCCTGTCCAGAGCCTTGCGCTGCGGTCGCGGAAATCGGCGGAATAGGCAAGGCCCGCCGCAATGCCGGACATCATGACGAAGCCTTCGGCGGCATCGGAGAAGCCGAAGTTGCGGCTTGTCCAATCCTCGAAGGCATTTCCGGGGACGTGGTTGATGAAGATCATCACGAGGCAGATGCCCCGGAAGACATCCAGCCTTGGATCACGGGAAGAGGGGGGGCGGATCGGCGAGGAGGGGTCGGTCATGGATCACCGCTTGGCCGGACCTGTCCGGGGTTTGGCGGCGCTCTTGCCCGCTCCGCGCCGTTTTCGCAAGGGTGGTGCTGGGGTGATGGCAGATTGCCGCGCGGGACGGGCGCGTCAGGCGGCGTCGCGTCGGTCGGTTTCCGCCTCCCAGCGCGACAGCACGGCATCGTGGAGGTCCATCACCGGGGCCGGGGAGCGTTCCGTTCCGATGGTGAAGAGGCGGGTGCGGCTGGGGCGGGAGGACCATGCGATGATGGCGGGGGCAAGGACCATCGGCAGGGCGACGGGCAGCAGCCACAGGACAAGCTGTGGCGAGAGCCATTGCGCCATGACGAGGACGAGGCCGCCTGTGGTGACGATCCAATGCGAGGCAGCCCATGCATCGCGGAAGGACAATGTGCCGTCGCCGCGTGTCTGGGCGGGCCAGCCGCCATCGGCGCCGCGCAGCACCTGCAGGACGGACCGGGTTTGGTACATCAGGAAGATCGGCGCGGTGAGCGAGGAGAACAGCAGTTCGGCCAGCGTGGATTGCAGCGCGCGCAGTCCTCCCCCGAAGGCGCGGGCACGGCGGCGCAGGGTGGCGTCAAGGAGGATGAGCAGTTTGGGCAGGAACAGCAGCCCACCGATGCCGATAGCCAGACCCAGCGCCTTTGACACCTGGCTGACCGGCAGCACGGGGAAAGGCCAGTATTCGATCGGGAAATAGTTGATCGGCGGGGCGAAGATGGGCGCGGCGATGGAGGCGGCGAGGAAGGCCAGCCAGAAGCCCGGCGCGATATAGGCGAGGATGCCCTGCAGGAAGACGAAGCGGCTCCACGGTTTAAGGCCGGGGGCGAAGATCAGGCGGGAATGCTGCAAGTTCCCTTGGCACCAGCGGCGGTCACGCTTTGCGTGGTCGATGATGTTTTCAGGCGCTTCCTCATAGCTGCCGGACAGGTCGTCATCCACGCGCACGGTCCAGCCCGCGCGGGCGAGGAGGGCGGCCTCGACATAGTCGTGGCTGAGGATGTGGCCGCCGAACGGGGGCTTGCCCGAAAGTTCGGGCAGGCCACAGCTTTCGGCGAAGGCGCTGACTCGGACGATGGCGTTATGGCCCCAGAAGGGGCCGGTGCGGCCCTGCATCATGGCAAGGCCGCGGGCGAAGACGGGGGAATAGAAGGCGGCCGAGAATTGCATGATCCGGCCAAATCGGGACTTGGCGCGGATCACGGTGGGCAGGGTCTGCAGCAGGCCGAGGTCGGGCGCTGCCTCCATCCGGCGGACCATCTCGACCATGGTTTCGCCTTCCATCAGGCTGTCGGCGTCGAGGATGATGGCATAGGTGTAGGCGGCACCTGCGCGTTTGATGAAATCCTCGATATTGCCGGCCTTGCGCCCCTTGTTCGAGGTGCGGCGGCGATAGAAGATGCGGCCTTCGCCATGGGTATCGGCCAGCAGGCGCAGGAACCAGATGCGTTCGCGGGCGGCAACTTCGTCATTGCGGGTGTCGGAGAGGATGGCGAAGTGGAAGCGATCCCCCTGCCCCGTGGCGCGGAGCGAGGCATCCATCGCGGCGATACGGGCGAAGGTGGCGACCGGGTCTTCGTTGTAGACTGGCACGAGGATGGCCGTCATGGCGCGCAGGGGGCCAGTGGCCGCGGCAGGGCGTGGCGGGCGTGTGGTCAGGCCCATCAGCGCCGTGAAGGCCCCCCATGCCAGCCAGAAGGTCGATGCGAAGATCAGCAGCGCGCGGAGGACGTCGAAACTGTCGAACCCGTCGGAGGCGCCGAATTGCAGGAAGACGACGAAGCCAAGCCCGGCTGCAAGGAGGGCGGCCGAAAGGACGAGGGTGCGGGTCGCAAGCACCCCGTGCTGGGGGGGCCGCACCCCCATTGTCTAGTGCCCCGCCTTCCGCAGACGGTTCAGGCGCGGAAGGAAGAGCGAGAAGAGGCCGGGGCGCGCCTCGGCCTCCAGCCGCTGGATCGGCATGGCGAGAGGGGCGTCGGGAAGGGCGCCCAGATCCTCGGCCAGACGGTCGAGGTCGAATTGGTCCGGCTGCGACAGGTCCATCATGCTGCGTTGATCCACTGATAGAGCCATGTTTCGGTAAGGCGACGGTCGAAGCCCGCAAGATGGGCCGAGAGTTCGACGACCGCGTCGGGAGCGGCGGAAACATCGATCACCAGACGCCAGATATCGGTGTTGGCGATCTTTTCCAGCACCTTGCTGGTCACTTCTCCGTTGGCGACGGAGACGACGGGTTCGATCTTGGTCTGGCCGTCGAGGGGGCCGATCATGCCGCCCTTGTAATCGACGACGAACTTGCGCGTGCCCTGCTGGGCCTCCACCCCGGCGAAACCGCCATGACCGGAGCGCGTTTCGAAGACATAGGCCAAAGCTTCGTCGGGGTCATGGGAAAGGTCGCCCCAGTGCAGGCGATAGGCGAATTCGCGCGCGTCGCCTGCCTTGGCGGGGGCTTCGGGCACCCAATAGGCGACGATATTGTCATTCGCTTCGAGGTCCGAGGGGATTTCCACGAGACGGACATTGCCCTTGCCCCAATCACCCAGCGGTTCGACATCCAGCGACGGGCGACGTTCGTAATGAGCGCCCGTGTCCTGATAGCTTTCGAAATCGCGGTCGCGCTGATGCAGGCCGAAACGACGCGGGGCGGTTTCGGCGAAGTAGCTGCCCGTCAGGCGCGGCGGGTTGTTCAGCGGGCGCCAGATGATGTCGCCATCGGCGCGCAGGATGCGCAGCCCGTCGCTGTCGTGGACGTTGGGGCGATAGTCGTCGAACTCCGCGCGGTTCTTTTCCGAGAAGAGGAACATCGACGTCAGCGGGGCCACCCCGAGTTCGGTCACATCCTGCCGGAAGAAGAGGCGCGCGGTCACGTCCATGACGGTTTCCGCACCGGGCGTGATCACGAAGCGGTAGGCGCCTGTCACGCTGGGGCCTTCCAGCGTGGCATAGACGGTGATCGTGCTGCCGCCTGCCGTGTCGCGTTCCATGTAGAAGCGCGAGAAGCGGGGGAATTCCTCGCCCTGCGATGTTGCCGTGTTCAGCGCGAGGCCACGGGCCGAGAGGCCATAGGCGGAGTTGCGGCCAAGCGCGCGGAAGTAGGAGGCGCCGACGAAGGCCACCAGTTCGTCCCACTTGTCGGGGCGGTTGATCGGATGGTTCAGACGGAAGCCTGCGACCCCCGGCAGTTCCGCATGTTCCGGGACGCGGGCGGCGAGGTCGTTCAGATACTCGAAATCGTCGGTGGAGAAGAGCATCTCAGACGATTGGCCGTCTGCCACCTCGAACAGGCGCACCGGTTCCGGGAACAGCCAGCCCATGTGGAAGGCGGCAAGGCGGAAGCGCGTCGGTTCCTCGGCCCAGCGGGCGCGGTCGTCGCGGAAGCGGATCAGGCGATAGTCATCGTAGTTCAGATCGCCAAGGAAGCCTTCGGGCGCAGGGGCCGTCTGGTGCGGCTGGGTCGCGAGTTGGCGCATCTCTTCGGTCAGGAGGTCGAATGAGAATTGCTGCGCCGCCGCAAAGGCGGGGGCCGCCGGTTGGGTGGTGGAATCTTGGGCAAATGCGAGGCCGGTCTGGCCAAGCAGGGAGACGGGCAGCAATGCGCCCGCAACGGTGAGGATGTCCCGGCGGGAAAGCCTGGGGTGGAGGGGGCCTGCGATCTTCATAGAGGACTATAACCCAACGGTTTTTTCCCGCGCGAGGAGGCTGCGCGACTCAGCGCGGCATATAGGGGAGAGGGGAAGACGACTGCAAGGAGGGTTCAACGGGCTGTGAACTTCGCGGCATGAAATCGCCAAGGAATGTTGCCGGATTTGCCCAAGAAATGGTCAAAACTCATGCTGCAGGTGCAAAAAGGCGCGATGGAGCGAGGATCGCCTGAGGGGATAGGCCGGTTTCCGCCGGATGGCGTGCCGCTGCTGACCCATGCCTTTGTCGGGATTCCCCCAGAGCGCGAGTTGAATTACAAGATTGATATCCTGAGGATTGAGGCAGGACGAATGCTGGAAAGGATGGAGGCTGGCCGCATCGGGCCGGAGAGGCTTTTTGCCACCTTGGCCGAGCCGCGCCTTGCGTTTTTCCGGCAAGCCCTTCTGAAGTCGCCCCTCCGTGTTTCGCTTCTGTTTGCGCTGGGCGTGACGGGGCTGACGGTTTTCCTTGCCCTTGCCGAGGTGCGGGCGGACAACAATGGTGCGGTGGCGGACCTCGTGCCTTCGGAGGCGGTATTCGCCATCCTGATGGGGATGGCGGTCTTCCGGCGGCGGCTGATCCTTGTGCCGCTGGCCACCTATGTCGTCTCCTTCTCGCTGGCTTTCCTGCTGCGCCTGAGCTTCGAGGACGGCTATCTGCCGGAAGGGACCGGCGCGATGCAGGTGCTTTTATGGGCGATGGGCTTGAATGCGGTGCCTGCGGTTCTGGCGGGGCTGGCAGGGCTGTGGGCGTTGCGCGGATGGGGGAACGGGACGGGGCGGGATGACCTGATCCTGTCCTTGGTCACCACTGGGGCCTATCTGGTGCTTGCCTGTGCGGGGGTCGTGCTGGTTCAGGCTTTGGTCTTCGATCCGGCATGGGATGGGGCAACGGGTGACGGGCTGACGGTGGTGGAGGCCGGGCTTCTGCGCGCGGGGCGGATCGCGATCTGCGGGGCGGTGCTGACCTTGTTGATGCTCGACCGGCCGACGCGGGAGACGGTGATGGTGGCGCTGGCTGTGCTGCCTGCCTTTGTGCTGCTGGGGGTCCTGCGGCAGTTGGATATCGCCATCCACCCGACGTTGGACGTGGCTTTGCTGGCGTTGGCCGTGGCTTTGCTGGCGCCGGTCTATGCGGCGACGGTGGCGAATGTCGTCGGGGTGGTGGCCTATGTCGCGATCACCGGGGAATTGCTGGTGCAGCTTCCGGTCTCCTCGCCGGATGTGCTGCGGCTTGAGGTGGTTTCGGTTCTTCTGCTGGCGTTGATCTACCTGCTGCTGCAGCGGCACCATGCGATGAGCCGGCGGGTGGAAGGGCGGCAGACGATCGAGCGGCTGGCGCTGGTGCATGGGTTGGCCACCATTGGGTATTTCGTCGTCGATCTGGACCGCGGCGAGGTGCTGGTCGATGACATGGCGGCGGACATGATGGATATGCCGTCGCGTTTCGGGATCGAAAGCCTTCTGGAGCGGGTTGCACCGGCGAACCGGGACGGGATTCTGGCGGCCATAGAAGAGCGTGAGCTTCCAGCGCGGACGCTGGCCTTCAGCCTTGCGAAGGGGCCGGTCTGGGACGAGGAGGCACCACAGAAGTACCTGAGCGTACACGCATATTACGAGCAGCGGGCGGGCGGTGCGGCGCTGGCCTATGGGGCGCTGATCGACCTGACGGCGGATCATGCGCGGGAGGAGGCGCTGGCCGAGGCCCTGTCGCGGTTGTCGGAACAGCAGGACCGCCAGACGCAGATGTTTTCCATCGTGTCGCATGAGTTGCGGACGCCTGCCTCTGTCATATCGATGCTGCTGGACGAGTTGGAGGGCGGCGCGCGCTGGGAGGAGATGGGGCCGCGGTTGCGGGCGGTGAGCGAGCAGCTTTTGTCGGTGCTGGCCGACATGCGGCAGGCCGTGCGCCCGCAAGAAAACCTGCCGGTTCACGAGGAATCATTCCGTCCCAAGGACTTGGCCGAGACGGTGCGGAACACTTTCGCCTTGATGGCCGGGGCGAAGGAGGTGGAGATCGATCTGAGTCTCGGGCCGGAAGCAGGGCTTGTGCGGGTGTCAGATCGGGTGCGGTTGATGCAGGCGCTGTCCAATCTGGTGAAGAACGCGATCCTGCATTCGGGATGCCGCCGAATCCTGATCGCCTATCGCGAAGAGATGGATGCGGGTGGGCGGGTGATGGGCCTTTGGCGGGTCAGCGATGATGGCAAGGGCATCCCGGAAG
The DNA here is from genome assembly GCF_051132405.1 of Tabrizicola sp. M-4. Taxonomy (GTDB): domain Bacteria; phylum Pseudomonadota; class Alphaproteobacteria; order Rhodobacterales; family Rhodobacteraceae; genus Paragemmobacter. The sequence continues at coordinate 439,725 of NZ_CP128606.1, forward strand.
CGGCGCGGGAGGGGCTGTTCAGCCCATTCCGGCGCGGTGACGGGGCGCGGACGGCGAAGGTGGATGGGTCGGGGCTGGGCCTGTTCGTGACCAAGACTTCCATAGAATTGCTTGGTGGAACAGTGACTTATACCCCGCGTGCGGCGGGGGGGACGGTCTTCCTGCTGCGTCTGCCGATGCGGGTGGAGGAGTTGGAGGCCCCGGCGGAGGTGCCAGCGGCGGCGGCCTTGCCTGTGCCGGATTGGCGGGACCGGACGGTGATGATCGTGGAGGATAGCGACCTGATCGGCGAGTTGCTGACGGCGCGGTTGAAGCGGGTCTTCGGCACGGTGGAATGGCTGCGGACGGGGGTGGAGGCATTGGCGGCCTTTGACCGGCTGGCACCAGATGTGGTGTTGACCGACCTGTTCATGCCCGAGATGGGGGGCGATGACCTGACCGCCGCGCTGCGGGGCAAGGGGGCGGACTGCCTGATCATCGGGATGACCGCCGCCGCCATCGGGGATGAGCGGACGCGGTTCGAGCAGGCGGGGACGGATCGGGTTTTGACGAAACCGGTGTCCACCAACCAGTTGCTGGATGTTCTGGAAGAACTGGTGCGCAAGCGGGTGGCGTGAGGGATCAGCGCCTTTCGGCCTCGGCCCGGAGGATATTCATGAGCTCTGTCAAGGACTTGCGGTAGCGGTCGTCGATCAGGCGGCCGTTTTCGTCAAAGGCGCTGCGGGAGTGGGCCACGAGCACCTCGGGGCCGGAAATAAGCCTTGGTCTGAAAGGAGTTAGGCAGAGGCGGAGGGAGAATTGCGACCTTTCCCCGCCAGCGCGGCCATCGGCGGCGGAGATGATCGCCACTGGCTTGTCGCGCCATGCCGCGCCGGGGACGCGCGACACCCAGTCCAGCGCGTTCTTCAGCACGCCGGGCAGAGCCTTGTTGTATTCGGGCGTGGCGATGACGATGGCATCGGCGGCCTTGATCCGGGCATGGAGCGCGAGGACGCCTGCGGGGAAACCTTCTGCTATTTCAAGGTCTTCGTCGAAGAGCGGCAGGCGGAGGTCGGCCTCGGTCTGATGGGCTTCGCCGAAGGCGCGGCGGGCCTCGGCCAGCAGCAGGCGGTTGGTGGAGGCGGCACGGAGGGCGCCGGGGATGCCGAGCAGGGTGAGCATGTGCAAGGGCCTTTTGGCAGACGGATGCCGGGGAAGGTATGCGGGGGAAGGCAGGCTGCAAGGGGGTTTGCGCCCGTACCGAGCGCCGTGCCGAAATGTGTGCCGCAAACTGTATGCGCGCAGCGGGCGGTGCCTTGGCATTCCGTTAACGGGCGCAGGCCGGGAAGGGGGCGATTTCTGACGCAGAAATCGCGCCGGAATTTGACGCAAATTCCGGGAGGGGTGCCTCGGCCGGGGGCCCGATTTCTGTGTCAGAAATCGTCGCGGAGTTTGCGGACAAACTCCGCCTTCGCGTCAGTCATCCGATGATGCGGCGTGGCGGGGGAGGTGGTCGTTGATGTCGGCCCAATGCTGCATCTCGGCGCTGTGGACATGGGCGGTGGGGCGGTAGGTTCCGGGATCGTCGAGCGTGCCCGCATGGAGGTGGGTTTCCCCCGGAAAGCGGGTGGAGCGGTAGGCCATCGGCGTGCCGCAGGCGGGGCAGAACAGGCGGTCGACATCGGGGGAGGAGTGGAAGACCGCCGGTTCCCGGCCTGTCCAGTGCCATGTGCCATCGCGCAGGCCGAAGAAGGAGGCGAAGGCCGCGCCCGTGGTGCGGCGGCAGCTTTGGCAATGGCAGTGCATCTGCCAGAGCGGCGGGGCATCGGCGCGGTAGGTGACGGCACCGCAGAGGCAGCGCCCGGTGATGGGTGGTTGCATGGGCGAAAGCCTATCGCGGGGGTGGTGAGGGGTAAAGCCCGCCCCGGATGTGATCCGGGCCCCGGTGGGCGGACGGGCGGTGTGGTCGCGGCGGGAGGTCCCGGCGCAGGGGCCGGGACGGGGTGTCGTTGACCCTGCGTCCGCAATATCTTGGGGATAAGCGCGTGGTTCTGCCGATATGCGGTGTGCCTGTGGTTGACGGGGCAGGGGATCGGTCGGACGATGCGGGTTTGACGGAATCAACCGGGGATTACCGCCCGTGCGCTTTACCAAGTTGCGGCTGAACGGCTTCAAGAGCTTTGTCGACCCTACGGATCTGGTGATCCACGAGGGTTTGACGGGCGTGGTCGGGCCGAATGGCTGTGGCAAGTCGAACCTGCTTGAGGCGTTGCGCTGGGTGATGGGCGAGAACCGCCCCACCGCCATGCGGGGCGGCGGTATGGAGGATGTGATCTTTGCCGGGGCGGCGACGCGGCCCGCCCGCCACTTCGCGGAAGTGGCGCTGGTGATCGACAATCAGGATCGGCTGGCGCCTTCGGGGTTCAACGAGGCGGATCAGATCGAGATCGTGCGGCGGATCACGCGGGATGCGGGATCGGCCTACAAGGCCAATGCCAAGGATGTGCGGGCGCGGGATGTGCAGATGCTGTTCGCGGATGCTTCCACGGGGTCGCATTCGCCGGCGCTGGTGCGGCAGGGGCAGATTTCGGAACTGATCAACGCCAAGCCCAAGGCGCGGCGGCGGGTGCTGGAGGAGGCGGCGGGGATTTCCGGCCTTTACGCGCGGCGGCATGAGGCGGAGTTGAAGCTGACCGGGGCGGAGCAGAACCTGACCCGCGTGGATGACGTGCTGGAGCAGTTGGCGCAGCAGTTGTCGACCTTGAACCGGCAGGCGAAGCAGGCGGCGCGCTATCGCGAGATCGGCGAGGAGTTGCGGCGGTCGGAGGGGATGCTTCTGTATCGCCGCTGGCGCGAGGCCGAGATGGCGCGGCTCGAGGCCGAGGGCGTGCTGCGCGAGCGGCTGGTGGCGGCGTCGCAGGCGGAGGCGGCGGCGCGGGCGGCGGGCAAGGCGCGCGAGGGGCGGGAGGATGTGCTGCCCGGTCGGCGGGAGGAGGAGGCGATTGCGTCGGCCATCCTGCAGCGCTTGGTGGTGCAGCGCGATGGGCTGGCCGAGCAGGAGGCGCGGGCGCGGGCGATGATCGAGACGCTGCGGGGGCGGATCGAGCAATTGGTGCGCGACATGGAGCGCGAGGCGGGGCTGAACCGGGATGCCGGGGAGACGATCTCGCGCCTTGATTGGGAGATCGAGCAGTTGGCGCGTGCCCATGAGGGGCATGAGGAGCGGCTGGTGGAGGCGGCGGAGGCGGCGCGCGAGGCGGGGGCTGTGCTGTCCGACCGCGAGGCGCTGCTGGCGCAGGCGACGGAAGACAGCGCGCGTTTGGCGGCGCGGCATCAGTCGGCGCAGCGGATGCTTTCCGATACGCGGGGGACGTTGGAGAAGGCCGAGGGCGCGGCGGCGGCGGCGCGCGAGGCGGTGGAGGGTGCGACCGAGGCGCTGGCGCTGGCGTCGGAGGCCTTCGAGGCGGCGGAGGAGGCGCAAGAGGTGGCTGTGGCGCAGGCGGAGGAATCCGAGGCGCTGCTGGAGAAGGCCGAGGTGGCCCGGGCCGAGACGCAGGGGCGCGAGGCCGAGGCGCGGGCGGCGCGGTCTGCGGCGGAGGGCGAGGCCAATGCGCTGCGCGCGGAAGTGGCGGCGCTGGCGCGGTTGGTGGAGCGGGAGGCTTCGGCGGGGACGCAGTTGCTTGACCGGCTGGAGGTTGAGCCGGGGTATGAGAAGGCCTTGGGGGCGGCCTTGGCCGACGATTTGCGGGCGCCGGAGGTTGGCGCGGAGGGGCGGTCGGGTTGGGCTTTGCTGGCGGATTATGACGCGCCGCAGGGGTTGCCTGCGGGGGTGGAGCGGCTGTCGGCTTATGTGAAGGCTCCGGGCGTGTTGGCGCGGCGGTTGGGGCAGATCGGGCTGGTGGACCGGGCGCAGGGGGCGGCGTTGCAGGCGGCGCTGTTGCCGGGGCAGCGGTTGGTGTCGCGCGAGGGCGATCTTTGGCGCTGGGACGGGTTCCGGGCTGGGGCGGAGGATGCTCCGTCCGCGGCCGCGCTGCGGTTGCAGCAGTTGAATCGGTTGGTGCAGTTGAAGCGCGATCTGGAGGAGGTCGCGGCACGGGCCGAGGGGGCGCGGCAGGCGCATGAGGCCTTGCAGGGGCGGTTGGCGGATCTGGCGCGGGCGGACCAGTTGGCGCGCGAGTCGCGGCGGGCGGCGGATGGCCGGGTGACGGAGGCGAACCGGGCGGCGGCGCGGGCGGAGGCGGACAGGTCCATCGCGGGGGGCAAGCTGGAGGCGGCGCGGCTGGCGGTTTCGCGTTACGAGGACGAGGCGATGGCGGCGCGGGCGCGGCTGCGCGAGGCCGAGGCGGCGATGGAGGATCTGGGGGATCTTGAGGCCGCGCGCAATGCGGTGGAGGCGGCGAAGGTCGCGGTGGAGGCGGCGCGGTTAGCGATGCTGACGCGGCGGTCGGCGCATGATGAGTTGCGGCGCGAGGGCGAGGCGCGGGTGAAGCGGCGGCAGGAGGCGGTGAAGGAGCTTTCGGGTTGGCGGCACCGGCTGGAGACGGCGGAGAAGCGCATCGCGGAACTGGCGGAGCGGAAGGCCGAGACGGAGGAGGAACTGGTCGAGGCCAGCGCCGCGCCGGAAGAGATTGCCATCAAGCGCGAGGAACTGGCCGAGGCGATTGCTGCGGCGGAGGGGCGGCGGCAGGTGGCGGCGGATGCGCTGGCCGAGGCGGAGGGCGCGCTGCGCGAGGCGCAACTGGCCGAGCGGGAGGCGGAGCGCGCTGCGGGTGAGGCGCGGGAGGCGCGGGCTCGGGCCGAGGCGCGGATGGATGCGGCGCGCGAGACGGTGGCCTATGCCGCCGAGCGGATTTTCGAGGAGACGGAGAGCACGCCGGAGCAGCTTTTGGAGACGCTGAAGGCGGACCCGGAGAAGATGCCGGATGCCGAGGCGCTGGATGCCGATGTCAACCGCCTGAAGCGGCAGCGCGAGGCCTTGGGGGCGGTGAACCTGCGGGCGGAGGAGGATGCCAAGGCGGTGGCCGAGGAGCATGACACCTTGGCCAAGGAGAAGATCGATCTGGAGGAAGCGATCAAGAAGCTGCGGGCGGGTATCGCGGGGCTGAACAAGGAAGGGCGGGAGCGGTTGCTGACGGCCTTCGAGCAGGTGAATGCCAATTTCTCCACCCTGTTCACGCATCTGTTCGGCGGTGGCGAGGCGCGGCTGGTGCTGGTGGAGTCGGATGATCCGCTGGAGGCGGGGTTGGAGATCATGTGCCAGCCTCCGGGGAAGAAACTGGCGACGCTGTCGCTTTTGTCAGGGGGGGAGCAGACGCTGACGGCGCTGGCGCTGATCTTCGGGGTGTTCCTGGCCAACCCCGCGCCGATCTGCGTGCTGGACGAGGTGGATGCGCCTTTGGACGATGCGAACGTGACGCGGTTCTGTGACCTTTTGGACGAGATGACGCGGCGGACGGAGACGCGGTTCCTGATCATCACGCACCATGCAGTGACCATGGCGCGGATGGACCGGCTGTTCGGGGTGACGATGCAGGAGCAGGGCGTGAGCCAGTTGGTGAGCGTTGACCTGAAGAAGGCCGAGGCCTTGGTCGCGTGACGCTGGAAGAGGCCTTGGTCGCGGCGGGTTTCGTGGGCGTGGAGCGGGAGGGGACGGTGGTCTTTGCCCGCGACGGGGCGGAGGCGCCGGAATTCACCGTGGAGGGCGGGCGGTTTGCCTTGCGCTTTGCCGTGCGGGCGACGGAGGCGGAGCGGGAGGCTTGGATGCGCGCCCATCCGGCGGGGCGGCTGGACATTGCGGAGGGCGAGACGCGGTTGGTGATGGTGCTGCCCGAGGGGGCCGATCTGGCGGCGGGCTTGGCGCTCTGGCGCGATCTGACGCGGGCTTGCGCGCGGGCCGCCGTGACGTGGCGGCGGCGGCAGAGGCCGGTTCACGGCATGTAGGGCGCCGCCGGGCAGGGGCTGTGCGATCAGACGACGCGTTGAAGGGGAGCCTCTGGCAGCGCGGTTTCGACCAAGGCGCGGCGGTTGGCGGCGCAGCGTTGCACCATCCGTTGCACCTTCGCGCCACGGAGCAGCGGGTAGGCGGGCGGGAAGCAGCGCTGGGCCGGGCGCGCGGCGAGTTGCGGGAAGAGGGTGAGGATTTCGGCGCGCGACGCGCAGGAGAGGCCTTTCAAGGCCTCTTCCCCCGGATAGAGGGTTTCCGCCCATGCGCCTTCGGCCTGCACGACATGGTGGCCGTCGAGCAGAAGGTGCCAGTATTCTGCGGGTTCGGTGGGCGGAAGTTGCGTGATGCCGAAACTGCCCACCAGATCCTTGGCCGGGACGAGGATCGCGGCTGTGTCGAACATCCGTTCGGCCACGCGATTGGCGATGAGGATGCGGTGCTGGGGTGAGAGGGTGAGGCTGCGCTGCGGCAGGCCGGGGCCGAGTGCGCCTGCCGGAATGCGGACCGGGGCGAGTTTCGGGGTCGCGGCCAGTTCGGCCGCAGCGAGGCGGCGGTGGCCGATCCAGCGGATGGGGCGGATGCCCGACGGGGTGAGGACGAGATCGCCTTTGGCCAGCGCCTCTATCGGGCGCTGACCCAAAGGGGTGGCGATGGCGGTGCCACGGGTGAAGCAGACGATCCGTTCGATTCCACTGAAAGTGACGATGCTGCCGTCGAGCATGGTCATCGTGCCGCTGTAACCGGTGGCGGCATTGCCGCTGCGGACGGTGGAGCCGCGCACGGTGAGCTGGGCGAGGTCGAGCGTGTCGAAGCCGTCGCCGCCCGTGATGGTGACGGCGGCGCTGCCTGCCTCGGCCAGATCGGCAAGGGTTATGCGGTCATCCCCCGCGCCTGCGAGGACGGTGTCGCCCTGCGCCGCGATGAGGCTGTCGTTGCCGTCGCCGCCATCGATGAAGTCGGCCCCGGTTCCGCCGACGAGGGAGTCGTTCCCCGCCCCGCCGAACAGGGAGTCGGTGCCCGTCCCGCCTGTGATGGTGTCGTTGCCGCCCGCGCCGGTGATCGTGTCATTTCCCGCGCCGCCGTCGATGGAATCGCCGCTGCCGGCGAGGGGGTCGATGGTGGGGCCTGTAAGGCCGCCGGGGGCGGCGATGGGGCCGCTGCTGTAGGCGCCGGTTCCCGCGCCGTCGCTGCTGCCTGCCCAAGAGATGACGAAGCTGTTGTTGGAGGCGTTGTAGATGACTTGGACATTGTCCCAGTCGAAGGCGTCGTCATTCGACATCGCGGCATTGCCGGTGGTGCCGGTGACCGAGATCTGGCCGGTCAGCGCGTTGCCGTTGGCGTCGAAGATGCGGTAGTTCAAGCCAGAGGCGGTGGCGGAGAACTGGTTGCCCTCGGCATAGACGGCGACGAAGGCCCCGGTGTCGCCCAAGGCCGCGATCTTGGGTGGGCCGGGCCAGATGTTCGAGGGGGATACGGCGATCTGCTGGGGCGTGACGACGACGCTTCCGGTCGCCGGGTCGATGATCACGAATTCGGGGTAGGTCGTGGTGCCTGTGGCATAGGTTTCGATATAGCCGACGACGATGCGGCCGCCGGAAAGCTGTGCCACGCTGATATGTTCGAGATCGAAGGCGTCGGAGCCGTCGACAGCCGCGCCGAGGGGGATGTCGCCCGTGGCGGGCGTGCCGTTTGCGTTGAAGATCCGCGCCTCGAGCGTCATCGAGTTGATGTCGTCGGACAGGCCGTCATTGGCCCAGACGGCCATCCATCGGCCATCGGCGAGGGCGGTCAGGACCGGGGGGCTTTCCCAGACGGTGGCTTGGGTTTCGGAGTCGCTTCCTTCGATTTCGGCATTGGCGATGATCGTGTTGCCGTTCTGATCCAGCACCGCGTAGACCGGTTCGCGGAAGCCGGTTTCGGCGTTGGACCTGACATAGCCGACGACGACATTGCCGCCCGACAGCGGCACGATGGAAAGGCTGTTCACATCGAAATTGTCGCTGTCGTCGATGGCCTGCGTGCCGATCTGGAAATCGTTGGTCACCCAGGTGCCGGTGGACGGGTTGTAGATGCGCCCTTCGAGGGTGGTGGTCAGGCTGCTGGGTGCGAGGGCGTTGTTGGACCAGACGAAGAGGACGTTCCCGTTCGGCAGGAGGGTGGTGATGGGAGGAGATTCGCTGGTGGTGGTGTCGCTGCTTTGGACTTCGACATTGGAGACGGCGACGAAGCCGGGGGAGCCGGGTTCGATTGCGGGATTGAGGATGGAGAAGACGGGTTCTTCGCCGCCCGAGGTGCCGATGCGGACATAGCTGAGCATGACGCGGCCATCGGCGAGGCGGTCGAGATCGAGGTTGTCCCAGTCGAAGCCGTCGGTCGCGCTGATGCCCCATTGGGAGGAGAGGGCGAACTGGTCGGTCGAGGGGCTGCCATCGGCGGCGAAGATGCGGATGTTCAGGGTGCCGGTGGCATCGGACCAGGCGTAGAGGACGCGCCCATCCTGCAGCGTGACCATCTTGGGCGGGGATTGGTCGCCGGTGATGATCTGGTTGATGACGAAGGCATTGCCGGATTGGCCGAAGCCCGCGCCGAGGGGGGTGTAGGTCGCGTCGTCGCCGAAGATCAGGTCATTGTCGCCACCGCCGAAGAGAGTGTCGGCCCCGGTGCCGCCGATGAGTGTGTCGGCCCCTGCGCCGCCGTCTAGGGTGTCATTCTCGGACCCGCCGAGGAGGAGGTCGTTGCCACCGCCGCCGAAGAGAGTGTCGGCCCCCGCGCCACCGTCCAACATGTCGGCGGCGTTGTCTTCCAGCGCGACGGGGGGGGCGAGGTTGCCTGAGCCTGCGGCGGCGGCGGGATCGGTGAGGTCGTTGCCGGCGAGGTAGTCGTTGCCCGCGCCGCCATAGATGCGGTCGGTGCCGTTGCCGCCTTCGACGACATCGTTGCCCGCGCTGCCCGTGATGAGATCGTTGCCCGCCGCGCCCGAAAGCGTGTCATTGCCCGCGAGACCGCTGATTTCGTCGGCGGAGGCGGTGCCGGTGAGCGAGTCGTTGCCTGTGGTGCCAGTGACGGTGGCCATCGATTGTCTCCTGCTGCGCGGCAATGGGGCCGGGCTGGGCGCGGCTGTTGCGGGCGTGACGCATAGGGCAGTGTAAACCGGGGGTTAATTTGGCGGCTGGCGCAGAGTTTCGGGGAGGGCGCGCCATTTGTCGGCAAGCGTGTTTTGTGACGTTTGATCCTTGGGGTTTCCTTGGGTTTCTGGCGGGAACTCTGGTTCGCGACAGAGGGTTCGGCGGGCCGATGCGTTTGCGACGGGGAAGGGGGATGGGATGGTCGGGGAAATGGGGCGGAAATGTGGCGGTGGGCAGGGGATTGTCGCTGCGGGGGCTTCAATCGGGTGGCGGGGAGGAAAGGCGGTTGCGGGTGGGGCTTGGGCGGTGCAGGTTTCGGGGAAGGATGGGAGGCGATGATGCGTGATCCGGGGGTACAGGCGTTTCTGGATGCGGCGGAGGCGGCGCTGGGCGCGGCGTCTGGGGCGGGAACGCCCGCCGCGCGTGCCGGGGAGCGGGTCTTTGCGCGGCTGCGGGCGACGGTCGGCGCGCAGGGCGGCGGGTCGGGGGCGGCGATGCTGCCGGTCTGCGGCTGGATCGAGGCGGCGCTGGAGACGGCGGAGGGCGGACCGCGGCAGGGGTTGGCGGATGCCTTCGGGGCGCTGGTGGAGCGGCTGGAATGGAAGCGGCGGCTGTCGGCGGACCCGGAGGATCGGGCTTTCTGGGACGGTCATGCCAATGCGATGATCTGCGGGCCGGGCGGCATGGAACAGCGGGACGATCTGTGGATCGGGGCCACGGTGATGGCCCCCGGCGTGACCTATGTGGACCACGACCACCCGCCGGAGGAGGTCTATCTGTCGCTGGCCCCCGGCGAGTGGTGGAATGCGGATATGGACTGGACCGATCCGGGCGCGCGGGGCGTGATTTACAACCCACCGGGTATCCGCCATGCGATGCGGTCGGGGGCGGGGCCGTTCCTCGCGCTGTGGTTCCTGCCGGTCTAGAGTCTTTCCAGCAGTTCAACCGTGGGCCATGCGTCGGCGGGCAGGCCAAGGCGGGCCTGTTCCTTTTGCACGGCGATGCGGGTGGCGGCACCGAGGATGCCGTCCACCGCGCCGACGTCATGGCCGAGGGCGGCGAGTTTCGTCTGGAGCGCCTTCATCTGGTCAAGCGAGAGGGCAGGGTCGGGATTGCCCGCGACATAGGGTTCTGCCCCCATCAGGCGGGTGGCGAAATAGGCGGCGGTGGTGACGTAGACGAAGCTTTTGTTCCAGTCGAACAGGGTGCGGAAGTTCGGGTAGACGAGGAAGGCCGGACCCTTGCGCCCCTGCGGCAGGAGGATGGAGGCGGGAAGGCCGTTGGTCACGGTGCCTTGGCGAACCTGCACCCCCATTGCGGCCCATTGCTCGGCGGGGAGTTCGGTGTCGAGGCCCGTAAGGTCCCAGTCGAAGGTTTCGGGCATCGACACCTCTTGCAGCCATGGCTGACCGGGTTGCCAGCCGTGATGCTGCAGCATCTTGGCGCCCGAGAGCAGGGCATCGGGGACGGAGGTCTTGAGGGTGACGAGACCGTCGGCATCGCCATCGACACCGCGGGCGAGGATATCGCCGGGGAGCATCTGGACCATGCCGATCTCGCCCGCCCAAGCGCCCGTGGTGTTCAGGTCGAATTCACCGAGGCGGTGCATTTCCAGCGCGGCGAGGACCTGCGGGCGGAAGAGGTCCGGGCGGCGGCAATCATGGGCGAGGGTGGCCAGAGCGCGGCGGGTTTCGAAATCGCCCTGCACCGCGCCGTAATCCGTCTCAAAAGCCCAGAAGGCGAGAAGGATGCCGCGCGAGACGCCGTATTCGGTTTCGGCCCGGTCGAAGATGCTGTCCCATTGGTCGGAGAGGGCGCGGCCACGGGTGAGGCGGTCGCGGGAGATCAGGCTTTGCGAGAATTCGAGGAAGCTCTTGCGGAAGACGCCCTGCGAGCGGTCGGCCTTGAGGACGCGCGGATCGGGGGAGAGGCCCGCGAAGAAGGCGTCGGCGGTTTCGGCGGGGATGCCCTTTGCCGTGGCCTCGGCCTTTACGCCCTGCACCCAAGCGGGAAATTCGCCGCCGCAGGGGGTTTGTGCGAGGGCGGGGGTGGCGGCGGTGAGGGCGGCGAGGAGGGTCAGGCGCATCGGGCACTCCGGTTGTGAGGGGCGGAGGGTAAGGGGTAGGTAGCGGGGGTGCAACCGCACGGAGATCAGATGATCGCGATGAGGGCGGTGAGGGCGAACATGGCGGCCCATGCGCGCCAGAGGGCGGTGCAGGCGGCGTCGATATCCGCGGGGCCGGGGTCGCGGCGGCCTTGCGCGTGGACCCATGGGTAATCGCGCATCTCGCCGTGATAGGCGCGGGGGCCGGAGAGGGCGACGTTCAGGATGACGGCCATCGCCGCCTCGGGCCAGCCTGCGTTGGGCGAACGGTGCAGGGGCGCGTCGCGCAGGATCGGGCGGGGGTCGGCCCAGCCGTGCGAGAGGGCGAGGAGGAGGGCGGTGAGGCGCGCGGGGATGAGGTTGAGGAGGTCGTCGAAACGGGCGGCGGCCCAGCCGAATTCCTCATGCCTCGGGGTGCGGTGGCCGATCATGCTGTCGGCAGTGTTGGTGATCTTGTAGAGCATCAGCGCGGGCAAACCACCGATCAGGAACCAGAAGGCGGGGGCGATGACCCCGTCCGAGAGGTTTTCGGCGGCGCTTTCGATGGCCGCGCGGGAGACGGCGGGTTCGTCCAGCGTGGCGGTGTCGCGGCCCACGATCATGGAGACGGCGCGGCGGCCGGAGGGGAGCGAGAGGCGGAGTTCGTCGGCGACGGCGCGGACGTGTTGGACCAGCGATTTCTGGGCGAGGAGGATCGCGGCGGCGATGATTTCGAAGAGGCCGTAATCGGGGATGAGGTGGATGAGCCAGCCTGTCGCCATAGCGGCGGCGCCGAGGGCGGCCATGGTGGCGGTGCCTTTGAGGCGTTTGTGCGCCCCTTGATTGAAGCGTCTGTCGGCCCAGCCGATGGCGCGGCCCATCAGGACGGCGGGATGGGGATAGCGGTTCCAGAGCCATTTCGGTTCGCCCATGGCCGCGTCGAGGAGGAGGGCGGGGAGGAGGAAGGTCGCGCTCATGTCAGGGCGTGTTCCAGTCGGGTCCAGCCGTCGCCGTCGGGCAGGCCGAGGCGGAGCCAGCGGGTGGAATAGGGGAAGATGCGGGTGAGGATGCGGTGGCGGGCGAGGCGGTCCTGCCATGCTGCGGCGTCCTCGGTGTCGTAGAGGCGGAAGAGGGTGGTGCCGCCGAGGGGGGTGGCCCCGGCCTTGGTCATGAGGCTGTCGAGGCGGTTTGCGTCTTGGGTGAGGCGGGCGCGGGTTTCCCGTGCCCATGCGTCGTCGTTCAGGGCGGCGGTGGCTATGGCGAGGGTGGGGCCGGGGACGGCCCAAGGGCCGATCATGGGTTTGAGGCGGGCGATGAGTTCCGGATCGCCCATGGCGAAGCCGAGGCGGGCGCCAGCGAGGCCCCAGAATTTGCCGAAGCTTTTCAGGATGAGGGTGCCGGGGCGGGTGGATTGGCCGATGTGGGTGGCGTCGGGGAGGGTGTCGCAGAAGCTTTCGTCGATGATGGCGAAGGGGGTGGTGGGTGCGGAATGTAGGCGGCCGTCGGGGTTGTTGGGGTGGACGAGGACGGTGGCCTTGGTCGCGTCGTCGGTGACGGTCCAGCCTGCGGCACGGAAGGCGCGGGCGTGTTCGTTGTAGGTGGGGGCGGGAATGGCGATGCGTCCGGGCGGGAGGAGTGCGGGGATGCGGGCGATGAGGGCGGAGGCGCCGGGGGCGGCGATGAGGGCGGCGGCATCGGGAACGGCCCAGAAGCGGCGGGCGGCGGTTTCCAGCGCGGCGAAGGCGGCGCGATCCGGCAGCGCGGTCCATGCGTCGGCGGGCAGGGGCGGCAGCGGATAGGGGCGCGGGTTGATACCGGTGGAGAGGTCGAGCCAATCGGCGCGGATGCCGCCCCATCGGGCGGCTGCGGCGTCGATTCCGCCGCCATGGTCGGGTTCTGCGATTCGGGTATCATCGGGCGTCATGGGGGCGAGAGACCCGATTGTGGCGGCGCTGTCCACCGCGAGAGGGGGATGATGGTGCGGCAAAGCGGTCACAGAAGTTTCGCGCAGGGTTAACATCATCTTCATGTCGTTCCGTTTCCTTGATTTGGCCCGGAAGTGACACAGAGTTGATTTCGGGGGATGGAGGAACGGATGCTGGAATTCCTGCCGAAAGAAATCCGCGAGGGGCTGGAGGCCGCGCGGAAGCGCGACCTGCGGCGGGCGTCGCGCCTGCGGGTGCAGGTGGGGCATGCGGTCTTTCCTATCCTGCGGTTCTGGGACGAGGGCTTTGCGCTGGATGCGAAGCTGACGCCGCAGTTGCGCGGGCTGGTCGATGTGTTCGACGGGTCGCGGCATGTGTTCCAATGCCTGATCGTCGCGTCGGTCGAGGAGAATGGCGAGTTGGTCTGCGAGTTCAAGCGGTCGACCGCGGTGCTGGACCGCCCGGCGCTGGATTACTGGCGCGACGAGAATGCGCCGGTGGGGTATCTGCCGCGCGGCTGGGGGCGGAGGTTGTTTTCCACGCGGAAGCCTTCGGGGATGCTGTCCTGACCGTTCAGGATGAGGTCGGCCATGGTGGTGGCGACCTTGGGGGCCATGCCGAAGCCGATCTTGAAGCCTCCGTTCGCGATGAACTGGCCGGGGCGGCCCGGCCAAGCGCCGAGCATGGGCGCGCGTGATCGGGCGCGGGGGCGGATGCCGGCCCAGCGGTCGAGGACGGGGGCATCGCGCAGGATCGGCAGGGCGGCGCGGGCACGGGTGAGGATGTCGTCGAGTTGCGCGTCGGTTGCCGTCGGGTTGTCCCACGTGTTTTCGGAAGTGGACCCGATGGCGGTGGTGCCATCGGCATGGGGCACGATGTGGAGGGCGTCGGCGAAAAGCTGGGGCAGGTCGCGGGCGTCGTGTTGCAGGAGGAGGGCCTGACCCTTGACGCCTGCGCCGACGGGGTGACCGAGCGCGGTGTTGAGGTCGAGGAGGCCCGGATAGCCCGTGGCCCAGAGCGTGGGGCCTTGGGGGGCGTGATCGTTTATGTCGATCTGAACCCCTTTGGCGCGGAGCGCGGCGGTGAGGGCGTTGGCGGCGCGGCGGGGGTGGAGGCGGGCGGTGAGCGTGTCGTGGATGAGCCAGCCCGTCGGGCTGTGGGGTTCCCATGCCGCGCCTGTTGCCGGGATCACATGCCAGTCGGCGCGGCCTTGCCAGAGGGTGCGGGCCTCGACGATGCGGGCGCGGGCGTTCCGGAGCGCGCGGTCATCGGGGATGGGTTGCAGCCGACCGGAGCGGAGATAGCCGGGATCGGTGCCGCCGGTGGCGGCGATTTCGGCCCACCAGTCGGCGGCCATGAGGAGGCTTTCAAGCTGGAACTGTTTCTTGGGGTTCCAGTTTTCCGGCACATGGGGGGCGAGTGCGCCGACAAGGCCGCCGGAGGAGCCCGCGCCGATGGCGTGGCGTTCGATGAGGCGGACCCGCGCCCCGCGACGCGCGGCCTCCCACGCGCAGGAGAGGCCGAAGATGCCCCCGCCCATGACCGTGAGATCGTGACTTGCCATTCCCTGCGCCCTTGCCCATGGTCCGCCGCGATTTCGGGGTTTAGGGCATATGGCGGGCGGCGAACAGGGTGAGGGCGGTCTGGACTGGCGCGACGGGATCGTGCCGGTGTCGCGGCGGTTTGACGACCCCTATTTCAGCCTTGCCGATGGTCTGGCCGAGACGCGGCATGTCTTTCTGGATGGGAACGGGCTGCCCGCACGGTTGCGGGACGGGTTCCAGGTGGCGGAACTGGGCTTTGGCACCGGGTTGAACCTGCTCGCACTGTGGCTCTGCTGGCAATCGGTCGGCGCGCCGGGGGTGGTGCGCTTCACCTCGTTCGAGGCCTATCCCCTGATGGTGGAGGAGATGGCGCGGGCGCTGGCAGCTTTCCCCGAGGCGGCGGCGGTTGCGGGGCCTTTGCTGGCGCAATGGGCGGTGGGCGCGCGGGTGATCGAGATGCCGGGGCTGCGGGCAGAGGTGATCGTGGGTGATGCGCGCGAGCGGCTGCCCGATTGGGACGGCGTCGCGGATGCGTGGTTTCTGGACGGGTTTTCGCCTGCGAAGAACCCGGAACTGTGGTCGGACGATCTGATGCGGGCGGTTGCGGCGCATACCGCGCCGGGCGGGACATTCGCCACCTATACGGCGGCGGGCCATGTGCGGCGCGCGCTGGCCGGGGCGGGCTTTGCCGTGGAGCGGCGGGCGGGACATGGAAGGAAGCGGCACATGACGGTGGGGATTCTGGCATGAGCGGCTTGCCGAAGCTGGACCGCAACAGCAATGCCACGGTGCAGAACACGACGCTGGGCATCTGGCTGATGGTGGCGACGACGGTGGTCTTTGCGGTGCAGGACGGCATCTCGCGCCATCTGGCGAGCGAGTACAACGTCTTCATGGTGGTGATGATCCGTTTCTGGTTCTTTGCGGCCTTCGTCATGGCACTCGCGGCGCGGGATGCGGCGCGGCAGGGGCAGGGGCTGCGCGCGGCAGTGCGGTCGCGCTTTCCGTGGTTGCAGGTGGTGCGGGGTGTTCTGCTGGTGACGGAGGTCTGCGTGATGGTGCTGGCCTTCGTGAAGCTGGGGCTGGTGGAGAGCCATGCCGTCTTTACCTGCTATCCGCTGCTGATTGCCGCGCTGTCGGGGCCGATCCTTGGGGAGAAGGTGGGCTGGCGGCGCTGGACGGCGATCATGATCGGCTTCGTGGGGGTGCTGATCATCCTGCAGCCGGGCTATGCGGTGTTTTCGCCATGGGCGCTGGTGCCGCTGCTTTCGGCGCTGCTCTTTGCGGTTTACGGGCTGCTGACGCGCTATGTGGCGCGGGGGGACAGTGCCGGGGTGTCGTTCTTCTGGACGGGGACGGTGGGGGCGGCGGCGATGACGCTGGTGGGTGTGTGGTATTGGGAGCCGATGTCGGGCGCGGATTGGGGCTGGATGGGGGCGCTGTGCTGCACGGCGATCCTTGGGCATTGGCTGCTGATCAAGGCCTTCGCGGTGGCGGAGGCCTCGGCGATCCAGCCATTTGCCTATCTGCAGCTTGTCTGGGCCTCGGGTCTTGGGCTGTTCCTGTTCGGCGAGGAATTGCGGACGAATGTGGCCATCGGGGCGGGGCTGGTGGTGGCGGCGGGTCTGTTCACGCTGTGGCGGCAGCGGGTGAAGGAGCGGCAGGCCTAGCCCTGCGCGCGGCGGGCGAGGCGGTCGATCAGGCGGGCGCGGGCCTCTGGCAGGGGGCGGCCGTTCAGTAAAGGCCCGAGTTCGCGGTTGAGGAAATGACCCGTCAGGGCGAGGGCCTGTGCGATGTCGCCCGCGGTGGCGGGGCCTTGGCCCAGAAGGACGGGGGGCAGCGGCAAAAGGCGGCTGGCCCAGTCGCCCGCGCCTGCGCGGCTGACGGCGCGGCCGGATTTGGGCGAGACATAGATCAGATCGTCGCGCGATCCGGTGACGGCGCAGGTGGCAAGGTCGAGGCCGAAGCCGATTTCCTCGAGCAGGAGGAGTTCCCAGCGCAGATAGGCGGGGGGCCAGTCGTTGCCCGCCTCCAGCGCGTCGAGGAGCGGGATCGTCGCGGCATGCAGCATCGGGTGGGGTTCGCGTTCGGGCAGGGCCACGCGCAGCATGGCGCAGATGGCGTTGAGGCCGGCCAGCGCCAGCGGATCGGAGAGGAGCGCAGCGCGGGCGCGAAGGGGTTCGACGGTGAAGATGCCCAAGTGATCGTCCAGCCGCGCGCGCCATGTGACCTGCACCTGCGCGCCGGGTAGCAGGAGGGGGGCGATGCGGCGAGATGCGCCGCCGCGCACGACCCCGGCATGGCGGCCATGTTCGCCTGTGAAGACCTCGATGATCGCCGCGCTTTCGCCGTGGGGTCTGACCGACAGGAGCGCGCCTTCGTCCCGCCATTCCATGCGGGAGACTATCGGCGGGGTTCAGGGGAAGGGCAAGTCAGTCTGCAAGACCGGGTTGATCCAGCAGGGTGCGCCCCTGCCTGTCTTCCACCTCGATCACCCAGAGATCGGGGTCGCGGTCGCGCTGGCGGCGGAGGGTGGCGTCGACATCGGCTTCCGGCCCTTGCGCCAGGGTGACCCAGACGCGCGCGCCGGTCATCAGATCATAGCTGCGCTGCACGGCATGGGCCTGCCCGTCCAGCGTGGCGCATTTGACGATGACCGCGCCCGCCGTCGCATCCCCCTTGGCGGTGACATAGACAGGGATGTCGGCCAGCCGGAGGCGGGTGAGATAGGCGGAAACCCAAAGGTCCGTGGTCAGGCGCATCGGCTGCCCCCTTCATCCGTTCTCAAATATCCTCGGGGGGGCCGGGGGGGCGAAGCGCCCCCGGGTGCCTCCGTCCCGCGACTCAGTCGCCGTCCTTGAAATCCAGCCCCATTTCGGAATAGCGCTCCGCCTCTTCCAGCCAGTTGGGGCGGACCTTCACGGTCAGGAACAGATGCACGGGGCGGTCGAGGAAGGTGGCGATCTCGGCCCTTGCCTGTTGGCCGATGGCCTTGATCGTTTCGCCCTTTGCCCCCAGCACGATACCCTTGTGGCCGTCGCGGGCGACATAGACCACCTGATCGATGCGGGTGGAGCCGTCGGGGCGGTCCTCCCATTTTTCCGTTTCCACGGTGAGTTGGTAGGGCAGTTCCTCGTGCAGGCGCAGGGTCAGTTTCTCGCGCGTCATTTCGGCGGCGATCATGCGCATGGGCAGGTCGGCGATCTGGTCTTCGGGATAGAACCACGGGCCTGCGGGGATTTCGGCGGCCAGCCATTCGCGCAGGTCATCGACGCCATAGCCGCGTTCGGCGCTGATGAGGAAGGTCTTGGCGAAGGGGAAGGCCTCGTTGAGTTTCGCGGTCAGGGCGAGGAGGGTTTCGGCCTTGACCTTGTCGATCTTGTTCACCGCCAGCGCCACGATGGCGGTTGAGGGGATCTTGTCCTTGAGGTTGTCGATGATGGCCTGCACGCCTTCGGTCAGGCCGCGATGCGCCTCGACCAGAAGGACGATGATGTCGGCATCGGCGGCGCCGCCCCATGCGGCGGCAACCATCGCGCGGTCAAGGCGACGGCGGGGGCGGAAGAGGCCCGGCGTATCGACGAAGACGATCTGGGACTGGCCTTCCATGCAGACGCCCCGGATGCGGGCGCGGGTGGTCTGCACCTTGTGGGTGACGATGGAGACCTTGGCCCCGACCATGCGGTTCAGGAGGGTGGATTTCCCGGCATTGGGTTCGCCGATCAGGGCGACGAAGCCGGCGCGGGTGTCTTGGTCAGTCATTGGTCTGCTCCATGCGCGCCAGAAGGGCGCGGGCGGCGGCCTGTTCGGCGGCGCGTTTACCCGTGGCGGTGCCGGAGGCCGCCTCTCCGGTGGAGAGGCGGGCTTCGACGGTGAAGACGGGCTGGTGATCGGGGCCGCTGCGGGCGGTTTCGGTATAGGTCGGGGGCGGCAGGCCGCGGGCCTGTGCCCATTCCTGAAGGCTGGATTTCGGATCGCGGATGTCGGCGCGGGCGGCCTGTGCGATGCGGTCGCCCCAGAGGCGGAGGACGGTGTCGCGGGCGGCCTCGAACCCGGCGTCGAGGTAGATGGCGGCGATGACGGCCTCCATCGCGTCGCCGAGGAGGGCCTCCTTGCGGCGGCCGCCGGAGAGCATTTCGGAGCGGCCGAGTTTCAGGACATCGCCGAGGCCGGTTTCGCGGGCGATTTCGGCGCAGGTTTCCTGCCGGACGAGGGCGTTGAAGCGGGGGGCAAGCTGGCCTTCGGCGGCGGTGCCGTCCTGTTGGAAGAGGGCGGTGGCGATGGAGAGGCCAAGGACGCGGTCGCCGAGGAATTCCAGCCGCTCGTTCGAGGGCCGGGTGGGAGAGGAAAGCGAGGCATGGGTGACGGCGCGCGCCAGCAGTTCGGGGCGCTGGAAGTCGTGCCCGATGCGGGAGGCGAAGGCGGCAAGGTCTGCCGCCAGCTTGGTGCGCTGGCCGCTCATGCCGCCGCCCCGGTCATTCCACCGCCTTGAAGAAGCGGTCGGAGCGCCATGTCCAGAAGAAGAGCATGGAGCGCCCTGCGGAGGAGAAGATGATCCGGTCGGCACGGCCGATCAGGTTTTCGGCGGGCACGAAGCCCACGCCGCCCACGGCCTGACCGAAGCGGCTGTCCTGCGAGTTGTCGCGGTTGTCGCCGACGAAGAAGTAATGGCCTGCGGGCACGGTGAAGACATCGGTGTCATCGGCGAAGCCGCCGGTGTCGATGTTCAGGATGCTGTGCTGGCGGCCGCCCGGCAGCGTTTCGGTGAAGCGCGAGGAGGTGCAGATGCCGCCTTCGCCGACGGGGCCGTTCTCGCAGCGCGGCAACTGGCCCATCGGGCCCTGCTTTTCATAGATCTCCTCGAAGGTGCCGGCGGGCGTCTGCGGGACCATCTCGCCGTTCAGGTAGAGGATGCCGCCACGCATCTGCACGGTGTCGCCGGGCAGGCCGACGAGGCGCTTGATGAAATCGGTGCCGTTGACCGGGTGGCGGAAGACCACCACGTCGCCGCGTTCGGGTTCACCGCCCAAGATGCGGCCCGAGATGGGGCAGGCCGAGAAGGGGCAGGAATAACGGGAATAGCCATAGGCCATCTTGTTGACGAAGAGGAAGTCGCCGATGAGCAGCGTGTCCTTCATGGAACCGGAGGGGATCCAGAAGGGTTGGAAGAAGACGGTGCGGAAGACGCCCGCGATGACCAGCGCCCAGAGGATGGTCTTGATCGTCTCGACGATGCCGCCTTCGGTCTTGGCCTTGCTGGATGCCATGGTCTGCTCTCTGCTTCCTTTTTGTCCGCGGCTGCGGTTCGGGGTTCATTGCGCGCTAGGCGCGGGGGAGTCAAGTTCCGCAGGGGCAGGTCGCAGGGGGCGGGCCTCGATCACGACGAAGGCCTGCGCCCATGGGTGGTCATCCGTGAGGGTGACATGGATCAGCGCCTCGTGCCCAGCGGGCGTCATCTCGCGCAGGCGTTCGGCGGCCCAGCCGGTGAGGTGCATGACGGGCTGGCCGGAGCGGAGGTTGGTGACCGCCATGTCCTTCCACGAGATGCCCATGCGCAGACCGGTGCCGAGCGCCTTGGAACAGGCCTCTTTCGCGGCCCAGCGTTTGGCATAGGTGGCGGCGATGGCACGGGGCCGGCCTTCGGCCTTGCGCTGTTCGCGTTCGGTGAAGACACGATCCTTGAAGCGGGTGCCGAAGCGGGCGAGCGTCGCCTCGATCCGTTCGATATTGGCGAGATCGGTGCCGATGCCGAGGATCATGCGGTGCGTCCGGCAGAGCGAATTTTCTGCGAAAATTCGTGGGGGCGATCCTTCTGCGAAGGATCGGGGCGCGGGTGGTGGCGACTTTTCGCAGAAAAGTCGGGCTTGCGGTTTTTCGCAGAAAAACCGATCACGCGAGCCCCTCGCGGGCGGCGTCCATCCGGCGGCGCATTTCCTCGATCGCGGGGCCAAGGCCGCGGAACACGGACTCGCCGATCAGGAAATGGCCGATGTTGAGTTCCATCACCTCGGGCATGGCGGCGATGGGGGCCACGTTGTCATAGGTCAGGCCGTGGCCCGCATGCACCTCGAGCCCGAGCGCATGCGCCAGTTTCGCGCCGCGGCGGAGGCCTTCGAGTTCTTCAGCGGCCTCGGCCTCGCGGCCTTCGGCCAGCAGTTCGGAGTAATGGCCGGTATGGAGTTCCACCACGGCGGCGCCGATGGCGGCGGAGGCCTCGATCTGGCGGGGGTCATGGCCGATGAACATGGAAACGCGGGCGCCTGCCTCGCGCAGGGGGGCGATGTAGTCGGTCAGGCGGGGCATGTCTCCGGCCACGTCGAGGCCGCCTTCGGTGGTGCGTTCCTCGCGCTTTTCCGGGACGAGGCAGATGGCATGGGGTTTGTGGCGGAGCGCGATGGCCTGCATTTCCGCCGTGGCCGCGCATTCGAAGTTGAGCGGGATGGAGATGCCCGCGACCAGCGCCTCGATATCGGCGTCGCGGATGTGGCGGCGGTCTTCGCGCAGGTGGGCGGTGATGCCGTCGGCACCCGCCGCCTCGGCCAGAAGGGCGGCGCGGAGCGGTTCGGGCCATGTGGAGCCCCGCGCGTTGCGCAGGGTTGCCACATGGTCGATGTTCACGCCCAGACGGAGCCGACCTTCGGGTTTCATCTGCGAGCCTTTCCTGTTCTGCCTGTCCGCCTATGGCGAGTCGGGGGGAGATTAGGCCGGACCGGGGCCATCGTCATCCCCTGACGGACCGTCATTTTCGCCGCGATGTTTCAGCCGGGCGGCAGCGGCGGCGAGGGTTTCGCGCAGCTTGTGGCGGCGTTCGCTGCGTTCGCGCGACTTGGCGGCGCGGGCCTTCTGATAGGCGACGACGAGGGGGATGGTCAGCCAGTAGAAGAGGGCAGAGAGGATGAGGCCGGGGCCGAGTGCGCCGAGGAAATAGGGGACGTAGATTTCGTGCCAGAACTGCAGCAGGCCGTCCCAGCGGGTATGTTCCGGGCCGAAGAGGGCCTTGACGTTGAACCAGAGGTCGGCGCCTGCATTGCCGAAGGCCATGCCGATATATTCCGGCGAGAGGGGTTTCTGGATGCCAAGCATCCAGTGGCCCAGCGTCATGGCGAGAACCGCGAAGAAGGGGGTGGTGATCGGGTTGGTGTTGAAGGTGGCCAGCAGCGCGGCCAGCAGATTGCCTTTCACCGCCCGTGATGCCAGCCATGCGGCGATGAACTGCATCCCCGGCAGGGGGAGGAAGCCCACCATCGACCCCGCGAAGACCCCGCGCGCGATGCGGTGGGGGCTGTCGGGGAGGCGGCGCATGCGGTGGAGGACATATTGCGTGGCGCGGCGGAACCCGCCTTGGGGATAGACCATCTCGCGGGTCCATCCCCAGAGGGTGCGAGGATTGCGCCGCTTGAAAACCAAGTCTCTCTCCCAAAGCGCCGGGTCAGGGCTTGCGCGTCATGTCGCGGTGACGTGAAATCTGGGCGACATCGGTCTCGGCCTCGAGTGCGGTCATGACCATGTGCAGATGTTCGACATCGCGAAGGTCCACATCGATGATAAGGCGATAATAGTCCGGCTTGCGGTCTGTGAACCTGAGGTCGGAGATATTGGCCTTCTGTTCGCCGATCAAGGTGCAGATGCGGCCAAGCACGCCGGCGTCATTGGAAATGGTTATTTCGAGGCTGACGGTATGCACGGCGGCGTGCCGGCCGGAATGCCAGTGCAGATCAACCCAGCGGCCGGGCTGTTCCTCGAATTCCTCGAGCGCGGGGCAGTCGATGGCGTGGACCACCACGCCCTGCCCGCGATAGGTGATGCCGACGATGCGTTCGCCGGGCACGGGCTGGCAGCAGGGGGCGCGGCGGAAGGATTGGTCGTCGGACAGGCCCACGACGGGACGGGAGGCGTCGACCTCGTCATCCTGTGCGCGGGCGAGTTCGGGATAGAGGGTTTCGATGACGCGGCGGGCGGTGATCTCGGCTGAGCCGAGGCGGGCAAGGAGGTCGGTCTCGTCGGCCAGACCGAGCATCTTGGCGGCGGTGCGGAGCGCCTTGTCGGTGGATTTCTTGCCGACATGATCGAAGGCCGCGCGGGCGAGTTCCTGACCGAGCTTGACGAAGCGGCCGCGGTCTTCTTCGCGCAGGGATTTGCGGATGGCGGCCTTGGCGCGGCCTGTCGTCACGATGTCGATCCAAGATGCCTGAGGGCGCTGGCCTTCGGCGGTGATGATCTCGACGCTCTGGCCGTTCTTGAGGCGGGTCCAGAGGGGGACGCGGATGCCGTCGATCTTGGCCGAAACGCAGGAATTGCCGATGCGGGTGTGGATGGCATAGGCGTAGTCGAGGGGCGTGGCCCCGCGCGGCAGTTGTACCACGTCACCCTTGGGGGTGAAGCAGAACACCTGATCGGAATACATCTCCATCTTCACATGTTCGAGGAATTCGTCGTGATCCTCGGCATCGAAGCGTTCGGTGAGCTGCGCGATCCAGTTGGCGGGATCGACAGCGAAGGGGTTCTGGGCGCGGACGCCTTCGCGGTAGGACCAGTGGGCAGCGACGCCTGCCTCGGCCACTTCGTGCATCTCGCGGGTGCGGATCTGCACCTCCACCCGCTTGCCGTCGCGGCCGGAAACGGTGGTGTGGATGGAGCGGTAGCCGTTGGATTTGGGCTGGCTGATGTAATCCTTGAACCGGCCCGGCACGGCGCGCCAGCGTTGGTGG
The DNA here is from genome assembly GCF_051132405.1 of Tabrizicola sp. M-4. GTDB lineage: Bacteria > Pseudomonadota > Alphaproteobacteria > Rhodobacterales > Rhodobacteraceae > Paragemmobacter. The sequence goes on from NZ_CP128606.1 coordinate 463,033, forward strand.
ATCACGCCGAGAATGCGGTAGCAATCGGCGACCGAGCCGCAGATGACGCGGAAACCGTAGATGTCGGAGAGGCGGGAAAAGGCGAGGTCCTTTTCCTGCATCTTGCGCCAGATGGAATAGGGCTTCTTGGCGCGGCCGTAGACATCGGCCTCGATCTGGACCTTTTCCAACTCGTTGCGGATATCGGCGGTGATCTTGTGGACGACGTCTCCCGCCTCGCGCTGCAGCGTGATGAAGCGGCGGATGATTGAATTGCGCGCCTCGGGGTTGAGGACGCGGAAGGCGAGGTCTTCGAGTTCCTCGCGCATCCATTGCATGCCCATCCGGCCTGCGAGGGGGGCGAAGATTTCCATCGTCTCGCGGGCCTTCTGGGCCTGCTTTTCGGGTTTCATCGACTTGATCGTCCGCATGTTGTGCAGACGGTCGGCCAGTTTGACGAGGATGACACGCAGGTCTTTCGACATGGCCATGAAGAGCTTGCGGAAGTTTTCCGCCTGCTGACTTTGGGCCGAGGAAAGCTGGAGATTGGTGAGTTTGGTCACGCCATCGACGAGTTCCGCCACCTCTTGGCCGAACATCTGGGTGATGTCGGTATAGGTGGAGCGGGTATCTTCGATCGTGTCGTGGAGGAGGGCCGTGATGATGGTCGCGTCGTCCAGACGCTGTTCCGTCAGGATGGCGGCGACGGCGACGGGATGGGTGAAATAGGGTTCGCCCGATTTGCGGAACTGGCCTTCATGCATCTGCAGGCCATAGGCATAGGCCTTGCGGATGAGGTCGGCATTGGTGCGCGGATTGTAATTCCGGACGAGGGCGATGAGGTCTTCGACGTCGATCATCATCGCCCCGCTGGGCGGGCCAAGGCCCGGATCAGTTGTCGCCCTGCGCTTCCATCAGGGCGCGGAGCAGTTTCTCTTCCGACATGTCGTCCTGCATCGGGCGGTCGATTTCGCCCGACATCAGGAGGGCCATCTGGTCTTCCTCGGGTTCGTCGACTTCGATCTGGGTCTGGTGCGATTCGATCATGCGTTCGCGCAGCACTTCGGCCGACTGCGTTTCCTCGGCGATCTCGCGCAGGGCGACGACGGGGTTCTTGTCGTTGTCGCGGTCGATGGTGAGCGGCGAACCGGACTGGATTTCCCGCGCGCGATGGGCGGCGAGCATCACAAGTTCGAAACGGTTCGGCACCTTGTCAACGCAATCTTCGACCGTCACGCGGGCCATGAGCGACTCCAGTTCGGATGGGGGGCATGGAAGCGCCTATCTAGTCGCATCATTCAGGCTTGACAAGCGTTGAATCGGGCGCGAGCGGGCGGATTTCGGCGCGGTCTTCCGGTGAGAGGGCTGCGGCCATCTGCGCGACGGTCTGGCCGGTGAGGGGATGGGTCCAGTCGGGGGCCACATCGAGGAGGGGGATGAGGACGAAGGCGCGGTCCTGCAGGCGGGGGTGGGGAAGGATCAGGCGATCGGGGGTTTCGTGGCGCTGAAGCGCGGGATCGAGGTCGCGCCAGCGGGCATGGGTGGCGGCATCGGGCAGGACGGTCTGCCCGAAGGCGATGAGGTCAAGGTCAAGCGTGCGCATGCCCCAGCGGGTTTCGCGGGTGCGGCCATGCGCTGCCTCGATGCGATGCAGCAGGGCAAGGACGTCCTGCGGGCCGAGAGCGGAGGGGAGGGGGGCGGAAGCGGCGGCGTTCACATAATCGGGACCGGCCCCTACGGGAAAGCAGGGCGTGGCATATATACGGCTGACCTGCAGGGGGCCGAGCCCTGCGGCGGAGAGATCGGCAAGTGCGGCACGGAGCGTTTCGAGGGGCGGACCGCCCATGTTGGGCAGGTTCCCGCCGAGGGCGATCAGAAGCCGTGACTCGCATACGGACATGGCTTTACCCTTTCGTATAGCCGAACTTGAATGATTTCTTCGCGCACTGATAACTTGTAAACACTTCCTCTGTAGTCTCCTGCCTTGCGGCAGACCACTCTGGAACCGCACGGGAAGTTTTTTTGAGGGGAACCTATAATGTTTTACAAGGACGAACGGCTTGCGCTGTTCATTGACGGGTCGAACCTTTACGCAGCGGCGAAGGCCCTTGGTTTCGATATCGATTACAAGTTGCTGCGGCAGGAGTTCATGCGCCGGGGAAAGCTTCTGCGTGCCTTCTACTATACAGCGCTGCTGGAGAATGACGACTATTCCCCGATCCGCCCGCTGGTGGATTGGCTGCACTATAACGGCTTTTCCATGGTGACCAAACCCGCCAAGGAATACACCGACAGTCAGGGTCGCCGGAAGGTGAAGGGCAACATGGATATCGAACTGACGGTCGATGCCATGGAGCTTGCGCCACGGGTGGATCACATCGTGCTGTTCTCGGGTGATGGGGATTTCCGGCCGCTGGTGGAAAGCCTGCAGCGGCAGGGGGTGCGGGTGTCGGTCGTGTCGACCATCCGCAGCCAGCCGCCGATGATCGCCGACGAGTTGCGGCGTCAGGCGGACAATTTCATCGAGTTGGATGAGTTGCGCGACGTGATCGGTCGCCCGCCGCGTGAGCCGCGGATGGGTGAGCGCGAGGAAGTGGCCGTCGAGGCGAAGTGAACCTTGCCGAAGAGGCCGGCGGCTCGGGGCCGCGGGTTGGGGAACCCGTGGCTTCGGCATCCGACGGTGACGTCCGTGTTCTAAGATACGTGCTGGGTGTCGAGGATGCCCTTGCATGGGAGCGGGTGTCGCCCGCCTATCGGCGCCGGGACAGGCTGGCGCTGATCGTTTCCGTATTTGCGGGGCTGGCGGTCCTGCAATTCGGCGTGACCCATCTTGAGATATTGCCGGAACTGCACAGCTTGGCCGGAGCGGTGGCGATCCTTGGCGGGTTGCCGCTCTTGGTGCGGGGGTTGCAACTGCGGGATCGGCGTGGCCGGGCCCGGGAGCGGGCGGGTGACGGGGTGGAGATCGTGCTGGAAGTGCATCGCGACCGGTTGGTGGAGCGGCGGGCGGACCGTTTGGCCGCGCTGGCGGTGGGGGCGCGGTCGCTGCGCGAGGTGCGCGAGGGGCCGGGGCATGTGTTCCTTGCGACGCGGGAGGATGTGATCATCCTGCCGGAGCGCGCGCTGGGCGGGGTGGCGGCGAAGCGGGACTTCGCGGCGGCGTGGCGGGCCAAGGCGGCGGGATGATGCTGGAAGGCTCTGCCCTGCTGGGCCTGTTCGTGGCGGCCTTCGTCGCGGCGACGCCTGTTCCGTTCCAGTCGGAGATCATCTTCGCGGGGCTGCTGGCAGCAGAGCCGGGGCGGTTCTGGGTGATCCTTCTGGTGGCCTCGGTCGCGAATGTGCTGGGGTCGCTCTTGACCTATGGGCTGGGGCGGGGGGCGGTGGCGCTGCCGCTGCCTGAGCGGTTCCGGATCAGCCAGACGACGCTGGACCGCGCGGCGGGGTGGTATGGGCGTTGGGGCGTGTGGTCGCTTTTGCTGTCATGGGCGCCTTTGGGGGATGCGCTGACCTTTGCCGCCGGGGTGATGCGGACGCCTGTCTGGCTGTTCCTGCTGCTGGTGGGGGTGGCGAAGACGGGGCGTTATGCGGTGCTGGGGGCGGTGGTCCTTGGCCTGTTCGGCTGAGGTCGGGACGGGTGGACCGCGCGGCGGTTTCGGCCTAAGTCTTGGGCCACGGATTGCGAAAGGTTTCCCGATGGCCCTGCCCCCGCTGACCCTGTATCTGGCCGCGCCGCGCGGGTTCTGCGCGGGCGTCGACCGGGCGATCAAGATCGTGGAGATGGCCTTGGAGAAATGGGGCGCGCCGGTCTATGTGCGCCACGAGATCGTGCATAACAAGTTCGTCGTGGACGGGCTGCGCGCGAAGGGGGCGGTGTTCGTCGAGGAGTTGGACGAATGCCCGTTGGACCGCCCGGTGGTGTTTTCGGCCCATGGCGTGCCCAAGGCGGTGCCTGCCGAGGCGGCGCGGCGTGAGATGATCGCGGTGGATGCGACCTGCCCGCTGGTGACCAAGGTGCATAACGAGGCGGCGCGGCATAGCGAGAACGGGTTGCAGATGATCATGATCGGTCATGCGGGGCATCCCGAGACGGTGGGCACCATGGGGCAGTTGCCGGAGGGCGAGGTGCTGCTGGTGGAGACGGTGGAGGATGTGGGCCGTCTGGTGGTGCGTGACCCGGCGAAGCTTGCCTTCATCACGCAGACGACGCTGTCGGTGGATGACACCGCGGATATCGCGGCGGCGCTGAAGGCGCGGTTTCCGGCGATCGTCGCGCCCGCGCATGACGACATCTGCTATGCGACGACGAACCGGCAGATGGCGGTGAAGGCCATGGCGGGGAAGATCGACGCGCTGCTGGTGATCGGGGCGCCGAATTCGTCGAATTCCAAGCGGCTGGTGGAGGTGGGCGCCAATGCGGGTTGTGCCTATGCGCAACTGATCCAGCGGGCCACGGATATCGACTGGCGGGCGCTGGAGGGCATCCGGTCCGTGGGTATCACGGCGGGGGCGAGTGCGCCGGAGGTTCTGGTGAACGAGGTGATTGACGCTTTCCGCGCACGGTTTGCGACCACGGTCGAGATGGTGGAGACGGCGGTGGAGAACGTGGAGTTCAAGGTGCCGCGCATCCTGCGGGAGCCTGCGTGACGTGAAGGGAATTCCTGTTGCCGCCCTTGTCCTTGGCCTTGCCGGGCTGATCCCCTTCCTCTGGGGGGCGGCCAATGTCGTCTGGCCGCCGAGCGCGGGATTGGTGGGGTCGTGGCTGCCGCCGATGTATCGCGGGACCTATGTGAGCCTGACCTATGGGGTGGTCATCCTGTCCTTCATGTCGGGGGTGCTGTGGGGGTTCGCGGCCAAGGCCAACGGAGCGCGCGCGGCGTTGGGCTATGCCTTGTCGGTGGTGCCGGCGCTGTGGGCCTTCTTCATGGTGAACGGGCAGCCGGGCGATGCGGCTATGAACCTTGCCGCCGGTTTCGCAGGGCTGTTGATTCTGGATTACTTCTTCTCTTTGCAGGGGCTTGCGCCGCGCTGGTGGATGCGGTTGCGGGTGTTGCTGACGGCGGTGGTGCTGGTCTGTCTGGCGGTGCCGATCCTGTGGGAGTGACGATTTTTCTGCGAAAAATCAGGGGGCGTTCCGCCCCCTCGTCGCTGACGCTCCTCACCCCCTGAGGGTATTTGGGCCGAAACGAAGGGGCGGTTGACGCCTTTGCCGGGGCTGCCTAAACGGGGTGGAAAGGAGCCGCCGATGCCAGAGCTTTTCGCCTATACCGATGGGGCCTGTTCCGGCAATCCGGGGCCCGGGGGATGGGGCGTTCTGCTGATCGCGCGCGAAGGTGGTGCGGTGGTGAAGGAGCGCGAGCTTTCGGGGGGAGAGGCGCTTACCACCAACAACCGGATGGAGTTGCTGGCGGCGATTTCCGCGCTGGAGACGCTGGCCAAGCCTTCGGAGATCACGGTCGTGACGGACAGCGCCTATGTGAAGAACGGCGTGACGGAATGGATCCATGGCTGGAAGCGGAACGGCTGGCGGACGGCGGGGAAGGATCCGGTGAAGAATGCCGAACTGTGGCAGCGGCTGGATCAGGCGCAGGCGCGGCACCGGGTGCAGTGGCGCTGGATCAAGGGCCATGCGGGGCATGAGGAGAATGAGCGGGCCGATGCCTTGGCGCGGGCCGGGATGGCACCGTTCAAGCCCGCGAAGGCGCGTGAGGCATGATCGCGCCGGGGCTGGCCGCTTCGGTGACGGCGCTGTTGCCGGTGCTGGATTATGCCTCGGTCGCGATCTTCGCGCTGACCGGGGCGCTGGTGGCGAGCCGGTCGCAACTGGATATCGTTGGGTTCATCTTCATCGCCTGCCTGACGGCGGTGGGCGGCGGCACGTTGCGTGACGTGATCCTTGGGCGGCCGCCGGTCTGGATCGGTGACCCCGCGCTGCTGGCGGTGGCGACGGGGGCGGCGGTGGTGGTCTTCCTTGGGGCGCATCTTCTGGAAAGCCGGTATCGGGCGATCGAGTGGCTGGACGCGCTGGCGCTGGCGGTGGCCGTGCCTGCGGGGGTTGGCGTGGCGCTGGCCGAGGGGGTAGGCTGGCCTGTCGTGCTGGTGATGGGGATGGTGACGGGGTGCATGGGCGGCCTGATGCGGGATGTCGTCTGCAACGAGGTGCCGCTGGTGTTGAAACAGGGGGAGCTTTACGTCACCTGCGCCTTTTGCGGGGCGGGTGTGGCGGTTCTGCTGGGCCTTGGCGGTGCGGCGGCGTGGCAGGCGCTGCTGGCCTGTGCGGTGGTGACCTTCGTGCTGCGGGCGGGGAGCCTTGGATTTGGCTGGCGGCTGCCGGTCTATCGGGCGCGGCCGCCAAAGCCGGGATCGCCCAAGCGATAGGGCTTGATCGTCGCGCGGGGGCGGGGCAGGCTGAAGGCGAATGGTCCTTTGGGAATTCGCATGGCCCGCCCGCGTTCCATCCCCGATGCGGTGATCTTTGACGCGATCCTTGCGCTGATCGAGCTGCGGGGAGCGGAGGCGGTTTCCTTTGGGCTGGTTTCTGCGGAGGTGGGGCTTGCGCCGCCCTCTCTCGTGCAGCGCTATGGGGACCGGGAGGGGATGCTGCGGGCGGCGCTGCTGCATGGCTGGGATGTGCTTGAGGCGGGGACGCTGGCGGCGGAGGCCGTGGAGGAGAGCGCGCAGGGTTTTCTGAAGGCGCTGGGCGGGGTGGTGAAGCCGGGGATGATACGGGCGAGCCTTGCGGAGGCGGAGGCGGTAGCGCGGGCGGAGACATGGCGCGCGGCGGTGGAGGCGGCGGTGGCGCGCAAGGCGGGCTGCAAGGCGGAGGCGGCGGCGATGATCTTTGCCGCGTGGCAGGGGCGGATGATCTGGGCCGGGGCTGGCGGGCCGGGGTTCCGGCTGCGCGATGTGGTCAAGCGGCTGGGCTGAGTGGCGGCCTAGCGCGACACGTATTTCTGCCAGAGCCAGATGAGGGCCATGGCCCCGATCACAGCGCCGATGAAGGCCGCGACCCAGCCGGTGATGGAGACGAGGAAGCGCAGGATCAACCAGCCGAGCAGCGCGCCGCCCACGCCGATGGCGATGGTGGTGGGAACATCGGTCTGCACGCGCATGAAGCGGGTGGCGAGGAAGCCTGCGGCGGCCCCGATGACGATGAGGATGAGGATGGGCATGAGCGCCTCCGTTCTGCGGGGCGAGTGTGGCGCAGGTTGCGGCGTCAGTCCAGCCGGGCGGGGAGGCTGTGGCCGTTGAGGAGATCCTGAGGGGTTTGCGCCTTCTTTCCTTCGCGCTGGGCGAGGGTGATGGCGATGGCGCCCGTGCCGCAGGCGATGGTGAGGCCGTTGAGGACTGTGCCGGGGTGGCCTTCGCCGGAAGCAAGGCGGGAGCGGAGGAGTTTGAGGCGCTCGCCCCCGGCCATGCACCATGCGCCGGGGAAGGGGGAGAGGGCGCGGATCTGACGGTCGATTGCGGTGGCGGGGCGGGACCAGTCGATACGGGATTCGGCCTTGTCGATCTTGGCGGCGTAAGTGACGCCCTCGGACGATTGGGGTTCGGGGATGAGGGTCGGCAGGCGGTCGAGGGCTTCGACGATCAGCCGCGCGCCCATTTGCGACAGGCGGTCGTGCAGGTCTTGGGTGGTTTCTTCGGTGCCGATGGGGGTTGCCTCGCGCAGGAGGACGGGGCCGGTGTCGAGGCCCGCTTCCATCTGCATGATGCAGATGCCGGTTTCCGCGTCGCCCGCCATGATGGCGCGATGGATGGGGGCCGCGCCGCGCCAGCGGGGCAGGAGCGAGGCGTGGATGTTCAGGCAGCCGTTGCGGGGCGCGTCCAGTATGGGTTGCGGCAGGATCAGGCCGTAGGCGACGACGACGGCGGCATCGGCATCGAGTGCGGCGAAGGCGGCCTGTTCTTCGGGGGATTTCAGGCTGACGGGGTGGCGGACGGGCAGGCCGAGCGCGGTGGCGGCAGCATGGACGGGGGTGGGGCGGAGGTCCTTGCCACGGCCTGCGGGGCGGGGGGGTTGGGTGTAGACGGCGACGATGTCATGCCTGGCGGCGAGGGCCTGCAGCACGGGGACGGAGAAGTCGGGTGTGCCCATGAAGACGAGTTTCATCCGCGCCTCCGGAATTTTTCGGCCTTGGCGAGCAGCATCTTTCGTTTCAGCGGCGAGAGGCGGTCGAAATACATCCTGCCCGCCAGATGGTCGATCTGGTGTTGGACGGAGGTGGCCCAGAGATGGACGAAGTCGCGGTCTTCGATTTCGCCCCGGTCGTTCAGGAAGCGGACGGTAACGGCGCGCGGGCGTTCGATGGTGGCAGAAACCCCGGGGAGGTTGGGCGAGGCTTCCTCATGCGCGCGGTTCTGCACCGAGGCGTGGAGGATTTCGGGGTTGGCCATGCGGATGGCCTGCCCGCGTTCGGTGGAGCAATCGACGACGGCAAGGCGCAGGGGAATGCCGATTTGCACGGCGGCGAGGCCATAGCCGGGCATGGCCTCCATCGTGTCGATCATGTCAGCCCAGATGGCGCGGATGTCGTCTGTGATCGCCTCCACGGTGGCGGCCGGGGTCTTCAGGATGGGGTGGGGCCAGGGCAGGCAGGGGCGGACGGTCATGCGGGAAGTCCTGCGAGATAGGCGGCCTCCAGCGCCGCGCGGCGGGCGGGCGGGAGGCGGTCGAAGGTGATCAGGCCATCGAGATGGTCGATTTCGTGCTGGGCGCAGATGGCGGCGAAACCGGTGAGGGTTTCTTCCCGGCTGCTGCCTTCGGGATCGGTCCAACGGAGGTGGATTTCGGCGGGGCGGGTGATGTCTGTCGTGAGGCCGGGAATGGAGAGGCAGCCTTCGGGGCCGGTGGCGGTGGTGGCGGAGGACCAAAGGATTTCTGGGTTGAGCAGGATGCGGGGGGCTGGGGTGCCCTCTTTCCACGTCACATCCATGACGAAGAGGCGGATGAGCGCGCCCACCTGCGGAGCGGCGAGGCCGCGGCCGGGGGCGGCATACATGGTTTCCAGTATGTCCTGCGCGAGGGCGCGGGTCGCATCATCCGGCGTGGCGGGGTCGCAAGGCGTGGCGAGGCGCGGGTCGGGCCAGCGCAGGATGGGCAGGATGGCCATCAGCCCTGCCGCGCGCGTTCGCGTTTCAGTTTCTCCATCTTGCGGGTGATGAGCTGGCGTTTCAGCGGACCCAAGTAGTCGATGAAGAGCTTGCCGTTCAGATGGTCGATCTCGTGCTGGACGCAGGTGGCCCAGAGGCCGGAGAACTGCTCTTCCTGCAACTTGCCGTCGAGGCCTATCCAGCGCACGCGCACCTCGGCGGGGCGCTGCACTTCGGCATATTGGTCGGGGATGGAGAGGCAGCCTTCCTCGTAGGTCGAAAGCTCCTCGGAGGACCATGTGATTTCGGGGTTGAAGAGGACGAGGGGGCGGGGGGCCTCATTCTCTCCCTTCACGCAATCCATGACGATGAGCCGTTTGGTGACGCCGATCTGGGGGGCGGCGAGGCCGATGCCGGGGGCGTCATACATGGTTTGCAGCATGTCTTCGGCCAGTTTGCCCATGTCGGAGGAAACCTCGGCGACGGGGTCGCAGAGTTTCTTGAGGCGCGGGTCGGGATGGATCAGGATGGGGCGGATCATGGGGGTTGGATAGCGGAAAAGCGCCCTTGGGCGCAATGGCGGGACAGGGGTGGTGGGTTTCGCGGATTTGCCGGATCGTTCGTCTGATTTTGAGTGATTTCTAGGGAATATGTTCTACTTTTTTGCTGCAGATTGGAACTTTGTGTGGGCATCAATTTACTTATTGGAACGTGTGTTCCGCCTTGCTATTCGTGAACGAAGCAGCTTTGACAGAGGGCGGATATGGACTTTGACACCCCGATCAACCGCATCGGCACCCATTGCGTGAAATGGGACATGATGGAGAAGCTTTACGGCGTTCCGGCGTCGGAGGGCCTTGCCATGTGGGTGGCGGATATGGAGTTCCGGCCCCCGGCCTGTGTGCAGGCGGCTGTGGAGCGGATGGCCGATCACGGTGTCTATGGCTATTTCGGGGATGACCGCGCCTATCTGGAGGCGATCCGGTGGTGGATGAAGACGCGGCACGGCTGGGACGTGGCGGCGGGCGACATCTTCACGACGCATGGATTGGTGAACGGGACGGGGCTGTGCCTTGAGGCCTTTACCGCGCCGGGGGATGGCGTGGTGCTGACGGTGCCGGTCTATCATGCCTTTGCGCGGACGATCAAAGCGGCGAGGCGTCAGGTGCGGGAATGCCCGCTTGCGCTGGTCGATGGGCGGTATGAGATGGATTTCGAGGCCTGGGACGCGCTGATGACGGGGACGGAGCGGATGTTCATCCTGTGCTCGCCGCACAATCCGGGCGGGCGGGTCTGGACGGCGGCAGAGTTGCGCGGGGTGGCGGAGTTCTGCAAGCGGCATGATCTGATATTGGTGTCGGACGAGATTCACCATGATCTGGTCTATCCTGGGCAGCGGCATCTGCCGATGCCGCTGGCCGCGCCGGAGATCGCCGACCGTCTGGTGATGATGACGGCGACGACGAAGACCTTCAACATCGCGGGGAGCCATACGGGGAACGTGATCATCGCGGACCCCGTGCTGCGCGCGAAGTTCGCGGCGAAGATCATGGCGCTGGGCATCTCGGGCAACAGTTTCGGGATGCATATGGCGACGGCGGCCTACAGCCCCGAGGGGGCGGAGTGGGTGGATGCGCTGATGGTCTATCTGGAAGGGAATCGGCGGGTGTTCGACGAGGGGATGGCGGCGATACCGGGGCTGCGGTCCATGCCGCTGGAGGCGACCTATCTGGCATGGCTGGATTTTTCCGGCACCGGCATGGAGGCGGCGGAGTTCATCGCGCGGGTGGAGAAGGAGGCGCGGATCGCCACCAATCACGGCGATGCTTTTGGCAGTGGCGGGGAGAATTTCCTGCGGTTCAACATCGCGGCCCCGCGCGCGATGGTGGAGGAGGCCGTGGCGCGCATGCAGGCGGCGTTTCGCGATCTGCAATAGCGGTAATTGAGCGGCGTCGCGTGCCGCGACATTCCTTTTCCCTCCCGCCGGGGACTTCGCCCCGTCGGGAGGGGAGGGGGCTGCCGCCCCCGCGGCCGCTGCGCGACCGCTCCCCCGCGGGTATTTGAGCCAAGACGAAGGGGCGGCGCGCTTCAGTGGTTTCAGGTCATGGGCTGTTGGCCCCCCGTCGCCTCTGTCACACGATCGGCTGCGGCACGGACGAGGGTGCCGAGGCGGGTGGCGTCTGACAGGCCCATGCGGAAGGCAGGGCCGCTGACGGAGAGACCGGCGATGGGTTCGCAATGCGCGTTGAAGATGGGGGCGGCGACGCAGCGCATGCCTTCGGCGCGTTCCTGATCGTCAATCGCGAAGCCGCGGTCGCGGGTCCGGGCCAGATCGCGCAGGAGGGCGGTTTCGGATGTGTGGGTGAGGGAGGTGAAGCGTTCGAGGCCTTTGCGGGCGAGGATGCCCTGCACCTTTTCCGTGGGATACCAGGCGAGCAGGGCCTTGCCGATGCCGGAGACATGCATGGGGGCGATGGTGCCGGGGGGAAAAAAGGCGCGGATGGCCTGATGGGTTTCGACTTGCGAGAGGAAGAGGACTTCGTCGCCGACTTCGATCCCCAGATTGGCCGTTTCGCCCGTGTCGCGCATGAGCCCATCCATCGCGGCGCGGGCGCGTTCCACCACCTTTGTCCGGCGCAGGAAGGCGGAGCCGATGCGGAAGGCGCCGGGGCCGATATGCCAGATCTGGGCGGGGTCTTCGGATTCCACCATCCCGTGCCATTGCAGGGTGACAAGGGCGCGATAGACGGTGGCGACGGCCTGACCGGAGGTTTCGGCAAGTTCTGACAGGGTGAGGCCGGGATGGGCTGCGAGGGTGGAGAGGAGCCCCAGCGCGCGGTCGAGTGCCTGCACGGTGTTCTGGTCGGTCTTGTCGTGAAAGGCCTTAGGGCGACCGCGGGGTTTTGTGGGCATATGGGCCTGTCTGGTTCGGGTGAAAAATCGCAAGTCTCTGATTTAAAGAAAGGATAGTGGATTTTTCATTAATTGAAAAACATTTTCGAAAAAATTGTGCCGCCTATGGTCGGGGCTTAGGGTCATGTCATGCCCAAGCGAGGTGGCCATCATGTCCTTTCAGAACCCCGTCTTCATTCCCGGTCCGACGAATATTCCCGACGCGATCCGCAAGGCGTGCGACATACCCACCTTGGATCACCGCTCGGCGGCATTCGGCAAGCTGTTCCGACCCGCGGTGGAGGGCGTGCGGCGGGTGCTGGGGATGGAGGGGGGCGAGGTGATCATCCTGCCTTCTACCGGAACGGGGGGATGGGAGGCGGCGATTACCAACACGCTGTCGCCGGGGGATACGGTTCTGGCGGCACGGTTCGGGCTGTTCAGCCATCGCTGGATCGACCTGTGTCAGAGGCATGGGCTGCATGTGGAGATCATCGATGCACCCTGGGGACAGGGTGCGCCGGTGGCGGCAATCGAGGCGGCGCTGCGGGCCGATGGCGCGGGGCGGATAAAGGCGGTGCTGGCCACGCATAACGAGACGGCGACGGGCGTGCGGTCCGACATTGCGGGCATCCGGCGCGCGATGGATGCGGCGAGGCATGGGGCGATGCTGTTCGTGGACGGGGTGTCCTCCATCGGGTCGATCCCCTTCGACATGGCCGGGTGGGGCGTGGATATCGCCGTGGCGGGCAGCCAGAAGGGGTTCATGCTGCCTGCGGGTCTGGCGATCCTTGGGGTGTCCGACAAGGCGCTGGCGGCGATGGAGGGGGCGCGGTTGCCGCGGACCTTTTTCGATTTTCGCGACATGCTGCGGAGCTATGCCGGGGGTGGGTATCCCTATACGCCTGCGGTGGGTCTGATCGCGGGACTCGCGAAATCCATCGAGATGCTGGAGGAGGAGGGGCTGGACGCTGTCTATGCCCGTCATGCGCGGCTGGCCGAAGGGGTGCGGCGCGCGGTGGCGGCCTGGGGGATGCGGTCCTGCGCGGCCTCGGCGGACCTTTATTCCGAGACGGTGACGGCGGTGGTGGTGCCTGCCGGGCGTAGCGGAACGGACCTCGTGAAGCTTGCGGCGGAGAAATACGGCGTGGCCTTTGGCGTGGGGCTGGGCGAGGTGGCGGGCAAGGTGTTCCGCATCGGGCATCTGGGGATGCTGACGGATGTGATGGTGCTGGGCGGGTTGGCCACGGCGGAGATGTGCATGGCCGATCTGGGTTGGGACGTGCGGCTGGGGTCGGGTGTGGCGGCGGCGGCGGAGTACTATCGCGGATCGGCGGTGCCGATGGCCTTGGCGGCTGAGTGAGGGAGCGGCGATGAGGGATTTTCAGGGTTTGTGGGTGCCGACCTACGAGGATGTGGTGGAGGCGCATGCGCGGATCGCGCCGCATATCCACCGGACGCCGGTGCTGACCTCGTCCTTCCTGAACGAACTTACCGGGGCGGAGTTGTTCTTCAAATGCGAGAATTTCCAGAAGGCCGGGGCGTTCAAGGTGCGCGGCGCTTCGAACGCGGTGTTCGGGTTGCGGGATGACCAGTTGGAGCGCGGGGTGGCCACGCATTCGAGCGGGAACCATGCGCTGTCGCTGTCCTATGCGGCGGGGCGGCGGGGCATCCCCTGCACGGTGGTAATGCCGCGCACGGCCCCGCAGGCCAAGAAGGATGCGGTGCGGGGCTATGGCGGGGTGATCGTGGAATGCGAGCCTTCCACCAGCAGCCGCGAGGCGGTGTTTGCCGAGGTGCAGGCGCAGACGGGGGCGGATTTCGTGCATCCTTACAACGATCCGCGCGTGATCGCGGGGCAGGGAACCTGTTCGCGCGAGTTGATGGAGCAGGTGGAGGGGCTGGATGCCGTCGTCGCGCCGATTGGCGGAGGCGGGATGATTTCCGGGACCTGCCTGACGCTGTCTTCCATCGCGCCGGGGGTGGAGATATTTGCCGCCGAGCCGGTCAATGCCGATGACGCGGCGCGCAGTTTCCGGGCGGGGCATATCATCGCCGATGATGCGCCCGACACGGTGGCCGATGGGTTGAAGGTGCCGCTGAAGGAACTGACCTGGCATTTCGTAAAGCACCACGTGACCGACGTTCTGACTGCGACTGAGGATGAGATCGTGGAGGCGATGAAGCTGCACTGGAAGCGGATGAAGATCGTGATCGAGGCGAGCTGTTCGGTGCCGCTGGCCGTGATCCTGAAGAACCCAGAAAGGTTCCGGGGCAAGCGGGTTGGGGTGATCCTGACCGGCGGGAATGTGGATCTGGACAAGCTGCCTTGGATGAAGGGGTGACGACGATGGATGGACGCGGAGATTTCGACGGGTTGGAAGTGGGCTATGACATCCCCGCCCTGCCGGGGATGGATGAGGCAAATATCCAGACGCCCTGCCTTGTGCTGGATCTGGATGCGCTGGAGCGCAACATCGTGAAGATGGGGCGGTTCGCGCAGGAGATGGGCGTGCGGCACCGGGTGCATGGGAAGATGCACAAATCGGTGGATGTGGCGCTGCTGCAGGAAAAGCTGGGCGGGTCTTGCGGTGTCTGCTGCCAGAAGGTGAGCGAGGCCGAGGTCTTTGCGCGGGGCGGGATCAAGGATGTGCTGGTGAGCAATCAGGTGCGCGACCCGGCCAAGATCGACCGTCTGGCGCGGATCCCCAAGCTGGGGGCGCGGGCGATCTGCTGCGTGGACGATATCGCCAATGTGGCGGACCTGTCGGCGGCGGCGGTGAAGCATGGGACCACGATCGAATGTCTGGTGGAGATCGACTGCGGCGCGGGGCGCTGTGGGGTGACGACGACGCCTTCGGTGGTGGCTTTGGCCAAGGCGATTGATGCGGCGCCGGGGCTGCGCTTTGCGGGGCTTCAGGCCTATCAGGGCGCGATGCAGCACATGGACAGGTACGAGGATCGCAAGGCGAAGATCGATATCGCCGTGGCCATGGTGCGCGACGCCGTCGATGCTCTGAAGGCTGAAGGGATCGACTGCGATATCGTGGGTGGGGGCGGGACGGGATCCTATTATTTCGAGGGGGCCTCGGGGGTTTATAACGAACTTCAATGTGGCTCTTACGCCTTCATGGACGCGGATTACGGGCGCATCCTGGACAAGGAGGGCAAGCGGATTGACCAGGGCGAATGGGAGAACGCGCTGTTCATCCTGACATCTGTCATGTCCCATGCCAAGGCTGACCGGGCGATTTGCGATGCGGGTCTGAAGGCGCAGTCGGTGGATAGCGGGCTGCCTGTCATCTACGGGCGGTCGGATGTGAAATACATCAAGTGCAGTGATGAACATGGGGTGATCGAAGACCCGGCTGGCGTGCTGAAGGTGAATGACAAGCTGCGTCTGGTGCCGGGGCATTGCGACCCGACCTGCAATGTCCACGACTGGTATGTGGGTGTGCGGAACGGGAAGGTGGAGGTGGTCTGGCCCGTCTCGGCGCGAGGCAAGGCCTATTGAGAGAAAAGGGGGGTGCGGGGGGAGCGGGGCTCCCCCCGCCCTGCCCGACGGAACCCATCGGACTGCAAGGATCGCCAGATGCTGATCGTACCCGAGGCGCTGATCGCCGACCTCGTTTCGCCCGAGGATGCCTATGAGGCGGTGGCGGCGACCTTTGCCGCGATGGCGCACGGCGAGGCCTACAACTTTCCTGTCGTGCGCGAGGCGCTGGGCGAGGGGCGGCAATACGGGTTCAAGTCCGGGCTGGACCGGGCAGGCGGGATGCTGGGGGTGAAGGCAGGGGGCTATTTCCCCGGGAATACGGCGCGCGGGATCACCAATCACCAATCCACGGTCTATCTGTTCGATCCTGAAAGCGGGCGGCCGACGGCGATGGTGGGGGGCAACCTGCTGACGGCGCTGCGGACGGCGGCGGCATCGGCATTGTCCATCGATCGGCTGACGCGGGCGGATGCGCGCGTTCTGGGCATCGTGGGGGCAGGGCATCAGGCGGGGTTCCAGTTGCGCGCGGCGGCGCGGGTGCGGGATTGGGAGCGGGTGATTGCTTGGAACCTGCATCCCGACATGCTGCCCAAACTGGGTGCCGTGGCGGCAGAGTTGGGCCTGCCCTTCGAGGCGGTCGGGTTGGAGCGGATGGTGGAGGCGGAGGCGATCATCACCATCACCTCGTCGCCCGCCGCGTCGCTGATGGCGGCGCATGTGGCACCCGGCACGCATCTGGCCTGCATGGGAACCGACACCAAGGGCAAGCAGGAGGTGGAGGTTGCGCTGGTCGCGAAGGCGCGGCTCTTCACGGATGAGGTGGCACAGTCGGTGAGCATCGGCGAGGCGCAGCATGCGGTGGCGGCGGGTCTGGTGGCGGGTGCGGACATCGTGCCGCTTGGCGCGGTGCTGACCGGGGCTGATGCGGGGCGGCGGTCGGATGAGGAGATCACGCTCTTCGACGGGACGGGCGTGGGGTTGCAGGATCTGGCCGTAGCGGCGGTGGCCGTGCGGCGCGCGCGGGAGCGCGGGCTGGGCGTGGAGGTGTCGGTCTAGCGAAATCTGGCGCAGATTTCGCGCCGATTTCTGACGCAGAAATCGGAGGGAGGCGTCGTGCCATCGCCGGGAAAGACCGGTGACGGAACCCATACCGGACTTTGCCGTAAGCCTGGTTTTTGATCATATTTCGTTTCAGCCATTGAACCCCCAGCAGGGCCATGGTCTGACTGGCGCATCGGGCGGGGAGGCTTGGTCACATGCGCGTTTTCATCAACGGGTTCGGGCGGATCGGGCGATCGGTGCTGCGGGCCGCCTTGCAGGGGCCGGGGCGTTGGCCGGGGCTGGAGATCGTCGGGATCAACGACATCGCGGCGGCGGAGATGTGCGCCTATCTCTTTGAATATGACAGTGTATTCGGGCCGTGGCGCGGGGCTGTGGCGTTGGAGCCGGGCGTGTTGGTGGTGGATGGGCGGGCGATCCCGCTGCATCGGACGGCGGATATATCGACCCTCTCGCTGGCGGGGGTGGATGTGGTGATGGAATGCACGGGCCGCGCCGATGCGCGGGAAGTGGCGGAACGGGGCCTGCGCGCGGGGGCGCGGCGGGTGCTGGTTTCGGGGCCATCGAAGGCGGCGGATGTGACCGTGGTGCTTGGGGCGAATGAGTGGGTGCTGGCGGGGCAGGAGATCGTATCCAACGCCTCTTGCACGACCAATGCGCTGGCACCGCTGGCGCGGTTGATCGACGACAATTGGGGTGTGGTGACGGGGTCGATGACGACGATCCATTGCTATACCGGCAGCCAGCCCACGGTGGATGCGCCGGCGGCGGATTACCCGCGGTCACGGGCGGCGGCGTTGTCGATGGTGCCGACGACGACATCGGCCAGCCGCTTGCTGGATGTGGTAATGCCGCAGATCGCGGGGCGGATCGAGGGGTCGGCGGTGCGGGTGCCGACGGCATCCGTGTCTTGCGTCGATCTGGCTGTGATGACGGCGCGGAAGGTGACGGCGGAAGAGGTGAACGCGGCGCTGCGGGGGGCGGGGGGCGTGATCGGGACGACGGATCGGCCGCTGGTGTCGACCGACCTTCGGGCGCGGTCTGAGAGCATCGTCATGGCCTGCCCGGAGACGCGGGTGACGGCGGGCGGGATGCTGCGCGTCTTTGGCTGGTATGACAATGAATGGGGCTTTTCCAACCGGATGCTGGATGTGGCGCGGTTGATGGGGTGATCGCCTCAGGCGATCACCGTCCAAGGTTCGGGATAGCGGTGTTCCTGAAGGTTCGGGGTCGTGCCGATCCGGTCCACCACGGCGAAGAGGCCGGGGGGGTGGAGGGGCGTCAGCACGCCATGCCAGGTGCCGCGATAGAGGTTGATCCCCTGCGTGCCGTCGGTGAGGAAGGCGCGGGGGGCGTGGGCCGGGCTTTCGGTGACGATCACGAGGAAGGGGTCGGCGGTCATGGGCAGGAAGGCCTGTGATCCGTCGGGGTGCCGTTCGATCAGGTCGAATTCATAGGGCAGGGCGCGGGGTTCGGCCTTGAAGATCGAGATGCCGGCGCGGCCATCGGGGCCGAAATCCAGCCTGGCGCGGTCATGGTGCCTGCGGCAGAGGCCTGCATTGATCAGGCGGAAGTCGCCTGACGCCTCCAGCACATCGCCGAAGGGGGCGAAGGCGGTGGCGGTGAGGGGTTCGGTTCTGATCTGTTGCATGGGTTTTGCCTGTCAGAGCGGGGGGCCGCCCCCCGCACCCCCGGGGGTAATGGGGCCGAGACGAAGCCGGAAGGGATTGCGCTTAGCGCGTCGGGCCGAAGGCGCCCGGTCCGCGCAGTTTGGCGTGGCGGTTGACATCCTTGTAAAGGAGGTAGCGGAAGGGACCGGGGCCTGCGGCATAGCAGGCCTGCGGGCAGAAGGCGCGGAGCCACATGAAATCGCCTGCCTCGACCTCGACCCAGTCGGTGTTCAGCTTGTAGACCGCCTTGCCTTCGAGGACGAAGAGGCCGTGTTCCATGACATGGGTTTCCTCGAAAGGAATGACGCCGCCGGGTTGGAAGGTGACGATGTTCACATGGGCATCGTGGCGCAGGTCGGCGGGATCGGCGAAACGGGTGGTGGCCCAGCGCCCCTGCGTGTCGGGCATGGCGATGGGGGCGAGGTCGCGTTCGTTGATCAGGATCGGGTCAGGGATGGCGAGGCCGGGCGCGGGTTCGTAGAGCTTGCGCAGCCAGTGGAAGCGGGCGGGTTCAGCGCCTTCGGCGAGCAGGGTCCAGCGGGTGCCGGGTGGGATATAGGCGTAGGAGCCGGATTCCACCTCTTGTGCCTGATCGCCGATGGTGAGGGTGGCGAGGCCATGGGTGAAGAAGAGCCAGTGTTCCGCGCCGGTTTCCGGATCGGGCGCATCGGAGCCGCCGCCGGGGGCGACCTCCATCACATATTGGCTAAAGGTTTCCGAGAACCCTGTCATCGGGCGGGCGATCAGCCAGAGGCGGGTTTTTGCCCAGCCCGGGAGATAGCTGGTGACGATGTCGGAAAAGACGCCCTTGGGCAGGAAGGCATAGGCCGTGGTGAAGATGGCGCGGCCGGTCATCAGGGCGGTTTGCGGCGGCAAGCCGCCGGTGGGGGCGTAATAGCCGGTCATGGCAGGATGTCCTTGAGGCGGAGTTCGGCGATGCGTTCCACCTGCGCGCAGGCGGTGGTGAATTCGGTGGCGGTGTCGTTGCCGATGCGGGTGGCGAAGGCCTGAAGGATCGAGGCCTTGGTGTTGTCGCGCACGGCGATGATGAAGGGGAAGCCGTGCTTGGCGACGTATTCGGTATTGAGCCGCTGGAAGGTGGCGCGTTCGTCATCGGTCAGCGCGTCGAGCGCGGCGCTGGCCTGTTCGGCGGTGGATTCGGGTGTCAGGCGTTTCGCGGCGGCGAGTTTCCCGGCAAGGTCGGGATGGGCGCGCAGGACGGCGAGGCGCTGGTCGGGCGAGGCGCTGCGGAAGATGCGCGCCAGCGCGTTGTGCAGGCCCGTGGCGCAGTCATGCGCGGGGCCGAGTTCCAGCGCCCATGCGCCTTCGGCGATCCATGGGGAATGTTCGAAGATGCCACCGAAGCGTTCGACGAACCTGTCGCGGGTCATTTGCGAAGGGCGTTCGATGCGGTGGTGGGGGTGGGTGGCGGCCCAGTGGCGGGCGATGTCGATGCGGCGGGCGAACCAGACGCCTTCGTGGGATTGCGCGTAGTCGAGGAAGCGTTTCAGCCCCGCGATCTTGCCGGGGCGTCCGATCAGGCGGCAATGCAGGCCGATGGAGAACATCTTGGCGCGGCCTTGCTGGCCTTCGGCATAGAGGGTGTCGAATGTATCGCGCAGGTAGGTGAAGAACTGCTCGCCCTCGATATAGCCCGGGGCGGTGGCGAAGCGCATATCGTTCGCCTCAAGCGTGTAGGGGATCACCAGTTGGTCGCGGTCGCCGAGTTCCAGCCAGTAGGGCAGGTCGTCATCGTAGGTGTCGGAGATCCAGTCGAGGCGGGCGGTTTCGGCCGTGAGGTGGACGGTGTTCATGGAGCAGCGGCCCGTATACCAGCCGCGCGGGGGTTCGCCTGTCACTTCTTCATGCAGGCGGAAGGATTCCGCGATCTGGGCGCGTTCGACATCCTCGGGCATGTCGCGGTGATCGACCCATTTCAGGCCGTGGGAGGCGATTTCCCAGCCTGCCGCCTTCATCGCGGCTACCTGTTCAGGGTTGCGGGCGAGGGCGGAGGTGACGCCGTAGATGGTGACGGGCAGGTTGCGTTCGGTGAAGAGGCGGTGAAGGCGCCAGAAGCCTGCACGTGCGCCGTAGTCATAGATCGACTCCATGTTCCAGTGGCGCATCGCCGGCCACGGGGTCGCACCGGCTATGTCGGAAAGGAAGGCCTCGGACTGGGCGTCGCCGTGCAGGAGGTTGTTCTCGCCGCCCTCTTCATAATTGAGGACGAGGGATATGGCGATCTTTGCCCCCCCCGGCCATTTCGCATCGGGCGGGTTGGGGCCGTGGCCCCGGAAATCGCGCGGATAGCGGTTCACGTCGGTGATCCCCGTTTGTGCTGTGCTGCGGCAAGCTTAGGCGGGAAGCGCGTCGGGGTTTATCAAAAAATGCCAGAAAGACCTATCCGGGTGCGATCCTGTCGCGCGGTGGTCCGGGTTGAGGTTAGGATGGGGTGGTAAGGCAGGAGGATGGCATGGCCGGTGGACGCTTGACGACGCATGTTCTGGATACGGCGCGGGGGAAGCCTGCGGCGGGGGTGACCATCGCCCTGTATCGGGTGAGCGGCAATTCGCATCGCAAGATTGCCGAGACGGTGACGAATGCGGATGGGCGGACCGATGCGCCGATGTTGGCAGGAGAGACCTTCTCCGAAGGGACCTATGAATTGGTCTTTCATGCGGGGGAGTATCTGCGGGCAACGGGGCAGGCGGGAGAGGGGGTGCTGTTCCTTGACCAGATCCCCATCCGCTTTGGCGTGCCGGATGCGGGGCAGCATTACCATGTGCCGCTGCTGATTTCGCCCTTTGCCTATTCGACCTATCGCGGGTCCTGATCGAGCGGGTTGATCAGTTCCACCCCGGTGCCCGCGAAGGCGTCGGGGTTGAGGGTCGCAAGCCTTGCGCCATTGGCGCGGGCGATGGCGGCGTTCTGGGCCGCGACCATGGGAATGGGCCGTGTCATACGCGCGGAGCGGGCAAGTATGGCGGCAAGGTCGCGCGCGGCCCCGCTGTCGAGCGAGAGGACGCGCCCCGAGAAATCCTCGGACACCATGGCGTCGATCTGGGCGATGGTGCGTTGGCGCAGGCCGTCGGGCAGGCGGGCGGCGGCGGCGAGGAGTTCCGCCTCGGTCACGGTGGAGATGTAGAGACTGGCCGCCGGATTGGCGGCGAACCAGTCGAGCAGGCGGGGGTCCGGCACAGGCTCCATCAGGGCCGAGAGCACCGGGGTGTCGAGCAGGATCATGCCTGCCGGTCCATGAGCGGAAGGGTGACGTTCAGCGCGGCAAAGCGGGCGGCGATGACGGTGCCGATATTGGCGCGCGGGTCGGCGGCACCGACCGCCTGACGCAGGGCGTCGCGGGCCTCCTCCTCCATCGAGCGACCGCGAGCTGCGGCACGCAGCTTGAGCCGGGCTTTGACGTCGTCTTCCAGATTGCGGATGATGATGCTGGCCATGGTCGATGTCCCTTTCTGCCCCCGCAGGATGGAACGACCGACATCACTGATATCTTAAGAACCCATACCTTTGCCGCGCCTGACCCCACCTGCGGATGCCAAAATGCGTAAAATGCGGCGGCGATCGGGGGTGAGGGCGGCGTCGATCAGGCCCTGCAGCAGGCCGCGTTCGCGCAGGTGAGGGGCGAGGCGGGCATGGGTAAGGGCGGGAAAAAGCAGGTGGTCCACCCCTGGCGCAGGGGGGAATGCCATGGCCTGATCCCGGTCATCCAGAAGTCCGTGGCAGAGGATCGTCCAAGTGTTTGGCATGTAGGGCGGTGGGCCGGGATCGGCGAGGCGGGCGGTCCATCGGTGCCAGCGCGGATCGTGCAGACGCGATTGCGGACCAAGGGCGATGATAGCATCTACTGGGATATGAGCCGCCGCGCGCAGAGCGCAGACGGCCCCCATGGAGGAGCCTGTGGCGAGGGTCCGGCGGGCGGGACCTGCGGCCTCGCGCGCTGCTTGCAGCAGGGCTGGAAAACTAGGGTCGAGGCCGAAGCTGCGGCTTTCGTCCATGAAGAAGAGCGCGCGGCGGTTGCCAGCGCGGGCGGAGGCCACGAACTCGGGCGAGGGTATGCGCCCTGCGTCGTGGCCGATGGAGGAGAAGGCGAGGACTAGCGCATCACCGGTGCCATCGGCGATAGCAACGCGCCACGGCGGGGCGTCGATCAGGGTTTCCAGAGTCACGGGCTGGGGAAGGCTGGCAGATCTGCCATGCGGGCGGTCATGTCGGCCTTGATGCGGGTGACGATGTAATCGGTGAAGAGGCGGACCTTTGGGTCCTTCAGCCTGCGATGCTGCGACAGGACGGATAGCTGCGTGGGAAGCGGCGGCGTCGCGGTGGCGACGGGGACGAGAGTGCCTTCCTTCAGATGCTCGGCCACTTCGAAGATCGGTTTCAGGACGATGCCCCGACCGTCGAGCGCCCAGCCCGTCAGCACGTCGCCATCGTCGGATTCGTAGGGGCCTGTGATCTCGAACCGTCGGGGGCCGTCGGGGGTTTGCAACGTCCACTGGAATTCCTTGGCACCGGGGAAGCGGAGGTTGAGGCAATCGTGCCGGTCGCCCACCAGCGCCGCGCCATCGGCGGGTATGCCGCGCCGGGCGATATAGGCGGGGGCGGCGCAGAGGATGCGCGGGCAGTCGGCGATGAGGCGGACCTTGAGGGTGGAATCCTCCAGCAGTCCGAGGTGGAAGGCGATGTCGAGCCCTTCGGCCGTGACGTCGATCACGCGGTCGGACAGGCGGAGGCGGACCTCGATCTGGGGATACTGGTCCTTGAAGGCAGGGACATGGGGCGCAATGAAGCGGCGGCCGATGCCCAAGGGAGCCGCCACGAAGATGGTGCCGCGCGGGTTTTGCGTGACATCCATGACCGCTGCCTCGGCCTCGTCTATCGCCTCTAGGATGCGGCGCGCGCCGTCATAGAAGATGCGGCCGTTCTCGGTGGGTTGCAGGCTGCGGGTTGTGCGGTTGAAGAGGCGGACGCCGAGATGCTTTTCCAACTCGGATATCCGGGCAGAGGCGACGGCGGGAGAGCAGCGCTGATCGCGGGCGGCCGCACTCATGCTGCCCAATTCATGGACACGCACGAACATTCTGATGTTGTTCACATAGGACATGGCCGCCGCGCCCCATTCTTTGCCGCGATTTGAAAGTGATTGGGCATTTGCAGGATTAACAGGGGAATGCGCAGCGGTATAGCCTTTCAGCAAAAGGACAGGGGAGCCGCGCCGATGGAAGGTATCTATGATTGGGCCGTGCTGTGGGAATGGGTGGAGATCGCGGCGCGCTGGACGCATGTGATCACGGCCATCGCGTGGATCGGGTCGTCCTTCTATTTCATCGCTTTGGACCTTGGGCTGCGGAAGGCGCCGGGGATGCCGGAATTGGCCCATGGCGAGGAATGGCAGGTCCATGGCGGCGGGTTCTATCACATCCAGAAGTATCTGGTGGCACCGGAGCGGCTGCCCGAACATCTGACGTGGTTCAAATGGGAAAGCTATGCGACCTGGCTTTCGGGGTTCGCGATGCTGGTTCTGGTCTATTACCTGGGCGCGGACCTTTACCTGATCGATCCGACGGTGATGGAGTTGCAGACGTGGCAGGCGGTCGCGATTTCGGTCGCGTCGCTGGCCTTTGGTTGGCTGGTCTACAACACGCTGTGCCGGATTTTCGTGAATGCGAACCAGACGGGGCTGATGGTGGCGCTGTTCGTGGTGCTGGTGGCTATGGCCTGGGGATATACGCAGGTGTTTTCAGGGCGGGCGGCGCTGCTGCATCTGGGGGCATTCACGGCGACCATCATGTCGGCCAACGTGTTCATGGTGATCATACCCAATCAGAAGATCGTGGTGGCGGACCTGAAGGCAGGTCGCACGCCAGACCCGAAATACGGCAAGATCGCCAAGCAGCGCAGCACGCACAACAACTATCTGACGCTGCCCGTGCTGTTCCTGATGCTGTCGAACCATTATCCGCTGGTCTTTGCCACGCAGTACAACTGGCTGATCGCGTCTTTGGTGTTCCTGATGGGTGTGACGATCCGGCATTGGTTCAACACCCAGCATGCCCGCAAGGGAAGCCCGCATTGGACATGGGCGGCGACGGCGGTGCTGTTCCTGATCATCGCATGGCTTTCGACCGCGCCGATGAAGGTGGCGGCGCCGGGCGAGGAGGAGGGCGCGGCACTTTCGGGCGCGGCGCTGACCTATGCCTCGTCCACCGGGTTTGACGATGTGGTGACCATCGTTCAGGGGCGGTGTTCCATGTGTCATGCGGCGGAACCTGCATGGGACGGGATGTATTGGCCGCCGAAGGGGGTGGTGCTGGAGACGCCCGCGCAGATCGCGCATGAGGCGCGGCGTATCTATCTGCAGGCCGGGGTGTCGCATGCCATGCCGCCGGGCAATCTAAGCTATATGGAGCCCGAGGAACGGGCCGCCATCGTGGAGTGGTTCCGCAGCACAGGTGTGGGCGGGGTCGAAGGCTAGTCGCGGGTGAAGCGCCAGACGGTGTGCTGGCGGTAGTCCTGCCCCGGTTCCAGCGTGATGGAGGGAAAGCCCGCGTGGTTGGGCGCATCGGGCCAGTTCTGCGCCTCGATCGCGAAGCCCTCATGCGCGCCATGGCCGGGGCGGAAGGCGTTGCGGCCATCGTAGACCTGAACGCCCGGATCGGTGGTGGAGACGGCAAGGCCGATGCCCGATTGACCGGTCAGGCGGAGCACCTCGCGCAGCGGACCCGGAGCGGTGCCGAGGATGTAGCAATTGTCGAAGAGGTCCAGCCCCGGTTCGATGCGGTGGGCCTTGCGGAAATCCATCGGGGTGCCCTCGACAGGGCGGATTTCGCCTGTGGGAGTGAAGTCGGGCGTGGTGGGAAGGTAACTTTCGGCGGCGATCATCAGGCGGTGCCCGGCCCATGTGGGGGTGCCGTCGAGGTTCCAGTAGCTGTGGTTGGCGAAGTTGACGGGGGTCGGTCTGTCGGTGGTGGCATGCACCTGCAGGTGCAGGCTCGCGCCATCGACATGCCACATCGCCGTGACGCGCCGATTGCCGGGGAAGCCGCCCTCGCCATCGGGGAGGTCGAGTTCGAGGCGGAGGCTGTCTTCCGTCGCCTCGGCCAAGCGCCAGACCTTTAGATGCGTGCCCGCGCTGCCGGAATGGAGGCAATGGCGGCCGTCCTGATTGGCCTCGAAGGTGAGTTCCTGCCCGTCGATGGTGGCGCGGGCATCAGTGAAGCGGTTGACAACCGGCCCGATGAGGGAGCCGTGATAGCGCATGTCGCCTTCGTAATCGGATAGCCGGTCGGAGCCGAGGGTGAGGCTGCGGGAGGTGCCTTCGAGCCAGACCCCTTGAAGGACGGAACCCCACGTCAGGACAGAAGCGGCCAGCCCGTCGCGCCCTATAGTGATGCTCTGCACCGCCTCGCCCCGCGTGGTGATGCCGAAGGGCGTGATGCCTAACTGCCGATCCGTCATGCTTGCCTCCTGCCCCTTTGTGCCAGTGGTGGCCTGTGAGGGGGCAGGGGTCAAGCGCTTAGGAAGCTTGCGCGCAGGCGACCATCGTCTGGGCGAGGTTGCGCAGAAGCGTGGCATAGGCCGCGGGTCCGGGTTCCACTGTGGACCCGTTCGGATCGAGAGCGCCGCCGACCCGTGCGCCAGTGCCTTCGGCCAGTTGCTGGACAAGCGCGGGGTCGTGCTGTGCCTCGGGGAAGAGGCAAAGCGAGGTGCCCGCGGCGACGCCGTCGCGAAGGTCGGCAAGGCGGGCCGCGCCGGGGGCGGTGGCATCGCCGAGGGCGATGGAGCCGAAGATTTCCAGCCCGTAATGGGCGGCGAAGTAACCGTAGGCATCGTGATAGACGACAATCGGTTGGCCCTGCAGCGGCGCGAGGGTGGCGGCGATCTCGGCGTCCAGCGCCTTGATTTCAGCCGCAGCCGCGGCGGCGTTGGCCGTGTAGGTCGCGGCGTTCTGGGGGTCGAGCCGTGAGAGTTCGGCGGAGATTGCGTTCAGCCATGTCTCGGCGTTGGCAGGATCGAGCCATGCGTGCGGGTCGATGCCGTCGTGGCTGTGCCCGTGGTCGTCATGGCCTGCCTCTGCATGGTCATGGTCTGCGTCTTCGGCGGCCTCCTCGTGCCCGTGGTCATGCCCGTGATCGTGCCCGTGGTCATGGTCGCCTTCGGCGCCATGCGCGCCATCCTTGGAAAACTCGCGGGTTTCGGTGCCGGGTGCCTGAAGGAGGGCAAGGCGGGCGGAGCCTTCGCCAAGGCCGTCCAGCGCTCGGTCAAGCCAAGGGGTGAGTTCGGGGCCGATCCAGACCACAAGGTCTGCTTCGGCCAGATCTGCAGCCTGTGAAGGGCGGAGTTGGAAATCGTGTTCGCTGGCGCCTTGCGAGAGGAGCAGTTCGGGCGTGCCGAGATCGCCCATCACCTGCGCCACGAGGGAGTGGACGGGATGGATATCGGTGACGACGCGGGGCACTTCGGCCAGGGCGGGAAGGGTGGTGGCGAGGGTGGCAATGGCTGAGGATATGATATAACGCATTGGTATGGCCCTTCCTTTGGATCACGCGGGCCTATGTATGTTATTATATAACATGTCAAGGGGGCCGCATGGCGCATCTGCATCCGCATGATCATTCCGAGGCCTGCCCCGGCTGTTCGGCACCGCCGGAGGCGGCCTTTGCACGGCATGACCACAGCCTGTGCGCAGATGATGTACTGGCGCGGGCCGAGGCCCTTGCTTCGGCGCAGGGTGCGCGGCTTACGCCGGTGCGGCGGCGCGTGCTGGAGATCCTGCTGGAAGAGCATCGGGCGCTGGGTGCCTATGACGTTTTGCAACGGCTGGCGGCGGAGGGGTTCGGGAACCAGCCGCCGGTTGCCTATCGCGCGCTGGATTTTCTGGTGGAGAACGGGCTGGCCCATCGTATCCGTCGGCTGAACGCCTTTGCGGCCTGTATGCATCCGGGCGAGGAGCATGCACCTGTGTTCCTGATCTGCCGCCAGTGCAACCATGTTGCCGAGGCCCCTGCTGCCGACGTGAGGGCGGCGCTGGACGCGGCGGCGGAGGCGCTGGGTTTCACTGTGGAACGGTCGAACATCGAGGCACTGGGCCTGTGCCCCGCCTGCCGGGAGGCGTGAGGATGGAGGCGCTGATCGCGGCCGAGCGGTTATCGGTGACGCTGGAGGGGCATCCGGTCCTGACGGATGTCTCGCTTGCCGTGCAGCCGGGCGAGATCGTCACCATTCTGGGGCCGAACGGCTCGGGCAAGTCGACCTTGCTGCGGGCCTTGCTGGGTATTCTGTTGCCGAGCGGCGGGCGGGTGCTGCGCAAACCGGGGATGGTGGTCGGCTATGTGCCGCAGAGGTTGGCCATCGACCGCACATTGCCGATGACGGTGCGGCGGTTCCTTTCCCTGCCGAAGCGGGTGGGCGATGCCGAGGCCGAGGCGGCGTTGAAACGGGTGGGCGTGCCGGAGGTTGCCCTTCGGCAGATGGTGGACCTGTCGGGCGGGCAGTTCCAGCGTGTGCTTTTGGCGCGGGCGCTGCTGGCGCGGCCTGACATCCTTGTGCTTGATGAGCCGACGCAGGGGCTGGACCAACCCGGCGAGGCGGCCTTCTATCGGCTGATCGAAGAGGTGCGGCGCGAGACGGGGGTGGCGGTGCTGATGGTGAGTCATGACCTGCACGTGGTGATGGCGGCATCGGACCGGGTGATCTGCCTGAACGGGCATATCTGCTGCGAGGGAACGCCAAGGGTGGTCTCCACCGCGCCGGAGTATCGTGCGCTGTTCGGGTTGGGCACACAGGGGGCGCTGGCGCTGTATCAGCATGTGCATGACCACAGCCATGACCATGGCGAGGGGCATGCGAATCACCACCACGGACATCACCACCCTCATCACACGCATGACCATGCTTGACGACTTCCTGATCCGCGCGGCGCTGGCCGGGGTAGGGCTTTCGCTTGCTACCGGGCCTCTCGGTTCCTTCGTCGTGTGGCGGCGGATGGCTTACTTCGGCGATGCGACTTCCCATGCCGCGATCCTTGGGGTGGCGCTGGCGCTGGCGGCCGATCTGCCGGTGACATTCGGCACGTTGGTGGTTGCGCTGGCGATGGCCTTCACCGTGGCCACGCTGGCCGCACGAGGCTGGGCGATGGATACGACACTGGGGGTGCTGGCGCATTCCGCGCTGGCCTTTGGTCTGGTGGCGGTGAGTTTCGTTCCCGGCGCGCGGACCGACCTTTCGGCATGGCTGTTCGGGGATATCCTTGCCGTGACCCGGGGAGATCTGCTGCTGGTCTGGGTTGGGGCGGCGCTTGTGCTGGGCCTTCTGGTATGGCGGTGGCAGGCGCTGCTGACGGCGACGGTGAACGAGGATCTGGCCCATGCCTCTGGTCTGAACCCCGCGAGGGAGCGGTTGGTGCTGACACTGGCGCTGGCCGTGGTTGTGGCTGTGGCGATCAAGGTTGTGGGTGCGCTGCTGATTGCGGCCATGCTGATCATCCCGGCTGCGGCGGCGCGGGGCCTTGCCCGGACACCGGAGGCGATGGCTGTGATGGCGGCGGTGATCGGGGCTGCGTCATCGGTGGCAGGGCTGCAGCTTTCGCTTTGGCAGGACACGCCCGCGGGTCCGTCGATCATCGCGGCGGCGGCGGTTCTGTTTGCGGCATCGGCGCTGTTCGGGCGGGTCGGACGGCGCTGACTCCTTAGGGCGAGTGGCCGCGGCGAAGTCGCGCATTTTACATGCATGTCGCTTTTGTCTCGCAAGGGTCGGGTTGTCTTGTCCCCTTGTGCCGTGTTCGGGCAGATAAGGAGGCAAAACACCTTTCCGCGGAGTCGCCCCATGAAGACCCATGTCAAAGCCCTTGTCGTCGGCGGTGGTGCCGTCGGGAACGGCATCGCCTATCACCTTGCCAAGGCCGGCTGGGACACGATGCTGGTGGAGCGGGACGAGTTGACCGCAGGTTCCACATGGCACGCGGCAGGGCTGCTGCCGTTGTTCAACATGAGCTATGCGACGACGCATATCCACAAATACAGCGTCGATTTCTACAAGGGGCTGGAGGCCGAGACGGGGCTGAACCCCGGTTTCTATGTCGTGGGCAACCTGCGCATGGCCCAGCGGCAGGAGCGGATGGATGAATACATGCTGTATTCGTCTGTTGCCGAGACGGCGGGCGTCTATCACGAATTCCTGACGCCGAAGGAGATCAAGGATCGCTGGCCGCTGGTGCGGACGGAGGATCTGGTGGGCGCGCTGTATCACCCGCAGGACGGCTATATCAATCCGGCGGATGTGACGCAGGCCATGGCCAAGGGCGCGCGGCAGTTAGGCGCGACGATCGAACGGAAGATCCAGGTCGATGGCTATCGCTGGACGGGCAGCGAGTGGATCGTGTCGGTCACGAAGATGGAGGATCGGGGCGGCAATCTGGTGCCGACCGAAGAGAAGTACGACATCCATGCAGAGCATGTGGTGACGGCCACTGGCAACCATGCGCAGCGGACGGCGCGGCTTTTGGGGATCAAGATCCCTGCCATTCCGGTGGAACATCAGTATATCGTCACCGAGCCGGACCCGGCGCTGGTGGAATGGCGCAAGACCAATCCGCAGCACCCGGTGCTGCGCGACGCGGACGCCAAATGGTATGTGCGCGAGGAACGGGGCGGCTGGATCCTCGGCCCCTATGAGCGGAATGCCCCGGCGCGGTTCCTCTATGACGTGCCGCAGTCTTTCCGGGCGGATCTTTTCCCGCTGGATCTGGAGCGGATCGAGGCGGAATACATGTCGATGATCCATCGCATTCCGTCATCGGAAACCGTGGGCCTGAAGGACGATTATAACGGTCCGATCTGCTATACGCCCGATGGCAACCCGCTGGTCGGCCCGGTGCCGGGGCTGCGGAACATGTGGATCGCGGAAGGCTTCAGCTTTGGTATCACCGCGGCGGGCGGGACGGGGTATTACCTTGCGCAGATGATGACGCAGGGCGAGGCCGAGATCGACATGGCGAGCCTCGACCCCAAGCGCTACGGCAACTGGATGACCACCGAATATGCCGCGCGCAAGAACGAGGAATGCTATGAGCATGTCTTCATCCTGCATCACCCGGATGAAGAGCGCGAGGCTTGCCGCCCGCTGCGCACCGCGCCCAACTATGACGCCCAGATCGCCATGGGCGCGCAGATGGGGCAGGTGAACGGCTGGGAACGACCGAACTATTATGGTCCCAAGGATGCACCCGCGACGTTCGACCATGACGGGCGGTCCTTCCGGCGCGGGACGTGGTGGCCCCATGCCGAGGCGGAGGCGAACGCCATTCGCACGACGGCGGGCATTATCGACGCCACGGCCTTCACCAAGCATCTGTTGCGCGGGCCGGGGGCGACCGGGTTCCTTGACTGGTTCACCTGCAACAAGCTGCCAAATGTGGGGCGGATCAACCTGACCTATGCGCTGACCGATCACGGCACGACGCGGACGGAATACACCATCGTCCGGTTGAAGGAGAATGAGTACTACCTCATCTCGGCGGGCGCATGGACGGCCTATGACGCCGATTTCCTGATCAAGTCGGCCGAGGATTGGATGGCGCAGGGCGGTGGATATTTCGATATCCATGACATCACCACGCAATGGGGTGTCTTTGCGCTGGCGGGACCGAACAGCCGCGCCATCCTGAAGGAGATCGTCAAGGACGCCGATCCCGAGACGGTATTGGGCAACAAGCGGTTCCCGTGGCTGAGCTACCGGGATATCGAGCTGGGGATGTGCCCGGTGCGGGCAGTGCGTGTGGCCTATACGGGCGAGTTGGGTTGGGAGTTGCATCATCCGGTGGAGATGGGCCGCTATCTGTGGAACCTGATCTGGTCGGTGGGAGAGAAGCACGGGTTGAAACCCGTTGGCGCACGGGCGCAGAACTGGCTGCGGCAGGAAAAATCCTATCGCGCTTTCGGCAACGAGCTTGGCCGTGATGCGACCCCTCTTGAGGCCGCGCTGGACCGATTCGTGGACCTGTCCAAGGAGTTCCGGGGCAAGGCGAAGATGCTTGAGACGGGCATCCGTTCGAAATGCGTGACACTGCTGATCGACGGGCCGTCGGATGCCGATCCGTGGGGCAAGGAGGCGCTGCTTCTGAACGGTGACAAGGTGGGTCGTCTGACATCGGGCGGCTGGTCTGTGGCCTTCGGCAAGCAGATTGGTATGGGATATGTTCGCCCCGACCTGGCGACACCGGGGACGAAACTGAAGGTCAAGATGCTGCGGCAGGAATGGGATGCCGTGGTGACGGAGGATAGCCCCTTCGACCCGAAGAACGAGCGTATCCGCGTGGACGGCTGATCCGCCGCATCAGGAAAACTGGCGAAAAGGGCATCGGACACAGGTCCGGTGCCCTTTTTGATTTACGTCAAGACTGTACCATACCTTTGACAGGTGGGGTTCATCCCTTCGCGGCCTCAGGGTGCCTAACGAATGCTGACATAGATCCGTTCTGAACAGCATCGGAATTATCATCCTGCAGTTATTGACGGCACGAAAGGGACGGAGCATGGCAGCAACGGCACAGAAGGGGAAGGGCGGTGCGCCCGATGAGTCCCTCCAGCAGTTGGCAGCAGGGATCGGCGTGTTGCACACGCTTGACCATCTGACGAACCCCGTGATGCTGGCGGATCCCGACATGATCGTTCGTTTCGTCAACGAGGCGGGATACCGGATGTTCGAGGCGATCGAGGAGGAGATCCGCCGCGACCTGCCGAATTTCACGGCACGCGATGTGGTGGGCAAGTCGATCGATTTCTTCCACCGCAATCCCTCTTACCAGCGCGGGTTAATGACGGACCTTGCCGAACCGCATGACGGCAAGTTCACCATCGGTGGGCGCAGGCTGGCCTTCCGTGCCATTCCGCATCGCGATGCGACGGGGCATCTGGTTGGCATGCTGGTGGAATGGCAGGACCGCACTGTCTTTGCCGAGAACGAGGCGCAGGTGAACAACCTCGTCGCGACGCTGCGTCAGATGGCCAAGGCGCATCAGGACGGGTTCATCCACGAATACATCGATCCGGCAGGGTTCACGCCGGAATTCGCAGAGGTGGTGGAGAACGTCAATCAGATGGTGCGCGACCATATCGCGACCAAGCGCAAGATCATCACCTGCATCGAGGCTTTTGCCGAAGGCCGATTCGATTACCAGATCGAACGGTTCAGCGGTGACCGCGGGTTCATCAACGAGGCGATGGATGCCATTTCGGAAAGCTTCCGCCGCACGATCCGCGAGATTCAGAGCATGTCCGAGGATATCGTGCAGGGTCGGCTTGACCGCGAGATCCGGCCTCAGGAATTTCCGGGAGAGTTCCGGCTGGTGGCGGAGGCCTTCCAGCAGGCCTATGACGGTTTGAACGCGACCTTCCACCAGATCGGGGATCAGGTGCGTCAGGTGTCGTCGACGGTGGATGAAATTGCCAGCAGCGCCCATACGCTGGCCGACAATGCGCAAGTGGCAAGCACCTCCGTGGACGAGATTTCCGCCTCGGCGGAAGAGACGGATGCGCAGGTGCGCGCCAATGCCAACTCGGCCAATCTGGCCAGCCATCGTGCGAGCAGCGCCTCTTCGGCCACGAAGGAAGGGCAGGAGAAGGTGATCGGCATGGTGCAGGCGATGGAGGCGATCCGGTCGTCTTCGGACGATATCGCCAAGATCATCAAGGTCATCGACGAGATCGCCTTCCAGACCAACCTGCTTGCACTGAACGCTGCGGTGGAGGCGGCGCGGGCCGGGCAGTATGGCCGCGGTTTCGCCGTAGTGGCGCAGGAAGTGCGGAACCTTGCCGGGCGGTCGGCGCGGGCGGCGCGCGAGAGTGGCGATCTGATCGAAGATGCATCGCAGCGTGTGGCGACGGGCGTTTCCATCGCCGACGAGACACGGCGCGCCTTCGACCGCATCTCGCATGACATCGCCGAGGTGGAAACTTTGGTCGGCAGCATCGCGAGTTCGGGGGATGAACAGTCGCGCGCCGTTGCCCAGATCACCACGGCCATCGGCGAAGTGGCGAATGCGGCGACACAGACCAGCAATCAAGCAGAGCAGCTTGCCTCCGGGGCGGCGGAGTTGCAGACCTCGTCCGAGGCGATGCGGGCGGCCATCGGACGGTTCAGGTTGAAGGCCTCGGCTGCGCCTGTGGGCGGGTTGAACCTGAGCGGGCTGCCGTCGGACCTGATGGACAAGATCGGGTCGATGCTGGCAGGCCGTGGGGTGTCCCTGCCGGAGTTCGAGAAACGCCGCGCGTGATGGTGAACTGGGCGGGGCGGCCTAGGGCTGGCGATGTGCCGCAAGCCAGGCCGCCCAATCGGCCTCGGACCCATCGAAGACGTTGATGTCCACCTCGCCCGCGATTCCGGGGATCAGCCCGGTCGATGTATATTGCCAGAAACTCCAGTGGCGGCCGCCATAGACCTCGTCGGGATGGGCTGCGACGGAGCGCAGCCAGAACGGATAGGGGCCGACGCGCCACATCTGGTTGTCGCGGTAGAAATCCACGGTCGAATAGATGATCGGGCGCTGACCGTAATACCCCTCGACGATGTCGAGGAAGATCTTCGCTTCGGATCGGATCACATTGGGCGCGCGGCGGATGGTGCAGGTGGGCGAGAAGGGCGTCCATTCCATATCCAGCACCGGCGGCAGTGCCCCGGGAGTGCGGGGCACGTTGCGGATGAAGAAGGCCGCCTGTTCCGCCGCGGGGCGGCAGTGGTAGAAAAAGTGGTAGGCCCCGCGCGGGACGCCTGCGCGGCCTGCGCCGCGCCAGTGGTCGCGGAACATGGGATCTATCAGATCGCCGCCTTCGGTCGCCTTGATGAAAGCGAAGTTGACCCCGTTCGCGCGGGCGGTGCCCCAGTCGATAGATTGCTGAAAACGGGCGACGTCGATGCCGTGGACGGGATGGCGTTCCGGGCCGTTGCCGCCGAAGCTTACGGGTTTGGCATCGCTGAAGTTCGGCGGGACGACCTGTGCGACGGGCAGGCTGACGCTGCGCATCCCGGTTGTGGATACGGTGGGCGGGCCACCGCAGGCGACAAGGGCCGTGAGGGACAGAAGGGCGAGGGCGCGCAGGATCATGGAAGGATGCTGACCCATCCGCGCCGCCCTGTCACCCGGATTTCCGGGCCACTCTGCGACGATCCGCCTATTCGGCGGCTATGGCAGGGGCCGCCAATTCATCCCAGCAGGCCAGCGCATGGGCGGCATACATCAATGCAGGGCCGCCGCCCATCTGGATGGACATGGAGAGAACATCCCCCAACTCCTCGCGCGTGGCACCGGATTTCATCAGGGCCTCGACATGGAAGTTGATGCAGGGTTCGCAGCGCTGGCTGATGGCGATGGCCAGCGCGATGTATTCTTTTTCCTTGAAGGAAAGGGGGCCGTTCTCCTTCACCGCCTTGGACAGGGTGCCGAAACCCGCGGCGGTTTCGGGGATCAGCTTGTTCATCACACGGATTTCGCCGCGCATGTCTGCGATCTTTGCCTTGTAGCTCATCTTTCGGTCCTTTCGATCTTGATGACCGATAGGCCCGGACGGGCAGGCTTGCCTTGACTTGCGTCAAATCAAATTCAGACTGTGGAATGTTTATCCGAAACGGGCGGGATCCAGGGCGCGGGTGAGAGCGGCAGACAGGCCGGTCGGCCGCCCGCCAATCAGATCGGCGGCAAGGCGGCTTGCGGCGGGGCAGGTCTGGAAACCGTATCCGCCCTGACCCGCCAGCCAGAAGAAGGAGGGATCGCGCAGGTCGCGCCCGATCACCAGCACCCGGTCAGGCGCAAAGGTGCGAAGCCCAGCCCAGTTGGAGATCAGCCGCGTGACCGGTTCGGTGACCATCTCTTCATAGCGGGCAAGGCCCTCGGCCAGCACCATGTCATCTGCCCAGGCGTCATGCGGGGCTTGCGGGTCTTCCTCTGCGGGAGAGACGATCAGGGCGCCCGCGTCGGGTTTGGCATACCATGTCTCGCCCGCACCAAAGACCATGGGCCAGCGCGAGATGTCGTGATCCCCCGGAGCGGGGATGCGTGCCATGGAGCGGCGGTTGGGCGTAAAGCCGAGGGGGCGGATGGCCGCCTTGGTGGCCACCTCATCCACCCATGCGCCTGCGGCATTGATCAGCAGGCGGCCGGTGAATTCGCCCGCCCCTGTGGTGACGGTCCAGCCCTCGCCGCCCTTGGCGATGGCGGTGACGCGGGCATTGGTGACGACCTGCGCGCCGCGCGACTTTGCCTCGCGCGCGAAACCCTGCAGAAGAAGATCGGTGTCGATGTCCCATGCATGGTCTGCATAGGCCGTCATCGCGACGGTATCGGGGTTCAGGATGGGGACGATGGCGCGCGCTTCGTCCAGCGTGCAGCGCGTCATTTGCATGTCGCGCATCTCGGTTTCGAAATCGTCCCTCTGATCAGCTTTGGCCACGATCATAAGGCCGCGTGGGGAAAGGATATTCTCGGTCGCGCGGAAGTGGTCTTCCGAGGCGAGGGAGAGTTCCACCACGGCAGGCGCGCCATAGCGCGGTTCATACAGCGCCGCGGAACGGCCTGATGCGTGATGCGCCAGAGCGGCCTCTGCCTCCAGCACGGTGACGGAGCCGAGTTCGGAAAGGCGGGCCGCTGCCGAGATGCCTGCGATCCCGCCGCCGATGATGAGGAAATCGGTCATGACTCTTCCAGTCGGTCGGTGGCCGGGGGCGGTGCAGGGTAAAGCGCCGAAAGGCGTGTGCGCAGGTCCGGCGTCAGGGGGAAATGCATGGCAGCCAGCGAGGGAGCAAGCTGTTCCGCGTCGCGGGCCGAGATCAGCGGGATCACGGGCGTGATGGGGCAGGACATGACCCATGCCACCGCAAGGGTGGCGGGATGGGTGCCTGCTTCGGTGGCAATGCCGGCAAGGCCCGCGGCGGCGCGGTGCATCGGTTCGGGCGCGTAGCGGGCGGCATAGCGGCTGTCTTCGGCAAGGCGGCCCGCGCCGCCTGTGGCGTATTTCCCGGTAAGGAGGCCTCCCCCAAGTGGGGAATAGGCATGCACGGCGATCTGCTGGTCGGCGCACATGGGCAGGATTTCCACCTCGGCCTGTCGTTTCACGAGGTTGTACATCGGCTGGATAACGTCCACCCGGCTGCCGAAACGGGCAAGGATGGCCTGCGCCTTCATCACCTGCCATGCAGCGAAGTTCGAAAGGCCGATGCGGGCTATGCGACCGGCAAGTTGCCATTCGACGAAGAGGGAGAGCGTCTCTTCCAGAGGGGTCGCCGGATCGAAACGGTGCAGGTAGAGGAGATCCACCCCGTCGGTGCCAAGGCGGTGCAGGCTTTCGTCGAACTGCCGGGTCAGGTTGGCGCGGCCTGCGCCGCCGTCGTAGCCCACCTTGGTGGCGATACTAATCCCGGGGTCGCCTTTGGCGAACTGGCCAAGCAGGCGTTCGGATTGACCGTCGGTATAGCCGTTCGCCGTGTCGAAATGGGTGATCCCCGCCGCACGGCAGGCGTCATACAGCGCGCGTGAGGCGGCAGCATCGGCGCGGCCACCGAATTGCATGCAGCCGAAGGCAAGTGGTGAGAGGGGCGTGGTCATGGGCCGGAACCTGCCATGCCGCGCGGCGGAAGAAAAGCGGGAGGCCGCCGCTTTCGCGGCGGCCAACGACAATCGCGGCGGGGTCAGCCCTGCTGGGTTTCCTTGAGCTTGTCGATCCCCAGGGTCTTGAGCGCCAGAGTCTCATAGAAGGGTTCCGACACGCCCTTGCGCAGTTTCCGTATGAAGTACTTCTCGAACCCGATCTTGGCCATATGGACCCATTTGCCCGACGAGGACCAGTTCACGTTGCGCGGCGGAATCTGGGGCTGGGCCACGAAGGCCACGCCCCCGTCGCCGAAATCGGCAAGACAGACGGCGTTCCAAGTGCCCACCCGGTCGGGTTCCTTGCCGCGCACGATGTTGCCGATGTTGTGGGCGGTCGCCGTCACCATGGATTCGATCATGAAGCCGGTCTTGGGCACGCCCACGGGAATCGGAGTGGGACCCATCGGCGGGATCGCGACGCAGACGCCGACGGCGAAGATGTTGGGATACTTCGGGTTCTGCTGGTGCTTGTCCACAATGGTGAAGCCGCGGGGGTTCGACAGGCCCTCGATTCCGGACACGGGCTTGATGCCGCGGAAGGCGGGCAGCATCATGGAAAAGGCGAAGGGGAGTTCCCTTTCACCCTTCGAGGTTCCGTCATCGGCGATCTCTTCCACGGTCATCTTTCCCGCCTCGACCTTTTTGACCTTGGTCGAGGTCATCCACTTGATGTGCTTTGCGCGCATCTCGGATTCCAGAAGGCCCTTGGTGTCGCCCACCCCGTCAAGGCCCAGATGGCCGATATAGGGTTCCGAGGTGACGAAGGTCATGGGCACCCGGTCGCGGACCTTGGCGCGCCGCAGCGCTGTTTCAAGGATGAAGAGGAATTCATAGGCCGGCCCAAAGCAGGAGGCGCCTTGCGCCGCGCCGATGATGACGGGGCCGGGGTTCTTTACCAGTTCGTCGAAGACGAGTTTCGCCTGTTCAGCATGGTCGATATGGCAGACCGATTGCGTATGGCCGCCATGCGGACCGAAGCCCTCGATCTCGTCGAAGGCAAGTTCAGGGCCGGTGGCGATGACGAGGTAGTCGTAAGAAACGGATTGCCCGTTCACGAGAGCGATGCGGTTTTCCTCCGGGTGCAGTTTCTCGGCGGCGACGGGGATGAAGTCGATGCCCTTCTTCTTCATCGTCGGTTCCAGATCGACGGTAATTTCTTCGCGGTCGCGCCAGCCCACGGCGATCCACGGGTTGGAGGGGACGAAGTGATACTTCGGGTCCTTGGTCACCACGGTGACCCTGTCCTCCTTTCGGAGTTGGTCCCGCAACTCATAGGCCATGATGGCCCCGCCAAGGCCCGCCCCCAAGACTACGACATGCGCCATCCCAAATTCCTCCCATGGAAAAGAACATGGGAAATTATACATTCAAGGCGGCGAATTTGTTTGATCTGAATCATGGCTGCGACGATTCCGCCCATGCCACATGAAAAAGGCCCGCCGAAGCGGACCTTTGAGGGTGCTGGCGTCATGCCGGATCAGGACGGGATTTCGCCCGTGATGCCTTCGACATAGAACATCATGCCCAGCAGGTCGCCATCCGGCGCGACTGCGCCTTCGGCCAGCCATGCGCTGCCGTCCTGCTTGTTGATCGGACCGGTGAAGGGGTGGTAGGTGCCCGCCGCGATGGCATCGCGCATCGCTTCGGCCTCGGCCTTCACATCGGCGGGAACGGCATCGGTGATTTCGCCAATCTCCACTTCGCCGCCTGCGATGCCTTCCCATGCGTCGATCTGCGCATAGGTGCCATCCAGCAGCTGGCCCACACGCTTCACATAGTAGGGTGCCCAGTTGTCGATGATGGAGGACACGCGCGGGGTCGGCTTGTAGTCAGCCATGTCGGAGGCCTGACCGAAACCGATGACGGCGCCATTGGTCTTGGCCGCTTCGGCCAGCGGCGCGGTCGAGTCGGTGTGCGACGCGATCACATCCACGTCCTGATCAATGAGCGCCTTGGCCGCATCGGCCTCTTTTGCCGGGTCGAACCAGGTGAAGGCCCAGACGATGGAAAGCTCGACGTTCGGGTTCACCTTCTTGGCGTGCAGGTAGTAGCTGTTGATCCCCATGATGACTTCGGGGATCGGGAAGGACGCGATGTAGCCGATCTTGTTCGACTTGGTCATCTTGCCCGCGATGTGGCCCTGCACCGCGCGGCCTTCGTAGAAGCGCGCGTTGTAGGTGGAGACGTTGGCGTGGTCGCGCTTGTAGCCGGTCGCATGTTCGAACTTGATGTCCGGGAACTTGGCGGCGACTGCGTTGGTCGGGTCCATGAAGCCGAACGACGTCGTGAAGATAATGTTGCAGCCCGAAAGCGCCATCTGGGTCAGCACGCGTTCGGCATCCGCGCCTTCCGGGACGTTTTCCTGCCACACGATCTCGACCTTGTCGCCATAGGCTTCCTGCACCGCCAGCGCGCCTTCGTGATGCTGGAAGGTCCAGCCGCCGTCACCGATGGGGCCGACATAGACGAACCCTGCTTTGACCTTCTCGAGGCCCTGCGCAAGGGCCATCTTCCCCCCCATCATCGAGGCGAGGCCAAGTGCGGCGCCGCCCTTCAGGATCGTTCTTCTCTTCATTTCTTGCTCCCGGTTGGGGGTCGGCAGCCGACCCCGGTTTCGTCTGTGCCTCAGCGCGAGGCGTGGAAGTTCTGGCCCAGCGCGGCGGGCGCGTTCAGCGCCGCCTTGCCCTTGCCAGAAGACATGATGACCAGCACGAGGATGGTTATCAGATACGGACTCATCGACAAGTATTCGACAGGGATTCGCGCCCCGGCCGCCTGCAGATTAAGCTGTAGCACAGTGATGCCGCCAAAAAGATAGGCGCCAAGCAGGACGCGCCACGGTTTCCAGCTTGCGAAGACGACGATGGCAAGGGCGATCCAGCCCGCGCCTGCGGTGATGCCGTCGGTCCATTGCGGCACGCGGATCAGGCTGATGTAGGCCCCGCCGAGGCCCGCCATCGCGCCGCCGAACAGGATGGCCAGAACGCGGATGCGCGTGACCTTGTAGCCGAGTGCGTGGGCGGCATCATGGCTTTCGCCCACGGCGCGCAGGATCAGGCCCGTTCGGGTGTATTTCAGCACCGCCCAGACGGCCGCGATGACGAGGATGGAGACGTAGACCATCCAGTCATGGCTGAAGAGGACCTCGCCAAGGAAGGGGATGTCGGTCAGCGGACCCATCGGCACCTCGCCCGTGGCAGGCGGCTTGATACCGACATAGCCCTGCCCGATCATGGACGACAGGCCCAGCCCGAAGAGGGTGAGTGCAAGGCCCGTGGCCACCTGATTGGCAAGGAAGACTTGCGTCAGCACCGCGAAGACGAGCGAGAGGGCCGCCGCCCCCAGCGCCCCGCCAACGAAGCCTAGGACGGGGCTGCCCGTGCCCACGGCGGTGGCAAAGCCGCAGATCGCCCCCATGATCATCATCCCCTCGACCCCGAGGTTCAGGACGCCCGCTTTTTCCACCACCAATTCGCCGATCGCCGCAAGGATGATCGGAACCGAGGCCACCATGAGCGAGGCGATAAGGATCGCCGGATTGATGCTGGCGAGATCCATCATGCCACCTCTTTCTTCGTGCCGATGCGAATGCGGTAATTGGTCAGCAGGTCCACGGCCAGCAGGAAGAACAGGAGCATCCCCTGAAAGGCCTGAATCGCGGCGGAGGGCAGCGACAGCATGAAGCTGGCCAGTTCGCCGCCGATATAGGTGAGCGCCATGAGAAGCCCTGCCAGCAGGATTCCGATGGGGTTCAGGCGGCCAAGGAATGCCACGATGATGGCGGTGAAGCCGTAGCCTACGTTGAAGTCGATGCTGATCTGGCCCGAGGGGCCCGCAACTTCGAACAGCCCGGCCATGCCCGCCAGCGCACCCGAAAGGCCCATGCAGAGGATCACGAGGCGGCTGGGGCTGACACCCGCGAAACGGGCGGCCTTGGGGGCCTGACCCGCCAGCTTGATATGATAGCCGAGGATGTGGCGTTGCAGCAGGACATAGGCCGCGATCACCACCATGAAGGCGGCGATGACCCCCCAATGCATCCCGGTGCCGGGGATGAGTTCGGGGTTGGCCATGGCAGGAATCTGGCTGAGGTTCCGGCTCCCGGGGAAGCCGCCCCCTTCGGGATTGCGCAGCAGGCCGATGGACATCGAGGCGAGGATATTCTGCGCAACGTAGACCAGAAGCAGCGAGACGAGGATTTCATTGGTGTTGAACCGCGTCTTGAGGATGGCCGGGATCATCGCCCAGAGCCAGCCGCCGAAGATGCCCGCGACGACCATCACCGGGAAGATGAGTCGCGATTCCACCGGATAGAGCGCAAGGCCCACACCCGCGCCGAAGATGGCACCCATGATGTACTGCCCCTCGGCCCCGATGTTCCAGATGCCCGCCTTGAACCCAAGCGACAGCCCGACGGCTATCAGGATCAGCGGTCCGGCCTTTACCAGAAGCTGTGGGCGGGAATAGGCAGCGAACTGTTCGTTGAAGAGCGGGTCCCAGAAGATGGTGCGGATCGCCTCGACAGGGTTCTTGCCCAGAAGGGCGAACATGATCCCACCCGCAATCATGGTCAGGATTACGGCGAGGACGGGTGTGGCCCATTGCCAGAAGGCGCTGGGCGAGGGGCGTTTTTCCAGCCGGATCATGCGCGGCACTCCATGGGCGAAGGGGACCGATTTCCTGCGAAGGAAGTTGCGAAAGTCTTCGAGAACCGGTCGCACTCACACCGCATGATGCGCCACCTCCATCCCGTGGGCGCCGCCCATCATCAGGCCGATCTCGTCGATTGTCAGCCCTTCGACGGGGCGGGGCTTCGTCAGCTGCCCTTCGTTCAGCGCGGCGAAGTTGTCGGCGATTTCCAAGAGTTCGTCGAGGTCCTGACTGATGACCACGACTGCGGCTCCGGCGGCTGCGCGGTCAAGGATTGCCTGCCGGATCGCGGCGGCGGCGGCGGCATCGACGCCCCATGTGGGCTGGTTGATGACGATCACGCCGGGAGATTGCGAAAGCTCGCGCCCCACGACGAATTTCTGCAGGTTGCCACCGGAAAGCGCGCGGGCGGCGACATGGGTGCCGGGGGTGCGGACATCGAAATCCTTGACGATCCCTTCGGCGAAGATGTTCGCCGCCGCCCAGTCGATGAAACCGCCCTTGACCAGCCCCTTGCGGACTGCGCCCGACAGAAGTGCATTCTCAACAAGTGTCATGTCGGGCGCGGCGGCATGGCCTAGCCGTTCTTCCGGCGCGGAAACGAGGCCAGCCTCGCGGCGGGCGTTGGGGCCTGCGGCCCCCATCGGCTGCCCGTCGATCCGGATCGCCTGTGGTGATGCGCGAAGTTCGCCGGAGAGGGCGAGCAGCAACTCGTCCTGCCCATTGCCCGCGACGCCCGCGATGCCAAGCACCTCTCCCTTCGCGACACGGAAGGAAATGTCCTTGAGGCTGGTTCCGAAGGGGATGGGTGAGGCGACGGAAAGCCCCGTCACCTCCAGAGCGGTGGCCCCTTTGGGCTGTGCCGCGCGGGCGGGTGGCGTGAGGGTGGCGCCGACCATCAGTTCCGCCATCTCCCGCGCAGAGCGTTCGCGCGGTGTGCAGGTGGCCACGACCTTGCCGCGGCGCAGGATCGTCGCCTCGTCGCAGAGCGCGCGGATCTCTTCCAGCTTGTGGCTGATATAGAGGATCGCTGTGCCTTCGGCGGAAAGCTGGCGGAGGGTCTTGAAGAGGATTTCCACCTCCTGCGGGGTCAGGACGGAGGTGGGTTCGTCCATGATCAGGAGTTTCGGATCCTGCAGGAGGCAGCGGATGATCTCTACCCGTTGCCGTTCACCGGCGGAGAGGTCGCCCACCATGCGGGTCGGATCGAGGGGGAGGCCGTATTCCTCGGACACGGCGCGGATGCGGGTGGCGAGTTCGCGCATCGGGGGCGGGTTTTCCATGCCAAGCGCCACGTTTTCGGCGACGTTCAGCGCCTCGAACAGGCTGAAATGCTGGAAGACCATGGCGACGCCGGTGGTGCGGGCGGCGCGGGGTTCGGCGGGCTGGTAGGGTTGGCCGCGAAAGCGCATCGTGCCGCTGTCGGGTTTCACGAGGCCGTAGATCATCTTGACCAGCGTGGATTTGCCCGCGCCGTTCTCGCCCAGAAGCGCGTGGACCTCGCCCTCGGCAATGGAAAAGGACACGTCGCTATTGGCGACGACGCCCGGATAGGCCTTGGTCACGCCCTGCACGGCTAGCAGTTCCGGCCTTGGGGTGGTGGGTGTCCCTGTCATCCCGCGTTCTCCTGTCGTGACGCGTCTTGGTGTTTCCTGCGAAGGAAGTCGGTGGCGACGCCCAGCGCGATGGCCTGTGGATGCTTGCCAAGGGCGGGGTCGCCAATGGGGCAATCGATGCGGGCGATGGCAGTGGGGGCATGGCCCAAGGCGGCAAGTCGTAACCGGAAGCGCGCCCATTTCGTCGCCGATCCGATCAGCCCGCAGGTGGAGAAGCCATGGGTCAACAACCCGTGGCACAGATCGAGGTCGAGGGCATGCGAGAAGGTGACGATCAGGTGTTCGGCATCCTTCGGCGCATGGGCTATCGCGAGGGTGGGGTCGGCTGCGACCAGTCTGGTTGCGTTCGGCGGCAGGTCGGCGGGGAAGCGGTCCTCGGCAATATCTACCCATGTGATCGCGACGCCCGGCAGCGGGGCCATGACGGAGGCCAGCGCGCGCCCAACATGGCCCGCGCCCCAGATCCAGAGATGCCGGTCGGGGCGGGCCACGGGCTCCACCATCCAGCCTTGCAGCAGGACGGGGCGGGGAAGGATGCCTTCGCCGCGCGCGCGGGCAAGCAGGCGCTTCACCGCGAGGGGGATGGGACGGCCATCGACGGGGCGGGCGATCACGCCCGAGTCGGAGGCGGGGAGGCTGTCGAGGGTGAAGACCTCGGTCAGCAGGGTGACGGCGCCGCCGCAGCATTGGCCGAGTTTGGGGCCCAAGGCTTCGCGGGTGAGGAGGGG
The DNA here is from genome assembly GCF_051132405.1 of Tabrizicola sp. M-4. Classification (GTDB taxonomy): domain Bacteria; phylum Pseudomonadota; class Alphaproteobacteria; order Rhodobacterales; family Rhodobacteraceae; genus Paragemmobacter. Next base: position 506,865 of record NZ_CP128606.1, read on the forward strand.
GCGGGTTTCGGCAAGGTGGGCGCGGGCGCGGGTCGTGGCCTCATGTTCCAGCGCGCCGCCGCCAATGGTGCCGGACTGGCCGGTGGCCCAGACCAGCATGGATGCTCCGACCTCGCGCGGGCTGGAGCCGTCATGCCCGGCGATCAGCACACGGGCGGTGGGACCGTGGGCGGCGACGGTGGCGGCGAGGGTGGCGAGGTCAAACATCCAGCGCCTCCGGTGCAAGGCGATTTCTGCACACAGAAATCGTGACGAAATCTGTGTGCAGATTTCGGTGCGGAATTTGTGTCAAATTCCGTTGTGGCGGGGCGAAGCTGTCACGCATTGCCGCGAACCCGCTTTACGGCGGCCAGCACCCGCTCTGCCGTCGCAGGGGCGTCGAGGGCCGGGTAGGTGGATCCATCGCCACAGGCGGCCACGGCATCGGACAGAGCCATGAGCGCCGAGATGCCCAACATGAAGGGCGGTTCCCCTACGGCCTTGGACTTGCCCACCGTATCCTCGCGGTTGGGCTTTCCCCAGAGGGCGACGTTGAAGATGCGGGGACGATCCGAACAGGAGGGGATCTTGTAGGTGCTGGGGGCGTGGGTGGTGAGTCGCCCCTTCGCGTCCCAGACCAGTTCTTCGGTCGTGAGCCAGCCCGCGCCCTGCACATAGGCCCCTTCCACCTGGCCGATATCCAGCGCCGGGTTCAGGCTGGTGCCGGTATCATGCAGGAGGTCCGCGCGGAGGATGCGGTTCTCGCCCGTCAGGGTGTCGATGACCACTTCTGTCACCGCAGCGCCATAGGCGAAGTAGAGGAAGGGGCGGCCGGTGCCGCGCATCCTGTCCCAGACGATCTTGGGGGTGGCGTAGAAGCCGGTGGAGGAAAGCGAGACGCGGGCCTGATAGGCCCAGTTGGCGACGCGGGCGAAGTCATAGGCCTCGCCAGCGACATGGACGAGGCCGTCCGCGAAGCGGACTTTGGCGGGTGTTGTCTGGTGCTTTTCGGCGAGGAAGGCGGCAAGGCGGGCGCGGATGGTTTCCGCCGCAGCCTTGGCGGCCATACCGTTCAGGTCTGATCCGGAGGAGGCGGCGGTGGCCGAGGTGTTGGGCACCTTGCCCGTGTCGGTGGCGGTGATCTTCACCGTCCCGGCATCCACGCCAAAGACCCCCGCCACGACCTGCGCGACCTTCTGGAACAGACCCTGACCCATTTCCGTCCCGCCATGGTTCAACTGGATGGAACCGTCCTGATAGACATGGACCAGCGCGCCGGCTTGGTTGAGATGGGTCAGCGTGAAGGAAATGCCGAATTTCACGGGCGTCAGCGCGATGCCCCGCTTCAGGATCGGGGAGGCGGCGTTCCATGCCGCGATCTGGGCCCGGCGCTTGTGGTAATCGCTGGTCCGTTCCAGTTCGGCGACGAGGTCATGGCCTATGAAATCCTCGACGGCCATGTGGTAGGGGGTGGTCTGCACCGGACCTGCCACCTCGGCCGGGCGGTAGAAATTGGCGCGGCGCACCTCCAGCGGGTCAAGCCCAAGGGTGTGGGCGATATGGTCCATCACCCGTTCCACCCCCACCATTCCCTGCGGGCCTCCGAAACCGCGGAAGGCGGTCGCACTTTGGGTATGGGTCTTCAGGCGGTGGCTTTCGATGCGGATGTCGGGCAGGTGATAGCAATTGTCGGCGTGCAGCATCGCCCGGTCGGCCACGGGGAGCGACAGGTCCTGCGCCCAGCCGCAACGGAAGAGATGGGTGAATTCCAGCCCCGTCACGCGGCCCTGATCATCGAAGCCCGCGCGGTAGAGGATGCGCAGATCGTGGCGCTTGCCCGTGATCATCATGTCGTCGTCGCGGTCATAGCGCATCTTGCAGGGCCGCCCGGTGCGGGTGGCCACCACGGCGCAAGCGATGGCCAGCGCGTTGCCCTGGCTTTCCTTGCCGCCAAAGCCGCCGCCCATGCGGCGCACCTCGACGCGCACGCTGCTCATGGGCAGGTGGAGGGCATGGGCGACCTTGTGCTGGATCTCGGTCGGGTGCTGGGTGGAGGAGAGGATGGTGACATCGCCCCCTTCCTGCGGCAGGCAGGCGGCGACCTGTCCTTCGAGGTAGAAATGTTCCTGCCCGCCCACCTCGAATGTGCCTTCGAGGGTATGGGGCGCCTTGGCGATGGCGGCGGCGGGGTCGCCCTTTGTCCAGATCACCGGGCCCTGTTCGAAGCGGCTGTTGGCGGCGAGGGCGTCATCCACCGTGAGGAGGGCGGGCAGTTCGCGGTATGAGACCTTGGCGAGGCGCGCGGCGCGGCGGGCGGCGAGGTGGCTTTCGGCGGCGACGAGGAAGAGCGGTTGGCCGAGGTAATGCACCATGCCCGTGGCAAGGAGCGGCTCGTCATGGACCGAGGGGCTGCAATCGGGCATCTCGGCAAAGTCTTCGGGCGACAGGACAGCCACCACGCCGGGGGCAGCGCGGACGGCGGACATGTCCATCGCCGTCACCTCGCCATGGGCGATGGTGGAGAGGCCGAAGGCCAGATGCAGTGCATCCGCGGGCAGGGGGATGTCGTCGATATAGCGCGCCTGTCCGGTGACATGGAGTGGCGCGGCATCATGGGGAAGAGATTTGCCCATGGTCATGGCGCGACCTCCAGCACCGAGACGGGGGTTCCGTTCAGATCGTGGTAATAGCGGCGCAGCATGTTCGTCGCGGACTCGAGCCGGTAGGCGGCGCTGGCGCGCATGTCGGAGAGTGGCGTGAAATCCTGTGCGAAGGCGGGGAGGGCCTTTGCGATGGTGGCTTCAGTCCATGGCTGGCCGATCAGCGCCCATTCGACATGGGCCGCGCGTTTCGGGATGCCTGCCATGCCGCCAAAGGCGATGCGGGCCGCCGTGATGCAGTCGCTTTCGATGGTCAGGTTGAAGCAGCCGCAGACGGCGGAGATGTCCTGATCGAAGCGTTTGGACAGCTTGTAGCAGCGCAGGGCGGGGGCGTGTTCCGGGAAGCTGATGCCGGCCACGAATTCGCCGGGGCGGCGGTCCTGCTTGCGGTAGTCGAGGAAGAAATCCTCGAGCGGAAGGGAGCGCATCTCGTCGCCCTGCCGCAGGTGGAGCGTGGCACCGAGCGCGATGAGGGCGGGCGGGCCGTCGCCGATGGGGGAGCCGTTGGCGATGTTGCCGCCGATGGTGGCGGCATTGCGGACCTGTTCGCTGGCATAGCGGCGGAGGAGTTCCGCGAAGGAGGGCAGGCGGTCATGGACCGCTGCGCGCAGGGAGGCGATGGTGACGCCCGCCCCGACATGGAGAAGGCCGCCCTGCCGTTCGATCTGCTGCAGATCGGTGACGCCGTTCAGGAAGGCAACGGGGGCGAGGTCGCGGAGTTGCTTCGTGACCCAGAGTCCCACATCGGTGGCCCCGGCGATGAGGGTGGCGTCGGGATGGGCGAGATACCAGTCTGCGAGGTCGTCCGAGTTCGTCGGGCGGAAGGCCGGGGGGACGTCCGTCCCCCCGGACCCCCCTTGCGCGTCAGGCAGAGCGCGCGCGGGGGCGGCACCGTCGGACTTGGGTATTTGGGCCAAGATGAAGCTGCGGTCGTGTTCCATCCAGTCGGGGACGGGCGCGGTGGCGGCGGCTTCGGCGGCGCGAATGATGGGGGCGTAGCCGGTGCAGCGGCAGAGGTTGCCTGCGAGGATGTCGTCGTGATCCTTCCGCCCGTTCATCTGGGCCACGGCCATGGAGACGACGAAGCCGGGGGTGCAGAAGCCGCATTGTGACCCGTGATGGGTGATCATCGCCTCTTGCACGGGGTGCATTTCGCCCTTGGGGCCCGATAGCCCCTCGACGGTGCGGACGGCCTTGCCGTGGAGTTGCGGCAGGAAGAGGATGCAGGCGTTGAGCGCGCGGCTGCCGGTGGCATCAGTGACCATGACCGTGCAGGCGCCGCAATCGCCTTCGTTGCAGCCTTCCTTTGTGCCAGAGAGCCCGCGCCTGTCGCGCAGCCAATCGAGGAGCGTACGCGTGGGGGTGTCACCCTCGACGCGGACAGGCGTTCCATTCAGGAGAAACGCGATCCCTGTCATCGTTCAACCCGCCGCCTTCTCCCCGTTCGAGGCGTCTTGCGTGGCCGCCCGATGCGGCGTAAAGCGGGCCACGCGCCCCATGCCCCCCGTTTGCCGGTTCGGGCGTTTTCCCTTCCTAGCAGTGAAACGCGGGGCTCTGCCACATGGCAAGTGGAACCTTTCCGAAATCCCGCGAAGCAGTTTCATCTTTTGCCGAAAGAAGGGGCGACCTTTCCCCGGCGCTGGCGCTTCGCTAGGCTGGGCCCATGTCGAACGCTCCCCGATTCATCCATCTGCGTGTCCATACCGAACATTCGCTGCTGGAAGGCGCGATCCCGGTAAAGAAACTGGTCAAGCTGTGCGCCGCGGCGGAGATGCCCGCCGTGGCGGTGACCGATACGAACAACATGTTCTGTGCGCTGGAATTTTCCGTTCTGGCCAAGGATGCGGGGTTGCAGCCGATCGTGGGCTGTCAGGTCGCCGTCGCGCATGATCCGGCCCAGCCGGGGGAGAAGCTGCGGATGCCCGCGCCGGTGGTGCTGCTGGCGCAATCCGAAGCGGGCTACAGGAACCTGATGAAGCTGAATTCCTGCCTGTATCTGGACAAGGCGGGGCAGTTGAATCAGGTGACTCTGGAGGAGTTGGAGCGGTATTCGGCGGGGCTGATCTGCCTGACGGGCGGGGCGGAGGGGCCGGTGGGGCGGTTCCTGCAGCAAGGGCAGGGGGCCAAGGCGCGGGCTTTGATGGAGCGGCTGTCAGCCTGTTTCGGGGACAGGCTTTACGTGGAATTGCAGCGCCATCCGGGCGAGGGTGGGCGTCTGACCGAGGCGGAGGCGGCGACGGAGCGGGGTTTCGTCGAGATGGCCTATGAGATGGGCCTGCCGCTGGTGGCGACGAATGACGTCTATTTCCCCAAGGCCGCGATGTATGAGGCGCATGACGCGCTGATCTGCATCGCCGAAGGTGCCTATGTCGATCAGCAACAGCCGCGCCGCCGCCTGACGCCGCAGCATTATCTGAAGACGGAAGCCGAGATGTGCGCGTTGTTCGCCGACCTGCCCGAGGCTTTGGAGAACACGGTGGAGATCGCGCGGCGCTGTGCCTTCATGGCGGCCAAGCGCAAGCCGATCCTGCCGAAATTCGCCGATGACGAGGTGCAGGAATTGCGGCGGCAGGCCAATGAAGGGCTGCAGGCCCGGCTTGCCGTGATCCCGCATGCGGCGACGGTGGAAGAGTATCAGGCGCGGCTGGATTTCGAACTGGGCATCATCGAGAAGATGGGCTTTCCGGGTTACTTCCTGATCGTGTCGGACTTCATCAAATGGGCCAAGGATCACGGCATCCCGGTGGGGCCGGGGCGGGGGTCGGGGGCGGGCAGCCTTGTGGCCTATGCGTTGACGATCACCGACCTTGATCCGCTGCGCTATGCGCTGCTGTTCGAGCGGTTCCTGAACCCCGAGCGGGTGTCGATGCCCGACTTCGACATCGACTTCTGCATGGATCGACGGGAAGAGGTGATCCGCTATGTGCAGGAGCATTACGGGCGCGAGAAGGTCGGGCAGATCATCACCTTCGGCGCGCTGCTGTCGAAGGCCGCCGTGCGGGATGTGGGGCGGGTGCTGCAACTGCCCTATGGGCAAGTGGACCGGCTGTCGAAGATGATCCCGCTGGAGGGGGTGAAGCCCGTTTCCATTACCAAGGCGCTGGCCGATGAGCCGCGCCTGCGGGAGGCCGCGAAGGAAGAGGTGGTGGGGCGGCTGCTGTCTTATGCCGAACAGATCGAGGGGCTGTATCGCAACGCATCGACCCATGCCGCGGGCGTGGTGATCGGGGACCGGCCGCTGGATGAGCTGGTGCCGCTCTATCAGGATCCGCGGTCGGACATGCCCGCCACCCAGTTCAACATGAAATGGGTGGAGGCGGCGGGACTTGTGAAGTTCGACTTCCTTGGCCTGAAGACGCTGACGGTGATCCAGAACGCGCTGGACCTTCTGAAACTGCGGGGGGTGACGCTGGATATCAGCCTGATCCCGCTGGACGACAAGCCGACCTATGACCTTTACGCGGCGGCCAAGACGGTGGCGGTGTTTCAGGTGGAAAGCTCGGGCATGATGGATGCGCTGCGGCGGATGAAGCCCACCTGCATCGAGGATATCGTGGCGCTGGTGGCGCTGTATCGACCGGGGCCCATGGAGAACATCCCGGTCTATTGCGAGGTGAAGAACGGGCAGCGGGAGTTGGAGTCGATCCATCCCACGATCGACCATATCCTGAAGGAAACCCAAGGCATCATCGTCTATCAGGAACAGGTGATGCAGATTGCGCAGGTCATGGCGGGATACAGCCTCGGCGGGGCTGACCTGCTGCGCCGTGCGATGGGCAAGAAGATCGCCGAGGAGATGGCGAAGGAGCGGCCCAAGTTCATCGAAGGCGCCAAGGCGACGCACAATATCGACGCCAAGAAGGCGGGCGAGGTGTTCGACCTGCTGGAGAAGTTCGCCAATTACGGCTTCAACAAATCGCACGCCGCAGCCTATGCCGTGGTCAGCTATCAGACCGCCTATCTGAAGGCGAATTACCCGGTGGAGTTCATGGCGGCGGTCATGAACTGCGATATCCACCTGACCGACAAACTGGCGGTCTACAAGCGCGAGGTGGACAAGCTGGGTATCACCACGGTGCCGCCCTGCGTGAACCGGTCGCTGGCGACATTCACCGTGGTGGATGGGCAGATCGTCTATGCGCTGGGCGCGTTAAAGAACGTGGGCGTGGATGCGATGCGTCTGATCGTCGAGGCGCGGGGGGAGAAGCCCTTTGCCACGCTGTTCGATTTCGCCCGGCGGGTGGATCTGAAACGGGTGGGCAAGCGGCCCTTGGAAATGCTGGCGCGCGCCGGGGCATTCGACGTGCTGGACGGCAACCGCGCGCGGGTGTTCGAGGCGCTGGATGGGCTGGTGGCCTATTCGGCGGCGATCCATGAGGCGAAGGCTTCGTCGCAGGTGTCGCTGTTCGGCGAGGCTGGGGCCGACATTCCCGAACCGCGCATCGCGCGGCGCGACGACTGGCTGCCGGTGGAGCGGCTGGCGCAGGAACATCAGGCGGTGGGCTTCTACCTTTCGGGGCATCCGCTGGACGATTATATGGGCGCGTTGAAGCGGCGCGAGGTCAAGACGCTGACTGAGGTCACGCGGATGGCAGAGCGGGGGACCTGCGTGGTGAAGATGGCGGGATCGGTTTCCGCAAGGCAGGAGCGGAAGTCAGCCAAGGGGAACCGCTTCGCCTTCGTCTCGCTTTCCGATCCGACGGGCCTTTATGAGGTGACGGTCTTTTCGGACGTGCTGGAGGCAGCGCGCGACCATCTGGAGCCGGGGAAGAACGTGGTCCTGACGGTGCGGGCCGATCCGGATGGGGATTCGGTCAAGCTTCTGGCCAATGGGGTGCAGCCGATCGATGCGGTGGCGGCGGAAGCGGGGTCGTCGGACCTGCGTATCCACCTGAACCGGGCCGAGGCGGCGGGGTCGGTGGCGGCGCTGTTGGCCTCGCTTCAGGGGCGGGCCAAGGCGCAGATCACGATCTGCGTGCCCGACGAGACGGGCAAGGAGATCGACGTGACGTTGCCGCAGCCCTATCCGGTGTCGCCGCAGGCGAAGGGCGCGATCAAGGCCATTCAGGGTGTCGTGATGGTGGAGGAGGTCTGACCCGGCGATGGGTCAGGCATAGATGTAGCCGCCCGAGACGATGATGTTCTCGCCCGTCATGTAAGTGTTGCGCGGGCCGCCGGCCATGAGCACCCATTCCGCCATCTCGCGCGGTTCGCCGCCCCGGCCAAGGGGGCTTGCCTTGGCGAGTTCCGGCAGGAAACCCAGTTCGCGGGCGCGTTCGGTCGCCATGCCGGCGGGAGCGACGGAATTGACGAGGATGCCGTCGGGGGCCACTTCCTGTGCCATGCTGCGCGTCAGGCTGACAACGGCGGCCTTGGTGGCGGCGTAATGGGCGTTCTGCGGATGGGCCTTGAAGGCGTCGACGGAGGTGATGTTGACGATGCGGCCCCGGATGTGGCCCTGCGGGTCCTGCAGGCGCATCTGGCGGATGGCGGCGACCATCATGTGATAGGTGCCCTTGACGTTGATGGCGTTAGAGGCATCCCAATCCTCGTCCGAGATCTCGAGAATCGGGCGGCGCGGATAGATCGCGGCGGAGTTCACCAGCGTATCGACCCGGCCGAGGCTGGCCGCGACCGAGGCGAAGGCGGCATGGGCGGCGGGGGCGGTGCGGATGTCGCAGGCGGCCCAAGCGGTGCGAAGGCCCTGGTCCCGGGCGGGGGCGAGGGCGGCTTGCGCGGCGTCTGGGTCGAGGTCGATGACGCCTATGGCGCTGGCCCTTTCCGCCACGGCCATCTCGGCGATGAGCGCGCCGAGACCGGCCCCGCCGCCCACGATCACCACATGCAGATCCTTCATCCTAGCGGTCCTTGCGTGCGGCCCCGGTCGCGGTGGCCTGATGGGTGGGAAGGATGTCAAAGCGGGCGACATCCACATGGGGCGGCATCGCCAGAACATGCAGCAGCATGGCGGCGACATCGGTGGGTTGCACGGCGGAATTGCCCGCATACATGGCCGCGCGCTGCTCCGGGGTGAGGAGATCACGGTAGAGGCCGGTTTCCACCCGGCCCGCGACGATTTCTGTCACGCGGACGCCATGCGGGGCCATGTCCAACCGGAGCGCCTGCGCAAAGCCCGCGATGGCGGATTTGGTGGCGCAGTAGAGGGCGAGGTTGGCAAAGGGCGCGTGGCCCGCCGTCGATCCGGTGAAGAAGATGTGCCCGCGCCCCCGCGCCCGCATGCCCGGCGCAACGACGCGGGTCAGGGCGAGGACGGAGGTCAGGTTGACGGAGATCGCGCGGTCGATCTCGGCCTCGTCCAGATCGGGGAAGGGGGTGAGCGGGGGCATGAGGCCCGCATTGTTCACCAGAACATCGGCTTCGGTCCCGGCGATTGCGGCGCGCAGCGCGGTGCGGTCAGTGACGTCCACCCGGCGGGCGGTGATGCCGGGTTCGCGATCTAGCGCGGCGAGCGCGGCCTCGTCGCGGCCGAGCGCCAGCACGTCATGGCCCGCGTCGCGCAGGGCGAGAGTGATGGCATGGCCGATGCCGCTGGTCGCGCCGGTGACGATGGCTTGGGTCAATGGCCTTACTCCTTGCCCGGAAGGGTGTGGCTGTCCTGCGTCCAGTCTTCCGCCGTGATCCAGTCGCAGAAGGCGGCGATGGGCCTGACGCGGCGGTGGGAGCGTGGCAGGACGAGGTAGAAGCCGGGGATGCGGTCGGCAGGCATGGTGTTCATCACGTCGGTCCCGAAGGGCGCGACGAGGCGTCCCGCCTCGAGATCCTCGGTTGCGTCGATGCTGGAGATGAGGCCGACTCCAAGGCCTGCAAGCGTGGCGCGACGCATGGTGGCGGCATCCTGGAAACGGATCGCCTGAGTCTGGGCGGTGAGGGTGACGCCCAGATGCGCGAGGATGTCGGACCAGAGCCGGTCAGTCAGGATCGGGTGCAGCAGGGTTTCCGCCAACAGGTCGGCGGGGCGGTGCAGGCGGGCGGCGATGTCAGGGGTGCAGCAGATGACCTTTAGGTCACGCAGGAGCAGGCTGTGGTCATGCGGTTCCCAATCGCCGAAGCCCCATTGGATCGCCACGTCGATGTCATCGCGCGCGAAATCGGGCAGGTCCACCATGGTGGTCAGGCGCAGGTCCGCATCGGGCAGGATGGCGCGGAACCGGGCCAGACGGTCCAGCAGGTGGCGGGTGGCGAAATAGGGGCTGGCATTGACGTTGATGCGGTTGCGGGTCTGGCTGCGGGTGATGCGCCGGATGCCCTCCTCGATCTCCGAGAAGCCCGCATTCACGAAATGCGCCAGCAGGATGGCCTGTTCCGTGGGGTCGATGCCGCGCCCCTTGCGGGCGAAGAGGGGGACGGCCAGCGCATCCTCCAGCCCCTTGATCTGCAGGCTGACGGCCTGCGGCGAGACATGGAGTTCATCCGCCGCCGCCCGGAAGCTGCGATGCTGCATCACCGACTGAAAGACGCGCAGGGCATTCAGCGGGGGAAGGCGGGGCGGGCGGTCGGTCATGGGGCGGCTGCAGTCCTTTCGCGGTGTCAGATCACGGCTTTCTCGAGGAAGGGGCGGCCTTCGACGATACGCTCATAGCCGACTTCCGACAGGTCGAGCGTGCGGAACGCGCCATAGATGACGAGTTCCGAGATGGCGCGTCCGGCTGCGGGCGACTGTTGCAGGCCGTGGCCGGAATAGCCGTTGGCATAAAGGAAGTTCCGCACCTCGGGATGGGGGCCCACGATCAGGTTGTGGTCGAGGCGGTTGAAATCGTAATGGCCGGCCCATTGGTTGACGACCTTGATCGCCTCGAACCGGGCGGAGCGAGCGGCGAGGGCGGGCCATATGATCTCTTCGAATTCCGACCAGCGCGGTTCGAAGTCATCCCAGTCCACTGCCGGATCTTCGGCGGGGGCGGCGCCGGTCAGGAAATAGCGCCCCTCGGGGCGGCAGAAGACGCCGGTGGGGTCGATCATCAGGGGCAGGCGGCCGCCATTGACCGTGGCGCTGCCTTCGGGGCTGGTGGCGCAGTCGAAGACGAAGGAGGTGCGTTTGCGCGGTTCCACAGGCACATCCAGCCCGGCCATGCGTGCGGTCAGCGCGGCGCGGGGGCCGGAGGCGTTCACGATGTGGCCCGCGCCCACGACCGCGCCGGATTTCAGCGTGACGCCGGTGACGCGGTTGCCGTCGCGGGTTATGCCAACCACTTCGTCCGTCACGTAATCTGCGCCCTGTTCGCGGGCCTTGGCCTTGAAGCCGTTCATCAGGCCGGTGTTGGAGAACCACCCCTCGCCCGAGCGGCCATAGGAGGCGAGGCGGATGTCGTCGACATTCAGGTGCGGGAAGGCGCGGTGCAGGTCCTCCGGTCCCCATAGGACGACATCGGCACTGCAGGCGATCTGCACCTCGTGGTTTTCGCGCAGGGTCTGTTCCTGCCCCTCGGTCGCGGCAAGGAAGAGATAGCCGCCCTGATGGAAGTTCAGATCGGGCGGGGCCTCTCCCGCTACCTGCATCTTCTTGGCGAAGTCGCGGATGAAGGCAGAGCCGAACTGGCTGATTCGGACGTTGATAGGGTTGGAGAATTGGGTGCGGATGGAAGAGGAAGACAGCGAGGTCGAGGCGAAGCGATAGGTCGGGTCGCGTTCCACGACGAGGACGGAGCCGGTGAAATCGGGGTTCGCCGTCAGGAAATAGGCGACGGATGATCCGATGACCGCGCCGCCCACGATGACGACATCGTAATGGGCCTTCATTTGGCGGCCTCGTCATCCGGGTGGCCGAGGTCGACGAACCAGCCGCCAAGGCATTGCACGGCGAGGGCTTTGGGATCGGGTGTCGGGGTGCGGGCTTCGACCCCGGTGCGGAAGGGTTCGGCGCTGTCCTGCGGGTGATAGCCGAGATGGCCGGCAAGGCGGTTGTCGACGGGTTTCACCGTGTTGTCGGACATCCCGAAGGAGAGGGTGAAGCCGATGCGCGGGGCGGTGAGGGCGGCGGTGACGAGGCGGTTGCAATCGTCGAAGGAAAGCCATGACCAGAGCATCCGCCGATCCGCCGGTTCGGGGAAGGAGGAGAAGATGCGCAGGGCTGCGGTCTCGATCCCGAACTTGTCCCAGTAGAGGCGACCCAGATCCTCGACGAAGCATTTCGACAGGCCGTAAAGGCCGTCAGGGCGGTGGGGGCTGTGGGCATCGATGTGATCCTCCAGCCTGTGATAGCCGATGGCATGGACAGAGGAGGCATAGACCACCCGCTTCACCCCGGCTTTCCGCGCGCCTTCGTAGATGTGATAGCTGCCTCGGATATTGGCGTTCAGCACCTCGTCCCATGGCCGTTCGAGGGGGGCACCGCCGAAATGCACGATCGCATCGACGCCATGGCAGAGCGCGTGGATTGCGGCCTCGTCGGCGAGGTCGGCGAGGTGGGCCTCTTCGTTGGGCTGGAGGTCGGTGATTTCGGTCCGGTCGGTGAGGCGGAGGCGGCGGCAGAGCGGGGCGAGGCCGCGGCGCAACTGGGTGCCAAGGCGGCCGGCGGCCCCGGTCAGGAGGATGGTGTCGAAACGCGGGGCGGTCATTCTGTGTCTCCGGCGGTAAGGGTGGCCACGGCGCGGGCGATGCGGGCGGTGGCCTCGGTCAGGATGGCATCCGACGTGGCGGTCGAGATGCGGAAGAAGGGCGACAGGCCATAGGCCGCACCGGGAACGGTGCCGACATGGGCCTCGTGCAGAAGGAAGTCCGCGACGGCGGTGTCATCGGTCAGGTGGCGGCCCTGCGGGCTGCGTTTCCCGATGAGGCCCGCGCAGCCGATATAGGCGTAGAAGGCGCCTTCGGGCGGTGAGAGCGTCAGGCCGGGGATGGCATCGATGGCGGCCACCACGAGGTCGCGGCGGCGTTCATAGGCGCTGCGGAAGGTGGCGATGCAGTCCTGCGGGCCGGTGAGCGCGGCGAGGGCCGCCGCCTGCATGGGCGCGGCGACCGAGGTGACGGATTGGCTTTGCACCGTGTTCATGGCCCGGATCAGGGGGGCGGGCCCCATCGCATAGCCGATGCGCCAGCCTGTCATCGCATAGGCCTTGGCGACGCCGTTCACGATCAGCGTGCGGTCGCGCAGGTGGGGGCAGGCGGCGCCGAAGCTGGTGAAGGTGCGACCGTCGAAGAGGATGTGTTCATAGATCTCGTCCGACAGGATCAGCACTTGGGGGTGCCGTTCCAGAACCGCGCCAAGGGCCTGCAGTTCCGCCATGGTATAGACCGCGCCGGAGGGGTTGCCGGGAAGGTTCAGGAAGAGCCATTTGCTGCGCGGGGTGATCGCCGCCTCCAGTTGCGCGGGCGTCAGGCGGAAGCCCGTTTCCGGGCCGCAGGCGGGGGTGACCGGGACGCCGCCCAGCAGTTTGACCATCTCGGGATAGCTGACGAAATAGGGGGCGGGAAGGATCGCCTCGTCGCCGTCGTTCAGCGTGGCCATGAGGGCGTTGAAGATGATCTGCTTTGCCCCGTTCGCGACGGTGACATCGTCGGCATGGCAGACAAGGCCGTTTTCGCGGCGGAACTTCTCGGCGATGGCCTCGCGTAGGGCGGGGGTACCCGCGGCGGGGGTGTAGAGCGTCTCGCCGCGCAGGGCGGCGGCATGGGCGGCATCGGCGATGTGGGGCGGGGTGGCGAAGTCCGGTTCGCCGAGGCCAAGGTCGATGACGTCATGGCCCTTGGCGCGCAGGGCCTTGGCCGCCATGGAGGCGGCCATGGAGGCCGAGGGTTTGACGGCCGCGAGGCGGGTGGCGAGGTAGGTCATCCTTCCGACCCCTTGGCGGGGGTGGAGACATAGCCGCGCAGGGCATCCTGCGCCCGCGCCTCGGGGCTGCGCCGCGCGGGGTCGCCATAGCCGCCACCGCCGGGAAGGTGCAGGACGAGCCGGCGTCCGGCAGGGACATGCTGCCAGCCCTTCGGTTTCAGGACGGTGCCGTCATCCAGCGCGACATGGCCCGCGGCACCCGCGCCGCCGCCTTCGCGGCCCTTGGCGGGATGGTGGACGCGGTCGAACATGGCGGAGAAGTCGAATTCATGGCCGGGGGCAGGTTCGATCTCGATCACCTGACCGAGGCCGCCGCGATATTCGCCGTCGCCGCCGCTGTCGGGGCGCAGTTCCTTGCGCCATATGGTGATGGGGCCGGTATGTTCCGTGGCCTCGATCGGCATCGTCATCACGCCGGAGGGGAAGGCGGTGGCGGAGAGGCCGTCAAGCCCCGGCCTTGCGCCCATGCCACCGGAGTTGAACATCAGGATCTCGGCCTGCCGCCCGGATTGGCCCGGCACGGGGCGCACGGACATGTGGATGTTCCACAGGGCCGCGGCACCTTCGGCCAGAACCCTGCCGGGAAGGGCCTTGGCCAGCGCACCCAGCACGAGGTCGGGCACCATGTGGCCGATGACATGGCGCACAGACACGGGGGCGGGGCGGGGGGCGTTCAGGATGTTTTCGGGCGAGGAGATGGTGAAGGCCTCGAGCGAGGCCCAGTTGTTGGGGATGTCGGGCGCGATCACGCATTTCAGCGCGTAGGAGGCATAGGCCTTGGTATAGATCACGGGCACGTTGATGCCCTTGGCGCTGACGGGGCTGGAGCCGGTGAAATCGACATGGACGGCATCGCCGGAGATCGAAACCCGCGCGGCGAGGCGGACGGGGCTGTCATAGCCGTCAGTATCCAGCACGTTGTCCCATGCGCCTTGCGGCAGGGCGCGGATACAGTCCAGCGTGGCGTTGCGGGTGCGGGTGAAGATGAAATCGCCCAAGGCATCCAGCGAGGACAGCCCTATTTCCTGCATCATCGCGATGAGACGGCGGTGGCCCACGTCGTTGCAGGCGGCGAGCGAATAGAAATCCCCCACGACCTGATTGGGTTCGCGCACATTGGCGCGCAGGAGGCGGACGAGATCGCCATTCACGCGGCCGCGTTCGGCGAATTTCATGATGGGGATCTGGATCCCCTCTTCATAGACCGATTTGCCATCCGCGCCGAAGCCGCGCCCGCCGACATCGACGACATGGGCGGTGCAGGCGAAGAATCCCACCAGATCGTCGCCAAGGAAGGAAGGGGAGACCATGGTGATGTCATGCAGGTGGCCCGTGCCCTTCCACGGGTCGTTGGTGACGTAGGTGTCGCCGGGGAACATGTTCTCGCGCCCGATCTCGGCGATGAAATGGCCCACCGCCTCGGCCATGGTGTTCACATGGCCGGGCGTGCCAGTGACGGCCTGTGCCAGCATCCGCCCCTGCGGGTCGAAGACGCCCGCCGACAGATCGCCCGCCTCGCGCACGCTGGTGGAAAAGGCGGTGCGCAGGAGGGTCATCGCCTGTTCCTCGACGACCGAGATCAGGCGGTTCCACATGACCTGCATGCGGATTTCCATGGTGGCATCGGTCATGCGAGCGGTTCCTTGCGGATCAGGAGGAGGGAGCCGTCATCCTGCATCACGGCATCGAAGGGGGCTGTGACGACGGTGGCGGTTTCGCGTTCGACGATCACGGCGGGGCCGGTGACGCGGGTTCCGGCGGAGAGGGCGGCGCGGTCATGGACCTGCGAGGGGAGCGCCTTGCCTGCGCTGGGGTCGAAGATGGGGCGGGTCGGGGCGGCGGGGGCCGTGGCGCGGCCCGTCGTGAGCGCTTTGGTGGTGGGGGCGGGGCGGGCGTCCTGTGCCTTGACCGACCATGTGACCACCTCGATTTCCAGCCCGTCCAGCCCGTCGATTGCACGGCCGAAGAAGCGGGCATAATGGTCGCGGAAGGCGGCGCGGAGGGCTGCGACGTCGTCACCCTTGAAGGGACGGTCGGCGAGGGGGACGGGGATTTCCCAGCCCTGACCGACATAGCGCATGAAGGCGGTGATCTCGCAGGTGACAGGGGCGGAGGTGCCCGCGCGGACGAAGCCCTCGGCAGTGGATTTCAGATCGGCCAGCATGGCGTTGACGGCGGCGATGTCGAAGCGCGACAGGCGCGTGACCTTGGACATCAGCGCCTCGTATCCGAAGGGGGCGCGCAGGAAGCCGATGGCGGAGCCGACGCCCGCGCCCGGCGGCACGAGGCAGCGGTCGATGCCCAGTTTCTCGCAGAGGCGGGCGGCGTGGAGGGGGGCCGCGCCGCCGAAAGCGATCATCAGGTTGTCGGCGATGTTCTTGCCGTTCTCCACCGCATGGACGCGGGCGGCGTTTGCCATGTTTTCATCCACCACCTCGCAGATGCCGAAGGCTGCGGCCTGCACGCCGAGGGAGAGGCGGTCGCCCACCTCGCGGGCTATGGCGGCGGCGGCGTTCGCGGGGGAAAGGCGGATCGCGCCGCCCGCGAAATTGTCGGGGTCTATCTTGCCCAGCGTCAGGTCGGCATCGGTGATGGCGGGGCGGGTGCCGCCGCGTTGATAGCAGGCAGGGCCGGGTTCCGAGGCGGCGGATTCCGGGCCGGTCTGGATGCGGCCCATGCCGTCGACCCATGCGATGGAGCCGCCGCCCGCGCCGATCTCGATCATCTCGATCACAGGGATGGAGATGGGCATGCCGGAACCCTTGGCGAAACGGGTGGTGCGGGCCACCTCGAAGCTGCGGGCGGTCTTGGGGGCGAAATCCTCGATCAGGCAGATCTTGGCGGTGGTGCCGCCCATGTCATAGCTGACCACGCGGTCGAGCCCGAAGCGGCGCGCGATGTCGGCGGCGAAGATCGCGCCGCCCGCGGGGCCACTTTCGACAAGGCGGACGGGGAAGGCGGCGGCTGTTTCGACGCTGATCAGGCCGCCGCCGGAATGGATCATGAAGATGGGGCAGCCAGCGCCCATCTGTGCAAGACGGACCTGAAGGCGGGTCAGGTAATCGGCCATCTGTGGGCGGACATAGGCATTGGCGCAGACGGTGTTGAAGCGTTCGAATTCTCGCATCTGCGGCGAGACTTCGGAGGATAGGGAGATGGGCAGCGCGACCTTGGCGGCGATGATGTCGCGCGCCCGGCGTTCATGGGCGGGGTTCATGTAGGAATGGATGAAGCCGATGGCTATGGCGCCGTATCCTCCGGCGGCGATGCGGTCGGCGATGGCATGCAGCGCGGCCTCGTCTAAGGGGGCGAGTTCCTGCCCCTCGGCCCCGATGCGGCCTGCCACGGTGAAGCGGTCCTCGCGCGGGACCAGCGGCGCGGGGAGGCGGAGGTTCAAATCGTATTGGTCAAAGCGGTTCTCGGTCCGCATCTCGATCACGTCACGGAAGCCTTCGGTGGTGACGAAGGCCGTGCGCGCGCCGCGCCGTTCGATCAGGGCATTGGTGGCCAGCGTGGTGCCGTGGATGACGATGTCCAGATCGGCGGGAGAGAGGCCCGCCTGCGCCGTGAGGTGCAGGATGCCGTCGAGGATGGGTTGTTCGGGGGCGGCGTAATCGGTGAGGATCTTGGTGGAATGCATCGCGCCGCCCACCTCCAGCACGATGTCGGTGAAGGTGCCGCCGATATCCGCGCCAAGGCGGACAGGGGGCTTGGTCTTGGCGTGGGAAGGCATCAGGTCTTGTCCTTGGCGGCGAGGGCTGCGGCGCGCATCTGGGAAAGGGTCTGGCGCGGGGTGAGCGCCTCGGGCGAGATGTTCAGGTCCAGTACCGCGCCTGTCTTCGAGGCGCGGGCGCGGGCGAAGGCGGCGGGGAAATCGGCGGTGGTCTCAACCCGTTCGGCATGGAAGCCGTAGGCGCGGGCGAGGGCGGCGAAATCGGGGTTTTCCAGCGTGGTGCCGGAAACGCGGGCGGGATAGGTGCGTTCCTGATGGGCGCGGATGGTGCCGTAGGTGCCGTTGTTCAGGATCAGGACGATGGGCTGCGCCCCCGCCTGCATCGCGGTGCCGAGTTCCTGACAGTTCATCTGGAAATCGCCATCGCCCGCGAAGCAGACGACCGTGCGGTCGGGATGGGCGATCTTGGCCGCGATGGCGGCGGGCAGGCCATAGCCCATGGCCCCGGATTGCGGGGCAAGGAGCCGCGCCTTGGGGCCGTAGCGGTAGAACTTGTTCGGCCAGACGGTGAAGTTCCCCGCACCATTCGTCAGGATCGCCTCCTCGGGGAGGACGTCGCGCAGGTGGGAGGTGACGGCGACCATGTCCACGGGTGAGGGCTGGGCGGGGGCGTCGAGGCTGCGGTCGTAATCGGCGCGGGCCTTGGTGCGCCAGTCGGCCCAAGGCCCCTGCACGGGGCGCAGGGCCCGTGCGAGGGCGTTGGGCCCGGCATGGATCCCGAGGGCGGGTTGGTAGATCTTGCCGATTTCACGATCCGAGCCATGGACATGGATCAGGCGCTGTTTCGGAAGCGGCACGTCCAGCAGGGTATAGGCATCGGTCGTCATCTCGCCGAAGCGGATGTTGATGGCGAGGATGGTGTCGGCCCCGGTGATCAGGGCGCGGACATGGGGCGGCATGCCGACCCCGGCCTCTCCGGCATAGACGGGGGAGAAGTTGTCGAAGCGGTCCTGAAAGCGGAAGGCGGCGAGGACGGGAATGTCGGAAGCCTCGGCAAAGGATTGCAGCGCCGCGCGGCCTTCCTCAGACCAGTTGCAGCCGCCAAGCAGGATGAGGGGGCGCTGCGCCTTTTGAAGGAGGGCGCGGAGGTCATCCATTGTGGCGGCATCGGGGGCGGGTTCGCGCATCACGGGCGGCGCGGTGAGGGGGGGCGCGTCGGTGAGGGAGGTGAGCATGTCCTCGGGCAGGGCGATGACCACGGGGCCGGGGCGGCCTGTGGTGGCGGTGATCCATGCGCGCGAGAGGATTTCGGGTATGCGGTCGGCATGGGCGATTTCCACCACCCATTTCGCCATGGTGCCGAAGACGGCGCGGTAGTCGATTTCCTGAAAGGCCTCGCGCCCCTGAAGGTCGGTGCCGACCTGACCGACGAAGATGATCATCGGGGCGGAGTCCTGCATCGCGGTGTGGATGCCGATGGAGGCGTTGGTGACCCCCGGCCCCCGGGTGACCATGCAGATGCCGGGGCTTCCCGTCAGCTTGCCCCATGCGGCGGCCATGAAGGCCGCGCCGCCCTCGTTGCGGCAGAGGGTGAAATCAAGCTGCCCCGCCGTGTCATGCAGGGCATCGAGAACGGCGAGGTAGCTTTCCCCCGGCACGCCGAAGGCGCGGGTCGCGCCGAGGCCAGCGAGGGATTGAACGAGAAGCTGTCCGCCGTTGCGCATCGGGCGATCCTTTCGGGAAGGTGAGTCCTGCCCCGTCAGAATGCCCGCAGATGCCGTGGGTTAAAACCAAGTTCTCCTGTCAATCGACAAGTTTTTCTTGTCGGTCATCCACATTTGGAATAGCCGCAGGAGGCGCAGGTCATGCAGCCTTCGACCATGCGCATGTCATAGCTGCCGCAGGAGGAGCAGGCCTTGCCCTTGGGGGCACCAAGGGCAACCACTTGCGCCTGCGGGTCGGATTTCAGGCCCAGCCCCTCGCCCGCGATGAAGCCGATGTCGATCAGGTGGCGTTCGATAACGCCGCCGATGGCCGCGAGGATGGAGGGGATGTAGCGCCCATCCATCCATGCGCCGCCGCGCGGGTCGAAGACGGCCTTAAGCTCTTCCACCACAAAGGAAATGTCGCCGCCGCGCCGGAAGACGGCGCTGACCATGCGGGTGAGCGCGACGGTCCAGGCGAAATGTTCCATGTTCTTTGAGTTGATGAACACCTCGAAGGGGCGGCGGTGGCCGGCGATGACGATGTCGTTGATGGTGATGTAGAGCGCGTGTTCGCTGCCCGGCCATTTCAGTTTGTAGGTATGGCCCTCTAGCGCGGCGGGGCGGTCGAGCGGTTCAGAGAGATAGACGACCTCGGCCCCGTCCTGCGATTGGCGCAGCGCGGCGGGTTCTTCGGCCGGGGCCTTTTCGGACGACTCGGATACCGTGAGGACGGAGCCTGTCACGTCGTTCGGGCGATAGGTGGTGCAGCCTTTGCAGCCCTGATCCCATGCGGCCATGTAGACCTCTTTGAAATCGTCGAAGCTGATGTCTTCGGGGCAGTTGATGGTCTTGGAAATGGAGCTGTCGACCCATTTCTGCGCGGCGGCCTGCATGCGGACGTGATCCAGCGGGGGCAGGGTCTGGGCGTTGACGAAATAGTCGGGCAGGGGGGCGTCGCCGTGCTTTTCGCGCCAGAGGCGGACGGCGTAATCGACGACCTCTTCTTCCGTGCGCGAGCCGTCCTTTTGCAGGACCTTGCGGGTATAGGCATAGGCGAAGACGGGTTCGATCCCGGAGGAGACGTTGCCCGCATAGAGGCTGATGGTGCCCGTGGGCGCGATGGAGGTGAGGAGCGCGTTGCGGATGCCGTGCTGGCGGATCGCCTGTTTGACGTCATCGTCCATATGCGCGAGGGAGCCGGAGGCGAGGTACTTGTCGGCGTCGAAGAGGGGGAAGGCCCCCTTTTCGCGGGCAAGATCGGCGGAGGCGAGATAGGCGGCGCGGGCGATGGCCTGCATCCAGTTTTCCGTGATTTCCGCCGCCTTTTCAGAGCCATAGCGCAGGCCGACCATCAGGAGGGCATCGGCGAGGCCGGTGACGCCAAGGCCGATGCGGCGCTTTGCCTGCGCCTCGGCCGCCTGTTGGGGCAGGGGGAAGCGGCTGGCATCGACGACGTTGTCCATCATCCGCACGGCGGTGCGGACGAGACGGTCGAGCGCTGCCATGTCCATGGCGGCGGAATTGGTAAAGGCATCCTTAACCAGCGTCGGCAGGTTGATGGAGCCGAGCAGGCAGGCGCCGTAGGGCGGCAGGGGTTGTTCGCCGCAGGGATTGGTCGCGGCGATGGTTTCGCAATAGGCGAGGTTGTTCATCGCATTGATGCGGTCGATGAAGATCACGCCCGGTTCGGCGAAGTCGTAGGTGTTGCGCATGATCCGGTTCCACAGGTCGCGCGCCTGCACCGTCTTGTAGACCTTGCCGTCGAAGACCAGTTCCCACGGACCGTCCGCCTTTACCGCCGCCATGAAGGCATCGGTCACTAGCACCGAAAGGTTGAACATTCGCAAACGGGCGGGGTCTTTCTTCGCCTCGATGAACTGTTCGACATCGGGGTGGTCGCAGCGCATGGTGGCCATCATCGCGCCGCGGCGGCTGCCTGCGGACATGATGGTGCGGCACATGGCATCCCAGACATCCATGAAGGAGAGGGGACCGGAGGCATCTGCGGCGACGCCCTTCACCTCGGCCCCGCGGGGGCGGATCGTGCTGAAATCATAGCCGATTCCGCCGCCCTGCTGCATGGTGAGGGCGGCCTCTTTCAGCGCGTCGAAGATGCCGCCCATGTTGTCGGGCACGGTGCCCATGACGAAGCAGTTGAAGAGTGTGACGGAGCGGCCGGTGCCCGCGCCCGCGGTGATGCGGCCTGCGGGGAGGAATTTGAAATCCTCCAATGCGGCGTAGAATTCGGCCTCATACCGGGCGGAATCGGATTCGACCTCGGCCAGAGCGCGGGCGATGCGACGCCAGGAATCCTCGACTGTGCCGTCGATGGGGGTGCCGTCGGCCTCTTTCAGGCGATATTTCATGTCCCAGATCTGTTCGGCAATGGGGGCGGAGAAGCGGGACATGGGGTCTGCCTTCGGATGCGGTATGTTGGGGTTGGTTTGGGCGAATGCCCAAGATAGGCCACGAGGTGGCCCCGGTCAATGAAGGCGCTTCGGGGTTGCTGGCATTAACCATGAAGCTAGAATTCCGTGTCTGGCGACCTTTGGGGGAATCGTGGGCCATATCAACCTTCTGAAGCTTTGCGTGGGCGCGGACAGTGTCGAGGATCTGACCGATTGGCAGGAGAGCCAGCGGCATCGCTGGCCCAAGGGATGCGCCGTGCATGTGACGCGGATGTGGCCCAAGCGCGAGGCGGAGGTTCTGGCGGGCGGGTCGCTGTATTGGGTGATCAAGGGGGTGATCCTTGCGCGCCAACGCATTGTCGGGCTTGAGAAAGTGGATGGCGCGGACGGGGTGCAGCGCTGTGCGCTGGTGCTGGATGCGGAGGTGATCCGGACCGAGGCGGCGGCACGGCGGCCATTTCAGGGGTGGCGCTATCTGGACCCGGCCGAAAGCCCGCGCGACCTGCCCAAGGGGCGGGCGCGGGAGGATGCGCTGCCTCCGTCGCTGGCGCAGGCGCTGGCGGAGATCGGGTTGCGGTAGCGATTTGTGACGCACAAATCGCGACGGAATTTGACGCAAATTCCGGGGCCGCGTTAACGCGGCCCGCGGTTCCTGCGTCAGGAACCGACGCGAAATCTGCGTCAGATTTCGCCGTACCGGATCCTGTGCCGGAAACTGTACCGCAAACCGTCAGCACGCAGCGAACGCCCCTTTGACGGGGCGTTCATGTCCGGCGCGCCGTTCCGGGCGGTCAGAAATTGTTGGGGTTTCCGTCCACCAGCGTTCCGGTGCCGTCTTCCTTGCCGTCCTTGATCCACGCGACCTGATCGCCCGCGATGCGCACGCCCCAGCAATTCGCGCCTTCGCCGTAGTCGAAGCACATGGCATCGCCTTCGACCGTCCATTTTCCGGTGTAACCGTCGCCCTTGATGGTGCCGTCTTCGGCGTAGAACTCGGTATAGGCGCCGGAGGTGATCATGGAGCCCTGCACGGTCTTGCCGGAGATCGTGCTTTTGATCACGTCGCCCGTGGCGAGGTCCTGCGCGAAAGCGGGAAGGGCGAGGAAGAGGGCGGCGAGGGTCAGGCGAAGATGCATGTGGAATTTCCCTTTGGTTAACCAAAAGGGGAGCTAGTGCGGTGGTGGTCTGGTCAAGCGGTCAGAGGTCGCCGGGCGGGGTGAGGGAGAGACGGGCGCAGAGCATGGCAAGGGTTGCGCGGTCCTGTGCGGGCCAATCTGCGTTGCGCGAGAGGAAAAGCACCGCCTGCGACTGGTGGATCAGCCCGTCGGAGAGGATCTTGAGGTGGTTCGCGCGCAGGGTCTCGCCGGTGGAGGTGATGTCGGCGATGGCTTCGGCGGTCAGGTTGCGGATCGTGCCCTCGGTCGCGCCTTGGCTGTCGACCAGTTGATAGTCCGCCACGCCGTTCGCGGTGAGGAAATCGCGGACGAGGCGGTGGTATTTCGTGGCGATGCGCAGGCGGTGGCCGTGGGCGGCGCGGAAGGCGCTGGCGGCGGCGTCGAGGTCGTCCAGCGTGTCCACGTCGATCCATGCGGCGGGGACGGCGATGATCAGGTCGGCATGGCCGAAGCCCAGGGGGGAGAGTTCGGCCACCTGCGCGGGCCAGTCGGCCAGTTTGTCGCGGACGAGGTCGGAGCCGGTGACGCCGAGGTGGATGCGGCCTGAGGAAAGCTCGCGCGGGATTTCGCCTGCGGAGAGGAGGACGAGTTCGACGCCGTCGATGCCCTCGACCGCGCCGGAATATTCGCGGTCGTTCCCGGTTTGGCGCATGGTGATGCCGCGTGCGCCGAACCAGTCGAAGGTCTTCTCCATCAGCCGGCCTTTGGAGGGGACGCCGATTTTCAGCATCAGATCTCTCCCTTCAGGCGGGCGACGAGGCCGGGGCGGATGACGCCGCCGACGGCGGGGATGGAGCGTCCTGCGCCGAGGACTGCCGTCAGGGCGTCATAGCGGCCGCCGGAGGCGACGGGGGGGAGGGTCGGGTCGGTTGCGTGGAAGGAGAAGACGAAGCCGTCGTAATATTCGAGGGAGGTGCGGCCGTGGGAGGCCTCGAAGGGGAAGGTTTGCGTATCGGTTCCCAGTGCGTCGAGCGCGTCGAGCCTTGCGGCGAAGCGGTCCACGGCGGGGGCGATGGCGGGGAGCATGGGGGTGATGCCGCGCAGGTGGTTTAGGGCGGCGCGGGCGGGGGCTTGGAGGGAGAGGAGGTCGTAGAGGAGGGCGGCTTCGGGCGCGGCGATGGGGGCGGTGGCCGCGTCCTCGATCAGGGCGCGGGCGCGGGCGGCGATGTCTTGGGCCGTGCGCAGGCCGACGAGGGTGCCGGCGGCGTCGATGAGGGCTTCGGGGGTGTCCTTCTGGAGGTGGTCCAGCAGGGCGGCGCGGGCGGCGGGCATGGGGGCGCGGCCCGAGAAGCGGTCGAGCAGCGCGCGGAAGCGGTTGGGGCGCCAGATGTGGCGCAGGAGTGCGGATTTGCGGCGGTCGGTGGTGGAGAGGCCGCGGACGGCGGCCATGAGGATGCCGATGTCGCCTGTGGCGGCGCGGAGGTTCAACGGCGCGAGGAGGCGGGCAAACAGGGCGAAGACCTGCGCGTCGGCCTGTTCGGGCGCGGTGCGGTCGAAGAGTTCGAAGCCGACTTGCAGGTATTCCGACGCGCGGGGGCCTGCGACGTCCTGCTTCCGGAACACCTCGCCCATGTAGCAGTAGCGGGCGGGTTCGGCGCCGTGGGCCATGTGGGCCTGCACGACGGGGACGGTGAAGTCGGGGCGCAGCATCATCTCGCCGCGTAGGGGGTCGGTCGTGACATAGGCGCGGGCACGGATGTCTTCGCCGTAGAGGTCGAGCAGGGTTTCGGCGGGTTGGAGGATGTCAGCCTCTACCGGAACCGCCCCTTCGGCGCGGAAGGCGGCGAAGAGGGTTTCGGCCTCGGCCCGGATGGCGGCCTTGGGGGTCATTTCGCCAGCATCTTGCGGACCGCTGCGACGAGGTCGGCGCGGGGGATTTCGACCTGTGCGGGGCGGTCCTTCCATTCCTCGAGCGTGGCGTTCTGGGCGATCTGGGCGCCGAGGATGAGGTCCTTGAGGATGACGGTGCCCTTTTCCGCCTCGTTCCCGCCTTGGATCACGGCGACGGGGGACTGGCGTTTGTCGGCGTATTTGAGCTGGTTGCCGAAGTTCTTGGGGTTGCCGAGATAGACTTCGGCGCGGATCCCTGCGTTGCGGAGGTCGGCGACCATGCCCATGTAGTCGGCCATGCGGTCGCGGTCCATGACGGTGACGACGACGGGGCCTTGGGTGTCGGTGCCGATGCGGCCCTTGGCGCGGAGGGCGGCCAGCAGGCGGTCGACGCCGATGGAGACACCCGTGGCCGGGACGGATTGGCCGGTGAAGCGTTTCACGAGATCGTCGTAGCGGCCCCCGCCGGAGACGGAACCGAATTGGCGCTTGCGGCCCTTTTCGTCGAGGATTTCGAAGGTCAGTTCGGCCTCATAGACGGGGCCGGTGTAGTAGCCGAGGCCACGGACGACCGACCAATCAATCATTGTGTTGCGGCCAGCATAACCAGCTTTGTCCAGTAGCTCAGACATCATCTCCAATTCTGAGACGCCTTCTGCGCCACTCGGAGTTTTCCCAACAAATCCCGCTATTGAAGCAAGCCTTTGCTGTTCCGTCCCTTGAGGGGTTTCTAGGAACCACGCAAAGAGATCAATCTGCTCCTCTGCGAGGTTTGCTCCTTTGGTAAAATCGCCGCTTTGATCCATGCGGCCCTTTCCAAGCAGTGCTCGAACGCCTTCAGTTCCAAACTTGTCAAACTTATCGATGGCGCGAAGAACAATCCCACGCTCGGCTGCAAACTTCGACGGATCGTCAGCAACGTATAGTCCGGTCGCCTCCATCACGCCGTTCAATACCTTTCTATTGTTGATCCGAACAACAAAGTCGCCTTGGTCTATTCCAACCGCCAAAAGCGCATCGCACAGCATCGCGCAGATTTCCGCATCCGCCGCGACGGAGGGGGCGCCGACGGTATCGGCATCGCATTGGTAGAACTGGCGGAAGCGGCCCGGCCCCGGCTTTTCGTTGCGCCAGACGGGGCCCATCGCATAGCGGCGATAGGGCGAGGGCAGGTCGTTGCGGAACTGTGCCGCGACGCGGGCGAGCGGGGCGGTCAGGTCGTAGCGGAGGGCGAGCCAATCCTGATCTTCGTCCTGCCAGGCGAAGACGCCTTCGTTGGGGCGGTCCACGTCGGGGAGGAATTTGCCCAACGCCTCCACCGTTTCGACGGCGGAGGTTTCGAGGGGATCGAAGCCGTAGCGGTGATAGACCTCGGCCACCTTGTCGAGCATGGCTTTGCGTTCGGTGACTTCCGCCCCGAAATAGTCGCGGAACCCCTTGGGGGTTTCGGCGCGGGGGCGGCTTGTCTTTGCTTCGGGAGCCTTGTCCTGTGCCATTGGTCGGACCTTCGCTTTCTGTCGCGGCCCGTGTAACGGAAGGGGCAGGACGCGGCAAGCGGCGGAGGGTGACATGGTCGAGTTGGAAGAACGGGTCGCGCATCTGATGCGGGCGGTGGATGACCTGTCGGACGTGGTGGCGGGGCAGGCGAAGGAAATCGAGCGGCTGTCGCGGCTGGTGCAGCTGCTGGTGGAGCGGGAGGCCGAGCGCGAGGCGATGGCGGTGGACGGGCCTGCGGCGAATGTGCGGCCGCCGCATTGGTGATGTGGCGGGGATGGGTCTGGCGGGTGGCCCTTGCGGGGGCTGTGGTGACGGCGGGATATTTCGCCGTGACGCTGGTGTTGCCACTGCGGACGATGGGCGATCCGGTCTATGACACGGCGATGCTGCGGGCGCGGTGGTATGGGGCATGGGGCGTGGTGTGGTGCCATCTGCTGGCCCTGCTTGGGGCGGTGGCTTTGCTGGTGGCGGGGCCGCGTCGGCGGTGGGCGCTGGTGGCGTTGCTGGCGGGGGTCGGGGCCTTGGGGGTGATCATTTTCGAGGAGGGGCGGGTGATCCGCTTCGGTGACCTGATCGAGCCGAGAGAGCTTGCGGCATGGCGGCTGATGGCGGGCCGCTGGGCGAGTGCGCTTTTGTCGGGCGGGATGCTGTTTGCGCTGTGGAGGGCACGTGATCCGCGCTGATCTGGTTGCGATATCGATGACGCTGGCCCTTGGGGGGCTGGGCGGGGGGCTTGCGCTGTTGCTGCACCTGCCGCTGGCGCTGCTGCTGGGGTCGCTGGTGGTGACGGGGGTGATCGCGGCGGCGGGGTGGAAGCCCTTCGGGCGGGCGGTGCTGTTGCCCTTGCGGCTGCGGTCGGCCTTCGTGCCGGTGATCGGGGTGGCGATCGGCGGGGCGTTCACGCCTGCGGTCGTGGCCGAGGCGGGGGCGTGGTGGCCGTCGCTGCTGGCGCTGCTGCTGTTTTTGCCCTTGGCGCATGGGGTGGGGTATTTCATCTATACGCGCGGCGGGTTGCCACGTCTGGAGAGTTTCTTCGGGTCTGTTCCCGGTGGCCTTATCGAGACGGTGCAGATGGGCGAGGAGGCGGGCGGCGACGTGCGCCTGATGACGGTGCTGCAATTCCTGCGGCTGATCCTGACGATCGTCTTCGTGCCGCTGATTTTCATGGTGCTGACCGGGGGGGCGGTCGGGTCGGCGAGCGGGGCGGCGCTGCCTGCCGCTTCGGTGCCGCTGACGGTGCAGGAAGTGGCGGTGCTGCTGGCGGCGGGGGCCTTGGGCGTTCTGGTCGGGCGGGCGCTGCGCTTTCCGGCGGCGATCATGACGGGGCCGGTGCTGTTTTCCGCCGTGGCCCATGCGGCGGGGCTGGTGCATGGGGTGCCGCCTGCGTGGCTGGTGGGGGTGACGCAGGTGGTGGTGGGCTGCGGCCTTGGCGTGCGCTTTGCCGGGGCGGAGCGGGCGATGCTGTGGCGTGCGGGGCGGTTGGCGGTGGTGAATGCGATCGTGGCGCTGGGGCTGGCCTATGGGTTTGCGGTGTTGCTGGCGCCGTGGGTGGGTGAGCCTGCGGCGGCGGTGTTCCTTGCCTTTGCGCCGGGGGGATTGGCGGAGATGAGCCTGATCGCGCTGAGCCTGCAGATGTCGGTCGTCTATGTGACGGTGCATCATGTGGCGCGGATCGTGGTGAGTGTGTTGATGGCCAAGGGAGCGCGGCGGTGGATCGGTTGAAGCGGATGCGGCAGCGCGACTGGGCGCGGGTCTTCGGGTTTGCCTGTGCGCTGGGCGGGGTCGGGATGTCCTTGGCAGGCTATGCCGGGGCGGATTGGGATGGGCTGATCCTGCTGCTGGGTGCGCTGATGATGTTGCGGGGGGCGGTGGAGGGACCATCGCCCAGCCGCGTGGCGGGGCTGATGCGGGCGGGGCGGTTGATCCTGCTTATGCTGGCCTTCGGGGCGGTGAACCGGGCACAGGGCGGGGTGGAGGGTGCGGTGGCCGGCGTGCTGACGAACCCGATCCTCTGGGCGGTGGGGCTGCTGCTGCTGGCGCTGCCCTTGCTGCGGCGGGGGCTGGGCTGGAGCGCAGGAGAACGGGTGCTGCCAGAGATCGGTTTCGCTGTCATTGCGGGAATCGCCTTCTGGTTGCTGCATGGCTGGCTGGTGGGGACAGGAGATCTGGCGGCACTGTGGACACTGGTTGCCGTGGCGGCGGTGGTG
This sequence comes from Tabrizicola sp. M-4, assembly GCF_051132405.1. Classification (GTDB taxonomy): domain Bacteria; phylum Pseudomonadota; class Alphaproteobacteria; order Rhodobacterales; family Rhodobacteraceae; genus Paragemmobacter. Next base: position 534,789 of record NZ_CP128606.1, read on the forward strand.
AATGGTGGTGCGGTGCTGCGGAGCGGGGGCGGATGGGCCGAGCAGGGGGCGGCGTTCTGGGCGACGCTGATCTGCGTGCTGAGCCAGCCGGGGGCTGTGCTTTGGCCGATTGCCCTTGCGGTTCTGCCCTTTGCGGCGGGCTTTGCCGCATGGCGGCGGCGACGTTCTTCCGGTGAGGGGAAATGACCGCGACCGGCGCACTGCGGAGCCTGCTATGGGGGCAGGGCGTCCGTTGAACACAACACTCGGTACACGTGCCGGCCGCGATCGAGTCTCAATTTGCATGTGGGCGCCCGGATGTTTAGGGCCGCGATGACAGATGCCGTTTCCTTCTGATGAAAATGACGAATTCGTCATTCTCAGACGACGAATTCGTCAAATTGTTCAATAAAATCAGAGGTTGTGTGGATTCTCTGGATGCTGCTTGAATGGGCACCTGAATGACGAAATCGACATCCGCACCCGTCCTGCCGGTGGCAAAGCAATGGCTGACTGTGGCTTCGGGGCACTAGCCGGAACCTCCCGGTATGGTTAATGTAAATGAAGCCTGGGGGGGCTGAAGATCGGATGACATCATGCCCAGGCCCCTTTCGGCGTTTCCCGCGCTTGTCCTTTTGCTTGGCGCCCTTGTGGCGTTGCCCGTTGCCGCGCAAGAGCGCGAGACGCTGGGTTGGGGCAGGCTTCTGACCAATGACGCCATCGGGGATGGCAAGGACCGCTGGCGCACGGGCAGCTATGTGCTGAGCGTGCTGCGCGGGCCGTCATGGGCGGGCAGCCTGCCGTCGCAACCGGGGGCGATACTGGAGTTCCGGGCCGAAGTGGAGACGATCGCGCCGGCCGATCTGGTGACGGCGAACCCTCTGGATCGGCGCTATGTGGGTGCGCTGACGCTGGGTGTGCATACTCATTTCGATATGCGGGGCGTGGAGACGAGCCTTGGTCTGGATGCGGTGATCGTGGGGCCGCAGACGGGGATCAGTTCGCTGCATGGCGACCTGCACGACGTGCTTGGCCTGCCGCAGCCCACGGTCTTTGGCGCGCAGATCGGCAATGACGTCTTCCCGACGCTGACGGCGGAGTTAGGGCGGAGCCTCGATCTGGGTGGGGCGGCGGAGTTCCGGCCCTTCCTCGAGGCGCAGGCGGGGGTGGAGACGATGCTGCGGGTGGGCGGCGACCTGACGCTGGGCGGGATGGGGCGGAACGGCCTGCTGCTGCGCGACGGCACGACGGGGCAACGCTATACCGGCATGGCGGGATCGGGACCGCAGGGCGTGAGCGTGGTGCTGGGCGGCGATATCGCCGAGGTCTATGACAGCGAATATTTCCTGCCCGGCGATGCGATCACGCCGTCGGACAGCCGCAAGCGTCTGCGCACGGGCGTGCATTGGCAGGGCGAACGGGGCGAGGCCTTCTATGGGGTGACGTGGCTGGGCCGGGAGTTCGAGGAACAGGTCGATGATCAGGTGGTGGGATCGATCAATCTGCGGTTGAAGTTCTGACCTATGCGATTTTGCGGGTGTTGCGCGGATGCCATAGCCAAAGGTCTGGGTCGCTGTTAACCTGCACGGATAAAAGTAAAAAACTAACGAGCAGGCAAACAGGCAATGATAACGGGCTCTCGTGGCACGTTCGTCATCTCTTGGTCGCAGACAGAAGTGGATGGAGTTCGGGCGGCGTCGCTTGACCTTCTCTCGGTTGGTGCCGCGTGGCGCTGGACCGGTGAGGCGGTGCGGGTGGATGGCGCGGGCGGCATGCTGCTTTTGGAAGGGGCCGAGGGCGCGGCGGAGATGAGGCAGCGCGCGGCGCGGATGGTGCGGCGGCTGATCGGGTCGGCCATCGGCAAGGGCGGGGCTGTGCGCGTGGAAGAGACGCCGGAAGCCGAAGAGGACGACCTGCCGGATCAGGGATTCATCGTGACGGACGGGGTGGCGAGCTATGCGCTGACCATCATCCCGGTGCCGGACAGCGGCGCGCGGCTTTTGATGGTGCTGGGCGAGGTGCCGCCTGCGGATCGCGATTTCTGGGTGGTGCGGACATCGATCGACCGCGCGCGGGTGGCTGCGGGCGGGCGCGAGGGTGGCGGGGTGATCTGTTTCACGCCGAACACGCGGATCGCGACGCCGGAGGGGCCGAAGCTGATACAGGCGCTGCGGCCGGGCGACCGGGTGCTGACCAAGGATGACGGGCCGCAGGAGGTGCTGTGGACGGGGCATCGGCGGATGACGGGGGCGCGGCTTTACGCGATGCCGCATCTGCGGCCGATCCGGTTCCGGGCCGGCGCTCTGGGCCTTGATCTGCCGGAGCCGGACCTGATCGTGTCGCCCGCGCACCGGATGCTGGTGAAGGGGGGCGCGGCGCAGGCTCTGTTCGGGACGTCGGAGGTTCTGGTGCGGGCCGAGGATCTGCTGAACGACGGCACGATCACGGTGGACCATGCGCTGCGGGAGGTGACTTATGTGCATATCCTGCTGGAGCGGCACAACATCGTCTTCGCCAACGGGATCGAGACGGAAAGTTTTCACCCGTCGAACACGGCGCTGGAGATGATCGATCCGGTTCAGCGGGCGCAGCTTCTGGAGGTTGCGCCGGGGGTGGAGTTGAACCCGGAAGCCTATGGCGATTATGCGCGGCGCAACCTTTCGGCCAGCGAGGCGGCCCTGCTGCGGCATGATCTGGCGGCGTGACGGGCGGCTGTTGACTCTGGGTTTCGGGGCTGTATAAGGCCTCCCGGTCCCGGCGTGCTGCGCCGGGGCTTTTCATTGGTGTTGGTGGCCCCCGCAAGGGGATGCCTGTCGGGTCCGAAGGACCAAAGGACAACGCCCTTCAAAACGCACGAAGGAGATCAGCGGTGACCAAACGCACCTCTGCCAAGTACAAGATCGACCGCCGCATGGGCGAAAACATCTGGGGCCGCCCGAAGTCCCCGGTGAACAAGCGTGAATACGGCCCCGGCCAGCACGGCCAGCGCCGCAAGAACAAGCTGTCGGACTTCGGCACGCAGCTGCGCGCCAAGCAGAAGCTGAAGGGTTACTACGGCGACCTGACCGAAAAGCAGTTCCGCAAGATCTATGGCGAAGCGGAGCGCGTGAAGGGTGACACCGGCGAGATGCTGGTGGGTCTGCTGGAGCGTCGTCTGGATGCGGTCGTCTACCGCGCCAAGTTCGTTCCGACGATCTTCGCCGCCCGCCAGTTCGTGAACCACGGCCATGTGACCGTGAACGGCAAGCGCGTGAACATCGCCTCCTACCGCGTGAAGGAAGGCGACATCATCGAAGTGCGTCAGAAGTCCAAGCAGATGGCGCTGGTTCTGGAAGCCGTCGCCCTGACCGAGCGTGACGTTCCGGATTACATCGAGGTGGATCATTCGAAGATGACCGCCAAGTTCGTCCGCACCCCGGCTCTGGGCGATGTGCCCTATCCGGTGCAGATGGAACCGAACCTCGTCGTCGAATACTACGCGAAGAACTGATTTCCGCGCTTTTGCGTGGAGAGAGGCCCGCCCATCGTGGCGGGCCTCTTGCTTTTCGGGGGTGGCGTGACAGTTTGCCGGGAAACGGGGGCGGGCATGGCGGATCGGGAGACGGCGGAATCGGTGCTGGAGCGGGGGCTGTTCGCCAGCCGCTGGTTGATGGCACCGATGTATCTGGGATTGACGGTCGCGCTGTTGATGCTGGTGGTGATCTTCTTCCGTGAGTTGATCTACTACTTTCCCCAGATGCTGAGCCTGAGCCCGGAGAAGACGATCCTTGTCGTCCTGACGCTGATCGACCTGACGCTGGCGGCGAACCTTCTGCTGATCGTGATGTTCTCGGGCTATGAGAGTTTCGTGTCCAAGTTCGATTTCGATGCGGGCACGGATCGGCCCGGCTGGATGGGGAAGGTGGATTTCGGCGGGCTGAAGATGAAGCTGATCGCCTCGATCGTGGCGATTTCGGCGATCCATCTGCTGAAGCGGTTCATGGAGATCGGCGACCCGACCACGCCGCCGCCGGATGAGGGGCATCTGTTCTGGCTGACGGTGATCCATATGAGCTTTGTCCTGTCGGGCGTTCTGATGGCGCTGATGGACTGGCTGCAGGCGCGGTCGGCCAAGTGAGGGGTGGCGATAAACCGTCTGGCCTTGCCGCGCGCCCGAAGCTAGAACCCCGCTGGAATGGGGGAATCTTGCCGACATGACCGACGCCATCCGACCGCAGCCCGGTATCCTTGACATCGCGCTTTACGAAGGCGGAAAGGCGCATGTCGCGGGCATGACCAATGTGGTCAAGCTTTCGTCGAACGAGAATCCGTTCGGCCCTTCGGACCGCGCGAAGGAGGCGTTCCAGCGCAGCGTGCATACGCTGCACCGCTATCCGTCCACCGATCATGGCAGCCTGCGCGAGGCGATTGCCGATGTGCATGGGCTGGATGCGGGGCGGGTGATCTGCGGCGTCGGGTCGGACGAGATCATCACCTTCCTGTGTCAGGCCTATGCCGGGCCGAAGGATGAGGTGGTGTTCACCGAACATGGTTTCCTGATGTACCGCATCAGCGCGCTGGCCGTGGGGGCGACCCCGGTGGAGGTGCGCGAGCGGGAGCGGACGACGGATGTGGACGCGATCCTTGCGGCCTGCAACCGGCGGACGAAGCTGGTGTTCATCGCCAATCCGAACAACCCCACCGGGACGATGATCAGCAACGCTGAAATCGCGCGGCTGGCGGACGGGTTGCCGCGTCAGGCCATTCTGGTGCTGGACGGGGCCTATGCGGAATATGTCGAAGGCTATGACGGCGGGCTGGCGATCCTTGAGGCGCGCAGCAATGTCTTCATGACGCGGACCTTTTCCAAGATCTATGGTCTGGGCGGGTTGCGGATCGGCTGGGGATACGGGCCGAAGGCGATTGTCGATGTGCTGAACCGCATCCGGGGGCCTTTCAACCTGTCGACCACGCAGCTTGAGGCGGCGGAGGCGGCGGTCCGGGATCAGGATTTCGTCAACCGCTGCCGGAGCGAGAATGCGCGGATGCGGCATTGGCTTTCCGAGGCGCTGGCTGAGCTTGGCGTGCCGTCGGATACCTCGATGGCGAATTTCGTGCTGGCACGCTTCGCGAGCGAGGAAGAGGCGGTGGCCTGCGATGCCTTCCTGCAGCAGCAGGGGCTGATCGTGCGGCGGGTGGCGGGATACAAGCTGCCGCATTGCCTGCGGATCACCGTGGGGGACGAGGCGTCCTGTCGCCGCGTGGCCCATGCGGTCGCGCAGTTCAAGGGCGTGAAGTGATGAGCGTGATCTATGAGCGGGTGGCGCTGATCGGGCTGGGCCTGATCGCGTCGTCGATGGCGCATGCCATGAAGGCGCAGGGGCTGGCGGGTGAGGTGGTGGGATACGCCAAATCGGCCGAAAGCCGGGCGGCGGCGCTGGAGATCGGGTTCTGCGACCGGGTGGAGGATACGGCGGCCAAGGCGGTGGTCGGGGCGGATCTGGTGGTGCTGGCCGTGCCGGTGGGCGCGATGGGCGCGATTGCCGAAGAGATCGGGCCGCATCTGGCGCCCGGCGCGACGGTGACGGATGTGGGGTCCGTGAAGCAGGCGGTGATCGCCGCCGTGGCGCCGCACATGCCGGAAGGTGTGCATTTCATCGCGGGCCACCCGATTGCGGGGACGGAACATTCGGGGCCGCGGTCGGGCTTTGCGACGCTGTTCCAGAACCGCTGGTGGCTGCTGACGCCGGAGGGGGCGGATGCGGGCGCGGTGGCGCGGTTGCGGGCGCTGTGCGAGGGGTTCGGGGCCAAGGTCGACGAGATGGACGCGGCGCATCATGACCTTGTGCTGGCGGTGACGTCGCATACGCCGCACCTGATCGCCTATACGATGGTGGGTGTGGCGGATGACCTGAGCCGGGTGACCGACAGCGAGGTGATCAACTATTCCGCCGCGGGGTTCCGGGATTTCACCCGGATCGCGGCGTCGGACCCGACGATGTGGCGCGACGTGTTCCTGACGAACAAGGAGGCGACGCTGGATATCCTCGGGCGGTTCACCGAAGAGCTTTTCGCGTTGCAGCGGGCGATCCGGCTGGGCGACGGGGAACATCTGCACGCCTATTTCACCCGGACGCGCGCGATCCGGCGCGGGATCATCGAGGCCGGGCAGGATACGGCGGCCCCCGATTTCGGGCGGGTGGCGGCGGCCGCGCCGAAGGGCGGCTGAATGCGGGGGGCGGTTGCCGGTCTGGGCCTGCTGTGCTGCCTGATGGCGAGCGCGGCTGTGGCGCAGGAGATGGCGACTTCGCCCCGTCCGGTGGCCCGGCCCGGAAATGCCGTGGCGGTGGCCGTGCCCGAGGCGACGGTCGCAGCGCCGCAGGTGGCGGTGGCCCCGGTTTCCGTGCTGCGCCCGCGTCCGCGGCCTTGGGCGGCGGCGCCGGCGATGACGCAGGCGCTGCCGCCGCAGCCTGCGGCGATTGCGGTTTCGGTTCCCGTCCTGCGCCCCATGCCCCGGCCCGAGGGCCTTGGGCGCGGGGCGTTGCAGCAGGCGGCGGCGGCCCCGGCCCCGGTGGTGAAGCCGGAAAGGCGGGGGGGACTGTTCGGCGGGTTGTTCCAGCGGCGCGAGCGCGAGGCAAAGCCGTCGCCCACGGATGGATTCGTCTGTGGCGACCCGGATATCCGGGGGGATGAGCTGGCGCGGATCACGTCGCAGGTGCGGGGCTGCGGGGTGGAGGAGCCGGTGCGGGTGACGATGGTCGACGGCGTGCGCCTGACGACGCCCGCCACGATCGATTGCACGACGGCGCGCGCCTTGAAGACATGGGTGCAGGAGGGGATGCGTCCGGCCTTCGGGCGGCAGGAGGTGGTGGAGTTGCGGATCGCGGCCAGCTATATCTGCCGTCCCCGCAACAATGTGCGCGGCGCGAAGATCAGCGAACATGGCCGGGGAAAGGCCGTGGATATCTCTGGCTTCATCCTGTCGGACGGGCGGGAGCTTTCGGTTTCAGGCAATTACAACCGTCAGATGCGCAGCGCCCATCGGGCGGCCTGCGGCATCTTCGGCACCACGCTGGGGCCGGGGTCGGACGGGTATCACGAGGATCACCTGCATTTCGACACGGCGAGCCACGGGAACGGGCCTTACTGCCGCTGAAAGATCGCCGGGGCGGGGCCGAGGGGCAGGGGGCCGAGTGTCATGAAGCCGTTCGCGAAGGTCAGCGGCACGGTCAGAGTATCGGGATCGTCGCCCTGCTGGGCATAGAGTTCCAAGGCACGGGTCAGCGTCTGCGCGCCTTCTGTCGTGACGAGGCCCGCCGCGATGAAGACGGGGATCAGCTTGCGCCATTGATCGATGCGGATCTCGATCCGCCCTTCGGGCGTGCCGTCGGCGGCGGGGGTGAGGTCGCCCTTGGCCGAAGCCACCATGTCGCCCCAACGGATCAGCCCTTCGCGCAGGCGGAGTTCGGTGAGGGCGGGGCGGTTGGCGGCGGCGTGGCGGTCGAGCGGGGCGGAGAGGCCGAGGACGGTGTCGAGGCGGATCAGGTCGATCTGTTCGGGCAGGTCGGAGAGCGGCGCGAGGGCGGCGCGGAAGCCCGCATCAGGGGTGAGGGTGGTGAGGTCCAGCGCGGCCTCTTGCGCCGTGGCGCTGTCGGGCGCGCGGCGGGTGCCGAAGCGGAGCGAGGCGGCGGCGGCCTCCCATCCGGCGGATGACGCAAGCGCGATGCCGTCGCCCGCGATGGCGGTGCGGTCCAGCGTCAGGTCGGTGCCGGGGACGAGGACGAGGCTGCCTTGGATCAGGGTGGAGGTGACGGTCACCTCTTGCCCCGGCAGGGTGAGGGTCTGGTTTTGCGGCAGGGTCGCGATGAGATGCCAAGGCTTCCACGACATGGTGAAGATCTGTGCGAATGGGGCCTGCCAGCCGATGCCGCGCTGCGTATCCGTCAGGCGGGGTTCGGTCACCGTCAGGTCGAAGCGGTTGGGAAAGCCCGCGACGGACAGGCCCGAGCGTTGCGCGACGAGGGCGCCGCCCTGTTGAGCCGCGAACCAGCCTTCGGCGGCGCGTTCCATGGCCCGGGAGCCCACGAACCAGTAGCCCGCCCAGAGCGTTGCCGCGACAAGGACCGTCACGAGGAGTGCGCGCATCGTCCACCCTTTCCTTCCCTAACGGGCTGCTGTTTACAGGGGGCGCGAAAGGAGGGCCAGCGGATGACGGCGGGGCTTTGGGTCTTCGGCTATGGATCGCTGATCTGGCATCCGGGTTTTCCCGTGGCCGAGCAGGCGGTTGCGCGGCTGGAGGGGTGGCATCGGTCGTTCTGCATGCGGTCCATCCACCATCGCGGCACGGTCGAGGAACCGGGGCTGGTGCTGGCGCTGGATGCGGCGGCGGGGTCCTTTTGCGACGGGGTGGCGTTCCGGGTGGAACCCGGCACGGAGGAGGCGACGCTGGCCGCCCTGCGCGAGCGGGAGTTGGTGTCGTCGGCCTATCTGGAGCGGGTGCTGCCCCTGCGCTTGGCGGACGGGCGGGGACTGGAGGCGCTGGCCTATGTCATCGATCCCGACCATGTGCAGTATTGCGGGGGGTTGGCGCTGGAGGAGCAGGCGCGGATCATCGCGCGGGCGGTGGGCGGGCGGGGGCCGAACCGGGATTACCTGTGGTCCACCGCCGCGCATCTGGCGGAACTGGGGATCGGGGATGACGATCTGGATTGGCTGGCGGGCCGCGTTCGGGCGCTGGTGGAGATGACGGAAGGCTGAACTGCGGCGGCTTGGCAGGGGGGTTTTGCCTGCTATTCTGGCCGCGAACAAACAGCGGGCAGTGTGGATGGACAAGCAGCGCAGCGAGGCGTCACCGACCTTCAGCCAGCCGATCCGGCAGATCGTGATGATGCTGCTGGTGACGGTGATGGTGGGCAGCGGGGCGTGGCTGATCCACAATCAGGTGACGGGCATATTCCAGGCCAATCCGCTGCTGAACGGGTTCATCGGGGGGGTGTTCCTGCTGGGTGTGGTCACCTGTTTCTGGCAGGTGCTGATCCTTGCGCAATCGGTGAGCTGGATCGAGGATTTCGTCCGCCACGTGCCGGGGCATGACGCGACCAAGCCGCCGCGCCTGCTTGCGCCGCTGGCGGCGCTCTTGCGGTCGCGGGGGGCGAGGATGCAGATTTCGGCATCCTCGTCGCGGTCGATCCTCGAATCCGTCGCGACCCGGATCGACGAGGCGCGGGATATCACGCGCTATCTGGCCAACCTGTTGGTTTTCCTTGGGCTTCTGGGCACGTTCTATGGTCTTGCGACCACGGTTCCGGCGGTGGTGGACACGATCCGGTCGCTGGCCCCGCAAGAGGGGGAGACAGGGCTTCAGGTCTTTGAAAAGCTGATGTCGGGGCTCGAAAGCCAGTTGGGCGGGATGGGAACGGCGTTTTCGTCATCGCTGCTGGGTCTGGCGGGATCGTTGGTGATCGGGCTTTTGGAACTGTTCGCGGGGCATGGGCAGAACCGGTTCTACCGGGAGTTGGAGGAATGGCTGTCGTCGATCACCCGCGTGAGCCTGTCGTCGGGCGATGGCGAGGGCGGCGATACGGCGGCGATGGCGGCGGTGCTGGATCAGGTGCAGGCGCAGATGGATGCGCTGCAGTCGCTCTATACCCAGTCGGACATAACGCGGGTGATGGTGGAGGACAAGATCGACGATCTGGCCCGCGCCATCGGCAAGCTGGCCGAGCGGCGGGATGGGGGCGGCGGCGATGTGGCGGCGGCGCTGGCGCGGATCGCGGAAGGGCAGGAGCGGCTGATCGCGGCGGTGACCTCGGACGGTGGCGGCGCGATGGGGGCGGATGCGGAAAGCCGGATGCGCCTGCGTTCCATCGATGTGCAACTGTTGAAGATCCTTGAGGAAATGTCGGCCGGGCGGCAGGAATCGCTGGCCGATCTGCGCACCGATATTGCCGCGCTGACGGTGGCCATCCGGCAATTGTCGCGCGGCGTGCCCGCAGGGCGGGGCTGACCATGGCGCTGCGGTCCCGTCGCGATTCCTCGCTAATCTGGCCCGGTTTCGTGGATGCGGTGACGACGCTGTTGATGGTGATGATGTTCGTCCTGACCATCTTCACCGTGATGCAGGTGGTGCTGCGGGATACGATCACCACCCAGTCGAACGAGTTGGACAGCCTGACCGACCAGATCGCGCAACTCGCCGATGCCTTGGGATTGGAGCGGCAGCGGGCCGAGGGATTGGAGGCGGAGGTTGGGTCGCTGACGGCGTCCCTGACCGCGGCGCAGGCGGAGGGGGAACGGCAGGCGGCGCTGATCACCACGTTGACCGGGCAATTGGCGACGGCGGAGGGTGCGCTGGAGGCGGCGCAGGGGCGGATCGCCAGTTTCGAGGCGCAGGTGGCCAGCCTTCTGGCCGAGCGCGATGCGGCGCGGGGGCAGGTGACGGATTTGACGGCATCCGTGCAAGCTCTTGAGGATGCTCAGGAAAAACTGCTGACCGAGCAGGAGGCGCTGCAACTGGCGCTGGCGCGGGCGCGTGAGGAGGTGGATGCGAATGCCGAGACCGCGCGGTTCATGGCGGCGCGGCGGCAGGCGATGGAAACGCTGATCGCCAGCCTGCGGAGCCGGGCCGAGGGGGCGGAGGCGCGGCTGTCGGAGGAAGAGGCGGAGCGTCTGGTGGATGCGGCGGCGCTGCAGGAATTGCGCGACAGGCTGAAGGGGTCGGAGGACGAGTTGGCGGCGATGACCCTTGCGCTGGAGGAGCAGCGGCGGAGGGCGGAGGAGACGCTGACCCTGCTGGCGGCGGCGCAGACCGAGGCGGCGAAGGCCGCCGAGGGGCAGACGGACCGCGACGCGGTGCTGGCGGCGGCAGAGCGGGCCTTGAGCGAGGAACAGGCCAAGTCCTTGGAAGCGCAGCGGAAAGTGGCGCTGTTGAACGAGCAGATCGGGGCCTTGCGGTCGCAATTGGCGCAGTTGCAGGCGGTGCTGGACGAAAGCGCGGCGCGGGATGAGGCGGCACAGGTGCAGCTTGAATCTTTGGGCACGCAGTTGAATGCGGCGCTGGCGCAGGTGGCGGCAGAGCAGCGGCGGCGGGCGGAACTGGAGGCGGCGGAGGCCGAGCGGTTGGCGGCGGAGAATGCCGATCTGGCGCGGTATCGGTCTGAATTCTTTGGGAAATTGTCGGAACTTCTGGCCGGGCGCGAAGGTGTGCGGGTGGTGGGGGACCGGTTCGTGTTCTCCTCGGAAGTGCTGTTCCAGCCGGGGGCCGCGGAACTGGCGCCGGAGGGGCAGGCGCAGATTGCCGGGGTGGTGGAAATCCTGAATGAAATCAGGGGGGAAATCCCGCCCGAGATCGATTGGATCATCCGTGTGGACGGGCATACGGACAATGTGCCCCTGTCGGGCTTGGGCGAGTTCGCGGACAATTGGGAATTGTCGCAGGCACGTGCGCTTTCGGTCGTGCGGTTCATGCAGGAGGGGCTGGGCTTCCCGCCGGACCGTCTGGCGGCGACGGGGTTCGGGGAATACCGGCCCGTGGCTGCCGGGGATGACGAGGGGAGCCGGGCGCAGAACCGGCGGATCGAGTTGAAGCTGACCGAGCGGTAAGAACCGGCTTTGGTGCCAAGGGGTTGGGCGGAATTGGCCGTGCCGGACCCTGTGCCGCAAACTGTACCGCAAAGTGTGCATACAAATCCGGGCAGGGTGGCGGTCAGATTCATGGTTAAGGGTGCGTGGGCGCACAGGGTGCGCGGCATGGCATTCCCCCGGCGCGGTGGCTGGGTTAGGGAGGGGCGATGCGGGAATGGCGAAAGGGGCAGAGATGACCGAGATGATCCGGAGCCTTGGCGAGGTGGCCGAGCGTTATGATGCGGTCTTCTGCGACCTGTGGGGCTGTCTGCACAATGGCAAGGTGCCCTTTGCGGCGGCGGTCGCGGCGCTGCGGGCGTTCCGTGCCGAGGGGAAGGCTGTGCTGCTGTTGACGAATTCGCCGCGCCCGAAATCGAGCGTGGTGGAGCAACTGGCGCGGATCGGGGTGCCGCGCGATTGCTGGGATGAGATCGTGTCGTCGGGTGACGCGGCGCAATACGGGCTTTTGTCCGGGGCGGTGGGGCAGCGGGTGCATCACATCGGGGCGGAGAAGGACGAGAGTTTCTTCACCGACCTTCCGGTGGATGGGCCGGTGCTGGAGATCAGCCGCGTGCCCTTGGCCGAGGCGGAGGGGGTGGTCTGCACGGGGTTGCGGGACGACCTGACCGAGACGCCGGAGGATTACCGCGCGGCGCTGTTGATGATGAAGGCGCGGGATCTGGTGATGCTGTGTGCCAATCCCGACCTGATCGTCGATCTGGGCGAGCGGCGGCTGTATTGCGCCGGGGCCTTGGCGCAGGCCTATGAGGCGATGGGGGGAGAGGTGCTGTATTACGGCAAGCCGCATCCGCCGATCTACGATCTGGCGCGGCGGAAGCTGGCGGCGATGACGGGGCAGGAGGAGGCGCGCATCCTTGCCATCGGGGATGGGGTGAATACCGATGTGCAGGGCGGCATGGCGGAGGGGATCGACACGCTCTTCGTGACGGGGGGGATCGCGGCGGCGGAGTTCGGCCCCGATCCGGCGCGGCCGGACCCGGCGGCTTTGGCGGAATGGCTGGAGGCGCGGGAGATGACGACGACCTATGCGATCCCGTTTCTGGCCTGATGCCTGCGTCCATTGGGTAACAATCTTGCGCCAAAGGTCTCATGAGGGATAAAAAGTTACCCGACGGAATTGCGCTGCGGCGCGGCATCGGCTAGGGTGCGGGCAAGTCAGTCAAGGATTCGGCCATGTTCGCACGCGCCATCGACAACCAGCCACGCGGCACGATCTGCATCGAGGATCTGGAGATCGGAATGACCCGTTACCTTCTGAAGACGGTGACGGACCGGGATATCGAGATGTTCGCCGAGGTTTCGACCGACCGGAACCCGGTGCATCTGGATGACGGCTATGCGCAGGACACGATCTTTCAGGGGCGCATCGCGCATGGGATGCTGACCGCCGGGCTGATCTCGGCGGTGATCGGGGAGCAGTTGCCGGGGCACGGGACGGTCTATCTGGGGCAGAGCCTGAAGTTCATGGCCCCCGTGCGGCCCGGCGATACGGTGCGGGCCGAGGTGAAGGTGACGGCGATCGACCATGCCAAACGGCGGGTGACCCTTGAAACCCATTGCGCGGTGGGTAATACGGTCGTTCTGAAGGGCGAGGCGCTGGTTCTGGCGCCGTCGCGGAAGTTCGACTGAGACCGACTGACTGACGGGGCAGGCTCCCCGCCCCGGGGAAAGATGCGCGTTCACCATCATTGGCAGGGATTGGACCGGGGCGCGCGTGGCGCATCGGTCGCCATGGGCAATTTCGATGGGGTGCATCTGGGCCATCGATCCGTGATCGATCTGGCGCGGCGTCCGGGCGCAGCGCTGGGCGTGGTGACCTTCGAACCGCATCCGCGGCAGGTCTTTGCCCCCGATGCGGCCCCGTTCCGGTTGATGAATGCCGAGGCGCGGGCGAACCGTCTGGCGAAGCTGGGGGTGGCGGAGCTGTATCAGTTGCCCTTTGACCGCGATCTGGCGGGGCTTTCGCCCGAGGCTTTTGCGCGGGACGTGCTGGCCGACGGGCTCGGCGTTTCGCATGTGGTGGTGGGGGCGGATTTCTGTTTCGGCAAGGGGCGGGCAGGGAAGGCTGCGGATCTGCAAGCGCTTGGCGCGCGGTTCGGGTTCGACGTGACGGTGGCGCCGTTGCTGGCCGTGGGCGGGGTGGAGGTGTCGTCGACCGCGATCCGGGCGGCGCTGGCCGAGGGGCGGCCGCGGGATGCCGCCGCCATGCTGGGCCATTGGCACCGGATCGAGGGCGAGGTGATCCACGGCGAGAAGCGCGGGCGGGAGTTGGGCTATCCCACGGCGAACATGTCGGTGGAGGGGCTGCACCTGCCGCGCCTTGGCGTCTATGCGGTGAAGGTGGATATCCTGACCGGGCCGCAGGCGGGGGCCTATCTCGGCGCGGCGAGCCTTGGGGTGCGGCCGATGTTCGGGGAGAACCGGCCGAACCTTGAGACCTTCCTGCTGGATTTCAAGGGCGACCTTTACGGGCAGCACCTTTCGGTGGCCTTCGTCGAATATCTGCGGCCCGAGTTGAAATTCGACGGGCTGGAGGCGCTGATCGCGCAGATGGAGGCCGATTGCGCCAAGGCGCGGGCGGTGCTGGCGGCGGTCTAGGGACTTTTGCGGCGCGGGGTTTGCCGGGGGGCCGATTTTTCTGCGAAAAATCGGGGGCCGCTGCGGGCAGCGGCCTGGGATCTTTCGCAGAAAAATCGTGCGGGGCGGCTTTCCTTTTCCCGCGCGGCGGCGCAGGTTCGCGCCATGACCACGAAGCTTCGCCCCCGGTTCTGGGAAACTGTCCCCCTCGCCAAGATGACCGCCCCGGAATGGGAGGCGCTGTGTGATGGCTGCGGGAAGTGCTGCCTGAACAAGATCGAATATGAGGATACGGGCGAGGTGGATTACACCCGCATCGCCTGCCGCCTGTTGGATGGCGAAAGCTGCCGCTGCATGCAATATCCGATCCGCCACCAATTCGTGCCCGATTGCGTGCGGCTGACGCCGAAGTCGCTGCCGAAGATCGCCTATTGGATGCCCCGGACCTGTGCCTATCGGCTGCTGCATGAGGGGGGCCGGCTGCCGGACTGGCATCCGCTGGTGACGGGGGATCCGGAAAGCACGCATCGTTCGGGCCATTCGGTGCGGGGGATGACCGTGCCGGAATTCGAGGTCGATGAGGAGGATTGGGAGGATTACATCATCGAGGAGCGGCCCTGATGTTCTTTGCCTCGGACAACACATCCGGTGCCCCGGCGGAGGTGATGGCGGCGCTGGCGCGGGCGAATGAGGGCTTTGCGCGCAGCTATGGCGCGGATGAGATCATGGCGCGGGTGACGGCGCGGCTGCGCGAGGTCTTCGAGGCGCCGGAGGCGGTGGTGCATCTGGTGGCGACCGGGACGGCGGCGAATGCGCTGGCGCTGGCCTCGCTGGTGCCGCCGTGGGGGGCGGTGTTCTGTCACCGCCATGCCCATGTGGCCGAGGATGAGTGCGGCGCGCCGGAGTTCTTTGCCGGGGGGGCGAAGCTGGTGCTGGTGGACGGGGCGCATGGGCGGATGGAGCCTGCGGCGCTGACCGAGGCCTTGGCCGTGACGGGGGCGTCGGGGGTGCATGGGGTGCAGCGGGGGGCGCTGACGCTGACCAATGTGACGGAGGCGGGGACGGTCTATACGGCGGCGGAGATCGCGGCGCTGGTGGCGGTGGCGAAGGGGCATGGGCTGCCCTGCCATCTGGACGGGGCGCGGTTCGCCAATGCGCTGGTGGCGACGGGGGCGAGCCCGGCAGAGATGACGTGGAAGGCCGGCGTGGATGTGCTGTCCTTTGGCGGGACGAAGAACGGGCTTCTGGGCGTGGAGGCGGTGGTCTTCTTCGATCCGGCCAAGGCGTGGGAATTCGAACTGCGGCGCAAGCGGGGCGGGCATCTGTTTTCCAAGCACCGCTTCCTGTCGGCGCAGATGGAGGCCTATCTGGAGGAAGGGCTGTGGCTGCGGCTGGCGGGGCAGGCCAATGCGATGGGGCAGCGGCTGGCGCAGGGGGTGGCGGGCGTGGCCGGAGCGGCGCTGACGCATCCGGCGCAGGCGAACATGGTCTTTGCCAACTGGGCGCCGGGGGGGCATGCGCGCCTGCGGGCGGCGGGGGCGGTTTACTATGACCTGCGGCCCATGCCGGATGGCCGCGAGACGGCGCGGATGGTCGCGTCATGGAACACGACCGAAGAGCATGTCGACCGCTTTGTCGCGGCGCTGCGGGGGTAGTCAGGCCCCGGCGAGGTGGTCGTCCAGCATGTCCAGCCTGTCCTGACCCCAGAACATCTCCCCGCCCGTGATGTAGAAGGGCAGGCCGAAGACGCCGCGCGACACGGCCTCGTCAAGGTTGCGGACATAGGTGTCGGCGGCGGCGAACATGCCGCGGTCGGCAATGGCGGGGTCGAAGCCGTTCTCGGCGAGGATCTGCTTGACCACGTCATCCTCGGCGATGTTGCGCCCTTCGGCCCAGACGGCGCGGGGGAAGGCCTGCACGAGGCCGGGCAGGTTGCCGCCGCCTGCCGCCTGCGCGGCGATCACCGCATAGGAGGCGGGGGCGGGGTTCACCGGGAAAAAGAAGGGATGCAGGTCGAGCTTCATTCCGAGCTTGCGCGACCAGCGGGCGAGTTCCTGAAGGCGGTAATCCTTACGGCTTTGGTGGCGGTCGGCCAGCACCTGCCCGCCGGTGCGGGGAAAGAGGGCGGGGCCGTCGAGCGGGATGTAGCGGATGGTCGCGCCGTGGCGGGCGGCGATGCGTTCCAGACGGTCCCCGGCCAGATAGACCCAAGGCGAAATCACGGTGAAGAAATAGTCGATCTGCGCCATTTGCGCGCCCCTCTCCGGCCTTTGGTTCCCAAGAGCCTAGCGCGGTGGTAAGGCGTGTCCAACTGCGAATCCGCCCCCCTTTGGCTGCCCACCGGAGAACCCCCATGCCCGCCATCACCGAGCCGAAACTGATTTCCGGCAATGCGAACCTGTCGCTTGCGAAATCCATCGCGCGCCGCATGTCCATGCATCGCGGCATGTCGGTGAACCTTGTGGATGCCCGGGTGGAGCGGTTCAACGATCAGGAGATCTTCGTCGAGGTGTTCGAGAATGTCCGGGGCGAGGACATGTATGTGATCCAGCCCACCTCGAACCCGGCCAATGACAACCTGATGGAACTGCTGATCATGGTGGATGCGCTGCGCCGGTCCTCGGCGGCGCGGATCACGGCGGTGATCCCCTATTTCGGCTATGCCCGGCAGGACCGCCGCGCCAAGGCGCGCACGCCCATCAGCGCGAAGCTGGTGTCGAACCTGATCGAGACTTCGGGGGTGGACCGGGTTCTGACGCTAGATCTGCATGCGGCGCAGATTCAGGGGTTCTTCGACATCCCGGTGGACAACCTTTATGCAAGCCCCGTCTTCGCGCTGGATATCGAACATCATTTCAAGGGGCAGATGGAGGATCTGATGATCGTCTCGCCCGATGTGGGGGGCGTGGCCCGGGCGCGGGAACTGGCCAAGCGGATCAATGCGCCCCTGTCCATCGTCGACAAGCGGCGCGAGAAGGCGGGCGAAGTGGCGGGCATGACCGTGATCGGGAATGTCGAGGGCAAGAAGTGCATCATCGTGGATGACATCTGCGACACGGCCGGGACTTTGTGCAAGGCGGCGGAGGTGTTGCTGGAGAACGGGGCGACCGAGGTGCATTCCTATATCACCCATGGCGTCCTGTCTGGCCCGGCGGTGGAGCGGGTGCAGAATTCGGTGATGAAGTCGCTGGTGATCACCGACAGCATCGAACCGACCGAGCAGGTGAAGGCCGCGAAGAATATCCGCATCGTGCCGACCGCGCCGATCTTTGCGCAGGCCATCCTGAACATCTGGAACGGGACGAGCGTTTCGTCGCTGTTCGAGACGGATACGCTGGTTCCGATCTATGAGGGGATGTACCAGCGGGGGTGATGTGTTGTGCCCCCCCAGGCGGGCCTTGAGGGGGTGCCGGGGGCGGTGCGCGCGGAGCGCCAGAGCCAATGGGCGCGGTGCGGGCCTGTTGCGGGGGATTTCCGGGTAGGGTGCGCGATCTGCGCCTATCGCTGCGTCAGTCGATGTCCCAGTCATCCTCGTCGCGCAGAGGGCCGAGGGCCGTCCAGTCGGCGCGGATGCGGGCGATGCGGGTGTCGCCCCATGTGCGGAAGACCAGTTGGAAGCCGGTTTCGGTGATGTTTTCCGCCGTGAGGTCGGCGCGCATGTTGGTGCGGTGATCCATGTCCCAGAGCGAGATGCCCACCATCACGGCGGGGGGCGCGCGGAAGGGTTCGGGGAAGGCGACGTGGAAGCGGCTTTCGCGGTCGCCATTGCCCGTCCACATCACGCCGTCGGTGGCGAAATCGGAGAAGAGGACGCGGCTGCCCTGCAGGATGCCGAGGCTGCTTGCGGAGATGCGTTTCATCTTTGGCTTTCTCATCCGGACCGTCCACTCGTTACGCTGCACAACCTGTGCCACCATAGCAGAAGGCCCCGCCGAAGCGACGGGGCCTTGTTGCGTTCCGTAAGGCGGTGATTACTGGCCGACGGATGCGCGCAGGGCGAGCATGTCGGAGACCAGCTTATCCGCCGCGTCCTTGTCTTCGGCCGCGGCCGCGGCGTCGCGCGCCTCGGCAATCAGGGCGTCGAAGAGGGCCGCGTTGGCCTCTTCCACCGGGACGGCGCGTTCGGCGAGGACCGAGACGCCTGTCGCGCTGATCTCGGCGAAGCCGCCGGTCACGACATAGGACTTGGCGCCTTCCGAGGAGAGCGCCTTGAGGATGCC
Source organism: Tabrizicola sp. M-4 (assembly GCF_051132405.1). Classification (GTDB taxonomy): domain Bacteria; phylum Pseudomonadota; class Alphaproteobacteria; order Rhodobacterales; family Rhodobacteraceae; genus Paragemmobacter. The sequence goes on from NZ_CP128606.1 coordinate 553,187, forward strand.
GGGGCGCAGCGTGGTGATGGTGGGCGCGTGGCCCGCCATCGCCGTGAGGTCGCCATCGGCCCCCGGAATCTGGACCTCGGTCGCGGAGACGGAGGCGAGCCTCCGTTCCGGCGAGACGAGATCGAACTGGACGGAGCCTGCCATCGGCCTGACCCCCGTTTACGCGGCTTGCGCGGCGAGACGCTGCGCCTTGGCGATCACCTCGTCGATGTCGCCGACCATGTAGAAGGCGGCCTCGGGCAGGTGGTCGTATTCGCCGTTCACCACGGCCTTGAAGGAGGCGATGGTCTTTTCCAGCGGGACCTGAACACCGTCAGAGCCGGTGAAGACCTTCGCCACGTCGAAGGGCTGCGACAGGAAGCGCTGGATCTTGCGGGCGCGGGCCACGGTCAGCTTGTCCTCTTCCGACAGTTCGTCCATCCCGAGGATGGCGATGATGTCCTGCAGCGACTTGTAGCGCTGAAGGATACCCTGCACCTGACGGGCGACGTTGTAGTGTTCCTCGCCGAGGATCTGCGGGTCCATCAGGCGCGAGGTGGAGTCGAGCGGGTCCACAGCCGGATAGATGCCGAGTTCCGAGATCGCGCGCGACAGAACGGTCGTGGCGTCGAGGTGGGCGAAGGAGGTTGCGGGCGCCGGGTCGGTAAGGTCGTCGGCCGGAACGTAGATGGCCTGCACCGAGGTGATGGAACCCGCCTTGGTGGAGGTGATGCGTTCCTGCAGAGCGCCCATGTCGGTGGCCAGCGTCGGCTGGTAGCCCACGGCGGAGGGGATGCGGCCCAGAAGCGCGGACACTTCGGAACCGGCCTGCGTGAAGCGGAAGATGTTGTCGACGAAGAAGAGAACGTCGGTGCCGGACTGGTCGCGGAACTGTTCGGCCAGCGTCAGGCCGGTGAGCGCCACGCGGGCACGGGCCCCCGGGGGTTCGTTCATCTGGCCGTAGACAAGGGCCACTTTGGATTCGGCAAGGTTGTCGACCTTGATAACGCCCGATTCCATCATTTCGTGATAGAGGTCGTTCCCTTCACGGGTGCGTTCGCCGACGCCCGCGAAGACGGAGTAACCCGAGTGCACCTTGGCGATGTTGTTGATCAGTTCCATGATGAGAACCGTCTTGCCCACGCCCGCGCCGCCGAAGAGGCCGATCTTGCCGCCCTTGGCGTAGGGGGCGAGGAGGTCGATGACCTTGATGCCGGTGACGAGGATCTGGCTTTCCGTGGCCTGCGCCGCGAAGTCCGGGGCGGGCTGGTGGATCGCGCGGGATTCCGCGGCCTTGATCGGGCCCTTTTCGTCGATCGGTTCACCGATGACGTTCAGGATGCGGCCCAGCGTGGCGTCGCCCACGGGCACCGAGATCGGCGCGCCGAGGTCCTTGACCACCGCGCCGCGGACCAGACCTTCGGTCGCGTCCATGGCGATGGTGCGGACGGTGCTTTCGCCCAGATGCTGCGCGACTTCGAGAACCAGACGCTTGCCGTTGTTGTCCGTCTCGAGCGCGTTCAGGATCGCCGGAAGCGCCCCATCGAACTGCACGTCGACGACGGCGCCGATCACCTGCGTGACTTTGCCTTGTGCCATGTTGTTTCTCCGGTTCCTCAGAGCGCCTCAGCGCCCGAAATGATTTCGATAAGCTCTTTGGTGATCGCGGCCTGACGCGAACGGTTGTACTGGATCGTCAGCTTGTTGATCATGTCGCCCGCGTTGCGCGTGGCGTTGTCCATGGCCGACATCCGCGCCCCCTGTTCGGAGGCCCCGTTCTCGAGCAGCGCCGCGAAGACCTGCGTTGCCACCCCGCGCGGAAGCAGATCGGCGAGGATCGCCTCTTCGCTGGGTTCATAGTCGTAGAGCGACGACATCGCGCCGCCTTCGAACTGGGCCGGGATCACCTGCTGCGCGGTCGGGATCTGGCTGATCACCGACTGGAAGCGGTTGTAGAAGATCGTGGCCACGTCGAATTCGCCCGCGTCGAAACGTGCCAGCACGTCCTTGGCGATGGCCTGCGCGTTGGAATAGCCCACGCGCTTCACCTCGCTCAGGTCCACATGCCCGACGAAGTGGTTCGACAGGTCACGCTTGAGCTGTTCGCGGCCCTTCTTGCCGACGGTGAGGATCTTCACCGTCTTGCCCTGTGCCAGCAATTCGTTGGCACGGGCGCGGGCAAGGCGCGCGATGGAGGAGTTGAAGCCGCCGCAGAGGCCGCGTTCCGCCGTCATCACGACGAGCAGATGCACCTTGTCCGACCCCGTGCCCGCCAGCAGGCGGGGGGCCGAAGCCGATTGGCCGACCGAAGCCGCCAGCCCCGCCATCACGGCGTTCATCCGTTCGGCATAGGGACGCGCCGCCTCCGCAGCCTCCTGGGCGCGGCGGAGCTTCGCCGCCGCGACCATCTGCATCGCCTTCGTGATCTTCCGCGTGTTCTTCACGCTTCCGATACGGTTCTTTAGGTCCTTCAGGCTGGGCATCTGCCTACTCCCTCAGGGCCAATCAGGCGAAGTCTTTGGCGAATGCATCAAGCTCCGCGCGGATCGCCTTCTCCAGATCGCCCGCCACCTTGCGGTCGTTCTTGGTGATGTCTTCGAGCAGGGCCGCGCCCTTGGTGCGCAGATGCTTCAGAAGACCGGCCTCGAAGCGACCCACGTCCTTGACCGCGATCTTGTCCAGATAGCCGTTGGTACCCGCGTAGATGACGCAGACGATTTCGGCATTGGTCAGCGGCGAATACTGCGGCTGCTTCATCAGTTCCGTCAGGCGTGCGCCGCGGTTCAGAAGCTGCTGCGTCGCGGCGTCGAGGTCGGAACCGAACTGGGCGAAGGCGGCCATTTCGCGATACTGCGCGAGTTCCAGCTTCACCTTGCCGGCCACCGACTTCATCGCCGAGGTCTGGGCGGAGGAACCGACGCGCGACACGGAGAGACCGGTGTTCACGGCGGGGCGGATGCCCTGATAGAACAGTTCGGTTTCAAGGAAGATCTGGCCGTCGGTGATGGAGATCACGTTGGTCGGGATGAAGGCCGACACGTCGCCGCCCTGCGTTTCGATGATCGGCAGCGCGGTCAGCGAACCGGCGCCGAAATCCTCGTTCAGCTTGGACGAACGTTCCAGCAGGCGCGAGTGGAGGTAGAACACGTCGCCCGGATAGGCCTCACGCCCCGGCGGACGGCGCAGGAGGAGCGACATCTGGCGGTAGGCGACGGCCTGCTTGGACAGGTCATCATAGATGATCAGCGCGTGGCGGCCGTTGTCGCGGAAATATTCCGCCATGGCGGTCGCGGCATAGGGCGCGAGGAACTGCATCGGCGCGGGGTCCGAGGCGGTGGCGGCGACGACGATCGTGTAGTCGATGGCGCCGGTTTCTTCGAGCTTTTTCACGAGCTGGGCCACGGTGGAGCGCTTTTGGCCCACGGCGACGTAGATGCAGTAGAGTTTCTTCGACTCATCGGAACCGGCGGCCTCGTTGTAGACCTTCTGGTTCAGGATGGTGTCGAGCGCGACGGCGGTCTTGCCGGTCTGACGGTCGCCGATGATCAGTTCGCGCTGGCCACGGCCGACGGGGATCATCGCGTCCACGGCCTTGAGGCCGGTCGCCATGGGTTCATGCACCGATTTGCGCGGGATGATGCCGGGGGCCTTCACGTCCGCCACGCGACGCTCGGTCGCCTTGATCGGGCCCTTGCCGTCGATCGGGTTGCCGAGACCGTCCACGACGCGGCCGAGGAGGCCATCACCGGCGGGCACGTCCACGATGGACTTGGTCCGCTTGACGACATCGCCTTCCTTGATGTCCTGGTCGGAGCCGAAGATCACGACGCCGACGTTGTCGACTTCGAGGTTCAGCGCCATGCCGCGGATGCCGCCGGGGAATTCCACCATCTCGCCGGCCTGGACATTGTCGAGGCCATGCACGCGGGCGATGCCGTCGCCGACCGACAGCACGCGACCCACTTCGGCAACTTCGGCGTCCTTGCCGAAGTTCTTGATCTGCTCCTTGAGGATCGCAGAGATCTCAGCAGCCTGGATTCCCATCACCCAACCTCTTTCATTGCATTCTGGAGAGCCGCGAGCTTCGACTTGACCGACGTGTCGATCATGGTCGAGCCCAGCTTGACGACAAGACCGCCGATGAGGCTTTCATCGACGGCCACTTTCAGTTTCACGTCCTTGCCGACACGCGCCTTCAGCGTCGCGGCGAGTTTCTTGGCCTGATCGGCGGAGAGGGCGGCGGCGGAGGTGACCTCGGCCGTGACTTCGCCCTTTTCGGCGGCGATGCGCGCCAGAACGTCCGTGACCAGATGCGGCAGGACGAAGAGGCGGCGGTTCTGCGCCATGAGCGCCAGCGTGTTGGCGGTGAGGGCGGAGAGTTTCATCTTCTTGGCGATGGCGGCGATGGCCGCGCCCTGTTCATCGCGGCTGATCACCGGGGAGGAGATGATGTCGGCGAGGTCGGGGCTTGCCGCGAGGGCGGCGCCAAGCGCTTCGGCATCCGCCTCTAGCGCCTTGAGACCCTTTTCTTCCTTCGCCAGCTCGAACAGAGCGGTGGCGTAGCGTGCGGCAATGCCGGAGGAGATCGAAGCTGGTTCGGACACGTCAACCCTTCCGCTGTCTGGCCCTGATCCCGCGCATCCGGCGCAGGTCAAAGGCATTCTTGGGCGCGGACCGATGGCCCGCGTCGTGAATTCGCGGCGTCATTAGCAGAGGTCCCTTAACCCCGCAACCGGGAAGGTCACGGGAATATGAGTGTGATGGTCAGGAATTGCCGTGGGTTAGCGCCAACGCCCGGAGATGCGACTTTTTGCGCCGAGTTCCGGGGGGTGGAAAGCGCCGTGGCGGGGAGAATCAAGGCGGGGGCGGCGGGGGCGCTATTGGCGGTTCAGCGCGGGTTCGGGGGCGCCCTTGCCCACGCCTTCCAGCACCTTGAGCGGGCGGCGCACCACCGCGCCGAGGCCGCCGCGGGTGGGGGCGTAGACCTGCTTGGACGCCTCGACCATCAGCACGCCGCCGGCGAGCCACGGGCCGAAGCGGCGACCGAAGCCTTCCCAGAAATCGGCGGTGCGCAGCCAGAAGCGGGCCTGAGAGGGCGGGGTGAAGAGGGCCGCGCTGGTGCGTTCGGGGGTGAAGCCGTGGCGCTTGAGCTGGGTTTCCAGCTGGCTCATGGAATAGGGGCGACCGAAGCCGAAGGGCGTGCCGTCGCGCCGGGACCAGAGGCCGGAGCGGTTGGGCACGATGATCAGGGCCTTGCCGCCGGGGCCAAGGACGCGATGCGCCTCTTCCAGCACGGCGGTGGGTTGTTCCGAGGTTTCCAGCCCGTGCAGGAGGACCAGACGGTCGACCATGCCGGTGGGGACGGGCCATGCCGTTTCTTCGCAGAGGACGGAGACGTTCTCCATCCCGGCGGGCCAAGGCATGACCCCCTGCGGGCCGGGCATGAGGCCGATGACGCGGCGGCTGTCGGCGAGATAGGGGCGCAGGAGGGGGACGGCGAAGCCGAAGCCCGCCACCGTCTGGCCCTGCTGCACGGGCCAGAGGCGGACGACCTGATCGCGGATCGCCCGCTGGGCCACGCGGCCCAGTTGGGTGCGATAGTAGAAGTTCCGCAGATCGAGCACGTCGAGGTGCATTGCGCTTGGGTTTCCTGCCGGTCCAGACTGCGCACAGCATACTCAGGAACGGACCGAAGACCATGCCGCTTGAACTTGTGACCATTCCCTGCCTGTCGGACAACTATGCCTATCTGCTGCATGATGCCGAGAGCGGTGCCACGGCGGTGGTGGATGTGCCCGAGGCGGGGCCGGTGCTGGCCGCGCTGGAGGCGCGGGGGTGGCGGCTGACGGATATCTGGATCACGCATCACCATGCCGACCATGTGGACGGGGTGGCGGAGTTGCGGGCCGCGACCGGGGCGCGGGTGGTGGGGGCGGCGGCGGATGCGCATCGCCTGCCGCCGCTGGACCTTGCGCTGCCGGAGGAGGGGCGGCTGACCCTTGCGGGCGTGGTGGTGGAGACATTCCCGGTGCCGGGGCATACGGTGGGGCATATCGCCTTTTCCCTGCCGTCGGAGCGGCTGGTCTTTACCGGGGACAGCCTGATGGCCGCGGGTTGCGGGCGGTTGTTCGAGGGGACGGCGGCGCAGATGTGGGCCTCGCTGTCGCGGCTGGCGGCGCTGGAGCCGGAAACGCTGATCTGTTCGGGGCATGAATATACCGCGTCGAACATCCGTTTCGCGCGCAGCCTTGAACCGGACAATGCCGCGCTTATGTTACGCGCTGAGCGGGTGGACGGGGCGCGCCGCGAAGGTCGCCCCACGGTGCCTGTGACGCTTGCCGAAGAACTTGCGACAAATCCCTTCCTGCGTGCCCGACTGCCCGGAATGAAGGCCGCCATCGGCCTTGCCTATGCGACCGACGCCGAAGCTTTCGCCGAAATACGGGCGCGCAAGGACAGGTTCTGAACAAATCCAGCATCCGTCCGTTCACATTTTGCGTGTCGGGTGCGGCAAACCGCAATACCGGCCAAAAAAACCTTGAAGTGGCGCGAAATTAGCCGAAGTCTAAGGGTATGAGGCCACGGTCGGGCGGGACTTTCCCGCCGACCCTGATGAACAGGAGCACCGCAACGTGCCGTCATTTTCGACAACACTGGAACAGGCCATCCACGGCGCGCTGGCCCTTGCCAATGCGCGCCGCCATGAACTTGCCACGCTGGAGCATCTGCTGCTGGCGCTGATCGACGAACCCGACGCCGCGCGGGTGATGAAGGCCTGTTCGGTGAACCTTGACGAGTTGCGCAAGACGCTGCTCGATTTCATCGATGACGACCTGTCCACGCTGGTGACCGATGTCGAGGGGTCGGAGGCGGTGCCGACGGCGGCCTTCCAGCGGGTGATCCAGCGCGCGGCGATCCATGTGCAATCATCGGGGCGGACCGAGGTGACGGGGGCGAATGTCCTTGTCGCGATCTTTGCCGAGCGCGAGTCGAACGCCGCCTATTTCCTGCAGGAGCAGGACATGACGCGCTATGACGCGGTGAACTTCATCGCGCATGGCGTGGCGAAGGACCCGTCCTATGGCGAGAGCCGCCCCGTTTCGGGGGCCGAGGAGGAGCGTCACGAGACGCCGAAGGCCGAGGCGGGCGAGGCGAAGGAAAGCGCGCTGTCGAAATATTGCGTCGACCTGAACGTGAAGGCGATGAAGGGCGATGTGGACCCGCTGATCGGGCGCGAGGCCGAGGTGGAGCGGGCCATTCAGGTTCTGTGCCGCCGCCGCAAGAACAACCCGCTTCTGGTGGGTGATCCGGGCGTGGGCAAGACCGCCATCGCGGAAGGTCTGGCGTGGAAGATCGTCAAGAAAGAGGTGCCGGAGGTTCTGGCCGGGGCGACGATCTATAGCCTCGACATGGGCGCGCTGCTGGCGGGGACCCGCTATCGTGGCGATTTCGAAGAGCGGCTGAAGGCCGTGGTCAAGGAGATGGAGGATCACCCCGACGGGATCCTGTTCATCGACGAGATCCATACGGTGATCGGTGCCGGGGCGACCAGCGGCGGGGCGATGGATGCGTCGAACCTGCTGAAACCTGCGCTGCAGGGCGGCAAGCTGCGGACCATGGGGTCGACGACCTACAAGGAATTCCGCCAGCATTTCGAGAAGGACCGTGCGCTTTCCCGCCGGTTCCAGAAGATCGACGTGAACGAGCCGACGGTGCCGGATGCCATCAAGATCCTGATGGGGCTGAAGCCGCATTTCGAAGAGCATCACGACCTGCGCTATACCGCCGATGCCATCAAGGCGGCGGTGGAACTGGCGCATCGCTATATCAACGACCGCAAGCTGCCCGACAGCGCCATCGACGTGATCGACGAGGCGGGGGCGGCGCAGCATCTGCTGCCGGAAGGCAAGCGGCGCAAGACGCTGGGCACCAAGGAGATCGAGGCCGTGGTGGCCAAGATCGCCCGCATCCCGCCGAAGAACGTGTCGAAGGACGATGCCGAGACGCTGCGCGATCTGGAGAAGACGCTGAAGCGCGTGGTCTTCGGGCAGGACAAGGCGGTGGAGGCGCTGTGTGCCTCGATCAAGCTGGCCCGCGCGGGCCTGCGCGAGCCGGAGAAGCCCATCGGGAACTATCTCTTCGCGGGGCCGACGGGTGTGGGCAAGACGGAAGTGGCCAAGCAGTTGGCCTCGTCTCTGGGCGTGGAGTTGCTGCGCTTCGACATGTCGGAATACATGGAGAAGCATGCGGTTTCGCGTCTGATCGGGGCGCCGCCCGGCTATGTGGGCTTTGATCAGGGCGGGATGCTGACGGATGGTGTCGACCAGCACCCGCATTGCGTGCTGCTTCTCGATGAGATGGAGAAGGCGCATCCGGATGTCTACAACATCCTGCTGCAGGTGATGGACCACGGCAAGCTGACCGACCATAACGGCCGGACGGTGGATTTCCGCAACGTGATCCTGATCATGACGTCGAATGCCGGGGCCTCCGACATGGCGAAGGCGGCGATCGGTTTCGGCCGTGAGCGGCGGACGGGCGAGGATACGGCGGCGATCGAGCGGATCTTCACGCCGGAATTCCGCAACCGTCTGGATGCGGTGATCTCCTTCGCGCCGCTGGGCAAGGAGGTCATCCTGCAGGTGGTCGAGAAGTTCGTGCTGCAACTGGAGGCGCAGCTTCTGGATCGTGGCGTGCATATCGAACTGACCGAGGAAGCCGCGAAGTGGCTGGGCGACAAGGGGTATGACGACAAGATGGGCGCGCGCCCGCTGGGCCGCGTGATCCAGGAGCATATCAAGAAGCCGCTGGCGGAAGAGCTGCTGTTCGGCAAGCTGACCAAGGGCGGTCTGGTGCGGGTCGTGGTGAAGGATGACGCTATCGAGTTGCAGATCCCGGAACCGCAGAAGCCGCGCCTGACCGGGCAGAAGCCGCCGCTTCTGACGGCGGAGTGAGCGGCACGATCCGAATGACGAAGGGCCCCCGGTTTCGGGGGCCCTTTCGTTTCGGGGCGGGCCGGATGCGCGCTGCCCTGTCGATGGAGCGGATGGGGAGCGCCCTTCGTCTTGGGGCAAATACCCCCAGGGGTCCGGGGCAGGATGCCCCGGCGGAAGGAGGCGCGGCGGCCGCCGCGCCGACGCCCTGAAGGCTTGCGCCGGAACGGCGCTCTGCATGGGAAGGGTGACGGGCAAAGGAAAAGGGGCGATCTTGCGACCGCCCCTTTCCGTTCCGATCCGGTCTGGATCAGAAATCCATGCCGCCGGGCATGCCGCCGCCAGCCGGGGCTGCCGACTTTTCGACCGGCTTGTCGGCGATCATCGCCTCGGTCGTGATCAGGAGCGAGGCCACGGAGGCCGCGTCTTCCAGAGCGGTGCGGGTCACCTTGGCCGGGTCGATCACGCCGAACTTGAACATGTCGCCATATTCTTCGGTCTGCGCGTTGAAGCCAAAGTTCTTGTCCGAGGATTCGCGCACCTTGCCCGCGACGACAGCCCCGTCCACGCCCGCGTTTTCCGCGATCTGGCGCAGCGGCGCCTCGAGCGCGCGCTTCACGATGGCGATGCCGGCGTCCTGGTCGCTGTTCGCGCCCTTCAGACCGTCCAGCGCCTTGCCTGCCTGCACCAGCGCCACGCCGCCGCCGACGATCACGCCTTCCTGCACCGCGGCGCGGGTGGCGTTCAGCGCGTCGTCCACACGGTCCTTGCGCTCTTTCACTTCGACTTCGGTCATGCCGCCGACGCGGATGACGGCGACGCCGCCGGCGAGCTTCGCCACACGTTCCTGCAGCTTTTCACGGTCATAGTCCGAGGTGGTTTCCTCGATCTGGTTGCGGATCTGGCCGACGCGGGCTTCGATCTCTTTCTTGTCGCCAGCACCATCGACGATCGTGGTGTTGTCCTTGTTGATCGAGATCTTCTTGGCGCGGCCGAGCATGTCGATCGTCACCGATTCCAGCTTCATGCCGAGGTCGTCGGAGATGACCTGACCGCCGGTCAGGATGGCGATGTCCTGCAGCATGGCCTTGCGACGGTCACCGAAGCCCGGAGCCTTGACGGCGGCGATCTTCAGGCCGCCGCGCAGCTTGTTGACCACGAGGGTGGCCAGCGCTTCGCCTTCCACGTCTTCGGCCACGATCAGCAGCGGGCGCTGCGACTGGATCACGGCTTCCAGCAGCGGGACCATCGGCTGCAGCGACGAGAGCTTCTTCTCGTGCAGCAGGATGAAGGCGTCTTCGAGTTCCGCGATCATCTTGTCGGCATTGGTGACAAAGTAGGGCGACAGGTAGCCGCGGTCGAACTGCATGCCTTCGACGACTTCGACTTCCGTCTCCATCCCCTTGTTCTCTTCGACGGTGATCACACCCTCGTTGCCGACCTTCTGCATCGCATCGGCGATGAAGCGGCCGATCTGGGCTTCGCCGTTGGCGGAGATGGTGCCGACCTGCGCGACTTCGTCGCTGTCCTTCACCGGGCGCGAGGCGGCCTTGATGGCCTCGACGACCTTCGAGGTCGCCATGTCGATGCCGCGCTTCAGGTCCATCGGGTTCATGCCGGCGGCGACCGCCTTCATGCCTTCCTTGACGATGGCCTGCGCCAGAACGGTGGCGGTGGTGGTGCCGTCGCCCGCCTCATCGTTGGTGCGGGAAGCGACTTCCTTCACCATCTGCGCGCCCATGTTCTCGAACTTGTCGGCCAGTTCGATTTCCTTGGCGACGGAAACGCCGTCCTTGGTGATGCGGGGCGAGCCGAAGCTCTTTTCGATCACGACGTTGCGGCCTTTCGGGCCGAGCGTCACCTTCACAGCGTCCGCAAGGATGTTCACGCCGCGCAGCATGCGGTCGCGGGCATCGGTATCAAAACGTACGTCCTTGGCACCCATGGTGCTTACTCCTCTGAATTCTTGTTGCCTTGATCAAGCCGGGCCATGCGGCCCGTAGGGCGGGGTTCACCCCGCCCTGCGCATCACGAGATGATCCCGAGGATGTCGCTTTCCTTCATGATCAGCAGTTCTTCGCCATTGACGGTCACTTCGGTGCCCGACCATTTGCCGAACAGCACGCGGTCGCCCGATTTCACGGCCGGAGCGATGAGTTCGCCCGAATCCTTGCGCGCGCCATCGCCCACGGCGACGATCTCGCCCTCGGCGGGCTTTTCTTTCGCGGTATCGGGGATGATCAGACCGCCCTTGGTCTTTTCGTCGCTCTGGACGCGGCGGACCAGCACACGGTCATGCAGCGGTTTGAAAGCCATCTGAGAACACTCCCTTAGGTTCCAGGTTCAAGATTTCTTAGCACTCGCCATGGCTGAGTGCTAACGGGGCATGAGGTAGGCAAAGGCAGGCGCGGAGTCAACACCCAAGCCCGGCGGGTTTTCGTGAAATTTTGGTGTCGGTCGGGGCGGGGGCTTTTCTCTGGTGGGTGGCGGTGCCACCTTTGGCGCAAGAACCCGGACAGATGGTGCCATGACCCGATTTTCCAGATTTTTCGCTGCCTTGTTCCTGTTCTCCGCCGCTACAGGGGCGGAGGCCGCCTGTGAGGGCGAGAACCTGCTGGCCAAGATGGAAGAGGGGGAGCGGCGGGCGCTTTTGGCGGCGGCGGATGCGGTGCCCTTCCCGCGCGGGAACCTGTGGCGCGCGGTGCGGGGTGAGGAGGTGGTGCATCTGGTGGGCACCTATCATCTGGACGATCCGCGCCATGGCGAGGTGATGGCACGGGTCGCGCCCTTGGTGGAGGCGGCGGCGGTGGTTCTGGTGGAGGCGGGGCCGGAGGAGGAGGCCGCGCTGATGGCCGATCTGGCGCGGGACCCGTCGCTGATGGTGCTGACCGAGGGGCCGACGCTGCGCGAGGCGCTGCCGGAGGCGGAGTGGGCGATGCTGGCAGATGCGATGCGGGCGCGGGGGCTGCCGCCCTTCATGGTGTCGAAGTTCCGGCCTTGGTACGTGTCGGTGCTGCTGGCCCTTCCGGCCTGCAAGATGGAGGGGGCCGTGGCCGGGGCAGGTGGGCTGGACGGGATGATCATCGCCCATGCGGAGGCGGCGGACGTTCCGCTGCGGGCGCTGGAGGCGCATGACACGGTGTTCCGGCAATTTGCGGCGATGTCCTTCGAGGACCAGTTGGGGATGATCACCTCGGCCTTGGCTTTGGAGCCTGTGTCGGCGGATTATTCGGTGACGCTGGCGGATGCCTATTTCGATCAGGAGGCGCGGCTGATCTGGGAATTGACGCGGCGGATGTCGCTGGAGGTGCCGGGGGTGCCCGCGGCGCAGGTGGAGGAGGATTTCGCGCAGATGGAGCGGATGCTGATGACGGATCGCAACCGCGCGTGGATTCCTGTGATCGAGGCGGCGGCGCAGGAGGGTCCGGTGCTGGCGGCCTTCGGGGCGCTGCACCTGTCGGGTGAGACGGGGGTTCTGCATCTGCTGGAAGAGGCGGGGTTCCGGCTGGAGCGGTTGCCGATGTGAGGCGCGGGCGCGCCCATTTTGCCGCAGTGCAGCATGGCCGGTGCGGCCATGCGTGACAAGGGGCGGCCGCTTGCCTATAAGCGCCGCGAAATCCCATCCGTCACCCTTCGAGGCGCATTCCCATGACCACGCTCGTCTTCGGCCACAAGTCCCCCGACACCGATTCCACCGGTTCGCCCATCATCTGGGCATGGTATCTTTCCGAGGTGCAGGGCACGCCCGCCAAGCCCGTGCTGCTGGGCGAGCCGAACACGGAGGCGGCTTTCGTCCTGAAGCATTGGGGGCTGGAGAAGCCCGCGATCATCGCGGATGTCACGGCCGAGGATTCGGTCGTGATCGTGGATACGAACAACCCCGCCGAACTGCCGCCCTCGATCAACGAGGCGAAGATTCAGGGGATCATCGACCACCATCTGCTGGTGGGCGGGATCAAGACGAAGACGCCGATCGACATCACCATCCGCCCGCTGGCCTGCACGGCGACCATCATGCATGACCTGATGGGCGATGCGGTGGCGAAGGCGCCGAAGGCGATCAAGGGGGCGATGCTGTCCTGCATCCTGTCGGACACGCTGGAATTCCGGTCGCCCACGACGACGGCGCATGACCGCGCGGTGGCGGAGAAGCTGGCGGCCGATCTGGGTGTGAACGTCAACGAACTGGCGACGGCGATGTTCGAGGCGAAGTCGGATGTTTCGGCCTTTTCGGATGCGGAACTGCTGCGGATGGATTCCAAGGAATACACCGTTGCGGGCAAGGAATTGCGGGTCTCCGTCCTTGAGACGACCGCGCCCAAGGTGGTGCTGGACCGCAAGGACAGCCTGATGGCCTCGATGGTGGATGTGGCCAAGGAGGATGGCGCGGATCAGGTGCTGCTGTTCGTGGTGGACATCATCAAGGAAGAGGCGACGCTTCTGGTGCCGAACGATCTGGTCAAGCAGATCGCCGAGGCGTCCTTCGGGTGCAAGGTCGCGGGCGACACTGTGGTGTTGCCGGGGATCATGAGCCGCAAGAAGCAGATCATCCCGGCGCTGAAGCTGTAAGCGACCCCCTCACCCCGGCCCTCTCCCCCGGGGGGAGAGGGAGAGGTGCGACGACGCCCGACCTGCGCGCGGTCTTGGCCGGGCATGGGTATTTGGGCCGAGACGAAGGGGGTTTTGGCGCGCGCGGCAAAGGGTTAGGCTGCGCGGCATGAACAGGAACTTCATGATCGCGGCGGGGCTGGCGGCGCTGGCCTCGCTTTGCTGGGCGGGCAACTGGGTGCTGGGGCGGGCGATACGGGCGGATGTGCCGCCCTTTGGCCTGACCTTCTGGCGCTGGGCGCTGGCGGCGGTGATCCTTCTGCCCTTCGGATGGCAGAGGTTGCGGGCGGATTGGGCGGTGGTGCGGGCCAATCTGCCGCTGGTGGCGGCGATGGCGCTGCTTTCGGCGGCGATGTTCCAGTCGATGACCTATATCGGGCTGCACTCTACGGAGGCGATCAACGCGCTGCTGGTCAGCGCGACGATGCCCGTCTTCATCGTGATCATCGCATGGGTCGTGCTGCGCGAGCGGTTGACGGCGCGGCAGGCGGCGGGGATCGGGGTGAGTTTCTGCGGCGTGGCCTATGTCATTGCGCGGGGGGAACCTGCGCGGCTGCTGTCGCTGCATTTCAATGTGGGGGATGCGTGGATTCTGGCGGCGCTGGTGGTGTGGGGGCTGTATTCCGTGCTGCTGAAGTTCAAGCCTGCGGGGCTGTCGGCGGTGGGGCTGACCTTCTTCATCGCGGTGATGGGCGCGGGGTTCATCCTGCCTTTGCATCTGTGGGAAGTGGGGCAGGGGATGACCGTGCCGCTGACGGCGGCGGGGATCGGGTCGGTGCTGTATACCGGCGTCTTTGCTTCGGTTGTGGCGCTGCTGAGCTATAACGCCGCCGTGGCGCGGATCGGGCCGTCGCGATCGGTGTTCTTCCTGCATCTGATGCCGGTCTTCGGGGCGGGCTTGGCGGTGGTCTTTCTGGGTGAGCGGCTGGAGGCGTTCCATCTGATCGGCTTTCCCATCGCGCTGGGTGGGGTGCTGTTCGCCACCTCGTCGCCGCCATCGAAGGCCGGGGCATGAGGCTGTTCCTGCTGACGGCGGTGGTGATGGTGGCCTTTGCCGCCAATTCCGTGCTGAACCGGATGGCGGTGGGAGAGGGCGGGATCGGCGCGGTGGAATTCGCGCTGGTCCGGGTGCTGGCGGGGGCGGGGGTGCTGCTGGCGCTGGTGGCATGGCGGGGCCGGGGCTGGCGCGGGGCGAGCCTTGCGGGTGTGGCGGGGCTGTCGGTCTATCTGTTCGGGTTTTCGCTGGCCTATGGGCAGTTGGATGCGGGGACGGGGGCTTTGATCCTGTTCGGGGTGGTGCAGGTGACGATGTTTGGCGGTGCGCTTCTGGCCGGGGAGGCGGTGCCCGGGCGGCGCTGGGCAGGGGCGGGGCTGGCGCTGGCGGGGCTGGCGGTGCTGGTGGCCCCTGCGGGGGCTTCGTGGATGGGGTTCGCGGCGATGGCGGCGGCGGGTCTGGGCTGGGGCGTCTATTCGCTGGCCGGGCGCGGGGCGCGGGATGCGCTGGCGGCGACGGCGGGGAATTTCGCGCTGGCGTTGATCCCGGCGGCGGGGGTGGCGCTGTTGGCCGGGGTGGAGTTCGGGGCGGCCACGGGGCGCGGGGTGGCGCTGGCAGTGTTGTCGGGGGCGGTGACTTCGGGCCTTGGCTATGCGCTGTGGTATGGGGTGCTGCCTGCGCTGGGCGCGGGGCGGGCGGCGGTGGCGCAGTTGACGGTGCCCTTGATCGCGGCGGCGGGCGGGGCCGTGCTGATGGGCGAGGCGGTGGGGTGGCGCTTTGCCGTGGCGGCGGCGCTGGTTCTGGGCGGTGTGGCCTGGGCGAGCCTGCCTAGAGCGGTTTCGCGAGGCGGTGGGTGAGGTTGCGGTCGTCCTGCCGGGTGACGCCGGTCGGGACGAAGCCGCAGCGTTCCCAGAAGGCGCGGCCCTTCGGGTTGGCCTCTATCACGCCGAGATAGAGGGTGGGAGCCTGCGTCTCGCGCGCGAGGGTTTCGACATGGGAGAGGAGGCGCGCGCCATGCCCCTGGCCCCGGATGCGCGGGGCGAGGATCATCAGGCCGAGATAGGCGTCGCCGGGGGCGGGAAAGCCGAAGCTGAGTTCGGCAAGGCCGGAGAGACGCCCGTCGCGGAAGAGGCCCAGACGGTGCGAGGCGGCGGGGTCGCAGCCGGGGGGGCAATCGGTGAAGAAATCATCGGCGGCCTGCGGGCCGGGGGGGGCGCCATCGGCGAGGACCCAGTAATCGGCGGCTTCCTGCAGGAAGGCGGCGACGGCGGCGCGGTCGGTTTCGGGGAAGAGGGGCCGGATCATGGGTGTTCGATTCGGAGAATCTCCAGCTCGACCGGGGCGGCGGGCCTTGCCCATGTTACCACATCGCCGACGGATGCCCCCAACAAAGCGCGGGCCAGCGGCGATTGCGGGGTGATGCGGCCTTGGGTGGCGTCGGCCTCATCCTCGCCGGTGATCTGGAAGCGGTACTCGCGGCCCTCGTCATCGACGGCGGTGACGATCAGGCCGAAAGCCACCTCGGTGAGGGGCAGGGTGGCAGGGTCGATGAGGATGGCGGAGCGCAGCCGCGCCTCCAGATAGCGGATGTCGCGTTCGGCGGCGGCTTCGGGCAGTTTGTCGAGGCGGTCGGGCCGGGATTTGAGGGCGGCGAGGGTGGTTTGCCTTTCGCGCAGGCGGGATTGCAGGGCGGCAAGGCCCGTGGGGGTGACATGGTTCGGATGGGGGCTGATAGGCAGGTCGGGAAGGGGATCGAGCGAGCCGTCGCCTTCCTTGACGAAGGCGCGGCTCATGTCACGATCCTTTCGAGAGGGTCGTAGAGCGGGGTGGTGCCCCACGCGGCATGGGGCAGGCGGTCGGGTTTGAAGCGGATGCGATTATGCAGCAGGTCGTCGCGCGAAAAGAAGTGGCGGTCCGTGACGATGCCTTCGGGGTCGATCCAGCGGGGGTCGAGGGCGCCTGCGGTGATGGTCGCGTGGAAGAAGAGGTCGATCTGGTGAAAGCCGGTTTCCGGGTCGTGGAATTCGTTGATCATGGCCGGGGCGTGGACGGCGATGGCAAGGCCGGTTTCCTCCATCACCTCGCGCGCGAGGTTGTCGGGGATGGACTGGCCGGGGTGCAGGCCGCCGCCGGGGGCGCACCAGAGGTCGGACTTGCCGTCGGGATAGGCGTTGACGAGGAGGAGGCGGTCCTCGTGCAGGATCAGGGCGCGGGCGGCGATGCGGTGGGGGCGGTATCTCATGGCGCCGAGGGTGGCGCGGGGGACGGGGTTTGTAAATGGTGGCCGGGTTCCGCGCGCGGGATGATCGGATGGCTTGCCAGACGGGATGGCGGCGGTCAGGTTGCGGGAATGAGGTGGATCTTTGTCCTGATGGCGATGGCGGGGGCCGGTGCGGGGGCTGCGCGGGCGGATTGCGTGGTTCTGCTGCATGGGCTGGCGCGCAGCGAGGCTTCGTTGATGCCGATGGCGGCCGCGCTGGAGGCGGAGGGGTATCGGGTCGTGAATGACGGCTACCCCTCGACCAAGTTTCCCATCGAGGAGCTGGTGCCGCGCGTCGGGGCGGCGGTGGCGGAATGCGGGGCGGAGGGGCCGGTGCATTTCGTGACGCATTCGATGGGCGGGATATTGGCGCGGGCCTGGCTGGCGGAGAACCGGCCCGGGATGATGGGACGGGTGGTGATGCTGGCGCCGCCGAATGGCGGGTCGGAGCTGGTGGATGCCTTCGGCGATATCGGGGCCTTCCGCTGGGTGAACGGGCCGGCGGGCATGGAGTTGGGGACGGGGGCGGGGTCGGTGCCGAAGGCGCTGCCGCTGCCGGATTACGAATTGGGGGTGATCGCGGGGGACCGGTCGCTGAACCCGGTCTATTCCAGTGTGATCCCCGGCAAGGATGACGGTAAGGTGTCGGTCGAGAGCACGCGGGTAGCGGGGATGACGGATCACATAGTGCTGCCGGTGACGCATACCTTTCTGATGATGAACCCCGTCGTCATCGCCGAGGTGGTGGAGTTCCTGAAAACCGGGCGGTTCGATCCCGAGATCGGTTTCGGCGAGGCGGTGGAGCGGTTGGGCGGGGAGTGATGGCCGACATCTACGGGGGCATATCGAAGCGCGTGGCGCGGTGGTGCGGGCGGCAGTCGACCTTCCTGCTGGCGGTGGGGGTGATCGTCATCTGGATCGTGACGGGGCCGATCTTCGGTTTTTCGGATACGTGGCAATTGGTGATCAATACGGGCACGACGATCGTGACCTTCCTGATGGTGTTCCTGATCCAGAACACCCAGAACCGCGATACGGCGGCGATCCAGTTGAAGCTGGACGAGTTGATCCGGGCGACGAAGGGGGCGCATAACGCGCTGATGGACCTTGAGGAGTTGGAGGAGCGCCAGATCGAGGCGTTCCGGGCGCGGTATGAGCGTCTGGCGCTGGACGCGCGGGGGCGGCTGGAACGGGGCGAGCCGGACACGGATACGCCGGAAGCGTGAGGGGCATGATTTTTCTGCGAAAAATCAGGGGCCGAACCTTCTGCGAAGGTTCTTTCCTTTCCGATCCTTCTGTGAAGGATCGGGCTGCGCGATTTTCGCAGAAAATCGTGGGGCGCGGGGGGATGGCATGATCGGAAGTCTGGCGGTGATCCTTGGGTGCCAGTTGCTGGGTGAGGTGGTGGCGCGGGGGCTTGGCCTGCCCGTGCCGGGGCCTGTGCTTGGCATGGCTGCCATGGTTGGCGTTCTGTGGCTGCGCGACCGGTTCGCGCCGCCCGTGCTTGCCGGGGTGGAGCCTGCGGGGCGGTTCCTCTTGGCGCATTTGTCGCTGTTGTTCGTGCCGGCGGGGGTGGGGGTTGTCGGCAATCTGGACATGCTGGCGGCGGAATGGCTGCCGCTTGCCGTTGCGCTGATGGTTTCGACGGTGCTGACGCTGGTCGTTTCGGTCGTGACCTTCCGGGTCGTGGCGCGGATGGTGGGGGGGTGATGCCGGAGGATTTCGCGCTTTGGGTCTATCTGACGCAGGGCCCGCTTCTGTGGCTGACGGTGACGCTGGGGGCCTATGCGGTGGCGGATTGGCTGTCGCTGCGGGCGGGGCGGCATCCGCTGGTCAACCCCGTGCTGCTGTCGGTGGTGCTGGTTGGGGGCGTGCTGGTCGCCTCGGGCACGGATTATGCGACCTATTTCACGGGGGCGCAGTTCATCCATTTCCTGCTGGGTCCGGCGACGGTGGCGCTGGCCCTGCCGCTGTGGGAGCACCGGGCGCTGGTGGCGAAGTCGGCGCTGCCGATGCTGGCGGCGCTGGTGGCGGGAAGCGTGGTGGCGGCGGTATCGGCGGTTGCGGTGGTCTGGGCCTTCGGCGCGCCGGAGGGGGTGGTGGTGGCGATTGCGCCCAAGTCGGTGACGGCTGGGGTGGCGATGTCGATCACGGAGGCGCAGGGGGGAGACCCCGCGCTGACGGCGGTGCTGGTGATCCTGACGGGGATCATCGGGGCGCTGGTGGTGACGCCCTTGATGAATGCTCTGGGAATCCGGGATTACCGGGCGCGGGGGTTCGCGGTGGGCCTCGCCTCGCACGGGATCGGGACGGCGCGGGCCTTTCAGGTGGACCCGGTGGCGGGGACATTCGCGGGCATCGCCATCGGGTTGAATGCGGTGATGACGGCGGTGATCGTTCCGGTGCTGTTGGGGATGATGCGGTGATCCTGTCCCGGACTTGATCCGGGACCTCATGTGGTTGGGCTGCGCCAGCGGTGGGGAGGCCCCGGATCTGGTCCGGGGCGGGGTTTTCAGCCCACGATCCGGTTGACGTGGCCCATCTTGCGGCCCGGTCGCGCCTCGGCCTTGCCGTAGAGGTGGAGGGCGGCGTTTTTCTCGCGCGCGATGGCGGGGACGCGGAGGATGTCGTCGCCGATGAGGTTCTCCATCACCACGTCGGAATGGCGCGAGCCGTCGCCCAAGGGCCAGCCCGCCACGGCGCGGATGTGCTGTTCGAACTGGTCCACGGCGCAGCCGTTCTGGGTCCAGTGGCCGGAGTTGTGCACGCGGGGGGCGATCTCGTTCACGATCAGCCCCGCGCGGGTGACGAAGAGTTCGACGCCCATGACGCCCACGTAATCCAGCGCGTTGAGGATGCGGGCGGCGAGGAGGATGGCGTCGGTTCTTTGTGACGGGGAGAGGCGGGCGGGGATGGTGGTGGTCGACAGGATGCCGTCCTTGTGGACGTTCTCGCCGGGGTCGTAGCAGGCGACCGATCCGTCGGTGCCGCGGGCGGCGATGACGCTGACTTCGTGGGAGAAGTCGATGAAGCCTTCGAGGACGGCGGGGGCGCCTTGCATCTGCGCCAGCGCGGTTTCGGCGTCGGCGGGGGATTTCAGGCGGGCCTGCCCCTTGCCGTCATAGCCGAGCCGGGTGGTCTTCAGGATGGCGGGGGTGCCGATCTTCGTGATGGCGTGGTGAAGGTCGTCGAGATTGTTCACCGCCGCATAGGGGGCGGTGGTGAGGCCGAGCCCGGTCAGGAAGTCCTTTTCCGCGATGCGGTCTTGGCTCACGGCCAGCGCGCGGCGGTTGGGGCGGATGGGATGGGTTTTCTCCAGCACGTCCAGCGCGGCGGTGGGGATGTTCTCGAATTCGTAGGTGACGACGTCCACCGATGCGGCGAAGCGGGCGAGGGCTTCGAGGTCGTCATAGGGGGCGGTTGTCACGCGGTCGGCGACATGGGCGGCGGGTGGGTTGGCGGCTGGTTCGTAGATGTGCGTCTTGAACCCAAGGCGGGAGGCGGCGACCGACAGCATGCGGCCAAGTTGCCCGCCACCGAGGATGCCGATGGTGGAGCCGGTGGGGAGGGTGTCAGTCATCGGAAGGTTCATCCGGGATGGAGGCCGACAGTGCATCGCGCCATGCATCGAGTTTGGCGGCAAGTGCGGCGTCGGAGAGGGCGAGGATGCCCGCGGCCATGAGGCCCGCATTGGCGGCCCCCGCCGCGCCGATGGCCATGGTGGCCACGGGGAAGCCCTTGGGCATCTGGACGATGGAATAGAGGCTGTCGATGCCCGACAGGGCCTTGGTCTGGACGGGGACGCCAATGACGGGGATGCGGGTTTTGGAGGCCATCATACCGGGCAGGTGCGCCGCGCCGCCCGCGCCTGCGATGATGACCTTGAGCCCACGTTCGGCGGCGGTCTTGCCGTAGGTCCAGAGCCTGTCAGGCGTGCGATGGGCCGAGACGATCTTGGCCTCGTAGCCGATGCCCAGTTCTTCGAGGATGGTGGCGGCCTCTTTCATCGTGGCCCAATCAGATTGGGACCCCATGATGATTCCAACGTCGATGGCCATGCGCGCCCCCGTGAAATGCGGATGCGGCGGGTATAGTGGATTGCGGCGTGGGGGCAAGCGGGCGATGCGTGCGGGGGCCGCACCGCCCTGCGGTCAGGCGATGATGTCGGGGATGAGCTGATCTTCCAGCTTCACGATCTGATCCTTCAGCGCGAGCTTCTGCTTCTTGAGGCGGCGCAGGGTGAGCTGGTCCGGACGACCGGCGGTTTCGAGGGCGTGGATCGCCTCGTCGAGATCGCGATGCTCGCGCTTGAGCACTTCCAGACGGACGCGGAGCATGTCTTCGAAGTTCATTTCGCTGGGCGCGTTCATGGCCTGGCCTTTTGGCGGGAGTGGCTTCTTGGTCCTGTCGATCAATATAGTGATTCTCTGCCGCCGCGTGAAGGAATCTGTCGGAAAAACGCAGAAATCCGCATGGGTTGGGGTTTGCGGGGATGCGATGGCAGGGGGCTTGCGGCGGGCCGGGGCGCGCCCCATATTTCAGGGGCTGGCGGTTGCCGTGATCGGGGCCGCCGGGAATGTCGCTTTGACGAAGGACATGACCGATGACGAAACTGACCTTTGGGACGCATCCCTTCCTGCTTGGGTTCGAGCAGTTGGAACGGCTGGTGGAACGCACCGCCAAATCCTCGGAAGGTTATCCCCCCTTCAACATCGAGGCCACTTCGGAAAACGCCTATCGCATCACGCTTGCGGTGGCGGGGTTCCGGGAAGAGGACCTTGCGATCACGGTGGAGGACCGCCAGCTTGTCGTGCGCGGACGTCAGGCCGAGGAAACGGGCGAGCGCGTCTATCTGCACCGTGGCATCGCCAGCCGCGCCTTCCAGCGCAGTTTCGTGCTGGCTGACGG
Organism: Tabrizicola sp. M-4; assembly: GCF_051132405.1. Classification (GTDB taxonomy): domain Bacteria; phylum Pseudomonadota; class Alphaproteobacteria; order Rhodobacterales; family Rhodobacteraceae; genus Paragemmobacter. The sequence continues at coordinate 574,869 of NZ_CP128606.1, forward strand.
GGTGGAGGTGGCCGGGGCCAGCATGGAGCATGGGCTTCTGCATATCGACCTGAAGCGGGCGGTGCCGGAAACGGTGGTGCAGACGATTGCCATTTCTTCGCGCAGCGGTCGGAAATGAGGTGATGTCATGGATGTGAAATTCGATGGAATTCCCGAAGGCGGGTCGCGGATCGTCTATGTGCGGCCTGTGAAGGTGGCGGACCTGCCTGCGGAAGTGCAGGCCCATGCCGGCGGGTTGGAGACGATCTACGCGCTGCATGATGCGGCGGGCGGCGACCGGCTGGCATTGGTGCGCGACAGGGCGCTGGCCTTTGCCTTGGCGCGGCAGAACGACATGGCGCCGGTGAACGTGCATTGATCCGGCGCGGGGCGCGCAGGGTCAACGGCGGTTCGGTCCGCGTGATCAGCAGGCCCCAGCCTGCTGAGCGCCATAGGCGGCCTCGCTCCGGGTGAATTTGTCGCCCGCGTCCGAGGAAAGCTGGTCGATCAGGCCGTTGCAGGAAAAGCCCATCAGTTGCAGGTAGAGTTCGGCGGCCCGGACGGCCTGCTGGTTCCAGTCGACGGACAGGCTGTCGACGGCGATGGTGGCATCGGCCCGGTCGTATCCGTCCCCGTAGGATGACGAGAGTTGGTCGATCAGGCCATTGCGGGAAAAACCCTTGAAGCTGAGGTAGTTTTCGGCGGAGCGCACGGCATTCCTTTGCGGGCCGGTCAGATCCTGCGCTGAGGCGGAGGCGGTGGTCAGGACCGTGATCAGGAGCGCAGGCAGAAGGGGATGGGGCGATATCTTCATGGGGACAGCCGTCTTTCAATGAATTTGGGGGCCGTTCGGCCCGAGAAGGCTTTGAGGGTTCCCCCGATCGGGGGCGGCTTTCAAGTGGTTTCCTTGGTTTTCCTGTTGCGCAGGATCAGCAAGTTCTCCGAGGCTTGCCCGGCGACGGGATGAAAGCCGAGCCGCGCATCGAAGTCGCGCGATGTGGCAAGGTCCGTCACGGCAAGGCTGACAGAAAACGCGCCAAGGTTGTTGGTGCATCCCTTGTGCCCGTGGGACGGTCTGCGCGGAAGGATAGGGCCGATGGGTAGCTGCACCAAATCCTTTCGGCGCGGAAAAAAAATAAGGCCCCAGCTTGCGCGGGGCCTTATGGTGAGTGTCGGGTGTAGGGCGGGGTTCACCCCGCCACAGATCAGGCCTTGATCAGGCCCATGCTTTCCAGTTTCAGGATCACCTGCTGGGCGCAGTAATCCACGTCGGTGCCTTCGGTATCCACGCGGAGTTCCGGCTTTTCCGGGGCCTCGTAGGGGTCGGAGATCCCGGTGAATTCCTTGATCTTGCCTTCGCGCGCCAGTTTGTAGAGGCCCTTGCGGTCGCGGCGTTCACATTCCTCGATGCTGGTCGCGACATGGACTTCGATGAAGGCGCCGAAGCTTTCGATCATCTCGCGCACGGCACGGCGGGTGGCGGTGTAGGGCGCGATGGGCGCGCAGATGGCGATGCCGCCGTTCTTGGTGATTTCACTCGCCACATAGCCGATGCGGCGGATGTTGATGTCGCGGTGTTCTTTCGAGAAGCCGAGTTCTGACGACAGGTGCTTGCGCACCACGTCACCGTCCAGAAGCGTGACGGGGCGACCGCCCATCTCCATCAGCTTGACCATCAGGGCGTTGGCGATGGTGGATTTGCCCGAACCGGAGAGGCCGGTGAAGAACACCGTGAAGCCCTGCTTGGACCGGGGCGGGGAAGTGCGGCGGAGTTCCTGCACCACCTGCGGGAAAGAGAACCAATCCGGGATTTCCAGCCCTTCGCGCAGGCGGCGGCGCAGTTCGGTGCCGGAGATGTCGAGGACGGTGGAGCCTTCCGGCACCTCGTCCACTGGGTAATACTGGGCCTTTTCCTGAACATAGACCATCTGTTTGAAATCGACCATCTCTATGCCGATTTCCTTTTGATGCTTTGCCACCAGTTCCTGCGCGGCATAGGGATCGTAGAAATCCTTGCCCTGGCTGTTCTTGCCCGGACCGGCGTGATCGCGGCCCACGATGAAATGGGTCAGGCCGTGGTTCTTGCGGATGATGGCGTGCCACAGCGCCTCGCGCGGGCCGCCCATGCGCATGGCGAGGTTGAGGAGCGAGAGGTGGGTGGTCGCGGCGGGATACTGGTCCAGCACCGCCTCATAGCAGCGGACGCGGGTGAAGTGGTCCACGTCGCCCGGTTTGGTCATGCCGACGACGGGGTGGATCAGGAGGTTGGCTTCGGCTTCCTTGGCCGCGCGGAAGGTCAGTTCCTGATGCGCGCGGTGGAGCGGGTTGCGGGTCTGGAAGGCGACGATGCGGCGCCAGCCCATCTTGCGGAAGAAGGCGCGGAGTTCGTTCGGTGTGTCGCGGCGGGCGCGGAAGTCGTAGTGGACAGGCTGCTGGATGCCGGTGATCGGGCCGCCGAGATAGACGGGGCCTGCGACGTTGTGCAGGTAGTTCACGGCAGGATGGGCGAGGTCGTCGGCGCCGAAGACCTTTTCCGCCTCGTTCGCCTTGTTGGGCGTCCACTTGTCGGTGATGGACAGGATGGCGAGGATGACGCCTTCCTGATCGCGCAGCGCGATGTCCTGACCGGGGGCGACCTTGTCGGCGAAGGCTTGGCTGACATCCAGCGTCACCGGGATCGGCCAGAGCATGCCGTCGGCGGTGCGCATGTTTTCCACGGTGCCGTTGTAATCGGCTTCGGACTGGAAACCCTTGAGCGGGTGGAAGCCGCCATTCATCAGCAGTTCCAGATCGCAGATCTGGCGCGGGGTCAGATCCCAGGAGGGCAGGTTACCCGCCTCGTGCTTCAGCTTCTGGGCGGATTCATGCGAGACGTAGAGTTCGGGGATCGGGGCGGTGTTGGACAGCGTCATCGGAAACGGGCCTCTGGTGGGTGTTCTTGGGCGGGAACGGCCCCGCCTGTCGCGGCGCGCTTTACGCCTTTGGCGGACGGAATTCCAGCAAACAAGGGTTAATGCGAATGAATAGGGCAGAAATGCCGCGCTTTCTTTGCGTGCCGGAACGCTGTTCCGAAGGCGGGGCCAGATGGTGGAGGGCGTTTCGCGCCTCGCCCTTCGCTTGGGTCAGCGGATCCTGACGCAGGGTCCGCGCCGGTTTCTGACGCAGAAAACGGCGCCGGAATTTGTGTCAAATTCTGGCGAAATTTCTGCGTCAGAAATTTCCGGTTCAGTGCCCCGACAGCCAGCGTTCGGCATCGAGTGCCGCCATGCAGCCCATGCCGGCTGAGGTGACGGCCTGACGGTAGACATGGTCGGTCAGGTCGCCCGCCGCGAAGACGCCGGGGATGGAGGTGCGGGTGGTGCCCGGTTCGACCTTCACATAACCGCCATTGTGCAGTTCAAGCTGATCCTTGACCAGTTCGGAGGCGGGCGCATGGCCGATGGCCACGAAGAAGCCTGCGCAGGGGATGTCCTTCGTCGCACCCGTGTTCACGTCGCGGGCGCGGACGGCGGTGACGCCGAGGGGCGTTTCATCCCCGATCACCTCTTCCACGGTGTGGTTCCACAGGACTTCGACCTTGGGGTTCTTGAACAGGCGGTCCTGCATGATCTTTTCCGCGCGGAAACTGTCGCGGCGATGGATCACGGTGACCTTGGTCGCGAAGTTGGTCAGGAAAAGCGCCTCTTCCACCGCGGTGTTGCCGCCGCCGATGACCACCACTTCCTTGCCGCGATAGAAGAAGCCGTCGCAGGTGGCACAGGCGGAGACGCCGAAGCCCTTGAACTTTTCCTCCGAGGGCAGGCCAAGCCATTTGGCCTGCGCGCCGGTGGCAAGGATCACGGCATCGGCGGTGTAGACCGTGCCGCTGTCGGATTGCGCGGTGAAGGGGCGGTTCTGCAGGTCGAGCGAGGTTATGTAATCGGTGATCACCTCGGCCCCCATGGCGCGGGCGTGTTCCTCCATGCGGACCATCAGGTCGGGGCCCTGCACATGGGTGTCGCCGGGCCAGTTCTCCACCTCGGTGGTGATGGTGAGTTGGCCGCCGGGTTGCAGGCCCTGCACGAGGATCGGTTCCAGCATGGCGCGCGAGGCGTAGACGGCGGCGGTATAGCCTGCCGGACCCGAGCCGATGATCAGAACCTTGGTGTGCCGCGTGTTGCCCATCTTAACCCCCGCTTTCGGTTGGCCCCACGATATAGGCAAAGCCTGCGGCGGGGGGAAGGGCGTGGGATGCAGGGCGGGTTTGCGCGTTTCTTGACCGTTTGTTTGAAACGGAGGCGGTTTTTTCTTGCCTGATGTTGAAACAATATTGCGCGGACGGTGTCGCAGGCCTATCTAGCCGGAAATCCGGTATGCGACCATAGACCGGAACAGGGGACCAAAGCGCCATGGCCGGATCGAAGCTAGACCCGATCGACCGTCACATCCTTGCCGAGTTGCAGGCGGATGGGCGGATGACCAATGTGGAACTGGCAAGCCGCGTGGGCATTTCGGCCCCGCCCTGCCTGCGGCGGGTGCGGACGCTGGAAGAGGCGGGTTACATCAAGGGCTATCACGCCGATATCGACGCGCGGGAACTGGGCTTCGAGGTGCAGGTCTTTGCCATGGTGCGGTTGCAGAGTCAGGCCGAGGCGGACCTTTCGACCTTCGAGGAGCGCTGCCGCAATTGGCCGCTGGTCCGCGAATGCCACATGCTGAACGGCGAGATCGACTTCATCCTGAAATGCGTGGCGCCGGACCTGTCGTCGTTCCAGAGCTTCCTGACCGGGGAACTGCTGAAGGCCGAGAATGTGGCGACGGTGAAGACCAGCCTCGTGATCCGCTGCGCCAAGGATCAGCCGGGCGTGCCTTTCGATGTGCTCGAGGCGCGGCTGGCGCGCACGGCCTGAACCGGGGTTTCGGAATGGCAAAGGCCGGGCTGGGTGCCCGGCCTTTTGCGTTTGGGTGCCGACGGATCAGCGTGCGGCGATGGCCCGGGGCTTCATCGGGGCGGGGGCTGCGGGTTTCAGCGCCTCGGGGCGGCGGCGGGTGGCGCGCTGCCACGGCAGGGCGGGCTGCGGTTCGAGGCTGGCGGCGATTGCGGATTTGAGCCAGCGGCGTTCTTTCTTCATAGTCCCTCTCCGTCCTTGTCCGATGCGGGCCATGCTGCCCTGTTGAAGGCAAATCTGACGGGGCTTTGCGGCAGGGTTTTGGCCAAGGTTGCGGAAAGATGCGGGCCGCAGGCGCGGGATTGTTGCCGATTATGGCAATGAAGCCGGACCCGTTAATGACGTGCAAGATATTGAAATTGTTAGCGTGTTTCGCTTTGCGTGACAGTTCATGCGGATTGTTTCCGCAAATGCGACAATCCCATGGCGGCGGTCTGCCGGATTGTCGCCGCAATCAGAGCCGGATGGCCGAGATCAGGCGGCCGTAATCGGCCTCTCCGGCATGGGTGGTGCGGCGGTAGGAGAAGAATCGCTCCGAATCGCGATAGGTGCAGTGGCGCGTCCACTCGGCATGGCCAACCCCTGCTGCACGCAGGCGCGACAGGCCGAAGGCGGGCAGGTCGAAGAGATAGCGCCCGTTCTGGCCCGCGATGAAGAAGCGGGCATTGTCGCGGTCGTCATCGGTGAAGGCCTCGAAGAATTCGGGGCCGACTTCATAGGCGGATTGGCTGATGGTGGGGCCGATGACGGCGGCGATGTTCTCGCGCCGCGCGCCCAAGGCGACCATGGCATCGACCGTGGCCTCCAGCACGCCGTCGCGGGTGCCGCGCCATCCGGCATGGGCGGCACCGATGATGCGCGCCTCCGGATCGGCGAAGAGGACGGGTTGGCAATCCGCAGTCAGAACGCCAAGGGCGAGGCCCGGCACGGCGGTAACCATGGCATCGGCGCGGGGGCGTTCCGTCAGGGGTTCCGTGACATGGATCACGTCGGCGGAATGGACCTGATGGATGGAGAGGAGATGATCGGCAGGAACGCCCATCGCCTCGGCCACGCGGGCGCGGTTGATGGCCACCACCTCGGCTTGATCAGACGATCCGGGGCCGCAGTTCAGCCCCGCGAAGATGCCCGAAGAGGCCCCACCCTTTCGGGTGAAGAAGCCGTGGGGTACGGCCAGCGCATCGGAGGTGATCTTTTCAAGCATCTGGGGCGTCAAATCCGGGCGGGGGCGAAAGGGCGGGGGGATGGATGGCCAGCGCCTTGAACAGCGAACCCATTTCCCGGGCGTCGGTCAAGCGGTGATGCGCGGCAAGGTGGGATTGCAGCGCGGGGCCAGAGAGGGATTGCGCAAGCCGCGCGGCACGGGCGGCGATGCCGAGACGGTTCAGGAGGGTGCCCTGTTCCACCATGCGGCTGGCGCGGGCGGGGGCGGCGGCCTTTGCCAGCGCCTCGAAATCGACATGGGCGGTCAGGTCCGCCGCGCCGGGTTCCGCCAGCGGATCGGCGAAACGGTGGTCCTTCAGCGCCTGGAACGTATCCCCGCGCGCGCGCCAGTCGCCATAGTCGATGATCAGCGCCGCGCCACCGTGGCGGGCGATGATGGCACCGATGCGCGCCATGATGGGAGCTGCGGCGGGGCAGGTTTCCACGATGCCGCCGTCCGGCGTGTCGGTCAGGCGGTGTTCCAGCGCAGCAAGGGGGGCGGGGCAGGTGCGACCCAGCGTCAGCCGGCCCTCGGTCAGGCCCACGACGGTTTCGGCCCAGCCCCTGCCCTGCCGGGTGAACTGGCGGATGGGCAGGGCATCGAAGAATTCGTTGGCGATGAGGAAGAGCGGCGCCTCGGGCAGATCTTCGGCGGTGGCCGCCCAATTGACCGGATGGTCGCCCAAGGTGCGGCGCTGGATGGTGCGCAGGCTGGGGGAGGCCTCCACCAGCGTGACGCGGGCGGCGGCGTGAAAGCCGGGGACGGCGCGGGTGGCGCGCAGGATATCGGCCATCAGCGTGCCGCGTCCGGGGCCGAGTTCGGCAAGGGTGAAGGGGGCGGGGCTGCCCTGATCCAGCCAGCCTTGCGCAAGGCAGATGCCCATGAGTTCGCCGAACATCTGGCTGATCTCGGGCGCGGTGGTGAAATCGCCCCGCGCGCCGAAGGGATCGCGGGTGGCGTAATAGCCATGGTCCGGGTGCAGCAGGCAATCGGCCATGTATTCGGCCAGCGTCATCGGCCCAGAGGCGCGGATGCGCGCGGCCAGAAGGGCTGCGAGCGGTGTCATGCCGGGGCAGGCGATGCGGGGCGGGCGCGGGTGATGAACCACAGGCCCGCCACGATCATCGGCAGCGAAAGGATCTGCCCCATCGTCAGACCATAGCCGCCGATCTGCAGGGCAAGGCCCAGCGGGTTGCCTTCGGTGATGAACTGCGCATCGGGCTGGCGGAAGAATTCCACGAAGAAGCGCGCCGATCCGTAACCTGCGAAGAACAGTCCGGCCAGCCTGCCGGGGGTGGCCAGCCAGCCCTTGCGGTAGGCAAGGTAGAGCAGCGCCGCCAACAGGATCACGCCTTCCAGCGCGGCCTCGTAGAGTTGCGAGGGGTGGCGACCGCAAAGGCCCACGACGCCGGGGCAGGTCTGCGCGGCCTCGCCGGGGAAGGCCACGGCCCAAGGCATGGTCGTGGGGCGGCCCCAGAGTTCGGCATTGATGAAATTGGCGATGCGGCCAAGGCCGATGCCGATGGGGGCGACGATGGCCATGAGATCGGCCAGCGAGAGCATCGGGATGCGTTCCTTGCGGCAAAACCAGATGCCTGCCGCGACGACGCCGAGGAACCCGCCATGGAAGGACATGCCGCCTTCCCAGACCTTCAGGATCTGGCCGGGATACTGAAGGTAATAGCCGGGCTGGTAGAACAGCACGAAGCCCAGCCGCCCGCCCAGCACCACGCCAAGGATGACCCAGGTCAGCAGGCTTTCGACCTGCGCCGCCGTCATCGGCGCGCCCTGCGGCCAGAGCCGGGGTGTGGAGACCATCCGCGCCATCAGCTTCCAGCCCGCGACGAGGCCCACGATATAGGCCAGCGCATACCAGCGCAGCGCGAATGACATGCCGCCAATGTCGATGCGGAACAGTTCGGGCGAGAGGTCGGGGAAGGGAATGGGGGACATGCGGCTTCCTCTGGGGTGTCCTCTGGCGGCTGGCGGGGTTTTCCGGGGAAGGGGGCGGGAAGTCAACCGTCGGGCGGTGACGGTTGGGTGAGGTGCGGTGTGGCTTTCGCCGCTGCCGCGCCGTGATAGGGTGGGTCGGTGGTCACGGGGAGGTGGGACATGTTCGATCATCTGCGCAAGGCACCGTTCCATCTGGACGATGCGGGTGTGGATTGGGTGCGCGCCGAACTGGCCCGGCTGACGCCCGAGGAACGGGTGGGGCAGTTGTTCGTCCATATCTCCATGGGCGCGGACCCCGGCGAGGTGGCGCGTCTGGCGCGGCTGCAACCGGCGGGGATCACGCGGTTCTTCGGACCCGATGCCACGGCCGAGGTGGATTTCCTGACGGCGGCACGGGATGCGGTGCGCTTGCCGATGCTGGTCAGCGCCGATCTGGAAGGTTCGCGCATGAGCCTTGCCTTCGGGACCGAGGTGCCCAACCCGCTTGCTCTTGCCGCCGTGGATGATGTGGCGGCCACGACCGAGATTTCCGCGATCATGGCGACCGAGGCGCGGGCCATCGGGATCAACTGGTCCTTCACGCCGGTGATCGACATCAACGCGGCCTTCCGGTCGCCCATTGTGGCCACGCGCGGGTTCGGGTCGGATGTGGCCCGGATCGAGCGGCACGCGCTGGCGCAGATCGCGGCCTTTCAGGCGGCGGGGGTGGCCGCCACGGTGAAGCACTGGCCGGGCGAGGGGCATGACGACCGCGACCAGCATCTGGTGACGACGATCAACCCTCTGACGCTGGACGCGTGGGAGACGACGCATGGGCGGCTTTATCGCGCGGCCATCGACAGCGGCGTGATGTCGGTGATGTCGGCGCATATCGCCTTTCCCGCCTTTGCCGCCGCGATGGGGGCCGAGGGGGTGGAGATGTACCGCCCGGCTTCCGTTTCGCGCGCCCTGAACGAGGGTCTGTTGCGCGAGAGGCTGGGGTTCAACGGGGTGATCGTGTCGGATGCCACGCCCATGGCGGGCTTCGGCGCATGGGCCCCGCGCGAGATCATGCTGCCCGAGGTGATCGAGAACGGTTGCGACGTCATCCTTTTCTCGGACGATCCCGAGGGGGACCATGCCCTGATCGCCCGCGCCGTGGCCGAGGGGCGGATATCGGCGCGTCGGCACGAGGCGGCGCTGATCCGGGTGCTGGGCCTGAAGGCGGCGCTGGGCCTGCATCGGGGGCAACCCGCACTGGACCCTGCGGCCTTGGGGACGGAGGCCGCGCGCCGTGCCGCGCGGGCGGTAACGGCGCGGGCGCCGACCTTGGTGAAGGATGTGCAGGGCGTGATGCCCCTGTCGCCCGAACGGACGCGGCGGGTGCTGTTGGTTTCGGGGGGGATCGTGTCACCCCTGCACCGCGCGCCCTTCGCCTTCGACCTGCCCGACATGCTGGCGCGCGAGGGGTTCGAGGTCACGCTGCACCGGGCGGGCGAGCGGATCGATCCGGCGGACTGCGATCTGGTGCTGTATCTTTTCGGGGAAGAGACGCTGCTGACGCGCGGGCGCATCTTCCTTGATTGGGCGCGGGTGATGGGCGGGTTCGGCCCGTCGATGCAGAGGGTCTGGCATCAGGTGCCGGTGGTGATGATTTCCTTCGGCTATCCCTATCTGCTGTACGATGCGCCGAGGGCGCCCTGCATGGTGAATGCCTATGCCACCATGCCTTCGATGCAGGCGGCGGTGGTGGAATGCCTGATGGGCCGCGCGCCATGGCAGGGCGACAGTCCGGTGGATGCCTTCTGCGGGTTGCCTGACGCCCGATACTGACGCGGGGTTCTGACCTGTGCGTGATGCCGCAGGGGCGCAGGCTTGTGCCCGGAAGGCGCGGGGGCCATATAGGGGGCAAGGAAAAGGAGTGCCGCGATGCAGACGCGATCCAAGTTCTTCGACGACATGTCGCAACTGATGACCAATGCCATGGGCGTGGCGCAGGGCGCCAAGACCGAGGCGGAGACGGCGATGAAGGGTCTGGTCGACCGCTGGATGGCCGACCGCGATTTCGTGACGCGCGAGGAATTCGACGCCGTCCGCGCCATGGCCGTGAAGGCCCGCGAGGAGAACGCGGCGCTGGAGGCGCGTCTGGCCGTTCTGGAGGCGAAACTGGCAGGTGATGCGCCCAAGGCTGCGGGGAAGAAGAAGGCCGAGTGATCGGCCTCTCCGGATGATGCGGAAGCGGGCGGCCTTGGGCCGCCCTTTTTCTTTGCCGAACCTTCAGGTCTGCGAATTGCGACAGGTCACTGCGTGAGACGCGCACGGCAGAATGAAGTCTGCACCCTTGGGTTGAGCGGTCGTCATGGCCCGCTTTTGTCCACAGAAGATTTGCCCAGAAATCGCTTTACACACTTTCCCTCGTGCTTCACCATATCTAGTAAGGGCGACATCGGCGAACGCAGGAATTGGCAGGTCGCCCAGTCGCTTGTGGGGATGATCCCCTTCGGGGGCATCATAATGAGGCTTTTGTCATGTCGCTTGCGGAAGATTTTCTCACCACCGACGATCTTCACCCGATCGACATCGTTGAAACCCTTGCCGAGCATCACGATTGGGAATTCGACCGCGTCACCGATGACCAGATCGCCATGGCGGTGGAAGGGCAGTGGCGGACCTACAGCCTGACCCTTGCCTGGTCCGCGCAGGATGAGACGCTGCGCCTGATCTGCACCTTCGAGATGGAGCCGCCGGAGGCGCGGATGGGTGCGCTTTACGACGTGCTGAACCGCTGCAACGATTTGGTCTGGACCGGGGCCTTCACCTATTGGGAAGAGCAGAAGCTGATGGTCTGGCGGCATGGCCTGCTGCTTTCGGGCGGGCAATATGCGACGGCGGATCAGATCGACCGCCTGATCGGCGCGGCCGTGCAGGCGGCGGAGCGGTTCTATCCGGCCTTCCAGCTTGTCTCTTGGGGCAACCGGGCGCCTGCGGATGCCATGAAGGTCGCCATTGCCGAGGCCTACGGGCGCGCCTAACGTGACCCCCGGTTGATACGGGGGGGCGCGATGGCGTTGGAGCGGGTTGCCCAAGACGGGCTGGTACTTCTGGGATGCGGAAAGATGGGGACGGCCCTGCTGACGGGCTGGCTGGGCGCGGGCGTGCCTGCGGCTTCGGTCTGGGTGATCGAACCCAACCCGTCGGATTGGCTGCGGGGCAGTGGCGTTCATCTGAATGACGGTGTGCCGGGGGCACCTGCCGTGGCGCTCTTGGCGGTGAAACCGCAGATGATGGGGGCGGCATTGCCGGTGCTACAGGCCTTGGGCAATGGCGGCACCCTGTTTCTGTCCATCGCGGCGGGCACCACGATCGCGGCCTTCGAGGCGGCGCTGGGACACCGCACGCCCATCGTGCGCACCATGCCGAACACGCCCGCGATGGTGAACCGGGGGATCACCGCGCTGTGCCGCAATGCCCATGTGTCGGACGAGGGCATGGCGCTGGCCGTGGCCCTGATGGCGGCGGTGGGCGAGACGGTCATCCTTGACGGCGAGCATCAGATCGACGCCGTGACCGCGGTTTCCGGATCAGGCCCCGCCTATGTGTTCCATCTGATCGAGGCGATGGCGGCGGCGGGCGAGGCGGAGGGGCTGTCGCCGGAGGTTGCCATGCAACTGGCCCGCGCCACGGTTTGCGGGGCGGGGGAACTGGCGCATCGTTCGGCGGACAGCGCGGCGCAATTGCGCATCAACGTCACCTCGCCGGGTGGCACGACGGCGGCGGCGCTGGCTGTCCTGATGCCGGAACTGCCGGGGTTGATGGCGCGGGCGGTGAAGGCGGCGGCCGAGCGTGGGCGGGAGTTGGGCAAGTGACGATCACCTATGACGACTTCCAGAAGGTCGATATCCGCGTGGGCCGTGTCGTGCGGGCGGAACCCTATCCCGAGGCGCGCAAGCCCGCGATCAAGCTCTGGGTCGATTTCGGGCCGGAGATTGGCGAGAAACGCTCTTCCGCACAGCTCACGCGGCACTATACCCCGGAGGGGCTGGTCGGGCGTCTGGTGATGGGGGTGGTGAATTTCCCGCCCCGCCAGATCGGCAAGGTCATGTCCGAGGTGCTGGTGCTGGGCGTTCCGGATGCAGAGGGGGAGGTGGTCCTGCTGCAGCCGGATCAGGACGTGCCGCCTGGGGGGAGGATGTTCTGATGAAACTGCTGATCACGCGGCGGATGCCCGCGCGGGTGCTGGCCGCCGCAGAGGCGCGGTTCGACGTGACCTCGCGCGCCGAAGAGGCGCGGGTCTTGACGGCCGAGGAGTTGCGCGCCGCCCTGCGCGATTTCGACGCGGTGATGCCCACGCTGGGTGACCGCTTCTCGGCCGAGGTCTTTGCCGATGTTCCCGGCCCGCGGTGCAGGCTGCTTGCGAATTTCGGGGTGGGCTACAACCATATCGACGTGGAGGCGGCCGCGAGGGCGGGCGTCGCCGTGAGCAACACGCCCGGCGCGGTGACGGATGCCACGGCGGATATCGCGCTGTCGCTGATCCTGATGACGGCGCGGCGGCTGGGCGAGGGGGAGCGCATCCTGCGCGCGGGGAACTGGGTCGGCTGGGGGCCGACGCAGATGCTGGGCACCCATGTCAGCGGCAAGTCGGTGGGGATCATCGGCATGGGGCGCATCGGCAAGGCCATCGCGCGGCGCTGCCATTACGGGTTCGGGATGGAGGTGGTGTTCCACAACCGGTCGCCCGTGGCAGATGCGGGGATCCCTGCGCGGCAGGTGGCCATGGCCGAGGCGATGGCGCAGGATTTCGTCGTGGTCGCCGTGCCCGGGGGAAAGGCCACCCATCACCTGATCGACGCTGCGGCCTTAGCGGCGATGAAGCCCACGGGCATCTTCGTCAACATCGCGCGGGGCGATGTGGTGGACGAGGCGGCGCTGATCGCCACGCTGGCCGCGGGGCGTATCGCCGGGGCGGGCTTGGATGTCTATGAGTTCGAGCCGAAGGTTCCGGCGGAATTGATGGCGATGGAGAACGTGACGCTGCTGCCCCATCTGGGGACGGCGGCGCTGGAGGTGCGCGAGAACATGGGGATGATGGCGGTCGAGAACCTCATCGCCCATCTGGAGGGGCGCGATCTTCCCAACCGGGTGAACTGATGCCGGGGGGCGATTTCTGCACACAGAAATCGCAACGGAAAATGGGTTCATTTTCCGACGCGGAATTTGTGTCCAAATTCCGCTGTTGCGGAGGGTGGCGGTGATCGTTTCGCGCGGGCGCGGCTATGTCTTCGTCCATATCCCCAAGACTGGGGGCACCGCGCTGACGCTCGCGCTGGAGGCGCGGGCGATGAAGGACGACATCCTGATCGGCGACACGCCCAAGGCGCGGGCGCGGCGGGGGCGGCTGAAGGACCTGCCCGCCAAGGGGCGGCTGTGGAAACATTCCACGCTGGCCGATTTGGACGGGGTGCTGGGGGCGGAAGAGCTGGACAGGATGTTCCTTGTCACGCTGATCCGCAATCCATGGGACCGGATGGTCAGCTATTACCATTGGCTGCGCGGACAGGATTTCGATCATCCCGCCGTCACGCTGGCCAAGGCGATGGGCTTTTCGGATTTTCTGGCCCATCCCCACACGGCGGCCGCCTTTGCGGCATGGCCCTATCCCGCCTATCTGCGCGATGTGCAGGGGCGGGAGCGCCCCGCACTTTACGCAAGGCTGGAACGGCTGGAGGAGGATCTGGTCCCGTTCGAGACACATCTCGGGTTCCGGCTGACGCCGCTTGCCCCGGCCAATGCGTCGAAAAGGGCGCGGGATTGGCGCGGATACTACAGCGATGCGGATGCCCAGCGGCTGGCCACGATCTGTGCGGCGGATATTGCGCGTTTCGGTTACGGATTCGACCCCGATCCGGTCTGAGCCGGGCGCGGCCTCTGCAAGAACCGTTCCACATCCTGACACAATCCGGCGCGGCCTTGCCCGTCTTTCGCCCTTTCGGCGACAAACGACTCGGTCATCTGTCCTGCTGTCGATCCAAGAAGACGGGGCAGGTCCGGTGGTTCAATCGAATGTTGCAGCACAGGATGGGGCAGGGGTCCCGGCCATTCTGGTGGACGGATTGCCTGCATCGCAGGTCCTTGCCACGGCGGATGGCTGGGTGGAGGCGGGCGATCTGGAGCCCGGCGACGGCGTCCTGACCTATGAGAACGGCGTGCTGCCCCTGCGGGCGGTGAACCGGTCGGCGCAGGCGGCCTGGGTGCCTCCGGTGTTCTGGCCCGTCCATCTTCCGTCGGGGATCATGGGCAATGCCCATCCGGTCGAACTGCTGCCCGCGCAGATGGTGATGCTGGAATGCGATCTGGCCGAAGATTACTTCGGCGAGCCCTGCGTGATGGTGCCGTCGCTGGCGCTTGTCGGCTGGAACGGGGCCAAGCGTCTGCCGCCGCGCGAGGTGGAACTGGTGCATCTGCATTTCGACCATCCGCAGGTCGTCTTTGCCGGGCCGAGCCTGCTGCTGGGGTGTGGCGGTACAGGGAATGCCGCCGCGAACATGTTCCGCGGCGGGGATCTTCTGACGCTTGGCCTGCGCGAGGCGCGGATGCTGGTCGCGGGCCTGATCGCCGAGGGACGCCGCGCCGCGCTGGATGCCGCGATGGCGGCGGCGGCGGCGGGCAGCCGTGGGCCTCAGGCGGCCTTCGTTCCCGAACTCAGGGCGTAGAACCCTTCGCCCTTTGCCGCCATGTCGCGCAGCATCTTCGGGGCCGTGAAGCGCGCGCCATGGGCTGCGGTGAGGTGGTCGCAGATCTCCACCGCCCGCGCCGCCCCGATGATGTCGAGCCATGAGAAGGGGCCGCCCGACCACGGTGAGAAGCCCCAGCCGAGGATCGCGCCCACATCGCCTTCGCGGATATCGGTCAGGACACCGTCCTCCAACGCACGGACAGCCTCCAGAACCTGCGCCATCAGAAGGCGGTGCTGGACGGTGGTCAGGTCGGGTTGTTCCGCGGCGGTGGGGTATTGGGTGGAAAGGCCGTCCCAGAGGCCCTCGCGTTTTCCGGTGGCGTCGTAGCTGTAGAAGCCAGCGTTGGATTTCTTGCCCATGCGGCCCTTGTCGGCCATCCAGAACAGCACCTCGTCCACCGCGCCGTCGGGGTAGGCGTCGCCCATCGCGGCGCGGGTTGCCTTGGCGATCTTCACCCCGAGGTCGATGGAGGTTTCATCGACCAGTTGCAGGGGGCCGAGCGGCATGCCGACGAGTTTGGCGGCGTTCTCCACCAGCGCGGGTTCGACGCCTTCGGCGACCATGCGGATCCCTTCGTTGATATAGGGGATGATGCAGCGGTTGGCGTAGAAGAAGCGGGCGTCGTTGACGACGATGGGCGTCTTCCTGATCTGGCGGACGTAGTCGAGCGCCTTGGCGACGGCGGTGTCGGAGGTGTCCTTGCCGCGGATGATCTCCACCAGGTTCATCTTGTCCACGGGGGAGAAGAAGTGGATGCCGATGAAGTTGGCGGGTCTTGCGCTGGCTTTCGACAGCGAGGTGATGGGGAGGGTGGAGGTGTTGGTGGCGAAGATGGTGTCGGGGCCGGTGGCGGCGTCAACCTTTGCGGTGACGTCAGCTTTGACCTTGGGGTCTTCGAAGACGGCTTCGACGATCAGGTCGCAGCCATTGAGCGCGGCGTAGTCGGTGGTTGCGGTGATGCGGGCGAGGGTTTCGTCCTTCTTCGCCTGCGTGACCTTGCCGCGCTTCATCCCCTTGTCGAGGAGGTCGGCGGAGTGGGACTTGCCCCTGTCGGCGGCCTCTTGCGAGGCGTCGATCAGGACGACGTCGATGCCTGCATTGGCGGAGACATAGGCGATGCCCGCGCCCATCATGCCTGCGCCGATGACGCCGAGTTTGCGGACGGTCTGGTCGGCCACCTTGGGGCGGTTCGCGCCTTTCTCCAGCGCCTCCTTGTTGATGAAGAGGCTTCGGATCATGGCCGAGGAGGAGGGGTTCATCAGGACGGAGGTGAACCAGCGCGCCTCGATCTTGAGCGCGGTGTCGAAGGGGACGAGCGCGCCTTCATAGGCGGCGGAGAGGAGGGCGCGGGCGGCGGGGTAGACGCCCATCGTCTTGCCCATGATCATGGCAGAGGCGCCGACGAAGGTCATGAAGCCTGCGGGGTGGTAGGGGGCGCCGCCGGGCATCTTGTAGCCCTTGTCGTCCCAAGGTTTGACGAGGTCGGCGTCTTTCGCGGTCAGCACCCATTCCTTGGCGCGGGCCAGCAGGTCTTCGGGCGCGACGACTTCGTCCACCAGCCCTGCGGCCTTGGCGGATTTCGGGTCGGAGAGCTTGCCTTCCAGCAGGAAGGGCGCGGCCATCATGGCGCCGAGTTTGCGGACGAGGCGGGTGGTGCCGCCCGCGCCGGGGAAGATGCCGACCATGATTTCCGGCAGGCCGATCTTTGCCTTCGAGTTGTCGGCGGCGATGATGCGGTGGCAGGAGAGGGGCAGTTCGTAGCCGATCCCGAGGGCCGTGCCGGGGAGGGCGGCGACGATGGGCTTGCCGCCCTTCTTCGTCTTGGGGTCCATGCCCGCGCGTTCGATCTTGCGCAGGACGTGGTGCATCTGCATGACGCCGTCGAAGATCGCCTGCGCGCCGCCCGCCCGCATCTGGGCGATGACGTTGAGGTCCATGCCTCCGGCGAAGTCCTTCTTTCCGGAGGTCAGGATCACGCCCTTGACGGCGGGGTCGGCGAGGGCCTTGTCGATCAGGCTGTCCAGCAGTTCGAAGCCTGCGGTGGACATGACGTTCATGGACTTCGCCTTGACGTCCCAGGTGATGGTGGCGACGCCGTCTGCGTCCACGGCATAGGTGAAGTCGGTCATTTGCTGTCTCCGTAAGGGGTGCCGTCGCGGTGGAGGTAGCGGCGCGCGGGGCCGTCCTTTTCCGTGATCAGGTCGTGGTCGGTGTAATGGATGCGGTCTGTCTGGCGGCGGGTGCCGATGACGAGATAGCGGGCGGGTTGGTCGCCGCGGTTGTCGAGGCGGTGGCCCACGGGGTGGCCTGCGGGCCATGCGGCGACGTCGCCTGCTTGGAGCGGGGACTCAGAGTCTTCGACGAGGGTGAGGTGGCCTGTCAGCAGGATCACCATTTCGTCCTCGTTCTCATGCCAGTGGCGGTGGCCGGAGCGGGAGCCGGGGCGGAGTTCTTCGAGGAAGCAGCCGAATTGGGTGAGGCCGCCGGGGTCGGAGAGGAGTTGGTAGCTGTATTCGCCCGGACCGGGGCCGAGGATGGGGTGGGTGGGGTTCTCGGTCGCCCATGCGGGCGGGGTGAGTTTGCGGTTGGCGCGGCCCTGCGGTGATTGCATGGCAGGCGGTGTGTCGGTGGGGGTGTAGGGCGTGCCGTCCTTGCGGGTGAAGGTGGCGCTGCGGCCTTCGATGGTGACGACGAGGTCGACGTCGGAATAGGTGCCGACTTCGCGCGGGGCCTTGGTGCCGATCACCAGGAATTCGGCGGGCGCGTCGCTGCGGTTGACGAAGTGATGGCCGTCGGTGCTGCCCGCCGGAAAGGCGGCGCAGTCGCCGGGGTGCATGGGTTCGGCGCCTGCGTCGGTGATCATGGTCAGAACGCCCTTGGTGACCATGACGAATTCGTCCTCCATCGCGTGCCAGTGGCGGAGGGAGGAGAGCGCCCCCGGTTCCAGCGTGACGAGGTTGACGCCGAAATGGGTCAGGCCCCCGGCCTCGCCCAGCCGCAGGGAGCTGCGGCCCGCCATCATCGCCGCGAAGGGCGCGGGGTAGATGGAGCCGGTCTTGACCGGGACGGTGGCGAGGTCGAGCTTGGGCATCACACACGCTCGATGATGGTGGCGGCGCCCATGCCGGAGGCGATGCAGAGCGTGGCGAGGCCGGTGGATTTGCCGGTGCGTTCGAGTTCATCGAGCAGGGTGCCGATGATGATGGCGCCGGTTGCCCCCAGCGGGTGGCCCATGGCGATGGAGCCGCCGTTGGGGTTCACCTTGGCCGGGTCCACCTCGAAGGCCTGCATGAAGCGCAGGACGACGGAGGCGAAGGCCTCGTTCACTTCGAAGAGGTCGATGTCGGCGATGGACATGCCGGAGTCGCGGAGGATCTTTTCCGTCACCGGGACGGGACCCGTCAGCATGATGGTGGGATCAGTGCCGATCTTGGCCGTGGCGCGGATGCGGGCGCGGGGTTTGAGGCCGTGCGCGCGGCCGAACTCGGCATTGCCGATGAGGATGGCGGCGGCGCCATCCACGATGCCGGAGGAGTTGCCGGCGTGGTGGATGTGTTCGATGCGTTCGAGATGGGGGTATTTCATCAGCGCCAGCTTGTCGAAGCCGGGCATCGCCTCGCCCATTTCCTTGAAGCTGGGTTTCAGCGCGCCGAGGGCCTGCATGTCGGTCCCCGGTCGCATGTATTCGTCATGGGCGAGGATGGTCAGGCCGTTCTGGTCCTTCACGGGCACGACGGAATTGGCGAAGCGGCCTGCCTTCCACGCCTCCGCCGCGCGGCGCTGGGATTCGACGGCCAGCGCGTCGGCCTGATCGCGGGTGAAGCCGTATTCGGTGGCGATGATGTCCGCGCTGATCCCTTGCGGGACGAAGTAGGTCTTCATGGCGAGCGAAGGGTCCACGGCGATGGCCGCGCCGTCGCTGCCCATCGCCACACGCCCCATCATCTCCACCCCGCCCGCGATATAGGCGCTGCCCGCGCCCCCCTTCACCTGATTGGCGGCGAGGTTCACGGCTTCCATGCCCGACGCGCAGAAGCGGTTGATGGCGAGGCCGGGGATGGACTGGTCGAGGCCGGAGGCGAGGACGGCGGAGCGGGCGAGGCAGCCGCCCTGTTCGCCGACCTGCGTGACGTTGCCCCAGATGACGTCTTCGACCGCGTGGCCCGACAGGCCGTTGCGTTCCGCAAGCGCGTCGAGGATGCGGGCGGAGAGGGTGACGGAGGTCACCTCGTGCAAGGCGCCGTCGGGGCGGCCCTTGCCGCGGGGGGTGCGGATGGCGTCGTAGATATAGGCGTCGGTCATCGTCGTCTCCTTCATGCCCGCTCAGAGGGGTTGCCGGGCATCATGTCGTAGGGGTGTTTCCAGCCGGGCAGGGCGGCGATGCCGTCGAGCCAGCGCGAGATATGGGGCCAGTCCTTGCGGTCGAAGCCGAAGGGTTCGGGGTAGTAGAGGTAGGAACAGCAGGACAGGTCAGCGATGGTGGGGGCATCCCCCACGATCCAGTCGCGCGCGGCGAGGTGGTCATCCAGCACCCTGTAGGCCGCTTTCAGCCGCCCCTGCAGGAAAGGGATCACCCCTTCGGGCCGCTTTTCAGGGGGGAGGAAATTGGCAAGGAACCGGCAGGTTCCCACTTGCGTGGAAAGCTTGTGATTGTCCCAGAACAGCCAGCGCAGCACCTCGCGCCGCTCTGCTGCCGCCCGCCCGCCCAGTTGGCCGGTCTTGGAACTGATGTAGTCGAGGATCACGCCGGACTGCGAAAGCGTCACCTCGCCATCCACCAGCACCGGAACCTCTCCCATCGGGTTGAGGGCACGGAAGGCCTCGCCCCGCGCCTCGCCCCCGAAGAAATCTACGAAGACAGGCTCCCATTCCAACCCCGTCAGAGTCAGGGCCAGCGCACATTTGTAGGCGTTCCCGCTTTCACCGAAACAATAAAGCTTCATTCCCATCCGTTCCTCCCGGCCCCACCACCCGGGGGCTTCACCCCCGGACCCCGAGGGTATTTGGACCAAGACGAAGCAACGCTTTCTTCATCTTTGCCCGTCATCCTTTCCGCGCGGTACAGGCTGGGGAGCCGATGACCGCCCGGGACGAAGCGCCGCATCCTGCCCCGAGGATAGCCAAGCCGTAGGCCCAGGATGCGGCGTGCGGTCCTGTCTTCGTCTCGGCCCAAATACCCCCTTCCTCCCTTTCCGCCCGCTCTACCGCTTCCTGTCGTCCAGTTCCGAATTGAACAGGCGCAGGCGGTGGGTCAGGTTGTCCTTGTCCGTCACGCTGTCGAAATTCTCGAACAGGAAAGAGAGCGCCTCGCCTTCGTCCAACCCGGCCTCCTGCGCAAAGCGTTTCAGCTTGCGATAGCCGTCTTCGGTCATGGCGACCGGGAAGCGGCGGGTCAGGCGGAAACGTTTGGGCATCTCTCTCTCCAGCGCTGGGGTCGGGGCGCGAATTTTCGCAGAAAATTCGTCCGCGCCCCGAAAGCTTAGAACGCCTCCGCGCGCAGCGCCATCACCGGCTCCGCCCCGCTTTCGATCCGCGCCAGATGCAGCGCGCAAGCGGGCAATTGACGGGCCATGTAATAGCGGCCCGTGGCGATCTTGGCCTCGTAGAAGTCGCGGTCCGCCGCGCCCGCATCAAGGGCGGCATAGGCCGCCTTGGCCATCTTCGCCCACATCAGCCCAAGGCAGACATGGCCCATCAGATGCATGAAATCATAGCTGCCCGACAGCGCGGCATTCGGGTTCTTCATGCCATTCTGCATGAAATACATCCCCGCCCCCTGCATCGCCTTCGACGCCGCCTTCAGCGGATCAAGGAACCCAGCCTTCAGCCGATCATCCCCTTCGTTCTCCTTCAGGAACCCCTTCACGATCTCGAAGAAGGCCATGACATGCTTGCCGCCATCCGCCGCCAGTTTCCGTGCGACAAGGTCGAGCGCCTGAATCCCGTTCGCACCCTCGTAGATCATGGCGATCCGGGCATCGCGGGCGAATTGGGACATGCCCCATTCCTCGATATAGCCATGCCCGCCATAGACCTGCTGCGCAGCCACCGCGACATCGAAGCCCTTGTCGGTCTGGAAGCCCTTGATGACAGGGGTGAGCAGGGAAATCAGCCCCTCCGCCCCCGCATCTCCCGTGCGATGCGCCCGGTCGATCAGCGACGCGCCCCAGAAGGTGAAGGCGCGGGCCCCTTCGACGAAGCTCTTCTGATCCATCAGGTTGCGGCGGATGTCGGGATGCACGATCAGCGGATCGGCCGGTCCTTCCGGGTTCTTCACCCCTGTCACGTCGCGGCCCTGCAACCGGTCCTTCGCATAGGCCAGCGCGTTCTGATAGGCGGCCTCGGCCACCGCATAGCCCTGCACGCCCACACCGATGCGTGCCTCGTTCATCATGGTGAACATGGCGCGCATGCCCTTGTGCAACTCGCCCAGCAGATAGCCGGTCGCGCCGTCATAGTTCATCACGCAGGTGGCATTTCCGTGAATGCCCATCTTCTCTTCGATCTTGCCGACCGACAGCGCATTGCGCTGCCCCAGCGACCCGTCGGCATTCACAAGGAACTTCGGCACGATGAACAGAGAGATGCCCTTCGTCCCCTCACCCCCGCCCGGCGCCTTGGCCAGTACGAGGTGGATGATGTTTTCGGCCATGTCATGTTCCCCGGCCGAGATGAAGATCTTCTGCCCGGTGATGCGATAGCTGCCATCCGCCTGCGGTTCGGCCTTCGTGCGCATCAGGCCCAGATCCGTGCCGCAATGCGGTTCGGTCAGGTTCATCGTCCCGGTCCAGTCGCAGGACACCATCTTGGGCAGATAGGTCGCCTTCTGCTCCGCTGTGCCATGCGCGTGGATCGCCGAATAGGCGCCATGGGTCAGGCCCTGATACATGTTCAGCGCCATGTTCGCCGCGACGAAGATCTCGCCCACCGCCGTGCCCATCACATAGGGCAGGCCCTGCCCGCCGTATTCGGGGTCGCAGTCCAGCGCCGTCCAGCCGCCTTCCTTCAACTGCTCGAAGGCCGCCTTGA
Source organism: Tabrizicola sp. M-4 (assembly GCF_051132405.1). Taxonomy (GTDB): domain Bacteria; phylum Pseudomonadota; class Alphaproteobacteria; order Rhodobacterales; family Rhodobacteraceae; genus Paragemmobacter. The sequence continues at coordinate 596,678 of NZ_CP128606.1, forward strand.
ACCCGGTGGGCGTGCGCACCACGCCATTCTCCAGACGGCAGCCTTCGCGGTCCCCCACCGCATTCAGCGGGGCCAGTACGTCCGAGGCGAGCTTGCCCGCCTCTTCCAGAACGGCGGCGGTGAAGCCTGCATCCAGATCGGCATAGCCCGGAATGTCGGAGGCCGAGACCTGCAGCACGTCGTGCAGCACGAACTGCATGTCCTTCACGGGGGCGGTATAGCTGGGCATCGTCTCTCTCCTCCTTATTCGGCGGCCTTGCGGAAGGCGGCAAGGACGCCGGCCCCCCAGTCCATCTGTTCCTTCAATTCGGCAATCGCCTCGTCCAGTTCGGCGCGTTGGCGTTCCATCTGGGCCAGCCGCTCTGCCGCCACCTCATAGGTGCGGCGCAACTGCGCCTCCTGCTGGCGTCCCTCGCGGTCGTACATGTCCAGAAGCTGGCGGATATCCTCCAGCGAGAAGCCGAACCGCTTGCCGCGCAGGATCAGCTTCAGCCGCGCGCGGTCGCGATAGGTGTAAAGCCGGGCGGTCCCCCGGCGGAGCGGGGCCAGCAATTCCTTCGCCTCATAGAAACGCAGGGTGCGCGGGGTCACATCGAAGGCCTCGCACATCTCGCGGATCGTCAGAAGTTCGTCCTTGGCATTCATTCAGGCACCTGTCTGGCAGCGTGTGATGCACGGAATCTGGTGGCGTTGCCGAACCTTACCAGAGAAGTTGACGTGAACGTAAACGTAACGTGGCGTCACGGATCGGGGCCGCGTCGCGTCACGGAACAGCCATGCAAAAAGCCCGCCAACTTGGGCGGGCCTGCGAAGGCGGGGATGAAACGGGCCGTCAGTCGACGCTGAGGACGGCAGTCGCCGGGGCCGAGGACAGGCTGCCCTCCGGCGCAAGGATCAGGGCCAGCGCCGCCAGATAGACCACGAGGAAAAGCATCAAGGCGCCGTAACCGCGTGGTCCTTTGCTGCGAAGCAGATGGTGCATCGGGAATCGCCCTGACATTCAAACACACCCAAACTCTACCACGTTAATCGTGAATTGTCCTTCCCTTCTCGCGCCCCTGCGTGGGACCGCATCCCGCGGTGGCACTATTCGGAAGGAAGTTTTGCCAGTTCCTCGCGCGCGGTTTCGCGCAGGGCCTGCAGGTCGGCACGCGCGGCCTGCAGATCCTCGATCTGCCGTTCCAGCGCGCCCAATTGGCGATCGGCCAGTTGCAGCCATGCCTCAAGCTGGGTGCGCGTCCCCTTCTGGCGATAGATCAGCAGCCACTGCCGGATCTCCTCCAGAGAAAAGCCGAAACGGCGGCCGCGCAGGATCAGCGTCATGCGCGCCACTTCGCGCGGGCCGTAGAAACGGGCGCGGCCCTCCTTCTCGGGCTGAAGCAGTTCGATGTATTCGTAATAGCGCAGCGTGCGCGGCGTCACGTCGAACTTCGCGCACATCTCCTTGAAGCTGAGGCGGGTGTCGGACATCGCATTTCTCCTCGCGCGGAAGCATAGGACGAAGGGGGCATCGGCGCAACGCGTGACGCCGGGGAAGCGGGCCTTGGCCACGGGGCAGGGGTTGCGCTTTCTGGGCGGGGCGCGGTTAATGGGGGTCGATGAGGTTTGGCAATGACTGACGTTACGGCACAGGATGTGGTCGCGCTGGCGCGGCGGTTCATCGAGGCGATCCCCCATTCCCGCGCGCTGGGGATGCGTCTGGAAAGCCTTGGCGCGGGGCAGGTGGTGATGTCCATGCCCTATGACGCGCGTTTCGTCGGCGATCCGGCCACGGGCGTGCTGCATGGCGGGGCCGTCTCGGCGCTGATGGATACGGCCAGCGGGGCGGCGGTGATGTGCCACCCGGCGGCGCCCGTCTCGACCGCGACGCTGGACCTGCGGATCGACTATTTCCGCGCGGCCACGCCGGGGCAGGCGATCACCGCGCGGGCGGAGTGCTATCATGTCACCCGCTCCGTCGCCTTCGTGCGTGTGACCGCCACGGACGAGGACGGCTCGCGCCCCGTGGCTGCGGCGACGGGGGCCTTCACGCTGGATCGTCCTAAGGGTGTGAAATGACCCGCGCGAAACCCGAACCCGTGCAGGTCGTGAAACAGCGCCGCGACGCCGCGTTGAAGGCGCTGCTGTCGGGCGTGCCCTATATCCAGTATCTGGGCATCCAGTTCGACCGCAGGGGGGATGAACTGACGGCGATCCTGCCCTTCGACGAAAAGCTGATCGGCAACCCCGCGCTGCCCGCGCTGCATGGCGGGGTGACGGCGGCCTTCCTTGAAGTGGCGGCGATCATCGAACTGTCATGGTCGATCCTGTGGGAAGAGATGGAGGCAGGGCAACTCGACCCCGCCGCCATCGCGGACATGCCGCTGCGCCTGCCGAAGACCATCGATTTCACAGTGGATTACCTGCGCACCGGCCTTCCCCGCGATGCCTATGCCCGGGCGCGGGTGAACCGGTCGGGCCGCCGCTATGCATCGGTGCATGTGGAGGCATGGCAAGACAACCGCGCGCGTCTCTTCGCGCAGGGAACCGGACATTTCCTGATGCCGCCTGCGCCGGGGGAACCAGCGGAATAGGCGCGCTGCACATCCGGGCCGGGCCTATAGTCCCGATAGGCATCTTCTATTTCACCATGACACCGTTTCAGGCTCAATTGCGGCTGGGCAGGGATGCGGATGGTGGCGCATGGGTCAGGCGATTTCATTTCCCCTTTTCGTTCCGGCGGACAGACCGGACCGAGTGGTGAAGGCTGCGGCCAGCGGGGTCGATGCCGTTCTGGCCGATCTGGAGGATGCGGTTGCGCGTGACCGAAAGGCAGAGGCACGGGCCGCGCTTCTTGCCGTCGTGTCAGACCTCGCGCCAGCCACGACCCTCTGCCTGCGGATCAATGCCGAAGGCGACCCCGAACATGCGGCGGATCTGGATCTTGCTTGCCGCCTGCCCCTGACGGCCCTCGTCCTGCCGAAGGCCGAGTCCGCGTCGGCGGTGGCCCGTCTTCGCGAAAGGACAGGCCTGCCCGTGATCGCGCTTGTCGAAACCGCGAAAGGGCTGGGCCGCGTCGAGGAGATTGCCTCGGAAAGCCAGCAACTCGCCTTCGGTTCCATCGACTTCGCCGCCGATCTGGGGACCGCGCACAGCCCGATGGCGCTGTTGCATGCCCGGTCACGGATCGTGCTGGCCGCGCGCCTTGCCGGGATCGCCGCACCGCTGGACGGGGTCACGACGGCGGTGAACGATGCCGAACAGTTGCGGCGCGACTGCGCCCACGCGGTGGAGATGGGCTTCGGCGGAAAGCTTTTGATCCATCCGGGTCAGGTCGCTCCGGC